>JAHDQN010000040.1 GCA_018433775.1 Deltaproteobacteria bacterium
AGCTCGATGTCATTGAATGCTTTGAGGTACCAGGTCAGCAACGGCAGGTCGGCGAAATTACGAAACGCCAGATGGATCTCTATGTCAAACTGGGCCTCACCACCCCTGCCTCGTTACAATAACTCGGGAACTCAGGATATATGGTTCACTGATAATGGACCGGCCTGATCGCACACGGCCGGTCGGATGCAGCGATGCCGCTGCCTGGAGAAAAGCTCTTGAACCGCTGAAAAATTCATGTGCGCGAAATGAGGAGAAAGGAGAGAAGACATGGCAAAGGGAATGGGTTCTTCCGGAGAGTCTGCGAAGGGGGAGCTTGTGATCACGCGCATCTTCGATGCGCCGCGCGAGCGAGTGTTCAAGGCCTGGACGGACTGCAACTATCTGACACGCTGGTGGGGGCCGAAAGGCTTCACTTCACCTGCATGCAGGATAGACCCCCGCGTGGGAGGAGAGTATCTCAACAGCATGCGCTCACCTGACGGCAAGGAATTCTGGAGCACGGGCAAATACCGTGAAATCAGAGAGCCGGAGCGGATCGTCATGACCGACTCCTTTGCGGACGAGCAGGGCAACGTCGTCCCGGCGTCGTATTATGGGATGGGCGGAGACTGGCCGCTCGAAATGCTGGTGACGGTGACCCTGGACGAAGATGGCGGAAAGACGAAGCTCACCCTCAAACATTCAGGCACCGAGAGGATCAGCGACACGGACCGTGACGATATGAAGCAGGGTTGGAGCGAATCACTCGACAAGCTCGACGAAAGCCTGAAGGAGGCGTGAGAACAAAAAAGGGGAGGCTGTTTCCTCAATTTCTCCGGGTCTCCCCTCTTTTCCCGGTTGTAAGATATCCCCACCTCAACCCGGATTGTTCATCCCCCGGGAAATGACGGAGCAGCGTCAGAAGGCCTGGATCACCCGGCAAGGATCTCCTTCACACGCCCCACTTCGCCGCTTACCAGGCGCACCTTGATCCCGTGCGGATGGGTCGGAGAGTTCGTCAGGATATCCCTTACTATCCCCTCGGTCAGCCTCGAGGTCGGCTGGTCCTGCTTCTGCACTATCCGCACGCGCAATCCCGGCCTGATATCAGTGCGGTTTCTTCCGTTCATCGCCAATCACCTCATCCTCGGGTATGCCTTGTCCTTCGAGCCGGACAGGCACCATCTCACGTATCACATGACCAGAAAAAAGACCGCCGGAAAATCCCGGGGCACTTTGCCTCGATATTCACACGAATCTATCCCAATGAGATAAGGTGTCCATGGAATTCCGGGCCTTGGACGCCAACTCGTTTTTTCCCGGTATCTTCCCCTCTCACGGTCTCAAACGCCCGGGCGTGTTTACGCTTCAGGGTGATGACAAAGCCGTGGGAAAAAAGGAAGGATTTATTTTCGCTGCATCTGCCAGGAGACACCTTTGCGTAATCCGGCAAAGAGCGTTTACTGGGGTTGACTGGTATTTTTCCATCAACATATCAAGTAAAGAGGCTCATTTTTCTGCCAAAACCATCCCGATTCTCCTCGAGTCCGGCTGATTTTCCATATCCGTACACACCTATCCCGAGATCGCCATCGCAGGTGCTGCTTTCCTCATCACCGCGTCATCAGCGCGAACACGCCCCAGCCCAGGTATTCACGCGTGTAAGCGGCGTAGCGCCCGGGTTCCGAAGTAAGCTCGGCTCGAACATCTTTCGCGAGCTCGTCGCCGGGATTGGCTTCAAGCCATCGGCGCATGGTGAGCCATTTGGCAGCTTCGTATCTATCCCAACCATCTTGGTCAGCCAGAACCATTTCAACGACGTCGTAGCCAATGTGACCGAAAAACGCGAGGAGTTCCGGAAGCATGAGAAAGTCGGAGATCGAGTGGGCAAGACACCCTTTGGCAACATCCTCCGTCGGAGGTAACTGCCGCCAGTAGGGCTCGCCGATGAGGATGATCCCTCCAGTGAGGAGGCTCTGCGCCAGGAGCTCGATAGTTCCGCTGACGCCCCCGCCGATCCACGTGGCACCGAGACAGGCCGCCACACCGGCCTTCTCGTCAGAGACGAAGCCGGCAGCATCGCCATGGATGAACTTGACTTGATCGGCGACGCCGAGTTCTTCAGCGCGGAGTTTCGCTTGCTCGGTGAACAACTGGCTCATGTCGATGCCGGTGCCGATGACTCCGTAATCGCGTGCCCAGGTGCACAGCATCTCCCCCGAACCGCTGCCGAGGTCGAGCACTCGGGTTCCCGTTTCAAGACGCAGCGCCGCGCCGAGAGTGGCAAGCTTTTCGGGTGTGAACGGGTTATGGATGCGATGAGCACTTTCGGTGATGTTGAAGATCCGTGGAATATCCATTATGAAAATCCCCTTTCAGGCGTGAATAGATTCAGTCACTGCCTGAAGCAGAGTTAACCAGCGTGGGCCGCGCAGCGGCACGCGCCGGGTTGGACGCTTGGTGTTCGCCCGGCATGGGCATGGATTGAAGGGGTGAAAGTCCCCTGTAGGAGTACCCGAGAAGTCCGAGGTAAGGACGGAAGCAACTACCAGCCGACGGCAAGGGCTGTCTCGTGAGGGACGGTCTGAAGGAAGCCTGAGCGCATCTGAGAACATTATTCCCCTTCAGTCTCTTGTCGATGTCAATTGTGCTTTTTATGCTCATGAAATTGTCTCTAGCCAACGACAGAGATCACCTGCGCGGCTTTGCCGCGTCAGGTGCGTTGATTTGTTGGCAGTGTTACAGCATGGATCCGATCAATCTTTTTAAGAGAATGTCCTCAACGTTCTGCCGTGAATCTAAGACAGATACAACATATACACTCTTCTCTGATATTCTATATATGATTCTCCAAGGAGATACGATCAACTCACGATATTGGGTGATTCCTTGTTCTTGAAGTTCAGGTACTATGCGTCCTCTATCAGGAATGGAATAAAGACATGATGCCTTTTCCTTAATATCCTTAAACGTGTCATAGGCAATCGATGGTCTGTCTTGAGCAATATATTCTATGATGCTTATGAGATCCTTCTCTGATGTCTCAGACCATATGATCTCATATGTTCTTTTCATTTCATTCTTTCTTTCAGGATATTCTCAATATTCGCAAAAACATCGTCTTGAGACTTTGACTTCCCGGTTTTGATATCTTCCTCGCCTTGCGAGATCAGCTTCAAAATGCCAATCGCATTCCTCATATTCTCATAACTCTCAGGGTCCTGAAGAACAGCTTTTGGTTCTCCATTTTGAGTGATTACAACCGGCCTGTGAGTTTCATTTATTTGTTTGAGTAAATCTGCGGCTCTGGATTTTAGATAGGTAATAGGTTTTATGTCTTCTGATAAGTTCATTCCAGCACCTCCGGTCTTTAAATGGTACCATAATGAGACCGTTCGTCAAGATTTATAATGGCGTTACTGCCAGCGTGCAGATCAGCGGCGGGCCGCGCAGCGGACCGCCCGCAGCAACCGGTTGTTATACGCTATGAAAGTATCCCAATGGTCGTTCGCTTGCAGCAAGGCAAGTGCTCTTCTGCGCCTATATGGGAAGGCTTTACCCGAGCTGCTCGGCGAGCCCGATGAGAAGTCCTTCAGGTCCGCGGATGTAGCAGAGCCGATACGAGTCCTCGTACTGGACCACTTCGCCGACGAGCTGCGCACCACTCCTGCGGAGCCTGACGAGTGTCTCTTCGATGTCGTCCACGGTGAACATGACGCGTAGGTAGCCAAGAGCGTTCACCGGGGCGTTCCGATGATCGGCGACTGCAGGCGGGGTGAGAAATCGTGAGAGTTCGAGCCGGCTGTGGCCATCGGGAGTGACCATCATGGCGATCTCGACGCGTTGGAGGCCCAGCCCGGTGACTCGCCCGGCCCAATCTCCCTCGATCATGGCTCGCCCTTCGAGTGTGAGGCCAAGCTCAGCGAAAAAAGCGATGGCGGCATCGAGAGATTCTACCACGATGCCGACATTGTCCATCCGCTTTACAGCCATATCATCTCCTCTCATTCGTGAGCCATTCACATGGCGTACGATGAAGATCAGCTGCCCGGCGTTTGCGCCGGGCAGCTGGATTGATTTGTTCGCCTGTTTTCCACCTGTTACTCGTAATGCGTCCACATGCGGATAACTTTTACTGTCTTTATGTCATTAAGTATTTGATAAACGATCCGGTGCTGAATATTGATTCTTCTGGAGCATGCTCCAGAGAGATCTCCTAGTAGTTTCTCGAAAGGCGGGGGCGTTTGATAAGGATCTTCTTTGAGGATTCCAAGCAGAAGTTCTGCCTGAGGCTTTAACCCGGAATGTGCGATCTTCTTGGCGTCTTTCTTTGCCTGTTTGGTAAAGACTATCCGCCAAGTCACCAGTCAACATCCTCGTCACACTCCTCTATTGGAGTTTCAAGTCCTTCCTGGATAGATTCACGCATACCGGGAATGGAAGTGAGATACAAAGTTTCCTGGATCGCTCGCCAATCGTCCTCAGAAATAAGGACCGCTGAGCTTCTCTTGCCAACAATCTGAACCGGCTCATGGGATTCCTTCACTTCATCCACAAGACTATACAAACGCTTTCTTGCTTCCGTTGCTGTCAGAGTAGTCATAATTATGAGCCTCCTTTACGTACGATATATCGTACGCCATAAGGCAATCAATGTCAAGTCATTTGAAGGCGAACGTAAGGGTCAGCCGCGCGCGAAGCGCGTCGGCTGCAGCCTTTGGTTAGGCTTTCTTCACATTTTTACACCATTCAGAGTACGGAATATTGGCTTTGCTTTGTTTGTATTCATCATGGAGATCTAGCTGTGCACTAACTCCTATCTTTCTCTGCTGCTTACTCCAAAATTGATGTTCTTTTTGCTCTTTAGTTTGGGTGTAGATTACTGACCTGAATGCATTAAGGCGCCATTCCTCTTTGCTTAATCTGCCTGAATTGGTTGAACCTTTCCGGTTTGGCATCAGACCAATCTGAGTAAAGGAAACCCGGATCAAAGTTCCAGCAAGAGTAGCAATGATTTCATCAATATTATCATCTTTCTTAATTCTTTCGATTCCTTCCGATAATATCTTGTCTATATTATGCCACCATTCATCGTCGGAAATTTCAACGGTTGCTGCTATCGCAACTCCAACAGCCTTCAATGTCTTAACCCCATACTTCCGCCACGTTGGAATGTGATTGGATTCCTTTAAAGCATACCAAGCATCACTGCCAAAGAGATCCTCAATGGCGGACTTCAAAAATAAGTACTTTTTGTATTCGTTCATAACCATTTCCACTTCCCAACGTCAAAGCTCAGGCGCACCGGAAGGCGTCGCTCTGTAGCTTATTGTTCGCTGGTCTGTGTCTATTACTGATGGCTAAAAAGGAATGTCATCGCCCTCTTCATCCCTCTCGTCAAACTCTTCATCTATAACCTGATTGAAGGATTCTATGATTTCATCGATGACCCCTTTGGCGACCTTCTCCTTGTCTGTTGGCTCCTCTCTTTCTGTCCAAGCCATTTCTATGCCGGATTCCCGTTCAATAAGAATGGTTAGATGCTTCACCAAGTTTGTGAAATCTATGTCTCTTTCCAGAGAAATGGATATAGTATTGCCATCCAAATTAAGTTCAATGGCTTCAGCCGACATGGTTGCTTTACAGAATATCTCACTCATGGTCTTGCCCCGCTTCAGTTAGAATGCGTTTGATGTTATATTTCTTTGCTCGTCGATCAAAAATGTATTCGCCACCATCCAATATTCGGCACACTTCTTTTTGAGCCTGCCGGTCTTCCAGTACGATCTGCCGATAGCTAATTCGTTGATTATCATTGGTGGCTATGATGATAGATTCTGCATCACCATATACGACAATGGCGGGATTATGCGTTACGAGAAAAACCTGTCCTTTAAACTTTTGTTCACGAATCATGCGAACGAGGGTTTCGGCAATAAAATTGTTTCCTAAGTTATCTTCTGGCTGGTCAATGAAAACGAGATTGCTGTTTGCTTGCGAAAGGAGAATCTCCAAATACTTTTCAGAGTTGTAGCCGGGGCTGTTTCCCTTTGAGCTTGAACTGTCCCCGTACTTCAATGATTCCTCTGGTTTAGTGTAGCAGTCATATAGTGGGGAGAAAATAGCACCCAGTTTACGACTTAGAACATCTGGATCATTCCCTCGAAGATTTTTCACAGTCTTTTGTCCTGAAACCAACCCTAGAAGATTGAGGTAAAGACTTTTTGCTTCCTCAGCACCGCGAATAGCATCGAGTACGGCGGTGCATGGTGTGGTTTCAGATATAGCCTCTACTACGAACTTTGTATCTCCATGGAGATCGAACTCCTCCGTCTCATGGCATGACAAGTTGCTAATGTGTTCACTTACATGGAAAAGGTTGGCCGCAGATTTAAGCCTGTCTTTTACTCCAGTGGCAATAGAGCGGATTGTCCGGATTGCAGTGGCTTTATCTTCCGCAGCATTTCCTATTTCGCGATTCTTGGTTTCAAGAGTATTTTCAACCCTATCGATAAAAACTTTTCGCCTTCTTGAGAGCAGTCCTTCGTTCCGATAGTACTGTTGCTTCCCTTGGATCATCTGCTCAAAGTTCTCAATAAGTTGAGATTCTTCATCTGTGAATTTGATGAAGCCATTTTCCTTCAAAGCCTCGATAGACTCTAAGGCAACCTTAAACTGCTCTTCGGCTTTATTGAGGAATTCAGTTGAATCTCCAATCGCGCCAAGGATTTCCTCTTTGTCAAATCGTACGGTGTACTCATCGTTTAAACTTTCAGTAATCGTTTGATCATGGAGAACAAAACTTCTTTCATTCAGGTTCTCATGGGCATTTCTGTAGGTGTCTACTAAGCTGTCAATCTCGCCTTGAAGTTCGTTTCGCTTGTTAATCAGATGCTGACGCGCTGTATCTCTCTCTTGGTTCTTGCCAACTTTGTGAGCAAGCTCATCAAGATGAAGCTGCTCGAAGTAACGAATTATATCTCCTTGCTTAATCCATATAGGTTCCACGGCTAATGTTGATTCATTTGAGTATGATGCTTCCCGCTGAGTCTTGGTCTGTACAGTTGCAGTCGTGAGCAAATCATCGTAAATGTCATTTTCAGGTAGCCTGTCTATACACTTGCCGAATAAACTCATCAGTAGACTTTTTCCACTGGAACGCCCTCCGATAATGACGTTTAGGTGCGGGCTGAATAGGAGATGCGCGTCCTCAATCTTTTCGCTTCCGGAAATCTTTAGTCCCTCCAAATAGTTTTGATTACGAGGAAGAGACGCCAGTTCAGCTTCAGACTTAATACGTGATTCAGGATCAATGAACGCCTGCCTGAGTGTTTCGTAGTTTTTCCTACCTTTAACGTAGTAAAACTCATGCAAAGGATTCTCAGCTTCTCCTTTGTGGACATGAGGGTACGCTTCGATGTTGTGATTGTCGGAAAACTTTATGTAGGCAATATCGTTCCTGCCACGATGTTCTTCTGGCATTTGTCTGCCGAAGGAATCATTGTAATGCGCTACAGCTTTTTGCTTTACCTTCTCCAAAGCACAACTGGGCATCAGCAACAGCATCTTTTGCGCATATGGAATGTCGTGACTGTATGCATCAACAAGACTGTTAGAACCTCTATGGGCGTGTGGGATAAAGAAGAAGTCATCAGACGGAAATAATGTGACGATGTCATCCAATGTGATTTGACGCTCAGTCGGCGCATGCCCTTTCTTCTGATAGTACTGCTCAAGGGAGTCGCTGATTCTATTCAGGTTTTCCACATCATGATGACAGAAGATGATGAGCGAGTGGTATCGAGTCCCATCTACATCAATATCGAGTTCGACTCCGATCAGCAGGAGAGGATCTTCTTCTCCGGTGTAAGTTCCATAATATTCAGTGTATGCTTCAACATTGATAATGTTGTGGTCCGTTAAGGAGAAGATACCGACATTATTCTCTGTTATTTTATCATATAACGTTTGGACAGAGAATTTGCCTTTATAGTCGTTCTCTTTGGTTTCCTTGCTCTTGTCTGTGTGGATATGAAGATCTACCCTAAGGAAGTCAGAAAATGGTTTTGAGTTACCTACCATTACATCGCCTCTAATTTGCTTCTTCATGCCTCAGCGAACGCCAGGCATGAGGCGCGGCGGCTTCTTGCCGTCGCCCTCAATGCCGTTGTTCGGCATCCTTCTGTAGAATTTTAAGCATTCTGATACACTCAAGCTTTGATCCATTCGGCAAATTGTGAAAGGTCAATTCTTGTTCTGAATATCCATGACCCATATAAAAGCCTTTTGCATTGAGTGTGGAATGAACAGTGATTTCAAAGATACCGTTGTTTCGAGCAATCTTCTCAAGCTCGTTAAGAAGTTTCGATCCAACTCCCTTCCCGACGGCATCAGGATGAATATAAATTGCGCTTACTTCTGTGTTTTCAACATCTAAAATACCTATCCCCAACAAATCCTTTTGCGAATCTTCTGCAACGAAAAAGTATTTTTCTTTCAAAGCTTGATCGTAAACTGAGGGAGCAAGAACACTGGTCCAGGCGTTTAACTGCTGCTGAGTATAGTAGCTGCCGCATAGTTTCCTGATTGATGCAATGTGTAATCTCGAAATATATTCCTTATCAGAATTGGATGCTTTTCTTATTTTCATATGTTATCACTGCCGAACGTGGCGGATCAGCGGCGCGGCGCTTGCGCCGCGTCCGTCTGCAACCGCTTGTTCGGCCATTTTATAGCAACCAACATAATCACAAACAATGTTACTCGGGTATGGAAGGCATAAATATTCGAAGGAAAATTGCACAGGCAATCATCAGTAATACCAACAAATATGTAGATGTGATTCTCCTATTATAGCGTGGATCAATAACAAACACCTTTATGTAAGCGAGCGTTGCAGAGATGATAATTAAAAAGAACACCTCAACAGAGTTAGCCAAACTTTGTGAACCGACTCCATTTGTGATTAGAATGAACCATACAATGGTAGCCGGCAAAGATGGGATAAGTAATAAAAGTGATTCATTACCTCTCCGGCGAGAAATCTTCCAAGCAGGCAAGCAGAGAAGGAAGAGGCTACAAAAAACAATTAAAGATAAAATAGTCATCCTATACTATCCGTTGATTGGAAGCCGAACGCTCCGCATAACCGGCTGGCATTGGAGCGCAGCGGAATTGCCAGCCCGAGTTGATGCGGTTGTTATGCATCATCATTTCCACTTTCGGCCCCTATAGATCAACCAGTTTGTCTTTGTTGCTGCTTGGAACGCAGAAGATTGCATCAAAGGCCTCGTTCACATTCGTTTCGACGGACGTACTTTGGGATCGTATTCGTTTTGTGCCATACAAGTCGTCTGCAAGCACCACACATGAGGCCGTCATCCCGCCGGCATCACGGATACGCTGCTCCACGCTGTCCGTTTGAATTTCATCAGCAGGGACAACCTCAACCGAAAAGCCAAGTGGGCTCTCGGGTGATGGATATTGCATCTCCGGAACAGTACCCCCCAAATGGGTTGCTCCAATGGCATAGTAGTCTTTAAGATGCGCAAGGTGTTGCCCCATAGGGACAGCGGTCAGTTCACCGGAAAAGGAAAGCGAGGTCTTCTGGATGTGGTTGTTATGTGCTAGCAGAAGGATCTTCAAATTTGGGTTCTCCTGGAGACACTTCTCCACAACGCCAGCCATAAATGATTCGCGAACGGACGTATCGCCCTGACGAGAAGTGCCATCAAAAAGCGTCTTCATGATGCGCAGGGTTTCCAACGTATATTGAACCGACAATACGCAGTCGGACACGTTTTGAAACAGCGTGTTCCCCTGAAGTTTGGCAAGAACCGGGGCCATGCCTATCAGTCGTAATTTCAGACGCATAATCCCAGAGAGTGCCTTATCCTGAGAAGTTGGGTCCAGTTCCCCCCATTGCGTTGATGAGACAACGGCGGACTCACCGGAGATAGATGTCAGGGATTGCCTTAATGCGTCCACTTCCGGTTTTACAATGGGATCGAGGATCTCAATATCCCTAGACAATTGCTCCAAATCGTCGCGTGGGTTCAATGTGTTTGGTAAATCAATGCCAATCACGATCAGTTTTCTTCTGGTTTCTCGGAGATAGGATTTTAGCCAGATCAGCACCGACCCATACACAGCGAAGGTCAATGGGTTCACGAAATTTTTCAGATCATCTGCATCCGTTGCGGAATTGAGCCATTCGCAAATCCGACGACCCTGAATTGCCCCGCACTCCAGGCCAACAGAGTTAAATCTGTGCCCCTCCACAAAATAGCGGATGAGACTTGCCCTAGCCAAGGAGAATTCAGATACAAAGTGAGATCCTTCGCCAACACCAATGATTCTGGAGCATTGCGCTATGGAAGCGAGACTCTCAAACTCACTGAAGTTCAGCTTCCAAGGCTGCAAAAGTGTTCCGGCCGCTCTGTACTCCATATTTTGCCCTTCCATAAACAAATGTCGCAATCATGCGTTCTATGCTGCGATATCTGATCGCCCCGTGCATAACGATGAAGATCAGCTGCCCGGCGCTTGCGCCGGGTCAGCTGGATTTGTTTGTTCGCTTATACGATCTTTTTCAGGTCTTCTGATGTTATTTCACAATCACGCATAATTTGAGCCATAAGCCCCCTGCCTATATTCTCACCTGCATGTGAAGGAACAACTGTTCGTCTACCGTCTGGGTGTTTGAGAAAATGGTGGCTACCTTTTGTTCGAACAACTTCGAAACCCAATTTCTTAAGGGCCTTGATGAGGCGATTACCTGTAAGAGCAGGAAGGGTACTCAAGCATTAACCGCCACACGTTGGACACCGATGAATTCGGTTGGTGCGGGTTCTTCAACTTCAAGACAGAGTTCAATTGCTTCCTTAACTCTTTTCATAAGGATATCAAGTGATTTAGCTTGGGTATGACAACCTCGCAAAGATGGTACTGTGGCAACAAAATACCCATCCTCATCTTTTTCAATAACTACGCTGAATTCTCTAGTCATTTCTTTAATCCTCTTTATAAGATAATATCATAGTTTAATAACTGTTTCATCTTCAATTTAAAGCGAATGCAAAGCTAAGCCGGAGCTGCCCAAGGGGCAGCGATCGGCTTGAGCGATTTGTTGGAGGTTTTTGACCCCTTATACTTTTCTGGTTTAAATTTATTAAGGATTGACCGCAATACAAGTTGCGATAAATGCCCAATGTTTCCCTCGTCATAAATTTTCTCGCATAAATCAAGAACTCGAGAATGAATTTTGCAGTTACTTCGTAATGACCATACAGCAGACTGAAAATATATTTCTTTTAAGACAGCTTGTTTCTCTTCGTCCGTGCTTGGTCTAGGGAACTTCTTGCCAGAACCAATGAACTGAGCGAACTCTAAAACGGAAATTATGTTTCTAACAGGCTTATCATCACCGGAGGCACTAAAGCGACCCCACTGGATATCAAGATATCCTCCATAAGTATTTGCTATGTCATCGAGCATAAGTGGGGTTGCATCGGTCTGGAAGTTAAAATAATTTTGTCCGCGTATAAGCCTTTGCCTTGATTTGTCCAATAATACTTCTTGTGATGATTTTGTTCCGGAGAGCCACAGAGCCATTAAAACATTTTTTCGGTCTTCTTCGGGTAAAGCATCGATCGTTTTCATCCATAAAGATATCTTGTCTTCATTCATTGCAAAGATTGTGGCTTCAAAACCAAGAAAAGGAAATTGTCTCTTAGGTTCTTTTAACATGCCGGCAGCACTAGCCCTTTTTAGCCAGTTGGGGAACTGATTTGGGACGGGTTTCTTATAATAATACATCATCCAGTTGGTTAACTCTAACTGCTCATCGGATATTTGGCGAGACATCTCTGGCGGAAGTTGATCACGTGTGAGTTGAGCAAAGACTGGTACGCTCAGAACAAGCAACAACAATATTGACGTAATGATATTTTTCATATTCCTCCAACGGAAGGGTCAGCCGCGCGCGTAGCGCGTCGGCTGCAGCCTTTTGTTATACAAATCTTATGACTGTATTAAATACATGTCTTTGAATTTACCCTTTACTCTGTCCCACATATCATCAAAAGATAAAGGACCAGTGACTATTCTTGTTAAACCCTCCTTCTTTGATTCGGATACTTTTTCTGGACCAGATTCTGAAGGTCTATATGTCGGGAATGTCTCCCAAGTGATTGTCTCGATATTAGTGCCCGGATCTACAAAAACTTCTATATTTTTTACTTGGCGAGCGAGCAGAAGTGGATGGCCTCCACAGGCAATATGAAAGTTAAAATCAACTGCAGCTTTATATGGAACACTCTTATGATTCTTGGCATATGAAGCAAGTTCAGACAAGTTTGCTGTTTTGAGATTATAAAGAAACTCTACAAGATCAACTACATATTTTTCTGATTTCCTATAGTTTATTATCCCAGCAAAGCTATCAACCAATGAGGCAGAATCACTCATCCATTCCCATGTCATTATCCAAGCCCGTTTGATTTTTAAAATTGGTTTATCAGTATCCATTTGGAATCCTTAAAAGTATAAACGGCGCGCATCAGCCGCGCGCGGCAGTGCGTCGGCCTGAATGCGCTGGTTAGGCCTTTTTTAGAGTACTTGTGACAAATGCATCTATCTCACCTGCAAAATAATCTAAGAAAGAATGATCAATTTTGACTCTATCTGATGAGATATCCAATTTTGGTTTGTATTTCTTGATTAATCTTTTAACATCTTCAACATTTTTACAGAGGCTTATACGGCCATTTGCATGAAGTAAACAACCTCTTAGAACCTCCGCATCTTTAAGTAATTGCCAAACCCCTGCAGAGAGGTCAACACATAGTGACTGTAATGGTTTCTTGAAACGACTAATGCTACCTGAGGAAGAAGGTTTTTCTGACACGTCTTTGCAAAGATGGTATAAGCATTCTTCAGTGTGAGAATAAAACATTAGAAATGTATTGACTGCCAGCGAGTCATCATAATGCTTACAATCTTGCAGTTGTCTTTTTATTTCGCGTTTAGTATCAGTACTAAGATCCTCTTTTTTAAGTTGGCTCTCAAGGCCTGCATATTTTAATCGTAAAAGATTCCTTATCTCATTATGGAAGCCAATAATATAATTCAAATTTATACGAGTGGTTAAATCAATAAAGATCTTTCTCATTTCTTTATTACTATCTTTGTCCATATCAATACCTAACGATTTGCTCACCCAGTTCGGGCCGATATTTTGCCCGAATCGTGTGCAGCAAAATGTTATGCCTTTGGTTTTCTTTCAATGAAAAAACTAATAAAACTAAGGAGCAAACCGATTAAAAATATTCCTAGCGAATACCATTTCAAATTTCTTGCTTTTAATTTATCAACATTTTTTGTAAGGCTTTCCATAGTAGTATTTACTGGCGTCCCATCGTAACATTCAGCTTTTACTTTCCGCACGGTTTTCACTCCAGAAGATCCAAATCCCTGGCTAATTGAGGTCGGCCATCTAATTATCTTTATCTGATACCCACTCATTTCTTCGTTTGTTTCGCTGTTTTTCAATCTCTTTGAAAGAGGTATAGCTATTTCATTAAATCCTACCATCCCAGGTTTAAGATCCTTACGACTTTCAAGCGTTTTAATACCCTGCAATCCTTTTACATATGCAGGGGATACTATTCTAAGGACAAAAGGATATTCATCTGTTTTGGACAGGAAGAAACCACAAACCGTGAGTAAAATACCAAGCATAAATACAGCGAGATTATTTTTTCTCATAATATTTAAGGGTATCGGCGGGCATCAGCCGCGCGGCTCTGCCGCGTCGGCCTGCATGCCCTGGATAGCCAGTATCTCATTGAAAATTAATTCCCGAGACATGCCAATTTTAACCTCAACTAATCTACTATTGGGATACTCTGAAGAGAGTGAGATTATAGAATTTCTATCAGAATCAGAAATCAATGGACCAAGATATATGGCTGAGATTTCTAAGGGATTAAATTTGAAGTCTGAATAGTATCCTATATCGTTGGGGCGTTTAAATGTTACAATTCGCCATTCGTTCTCGTAACTCCAATCAATATCCTTGGAATAGGTGGCTACATGAAACATTTTTCGAACACCAAGCTCTTGCTGCAACGATAGTATTTCCGCCCATCCATCCGCAGTATAAACCTCTGGTTTCTCTTTAGAGTAGGTAACAGGCTCAGCTGTGAGCCATGCACTATCGAGTTCTTCGTCGCACCTAAGCTCAAGCACAGCCCCCTTGTATTGATCAGCATAGTGATACCACATTGCTATGTGAGATGGATTATCTGCAAGACAAAGGATGCGGAGTTCTGGTATCCAAGATCGCCATAAATCTCTCAGAGCATCCATGCTTTCGCCAGTTGGTCTGTGTGCTGCTGCAGCATTCTTAAATATTTCTATGAATTCAGCCTTCTTTTCAGATGGTATGCTATTCTTAATAGTGTCAATAACAAACCGAATTGAAGGTATTAAATGCGATGTATCTTCTGGTGGTGATTCCATAAGAACTGTTAATCGGCGTGATACTGCCTCAACTATTTCTTTTGGCATGACTCCGAATGTGAGTTCTCGGGGTACATCAAAAGGGTCATTAAATAAAATTGGGGAACTCCATCTCAGTGTGCATGTAGAAAGGACAATTTTTGCTGTCGATGCAGTCATATATTTAAAAAAACATGAACGATTATTTTTTCTTCTATTAGATTGCATCATACACATATATTGGCTAACGATAGAGATCACCGGCGGCTGAAAGCCGTCCGGTGCATTGAATGGTTATGCGTTTTTTTGTTCACGTATGAATTCCTGCACCTCTTCAATGGTGTATGCAGGTATACGACAATGAAGTACAGCATGGCAGTTTGGACAAACAGGTCGCAAGTCAACAACCGGATCAACAACGTACTCACTGCCGATCTCAGATAGCTGTTTTAAATGATGCACATGGATATAACCTTCTGCTGTCTCTCCATATATTGCCCCGAAATTGAATCCACAAATATAGCAACTGCTTCCGTAATGATTAATACACTGACGTCGCGCTATTGGGTTACGCTCATATGCGTTAATCGAGATTGTGCGGACTGCACCTTCAATTAGATTATCAGTTTTTTCGATTTCTTCAGGTAATGATTCTCCTCTGACTGGGATTTCATTTAAGCTAGAATCTTGAGTCGAGAGGTTATCAATGACTTCACCTGAATAGTTAGAGATAATTTCAAAATGACCCTCACCAACTAATATGCGAGGATACTTACTCGGAGGTTTTACCCCGAACCAAGCGCAATACACCTGATAACGATCTTCGCCATTTACTTTTTCTGGCTGCTCACTGACAAGTTCGAGAATTCCATTAAACGGTAAACATCCTCTGTACGTGGCATTTTCAACGCGTATTGCTAACACTCCCTTTACATAACGCCATCTTGTCGGTTTTGCATTGGAATGTGTATGGTAGATACTATCATTCCAAGATGGATAATTAGCTGGCATATTTACTCCTCTTTACGTGCTCCATAGCCGCATAACGTGCTGATCAGCCGCGCGCGTAGCGCGTCGTCTGCATTTTCTTGTTGGGCTATAAGATTGTTTTCCTATCGATTTTAAAATGATCAACAACTAAACCAATATAAGCTTTCAAGTTGGGTTCGATTAAATCAGGTGTTTGAAGATTCTTGGCTAACGCCAATGAATGAAATTGTTTTGATGAGTCAAAAAGAAATTTAAGGATATCTGATCTTGAAAAATATGATGCTAAACCTTCTGCCGGATATGCAGATAATTCTTTTTCTATTTCTTTTTCTAATAAACTACGTGTGAACAGATTCTCTCTTGTTGCTTGTTCGGCTAAGGTTATTGCTGTTTTAAGTATTTCATTTGCTCGTTGTTTACCAGATTCTCCGTATCGGAATCCATCAATTAAATTAATTTTTCTTTCTTCTGCACTAAGCGAAGAAAATAAACGGCCTTTATAGTCAATACAAAGCATTAAATAAGATAATGCGAAGTACAATATTCTTAAAGATGCCTCGGATCTTTTAGAAGACACTAGGTAATCTTCTAAAGAATCATGGATAACATTAAGATATTTATTTGCACCATTGAAATTTAAATTATCTAATAAATTCCTTTTGCATTTCTCGTAAGTTGATAACCAATTTAATTTTGAATTTGAATAACTTGGTACATCTAGTATCTTACTTATTTCCTCTTCAGACAATAGCCCGTGTGATTCTGAGTAGTTGGTAATCAGCCTATTTAAAAAGTTTCCATCAAGAATTGTAACATTGTGCATTTCCCCAAACTCACGAGTAGTGTTCCTTTTATCCGTAGTGACAATAATACAGCGATTAAATTCTAATATTTTTTGTAACCCCCTAGCCCAGAATATCCTCTCGATAGCTTGGGGTGTTTTTTTATTCTTAATATCAACATTAATTATATCTCTCGTAAGTGTTGTTTCTTTGTTGTACAGCCATAGATCAATGTCAGTTATCTCATAACCTTGGAAATGGAATTTTACGCCTCTAGCTACAAAGAACCCTAATGAAAGGAAATAATGTCTGAGCGCCTCTTCAGCCATGGCACCTTTATTTGCTTTTTTTAGTGCGCTCATTTAATACCCCCAGTTCTTAAATCATTAAGTAGATTTGCAATACCTTTTTTTAATGGTTCTGATTGCTTCTTCCTTTTTACAGTTCGATTCGGTTCTGGCCCAATGTATTTCGTTGCTGACACCGAAGGGAATTGTGCCATACTACTTGTACTTGCTTCTCCTTCTGAAATAACTTTATAGGCAAGTTCCCCTATATCTTTTTTTAATAATCTCATGGAGAACATGCCTTTTTCTTCTTGTCTGACTTGGATAACACCCTTCAATTCAAGTATTTTATAATCTTGACCAATAGCAGTTGCAGGTCCAACCCAATATCCTTGTATTAACTTGTTCATTAAAGCTTCAATCATTTTTATTCTACCACGGTAGTATGAGCTTTTCGTCATTCCAAATGTTAATGAAGTCAGAAATGCTTTTGCTAAATCAAAGGCATCATCAACTATTGGATTCGAGAATTTCTTGAAAGCAGATGGACGAGTAACAAACATATAGGTGCCTATTTCGTTACCAATAGTATTAATATCGATAAAAGCAATTGAAACCATTTTATCAAGAATTTCCTGACTTGTTATCGCTAATGCCTCCTCCATACTAATACATCCCTTACTATCAAGTGTAGTAAGTAATTCTCTAATTTTCCTTTCTTCAGCTGAAGATAATGAGGATATAATACTATTAATCTTTCGAATATTGTCTTTCCTGAATAAATTTCCATTGAAAAATATTTTGTCATCTCCAACAGACTCTGAATCAACGAATCCAATATCACTGAATTGACGAATAATATCTTTTGTATCAGAAGATTTAATCTTGAGTGTATCTGATATTTGTTCAGTGATTATCTTTTCAGACAAGGGACATTCAGAAACTGACTCTGCTATCTCGATAGAAGCTTGCTCAGTTAGGGTGGGGTGTGCTTCTTCATAAATCCTAGCTGTATGTGATAAAGTTTCACCAGTTGACAGACCTAATACAGTTATCTCTGTTGATGACTCGTCTATTAATCGTTGCCGTTTAAGTTCATTTATTATTACAGGTAATTCAAGTTTGGTAGAAATTCCAGCTGCGCTTGCAAGTGACTTGACACGATTCTTTGATAAAGTAGTTTGCTCAGACGCTGCAATACCATTAAGTAGCATACCGCTTTTCCCTGCAAAATTCAGCTGTTCATAATCAGTTGAATTGATGGCGACAGAGTTCAATTTATTTGTGTGATGGATTATCCATGCCCCTTTAACTTTTGTGTCCATAGTATTCCCTCTTATTTTTTATAAAGCCCAACGTGCGGATCAGCCGCGGCCGAAGGCCGTCGGCTGGATTTGCGGGTTATACGTTCTTTGCTTTATCTTCACTGATAAGATACTCAAGACTATCAAACTCCTCAGACAAAGCCATATAGGCTTCATGCCAACCATTGGACATTGCAACTTCCTGAATCGGCCCTGTTGGTGCGTAAAGAATTTGAGCAAATTTTGGTAGGCTATTCTTCGCTGGATCAAAGAGATGGGAAATGATTTTATCAATTTCTGATGCCAATTCATCTGGCTTTTCGTCTGGCCAACCTTCATTCTTGGATCGAAGTAATAGCTCCTTTGTAGTTGCTAACACAGACAGTAATTTTAACTTTGGCTTCCAATTATCCATATATCAACTCATGACGTATAACGCCCAGCATCAGCCGCGCGGGCGGCAGCCCACGTCGGCCTGCATGCTGTTGTTATGATGTCAATCATCCTATATTTCTATCCCAAGGTAATTTAATTTCTCTTCTTGTAAAGGGTATAATTGATGCATCATCAATTGTCATAAATTGCGCATTAGTCGCTTTAAAGTATAGAATATTTATAAGGTCATTAATGTTGTTGATATAAGAATAACATATATCTTTTCTTTTTCTCTCTTTATTTGTTACAACATACAACATCCAAAAACGATAATTACCAAGCCCTCTTTTTCTTCTTCCTATTTCACAGATATCTTCCCACTTAAAAATATGTGACATGAATAAATTCTTCACTACCAATTCTTCAGAATCTGTAATAACTCTGAATGTAATTTCAGATAGAAGAACATATACAGCATATAGTAATAAGCATAATAACAAGATGAAAAAAAATAAATCACTATAGCAAGATATTTCAAATAATCCTCTAAAGAGAAAACAGAGGTAGCATATGAAAACGAGAAGAACGATGCCACCAAGATAGGAATATTTAAATGTCATTACTTGATAGTGTTTCTATAACTATAATGAGTAGAATTAAATATCTCATTTGTGTCTCGACCATTTAATCATAACACCAGGCATCACCAGCGCGGGCGCAAGCCCGCGTCTGTGTGGATGCTTTGGTTGGGCTCATATCATTTTTTTATTAGAGTGTTTCTTAAATCACCAAATGTTTTACATTCTTTAGAAGGGTATCGAGGTCCCTCTTCTTTAATAAGATTACCGTTCTTGTCATATACTCTATGTTGGACTCCTATTATATGTACCTGCCAGCCATCTAGAAGGGTTTCATCCGGAAATGAAGGTTGTTTTGTTTCTGATATCCATTCACCGGATATTTGAAGAGGATCCATGTTTTTGAATTTTGTAGAGAGATTAAACGATAAGTGATTTGGGTCTATACAAGAGAGATCCCCTTTTATTTTCCAAGGAGCTTTCCACTCCCCATGTGCACTCATTGTATGAACATAGATCGAATCTTTTTTATTAACAACATTTATAGAATAAGTCGTTGGTTGTTTTGGCGGACCATTTGGAAAGGAGTAATAGAGCATTTGAATAGCAGCCTGCATCATTAATACGGTATAGTCCAGTGTATCAATTTCATACCCGGGAGTTAAATCCATATTTTTTACAAGCATATATTTACCACTTATCATCAGGATTGTTCCATCAACAGTCTGATTCTCTATATCTACTTTGAAATCATTATTTTCAAAAATATTAAATTTGATGATATCGTAAGATTCGCTATCAGAGCCCAATTGTATATTTATTTTGCTGAAATTCATCCAACCCGAATTATTAATTCTATCGCTTATGTTATCTTGATTATCTATTGGAATTTGGGGTGTGTTAGATGCACAAGAACTGAATGAAAATATAATAAATAGCATCATGATCGAATTGATAATGTATCTACTCATAGTTCCTCCATAATATGAAAGCCCAACGACTCGGCTCACCGGCTGCTTGGGCCAAGTTGGACTGACAAGTAACCACGGAAGTGCGGCCCAAGCAGTCCGCGTGCAACCGTTGGTTGGGCAATATTTGTAACTCATTAAGGTCCTTGAGAAATTACTTCAAGGATGTTTCCATCTAAATCGGCTTTTGCTATGACCCAATTCTTGACTACGCCGCCAAATGCATTTTTGCCTCGAAAGGTTGTCTTTACGATTAGATAATCCCCCTTGTCCGTATAAACAGTTTCTTCATGTTTATAGGAATCAGGGTCGTTAATTGTCTTCTTTATCAATTTTTCCAATCCCCTGTGTGATCCATCCCAAGCGCTAAAAGCACCTAGAAGTCTTTCTGTACGAATTTCTTCCGCTGTTTTTGGTTTTGCCGGAGCGCTTTCGCTTGATGTAGATGAATTATTGCTTGACTTATTTGATTCGCCCAAAAAACTGCCGAACATACCGATCAAAATAAAGATCCCTATCAATCCGAGGCAACCAATGTTACCTTTCACTTTTGCGCCACAGTGAGGACATTTGTCCGCTTTTGTGCTGACTTCATTACCACATTCCTTGCACTTCTTCAGTGCCATAATATACCTCCAGCGTTCACATCAGTTTTATATAGTTTTTAGCCCAACGACAGAGATCACCTGCGCGGCTTTGCCGCGTCAGGTGCATTGATTTGTTGGGAATTTTTCAAGACCACTTCAATAAAATCAAGACCATTCATACAACGATAGCCTAAGAAAACACTTTTAAAAAAGCCTGTATTGTTAATGAAAGAAGTTGAATCCAAATGCTCATTGATGCAATCCCATGTAGATTGGCTAAATAAAGGATCTCTTTCAGTAAGGATCAAAAAACCTTGGCCATACTTAATATGCCATTCCTCATATGAAACCTTGGATATTTTTTTGTGTAGAGTGGTTATAAATGCAATAGCAGTTCTCTCATCTGGACTGAAAATTGGGTGTTCTTTTCTTATATATGGCTTTTCGCCAGGAGTGACAAAGGACCGCTCTTCCTGGGCTTCTTCATAACTTCTATAAATGTCAGCATGTTCAATCCAAATAAGTTTATCACCATCTTTTGCTATTGCATCAGGGGGATCAGGTTTTTCGATGACAATAAAATTAGTTGTATTCTTTGAATTATACCAGGCAAGGAAGCTATTAATAACCGCATCCTCGTGAGCTCGCTGTATTTGTTCTCTTGGCTTCATCTTTTATTCCCAACGTGGGCATCAGCGGCGCGGCTCCGCCGCGTCCGCCTGGATGCCTTGGTTGGATGATCTCTTGCATGTTTGAGGGACAGGCAGAATAAATCCTAATAATGAACTCATAATCAAAACTGCTATCCAAAAGTATATTGACAGGTAGAAAGACCTCATCCCCCATTTGCTTAACTCTCTAGATTTCAATAGAGCTTCTCTTTGTTCTAGTTCTTTGTTTGTGGGTATGTATAATTCAATATTACCACTCTCTGTAATGTAATTTGATTGAACACCATCTTCATAGAACAAAATTCCCGCATAAAATTTGCTTATTTTTGATTTTGTATTAATTGAGTCATTTGTAGAATTAATGCGTGATACGATGATATCACGAATTGTATCTGGAGTCCTGTGAGGCGCTATTTTTTTGAATGTTTGGTATCCAACGACACTCATAAATAAACAAGATACGATTATAAAAACACCTACAGCTGAATATATAAGTCCCTTTAAGGTGTAGCCGCTCTTTCGAATATCTCGGATACCAACAATAATCATTGTTGCTACCGCTGTTGTTAGTGCAACATCGCGAAATACGCGGATAAGCCATTCAATGAGTGCAACTTCGTGCGAAGCACTAAAAGGATCAAAATCAATAAAAATTAGGTAGAAAAGGTCAACAAAAATATAAAATGCAAAACCTAAAGGGATGATCCATTCACTGATACTTGATGGCCATCGAAATATTTTACTTATTATTGACATACCTATTTTCATCCAACGTACCGATCACCGGCGGCTAAAAGCCGTCCGGTGCATTGGCTGGTTGGGCCTTTCGTGCATATATGCAAGGTAATTAATTATAACATGCGGGGTTTTATTGCTGTATATAGCTTCATTCCTTTTGACTTCTTCTGCTATCTCTTCTGGCTTTTGCAAGTTTAAGCCTTGCTGGCTCGGTATATATTCTTTCTAGTAGCATAATAGTGAAATCAAGTAAGTCTTCAGCGTCCTCTCGTTTCAGTGTCCCTGCATGTGCACCATCGTTACCATCTTCACGCACACAAGCAGATAAATCACGTAAGCTCTCTGGAAGTATGCATTGATCAAACATCCATGGTAATCGCAATCCTAAATCACGACGAATACGTTTATTTAAGCCATTTGCATCTTCTTCGGGAAGCATTCCCCTTGTAACAATGTCAATACACAAACGAAACATTGTACCAGCAGCATTATTACATCCAACAGCTAGACATGTTGCACCTTCACGAAAGACCTTTTCCACATCATCTGGTATGTGTTCCGGAGGCTCTGTTGTGGCAGTATCTTTTAAGCTTATGAATCCCTCAATATCAACATAAGTGTTCACTGCGCCTTTGAAACTTAATAAACCTTTTTCATGTACAAGCTTATAATTACCGTGAACATTTTCTGACAGAACAAATATTGTTGCCCGATGACAATGGCGACATTTACAGAAGGATTCATACCATTGCTGCCAGTCATATTTTACATACGTAACATGGGCTGCAATAATGTCGAAGGTAATCTTTTGTGCATGACATCGTGGACAATTTGCTACTAACTCAGCCATAAAATATTATTCCTTTCACATAAAAAACATTTGTGACTTGATGCCCAACGTAAGGGTCAGCCGCGCGCGTAGCGCGTCGGCTGCAACCTATGGTTAGGCGATTTAACTAATTGTTAAATTTACTAATTCCTTAAAATCGCTTTCTCTTATTATGCGAAGATACTGCCCCTTTTTAATCAGCGATTCTGCTTTTCTGTGTTTGGAGCTTTTGTCATGGCCTGCAAGTTTTTTTACATCTTGATCCCCAACTACCAAAATAGTTGTATCCTTCCTAACCCCGTTAGCTACTGTGCAACCTATTTTTGAAGCCATATCAGCTGCTTCTCGCCGTGGAATATCAAGAGCACCGGTGAAAACTAAGACCTCACCAAAGAGATATCCCTCTGGATTACCTTCTCTTGAAATGCTGCTTGAAGGATCGATTGGTTGTTCGACACGTCTTAGCCAACCTTGTAAATCGATGCCCGTCTTAGCAATTGCAGCTAAAAGAATATGTGCAGCAGCTTTTGCATCTTCAAGGGCGTCATGATGCGCAAATTGGTATCCTAAGTTATTGCATACATTTGCAAGGCCGTACCCACTCCATGCAAATTGTTCCCATGTCCTGCGTGTTACGCGAGCAGAATCTAGCCAAGTACATGAAGGATTGCGAAGGTCATATTTTAAGCAAGCTTGTTGAATAGCCACTCGATCGAAATGGGTATGACAAACAACAATTCTACCATCTAAGTAATTGTATAAACGACTTGCAGCATCTGGCAGAGTGGGAGAGCCTTCTACTGTGGATTCATCGATTCCATGTATAGAAATGTTCATCCAATCGAAAAAATCCTCTGGATCGATATATGTCTTCCACTCTTCTTGCAACAATCCATTTTTGAAGACTGCAAGTCCTATTTGGCAGATTGAAGACATATCAGCATTAGCAGTTTCAAAGTCCAATGCTATAAAGTCCATAATGCCTCCTGCCTAACGTGCAGATCACCGGCGGCTGAAAGCCGTCCGGTGCATTTGCGGGTTAGCCAGCCTACCCATATAATTTTATCTGGCATTACAGCGGAAGACAATAAATTAGATCTGTATAGCATTTTTCAACCACATTTTTTGGAAAAGGTAAATGTTCGTAATCACTTCCAATTATCCCTTTATTCAAATTCATTTGGTTGTCACAAAGGATAATTATGTATTTACCAAGGGCTTTAGCATACGATGTCTCACTAAGAATCCACGAGGTGTCTCCGGGTGTAAAGATACAGATAAAAATATCTTGTGAATGTATTTTTTGGGCCACTTTATCTGGTATATTCTTTGTTTCATAACCACTTCCTTCTTTAACGTCGAATCCGAGACGTCTGAGAAAGGTGTTGAGTTTGCCTGAAACATCATTTCCGTATTCATCAAACCTATGTGCTAAAAAAATAGACTTCTTTAACCCATACTTTGATACTTTGGCTGAAACATCTTCGCCGGGATTACTGGCTTGGAAAAATGATTTTACATGATCATGTATTGAGCTAATAATATCTAGATCATCTGATCTTACACATACTTCAAGACCTGACTTGCGAATATTAATTATAGTTGAAAACCCAAGAGATGCATTTTTGCCCCAATAGTAATGTACATATATTGGCAAAGCATTGGGATAAGTTTCAAGCAAACGCATGAACTCCTGAAAATTTTCAGCGTGAAGTCTTCTGAATTCACCAATATGCAGACTTAAAGAATGTGAGTCTGATTTTGGTTCTTGTGGTTTATATTTATTGATCTTCAAGTATTCATCAAATTGCCTAAAGGATGATAGTATATCTAAATTACTTGGGTATACAGAATACTCTCTATCTTCTTGCATAAATACTGCCCCCTATGGCTAACAACTTCCTCTACTGCATAATTGCAGCAAAAGTTGCTATATAGCAACTTTTGCTGCAACATTATGAATTACGAATATACCATGCTCCTCTTTTCGGAAGACCTTTCTCCTGGGGGGAGAGCTCGTGAGGGCCGTGCAGGAATCAGGGCAGACTCCGTCAGTAGAAGGTGAACGTGAAGATAGAAAATGGTCTCCTCTCATTCATTTCATGCATCGACAAGGTCCGGCCGCCATTCCTGGCGTCCGGGCAATAACCTGTGAATACGATATCATTTTTTCCGCGACAAATCCAGATGAAAGTGAAAATGCTCAAGCCGCACGGGACTGCACCGTTCATGGCCCTGCCGCTCTGTACGGGCGGTCGAGCGGGCTGAACAGACCCCGCCGGGGTTTCCGGAGGCGTTACAGCCCTACCCCGCCCTGCTGTCGCGGTACGTGCAGCCCGCCTTGATGAAATCGCGGAACAGGGGATGCGGCTGCATGGGCTTCGACTTGAACTCGGGGTGAAACTGGCAGCCCACAAACCACGGATGATCCGGGAGCTCGACGATCTCCACGAGCCCGGTCTCGGGATTGCGGCCGCTGATGATCAGGCCCTTTTCCGAGAGCTGCCTCTCGTAGGCGTTGTTGAACTCATAGCGGTGCCGGTGGCGCTCGGAGATCTCGCTGCTCCGGTAGGCGGCCATGGCCTTCGTGCCCTGGCTCAAAGCGCAGCGGTACGCCCCGAGGCGCATGGTTCCGCCCTTTTTCGTGATGAGCCTCTGGTCCGGGAGATAGTCGATGACCGGGTCTTTCGTGTCCCGATCGAACTCGGTGCTGTTGGCTCCCCCGATGTTGCTTACATGCCTGGCAAACTCGACCACCGCGAGCTGCATGCCCAGGCAGATCCCGAAATAGGGGATGCCGCTGGTCCTGGCATACCGGGCGGCCCTGATCTTGCCTTCGATGCCCCGGTCTCCAAACCCGCCCGGCACCAGGATGCCGTGGATGTCTTCAAAATGGCGGGAAATGTCGTCTTCGGAATTCAGGGCCTCGGCGTCCACATACACCCGGTTCACCCGGGTGCCGTTGAACAGCCCCGCGTGCTCCAGGGCCTCGTTCAGGCTCTTGTAGGAGTCGGTGAGCTTCACATACTTGCCCACCACCGCGATGTTGACCACTGCGGTCCGGCTGTCGAAGGTCTCGATCAGCTTTTCCCAGCCCTGCATCCGGGGCTCGCGGGTCCACATGTTCAGATATTCGACGATCCTCTCGTCGAGCCCCTCGCGGTGAAACTCGACCGGCACCTGGTAGATGTTGCCCACGTCGATGGCATTGATGACCGCGTCCTTCTCCACGTTGCAGAAGAGCGCGATCTTTTCCTTGAGCTCGGTTGAGAGCCGCTTTTCTGAGCGGCACAGGAGGATCTGCGGCTGGATGCCGATCTCGCGCAGCTTCTGGACCGAGTGCTGGGTGGGCTTGGTCTTGAGCTCGCCCGCTGTGGGGATGTAAGGAACGAGGGTGAGGTGGATGTACAGGACGTTCGACCTGCCCATGTCGAAGCCGAACTGCCTGATCGCCTCCAAAAAGGGGAGCGACTCGATGTCGCCCACGGTCCCCCCGATCTCCACGATGGCGATGTCGTAGCCGCCCGCAGCCTCGACGATGCGGCTCTTGATCTCGTTGGTGATGTGGGGAATCACCTGGACGGTCTTGCCCAGGTACTCGCCGTTGCGCTCCTTCTGGATCACCGAGTCGTAGATCTGCCCGGTGGTGAAATTGTTTTTTGCGGACAGGGGCGAAGAGGTGAAGCGCTCGTAATGCCCCAGGTCGAGGTCGGTCTCGGCCCCGTCGTCGGTCACGAAGACCTCACCGTGCTGAAACGGGCTCATGGTCCCGGGGTCGACGTTGATATAGGGGTCGAGCTTGATGTTGGTCACGGTCAGCCCCCGCGCCTCCATAATGGCGCCGATGGACGCGGCTGCGAGGCCCTTGCCGAGGGAGGAAAGCACGCCTCCGGTGATGAAGATGTACTTGGTTGATTTCTTATGCGACATGATATGCACCTACCGTAGAGATCTGTGGGCCGTCAAGCCACGGACGCCCCGGGTTAACGCTCCAAGCCTGCACATAAATTCCATAACGACTCTCCCCAAAACTTCGTGCCCGTAATCGCAATCATGCAGTCAAAAAAAACTCTTGAAAACTGCTTGATATTTCGCATGCGCACTTACGGCAACAGATACTGAGAAATCATCGCCTGTACCACACCGCGCGACACCTCCCGGAGGGGGAAAAATCCCTGGCAACAGCCCCCGCGCACCGACCTCCGGCATAAACCCAGAAAAAACATTCCCGGGCGGCGGCAGGCTGCATCCACGGGCCACGGTCTTATTGCCGTGCATACAGGTCCTGCAGCGACGACACGCCGAAGCCGCCCGCCTGCAGGGACCTGACGGCCTCGAGGCTCGCCCGCGAGGCCGCGACGGTCGTGGCGTAGGGGACGCTGTAGCGGATGGCGCTGCGGCGAATGTGGTGCGCGTCCTGCGAGGGTTTTCTGCCGATGCTCGTGTTGATGATCAACTGGATCTCGCGGTTCTTGATGTGGTCGACCACGTTGGGCCGGCCCTCGCTCACCTTGAGCACCACCTCGGCGTCAACGCCGCTCGCCTGCAGGTGCCGCGCGGTGCCCCGGGTGGCGACGATGCGGAAGCCGAGCCCGGCAAAGCCCTTTGCCACTTCCGTGATCCGGGCCTTGTGCATGTCGTGGACGCTGACGAACACGGTCCCGGAGTCCGGAAGGCCCGAGCCGGCCGCGATCTGCGACTTGGCGAAGGCGGCCCCGAACGAGAAGTCCACCCCCATAACCTCGCCCGTCGACTTCATCTCCGGGCCAAGCCCCACGTCCGCGTCGGGAAAGCGCTGGAACGGAAACACGGCCTCTTTCACCGAGACGTGGGCAGGCACGACCTGCTCGGTGAAACCGAGCTCTTCAAGCGTCCGGCCCAGCATGACCTTGGTGGCGATCCGGGCCAGGGGCCTGCCGATTGCCTTGCTCACGAAGGGCACGGTCCTCGACGCCCGGGGGTTCACCTCCAGCACGTACACCTCGCCGTCCTTGACGGCGTACTGGATGTTCATGAGCCCGACCACCCCGATCTCTTTGGCGATCAGCCGGGTCTGCTCCCTGATCGTCTCCCGTATCTTCTCCGGCAGGGTCGCGGGCGGCAGCACGCACGCGCTGTCTCCGGAGTGGATGCCCGCCTCCTCGATGTGCTCCATGATCCCGCCGATCACCGTGGTTTGGCCGTCGCAGACCGCGTCCACGTCGACCTCGACCGCGTCCTCCAGAAAGCGGTCGATGAGCACGGCGTTGCCCGGAAAGAGCTTGAACACGCCGGTGATGAAGGTCTTCAGGGCTTGAGCGTCGTAGATGATCTCCATGGAGCGGCCGCCCAGCACATACGAAGGCCTGACCAGCACCGGGAAGCCGATCCCATCGGCCGCGGCGAGGGCCTCGTCAACGGTGAAGGCGATGTCGCTCTGCGGCTGCCTGAGATCGAGCTTCTTCACGATCTCGTTGAACCGCTCCCGGTCCTCGGCCCGGTCGATGGCGTCGGGCTGGGTGCCCAGGATGGTCACGCCCTCGTTCCACAGGTCCCGGGCGAGGTTGAGCGGGGTCTGGCCCCCGAACTGCACGATCACGCCCTCCGGGCTCTCGGCCCTGATCACGTGCAGCACGTCCTCCAGGGTGAGCGGCTCGAAGTAGAGCTTGTCCGAGATGTCGTAGTCCGTGCTCACGGTCTCGGGGTTGGAGTTGATCATGATGCTCTCATAGCCCATCTCGCGCAGCGCGAACGAGGCGTGCACGCAGCAGTAGTCGAATTCGATCCCCTGGCCGATCCGGTTGGGCCCGCCGCCGATGATCACCACCTTGGGCCGCCCGGACGGCCTTGTCTCGGTCTCGGTCTCGTAGGTGGAGTAGTAGTAGGGCGTATAGGCCTCGAATTCGGCGGCGCAGGTGTCCACGAGCTTGTACACCGGCACGATTCCCTCGCGGAAACGCAGCCCCCGCACCCCGTCTTCGCCCATGCCCCAGGCCTCGGCCAGGAAGCGGTCGGAAAAGCCCATCCGCTTGGCCTCTTCCAGCAGCTCTTTTGAGGGCTTGCTGTTTTTGAGCGTGCCCTCGAACTCCACCAGCTCGCCTATGTGATAAAGAAACCAGGGGTCGATCCCGGTCATGGCGTGTATCTCGTCCATGCCCATCCCGCTCCTGAGCGCCTCTGCCAGCCAGAACAGCCGGGCCGAGTTGGGATAGGTGAGCCGCGAGACGATCTCCTTGCGGTCTGCGGCGGCGCCTGCCTCGACCGGGCTGTTCAGGCCGTACCTGCCGGTCTCGAGCGAGCGGAGTGCCTTGCCGAGCGCCTCCTTGAAGGTGCGGCCGATGGCCATGGTCTCGCCCACGGACTTCATCGAGGTGGTGAGCAGGTCAGGGGTCTCCGGAAACTTCTCGAAGGTCCAGCGGGGGATCTTGACCACGCAGTAGTCGATGGCCGGCTCGAACGAGGCACAGGTCTCGCGGGTGATGTCGTTGGGGATCTCGTCCAGGGTGTAGCCCACGGCCAGCTTGGCAGCGATCTTGGCGATGGGGAAGCCCGTTGCCTTTGACGCCAGGGCCGACGAGCGCGACACCCGGGGGTTCATCTCGATCACCACGATGTCCCCGTTCTTCGGGTTGACCGCGAACTGGACGTTGGAGCCGCCCGTCTCAACGCCGATCTCGCGCATGACCGCGACCGCGGCGTTGCGCAGATCCTGGTACTCCACGTCGGTCAGGGTCTGGGCCGGGGCCACGGTGATGGAGTCGCCCGTGTGCACGCCCATGGGGTCGAGGTTTTCGATGGAGCAGATGATCACCACGTTGTCCGCCCGGTCGCGCATGACCTCGAGCTCGTACTCCTTCCATCCGATCACCGACTCCTCGAGCATGATCTCGGTGATCATGCTCGCGTCGAGCCCGGCCTTTGCCATGACCTCGAGTTCTTCGGGGTTGTAGGCGATCCCGCCGCCGATCCCGCCCAGGGTGAACGAGGGCCGGACGATGACGGGGAAGCCGATCCGGCGGGCGATGGCAAACACCTCGTCCATGTTCCGGGCAAACCCGCTCTCCGGGACGCGCAGGCCGATGTTTTCCATGGCATGCCTGAACTTCTCGCGGTCCTCGGCCTTGTGTATGACCTCGGGTGTGGCACCGATCATCTCTACGCCGTACCTGTCGAGCACCCCCATCTCGTGGACCTTTACCGACACGTTCAGGCCGGTCTGGCCGCCCAGGGTCGGGAGTATGGCGTCGGGACGCTCCAGCTCGATTATCCTGGCCACCACCTCGGGCGTTATGGGCTCGATGTAGGTCCTGTCAGCGAGCTCCGGATCGGTCATGATGGTGGCCGGGTTCGAGTTGATGAGCACGACCCGGCAGCCCTCTTCCTTCAGGGCCTTGCAGGCCTGGACGCCCGAGTAGTCGAACTCGCACGCCTGGGAGATGACAATGGGTCCTGACCCGATGATGAGTATATTCTTCAGATCATTTCGTCGCGGCATGGTTTCCTTTTTTCTTGTGCGGTGAATTATCGCAAGTCGCAGATCAATGTCTCGTGCGGCATATCACGGCTGCACGTCCACTGTCTTCTCCTTTGTGGCGGCGATCGTCGTGCACCGGACTCGAGTATCCTCTCTTGACGCAAGGCCTTAAACCGGCGTGCGCGATCTTCTTCAGGCAGGCAATGCCGTGAACAGACTCAGCGCCCGGACCGGGTGCTTGAGGAGACCGGCCGGGCAGCAGCCGCCCGAACAGGCATGCCTGCAGAATCGGGCCCTGTTATGCGCTCAGCTTCGACCCCGCGGGTGCCGGCACGTCGACTTCCCTGATCCTGATGCCTCTGGCTTTGAGGGCCTGCCGGCCGGCCAGCAGGTCCCTGCCGGCGATCTTGTCGAGCACATAGATCAGGTTGCCGCCGCGCTCGGCGTATATCTGCCCGTACGAGATCGGGATCTCAGGGGAGGGGTCGTCGAGAATCGAGCGGGTGATCGGTTCGAGCTTGCGCTCGCCGTTGGCAAGGAGCATGACGGTCTTTGCCTTGTACACGAGCTCGGCCCCCATCGAGACGGCATACCGGGGAGAGTCTTTCTCGGTGGCGAAATGGCCGTCGGCCACCGCGTTGGCGACCGTGTTGCCGTCGAGCTTCACGAGCAGGACATTGCTTCCCTTAAAGGGGATGCCCGACTCATGGAAGGCCACGTGGCCCCTGCCGCCCACGCCGATGACCTGCAGGTCGATGCCTCCGGCCTTGCGGATCTTGCGGGCATAGCCGTCCAGGATCTCTTTCCTGATCCACCCCAAATATGCGGAGTCCGGGTTGCTCCGGATGGCAACCGACTTCCCCTTGTCGGTCCCCCTCTCCTCCCAGTCCTGCGGGTTTGCCTTGAGCTCGGCCACGAGCTTTTTCTGCTCGATCAGCGCGCCGTAGGGCACGTTGGTCTCGATGAACTTGCCCTTGAGAAGGCTGAAGAACTCCTGAATCATAAAAAATGCATAGCTCTCGGGGTGCATGACGCGGAGCTGGGCGTTCTCGCCCGGCAGGCCCACGTACTCGTCCAGGTTGAAGCTCCGGCAGCGTTTCGAGTCGAACTCGCCCTGGTTCGCCGCCTGTGCGAGATGCTTGTAGAGCCCTGTGGGCGAGTTGCCCGTCGCAAGCCCCAGCACGGCCTCCTGCTTCTGTTTCAGCACCTGCTGGATTTTATCCTTGGCAATGTCCGCGGCAACCTCGCTCATCGAGGCAAAATCATCAGTTACGAAAATCTCGATTCCCATGGATCTCTCTCTCCTCTCTCGATCTTTCCTGATGTTCCGCGGATTATGAGGCTGCGGCCTCGCTCATGCCGAGCACCTTTTCCACGAGTTCCGCCAACTGGGTGCAGTATTTCTCCGTGACGTCCACCGACGGGCCTTCTACCATGACCCGGCACATGTTCTGGGTCCCGGAGTAGCGGACCAGGACGCGCCCCTGGTCGCCGAGCTCGCTCTCGACCTGGCTGATCGCGTCTCTGAGCTCGGGCACTGTGGAGATGTCCGGCTTGGTCTTCACGTTGACATTGATGAGCTTCTGCGGGTAGATGTCCATGAGCTTCGCCAGCTCCGAGAGCGGCTTGCCGGTCCTGACCATGGCGGCTACGAGCTGCATGGCCGTGAGAATGCCGTCGCCCGTGGTGTGGTGGTCGAGGAAGATGAGGTGCCCCGAGTCCTCGCCGCCGATGACCCCGCCCATTTTGAGCATGTCCTCGAGCACGTAGCGGTCGCCCACCTTTGCGGCGTGATGGCTGAAACCGTACTTTTTGCAGGCCACCCTCAGCCCCAGGTTGCTCATGACCGTGCTCACCAGGAGATCGTTCTTGAGCCTGCCCTCTTCCTTGAGTATCCGGGCGCAGATGAGCAGGATCTGGTCCCCGCTGATCTCCTGCCCCTTCTCGTCGACCGCGATGAGCCGGTCCCCGTCTCCGTCGAACGCCAGGCCCACCGCCGCGCCGGTTTCCAGGACCCGCTTCTTCAGGTCAGCGGTATGCTGCGAGCCGCACGCGTCGTTGATGTTCAGCCCGTTCGGCGAGTTGTGCAGCACCTCGACATCGGCGCCCAGCTCGGTGAAGGCATCGGGCGCGACCCGGTACGTGGCGCCGTTGGCGGTGTCCATGACGATCTTCATCTCCTCCATGGAGAGGTCCCGCGGAAAGGTGTTTTTCAGGAACACCACATACCGGCCGTTCACGTCTTCCATCCGCAACGCCCGGCCCATGTCCTTGGAAGGGGGCAGGTGCTTTGCCAGTTTGCTGTTCAGGATGAGGTCCTCGATGGTGTCTTCCTGCTCGTCCGAGAGCTTGAACCCGTTGCCGCCGAAGATTTTGATCCCGTTGTCCTCGTAGGGGTTGTGCGAGGCCGAGATCACGATGCCCGCGTCGGCCCGCATGCTGTTGGCGATAAAGGCGATCCCCGGCGTGGGAAGCACGCCGACCAGATAAGGGTTGCCGCCCATGGAGGTGATGCCGGCTTCCAGCGAGCTCTCGAGCATATAGCCCGAGATGCGGGTGTCCTTGCCGATGATGATCCGTGTGCGGTGATGCTCCTTCCTGAGGAGATACGTCACCGCCTGGCCCACCAGGAAGGCGATCTGCGCGTTCATGGGGTATTTGTTCGCCTCCCCGCGTATTCCGTCCGTACCGAATAGCTTGCCCATGTAAAATCCTCCTTTGATCGTGTGTTCAGCTGGAAATAATTCTGCCCTTAAAACAACTGCAGGCCGGGCATGGCCTGGGAAACCGCCTTGGCGTGTGATGTAACGACGCTTTCCAGCCATGCCGTCCCTTGATCGGAAACATCCGCGGGCAGACCCTGGATGGTTTCGATGTAACCGTCCCGTCCTGCCTGCATCGCCCTGTTCAGCCCGCCCAGGAACTCATCTTTCAGCGTTTCCGCGTCTGAACCAGGGATTGTATCCATCTCAAACATCTCTTTGATTTTATCGCTATTTTTTGTGAACCCGTCCCCGAATTGGGGGGCGCGCTTGGCCATTGCCTCGAGCCGCTTCAGGCGTTCCTTGCGGGCGAGCGAGAGCTTGTCGAGGAGGCCTGCGTGGATGAGGGGGCCGAACTCGACCGCGTCCAGGAAGGGCTTGCGCACGTGGACATACCACTCGCGCAGGGCCGCGAGGTTCGCCAGATAGAGGATGTTGTTCTCCACCACGCGCTTGAGGTTCGGGTACAGGGCCGGCTGATACTCCCTTACTCCGCCCGGGTGCGGCTCGACCGTGATCAGACAGTTGTCGTCCGGGCAGTCCTGCCTGAGCACCGAGCCCGCGGCCACGACGTTGCCGAACCCCATGCGGACCGGCCCAACGATCCCCCCCTGGCCTCCGAGGAAGATGGGCGGCCGGTTCAGCATCACGCCCCTGGGCACGTCGCCGAGCAGCGAGGGGGTCGTCTTGTCGCCGTCCGGGGTGAAGTTGAAGTGGATGTACGAGCTCCCCACCTCGCTGTGGTCCTTGCGGCTGGTTCCCCCGGCCATGAGGCAGTCGCAGAAGTTGATCAGGCTGCCCAGGGTCACGAAGGGGAAGAGTATGGTCTGCTTGAGCCCCACGCAGTGGGCACCGCCCGCCTCCTCCTCCAGGATCGAACCCTCGCGGACATGGGCGCCCAGGCCCATGTTGGATCTGTCGAGGAACACCGACTTGCTGAAATAGCCGCCCTTGAGCTCCACGTCGCGGCCGATCTGGCAGTCCTCGATCGTGACCGGGCCTTCGCGGCCGATCTGCGCGCCCGATGAGATGACGGTCTTCTCGCCGTAGATCCTGCACCCGGGATAGATCCTGACGCCCTGCGCGGATATCCGCCCGATGTCGACCTCTTCCCCGATATCGAGGGTCAGGGGGTTGGGGAGATCGATCCCCTTCTCGAGCAACTGCACGATCTTCTCATGGCATCGCGGCGTTATGTCCATCGGCACCTCCATATACAGGCCAAATGAACGCCCTTTGTCAAAGAAAAAAATCGGTTCATCGTAATCTCCTTTACTCAGATTCTTGAAGGCCGGGATTCCCCGATCCGTTCGAATATCAAGCTCGTGATCGTCTCCACGTCCTCCCCGAGCAGCAGCCTCAGGGGCAGACGCTCGAGATACGCGTCGTCCCAGGCGACATTGTATTCGTCGACAAGGTTCCTGAGGTCGTTGTACTTCTCGGCCAGGATCTCCTTCTTGCGTTCGACGTCCAGGTCCTCGCAATAGTCGACGTGGAGCAGGAGCAGGTGCTCCACGGCCCGCAGGGAGTTCAGGAGCGGGACGATCACGATGGAGGCGTGGTCAGATTTGCCCTCGCCGGCATAGACGTTGCCGGTGCGGACAATGGTCTTTTTGGTGCCCATGAGTGTCCCGGTCTCGTCGAACCGCGAGCGCATGCCCGCGGCGACACCATGTTTCCCGATTGTCCGGATGGTCGAGCCCTCGGTGGGCCTCCCCTCATCGTCGAGGTTGCCCACGGCATAGAGGGTGTAGCCGTTGATGCGGCTTATCGCATCCTGCAGGCGCTTGAGCACGATGCCGCCCCTTGCGGGGATGTTCTCGACCGTGAACGACAGGTCTTCGAGCGCATCGAAGATAACGCCCCGTGGGGCCTCCACCCGCCTGCTCGTGCCCACGGTAACGGTCTTGGCCTGGTGCCGGATGGCGTCAACGGGCCGCGAGAGCTCGTCGATCGCCCTGCCCAGGGCGGAATCCAGCTCGTCCAGGGGCGAGGCGGTCACCCGGTGGGCGCCGAACTCGCTCCAGAAATCCTCGATGGGCAGCTTGCCCACCGCGTACTTCAGAAGCAGGGTGATGTCGGAAGCGGTTTCCACGTTCATTGACGTGAGCATGCCCGATCTCCTCCAGGAGTTGAACATCGCGGAAAAGTCGTCCACGCAACGGTGCAGGTCGCGGTCTTCGATGCTCTCGTAGATGGAAAGACCTTTCTTCTCCTGGCAGCGCATGATCTCGGACAGGCTCGACCTGAACGGTTTGAAGGCCCCCGCCTGCGCGTCGAGACTGCACGCGGCATAGTATCCCCAGATGTGCCCTGCCAGGGTGTTGAGGATCACCGAGAGCGGAAAGCCCGAGCGGGGCACGTGGATCACCGAGTCCGCTATCGCGTCGAAGCGCTTCTCGCCCTGGTCCGCGATGACCACCACGCTCGATGCATGGGCGTGGAAGATGGCCACGTCCTTGACCACGTCTTCGAGCACGATGTCCGGGCTCCCGGCCGCGCACACCAGGATCAGGGGCTCGGACGAGAGATCGATGTGCTTCTTGTCCTCGATCACGTCCGAGGAGATGGTCTTGTAGCACAGCTCGCTGAGCTTGATCCGGATCTCGTCGGACGCGGTCTTGTTTGCGCCGCTTCCCACCACTGCCCAGTATTTCTTTTTTCTCACCAGGTCCCATGCCGAGCTCCTGATCGCCTCGCGCGAGGCGATGACCTCCTGCATGAGCTTAGGCGACTGCTCGATCCGGGAAATCTCCCGGACGATCCTTTCGCGGGAGAGCGCGCCCATAAGCTGCGCCATGAACAGGGCGAGAATATAGCCCGCGGTGATCTGCGAGTAGAACGCCTTGGTCGATGCCACGGACATCTCGATGTCGCGGCCGTCGCTCGTGTAGAATACCCCGTCCACCTTTGTGGTGATGTCCGACTGCCTCCGGTTCACGATGGCGATCAGGTGCGCGCCCCGCTCCCTGGCCATGGTCACGGCCCGGTTGGTGTCCGTGGTGGTGCCCGACTGGGTGATGGCGATCACCAGGCAGTCCGTCATGTCTTCGTCGAGGCAGAACCCGCTCAGATCGGTGGCCTTACGCGCCAGGACCGAGATAGGCGTGCCCTTCAGGTAGATCGCGAGCGCCTCGGCCACGGCAGCGCCCGCAATGGCCGCAGTGCCCTGACCCACCACGTAGATCCGTCTGATCACGCCCGAGACGAGCGCATCGCGCACCGCGGCAGGAACCACGGCCTCGTCCAGGTTGAAGGCCACCCTCCGGCCGCCTTCCACCCGGTACTTTCCCCGGATGGTCTTCCGGATCGACTCCGGCGCGTCCAGGATCTCCTTAAGGAGAAAATGGGGGAAGGTCCCGCGGTCGATATCCCGGGTGGTGATCTCGGCGCGCCGGATATCGCCCTGCCCGAGCTCCAGGGGCCGGCCGTCGTAGTACATGGCCTCGATCCCTCCGAGCCCGCCCCCGCCGGCATTATCCAGGATGAAGATCTGGCCCCGGGTGCACTCATCGCCCGGGACGCGCTCCCGCTCGCCGTCCATTTTGATGAATAACGGGGTCTCCTCCACCAGGCCGTAGACCTCGGAGGAGAAGACATACTGGTTCTCGCAGATGCCCACATAGATGGTCTGTCCGCTTCCCTTTACACCAAGAAATACCCTGCCTGGCTCCAGGTTGCTCTCCATGGCGATGGCGTGCGAGCCCTCGAAGTCGTTCACGGCCCTCCTGAATGCCTCCTTGAGGTCGTGGCCCTGGCAGAGGTACCGCTCGATCACGAGCGGGATGATCTTGGTATCGGTGGTCACGCGCGGGTCGATCCGGCACCCTATAGCCTGCAGGCCTTCCTTGAGCGGGAGATGGTTGTCGATGTCGCCGTTGAGCACGACATTGATGGCCCAGGTGCCGCTCCCGTAGAAGGGATAATGTTTCCTCGCCGTCTGGAAGTCCCACTGCTCGTTCGATTCCCCGTCCATGGCGAAGTTGTTGACCGGATGGCAGTTCGTCTCGTTGATGGCGCCCACCGAGGCCCAGCGCGTATGCGCCAGGTACATCTGCGAGTTTGGTGCATGATCCATCACCAGACGAAGGATGGGGTCTGCGCTTATGGACGCTCTGAGCGATCTCGTGTTGTCTCCCAGGTCTCCGGTGACGAGCGCGGTCTTGTAGGTGAAAATCAGGGCTCCGGGCGAGACGTGGATGGATCCGTCCATCAGGTCTCCGGGAGGGCAGCGCCTCATGAAGAGATCGTAAAGACCTGCAGCCTTAATCCTTTCCATCACGTCCTTCATCTCCCGCGGGCCGGGAAAGCAGAACGCGGCCTGCACCCCGCAGGAGTCTCTGCCCCGCACCTCGAGCCGGTCGAGGGCATTGAGGGCGAAGTTGAGCCGCTGGTACTTCTCGAATGCCGTAAGCGCCAGCTGGCGGGAGTCTGCGCAGAGCGACGCGATCTTTTTCTGGTTCCCGAGCACGTCCTCATGAAGCGCCCATGAGATGTCCTTGAGAAGGATCAGGGACCTCATGAGGTTCTCCATGTCGAGGGTGGAGAGCGAGGCCGCCTCCTTTTCCAGGATACGCTCCTCCTGGTCCACGAATGCGTCCATGTCCGCGCACAGGTTCTCGAGGCGGTCGAAAAGCTCCTTGCGAGCGAGCGTCCACTGGTTCCCGGAACTCTGCTTCAGACGGTACACGTCCTGTTCGAAAACCCGGAGCTCTTTGGGGTCGAGGTACTCATCCGGCGCGATCTCCCTGCCGAGCACCCTGTTCAGTGCACATGCCCGCACCTGGTCGAAGTGCAGACCGAGTATACGAAGGATGTCGTCACGTGGTGCATCCTCCCCGCCCCTGACGACCAGGATACCGGCCAGGCCGCACAGGAGCGTGCAGGGCTGGACAGGGAAAAGTACCACGGACCGGGCCGGGAGGTTCTTCGGCTCGCGTCCGATGTACAACCTCCACTGGGCTGTTTTCTTCATCATTGCCCGCACTATCGCCTTCATAGCATCCATTTCCCCCGCGCCGTCGAGTCCTTCCGTCCCGTTTGCACGCAGTACTGCTCGCCCTTCTTAAGTTAGTATGTATTTTGCAGACAGCAAAAAAACAACTTCTCCCTACGAGATGTGCCGCATTCCGGCGGTCAAGCCTGCAGGCGAGCCCATCATTCCAAGAAATTCCCTGAAGAGATAGCCGGCGTCGTGAGGCCCGGGAGACGCCTCGGGATGATACTGAACGCTGAACGCCCGGTAGGCTGGATACCTGACGCCCTCCAGGGTCTGGTCGTTGAGATTGACGTGAGTGACCTCGGCATCTTTGGGCAGCGTTTCCGTGACCACGGAAAACCCGTGATTCTGCGAGGTGATCTCCACGCGGCCGGTCAGCAGGTTCCTCACCGGCTGGTTCACGCCGTGGTGGCCGAACTTGAGCTTCTCGGTCCTGGCGCCGAAGGCCTGGGAGAGTATCTGGTGCCCCAGGCAGATCCCGAAAATGGGCACCCTGCCCAGCAGGCGCCGGACGGTTTCGATCTCGCAGGCGAGCGGGGCCGGATCGCCCGGACCGTTGGACAGCATGATCCCGTCGGGCTCAAGCGCCAGGATATCCTCGGCCCGGGTGCGCGAGGGCATCAGAACGACCTGGCACCCCAGGCGCTCCAGGCTTCTGAGGATGTTGTGTTTTGCGCCGCAGTCGAGCACGACCACACGATGCCCGCTGCCTTTCTGCAGGGGTCCTTCAAGGGGCGCCGCTTTCCCGGACTTCCAGAGATGCGGCCGGGAGCAGGTCACCGACGACACGATATCCCTTCCGGTCAGCCCGGGATAGGCGCGCACCTGCTCCAGAAGCTCCGGCACCTTGTCATACCGCGTGGACACGATCCCCCGCATGGCGCCCGCGGTCCTGATCCTGCGGGTCAGCGCCCGGGTGTCCACCCCTTCGACCCCGATCCGGCCGAACTCCTCCAGGTAGCTCTGAAGCGTCCCGGTCGATCTCCAGTTGCTCGGATGGTGCTGATATTCCCTGACCACGAACCCCTTAAGGTGAATGGCGGGGGATTCCCGGTCCTGGTCGTTGATGCCGTAGCTTCCCATGAGGGGATAGGTCATAACGAGTATCTGCTCGCAATACGACGGATCGGTGAGCGCCTCCTGGTAGCCGGTCATGGCGGTGTTGAACACCACCTCGCCGCAGGCGTCACCGCCTCCGGCAAAGGCGCGGCCGCGGAAGACCGAACCGTCTTCCAAAACCACGACCGCCGGGCGCTTGTCTCGTGCTGACATAGAATACTCCCCTCCTCCTTCTCCCTTTGCTTCCTTATGCTGTCTGCCTTCTTCGCCTTCCCTGACACTGCAGTGGTAACCAGTCATAGGGTCAGTCACATCATGGGGTCATCATGGGGTCAGGTCTCAACATATGACACCGGGAGTGTCATATGTTGAGACCTGACCCCGATCATGACCGGGAGTGTCATATGTTGAGACCTGACCCCGATCATGACCCTGATCTCTAAGCTCCGCCACTGTAGTACTAAGTATCTGCGTGCAGAAACCCGGCCCGGTGTATACATCAACCGGGCCGGTCCGTCCATCATTCTTTAGAGCAGCGGCAGATAGGTGTCGATCTCGTACTTGCTGACATGGGTCCTGAAGGCGTCCCACTCCTTCTTCTTGTTTTCTACGAACTTCTCGAAGATGTGGTCACCCAGGGCCTCCCTCACCAGCGTGCTCCCGGACACCTCCTGGATCGCCTCGAAGAGGTTGCCAGGCAGCGAGGTGATCCCGGCCTCCTCCCGCGCCTTCTCGTCCATCTCGAAGATATCCTTCTCGATGGGCTCGGGCAGGGTATACCCTTTTTCAATGCCCTCCAGCCCGGCCGCTATCTGCACCGCAAAGGCCAGGTAGGGGTTGCAGGCCGGGTCAGGCGCCCTGAACTCGATCCGGGTGGCCTTGGCCTTGCCCGGCTTGTACATGGGGACCCTGAGCATTGCCGAGCGGTTTCTCCTGGCCCAGGACACGTAGACCGGGGCCTCGTAGCCGGGAACGAGCCTCTTGTAGGAGTTCACCCACTGGTTGGTGACCGCGCAGATCTCCCGGGCGTGGTTGAGAATACCCGCGATGTAGTGCTTGCCCACCTTCGAGAGATGGTACTTGTCGCCCGCGTCGAAAAAGGCGTTGTCGTCGCCCGTGAACAGCGACTGGTGGACGTGCATGCCGCTGCCGTTCTCGCAGGCGAGCGGCTTGGGCATGAAGGTGGCGTACACCCCGTGCTGGCGGGCGATCTCCTTGACCGTGGTCCGGTAGGTCATGACGATGTCGGCCATGGTGAGCGCCTCTTTGTACCGCAGGTCGATCTCGTGCTGCGACGGGGCGACCTCGTGGTGGCTGTACTCCACCTGGATGCCCATCTTCTGCAGGCTGAATATGGTGTCGCGCCGGATGTCGGGGCCCCGGTCGATGGGCAGGCCGTCGAAGTACCCTCCCCTGTCCAGGATGGTGGTGCACTTGTCGTCTGCGAAGTAGAAGTATTCCAGCTCCGGCCCGAGAAACACGTTGTACCCTTTCTCAGCCGCCCTGGCCAGCACGCGCTTGAGCGCGTATCGCGGGTCGCCTTCGTAGGGGGTGCCCTCCGGGGTCAGGATGTCGCACACCATGCGGGCCACGGGATAATCCGACGGTCTCCAGGGCAGGAGCTGGAAGGTGGCGGGGTCCGGCTTGGCGATCATGTCGCTCTCGTGGACCCGGGCAAAGCCCTCGATGGAGGACCCGTCGAAACCCATGCCCTCCTCGATGCCTTCTTCAAGTTCCGAGGGCGTCAGATTGAAGCTCTTGAGCCTGCCCAGAACATCGGTGAACCAGAACTGTATGAAGCTGACCTTGTGTTCCTTTACAGCCTTCATAACATCTTGCTTTGTCTTGCATTGTAACATGGCTCGTCCTCCATTTTCGTCTTCTTGCATTATCAAGCGTTTCTTTGTCTATTCCAGGGGTTCGTTTTCCCTGAGCTCCCATATCCCGCACGGGCAGGCCCCTGCACAGAACCCGCACCCGATGCAGCGGTCGTCTTCGAGGCAGTACTCAAAGCCGCCTTCCGGGATGTCCTTCCGGAAGATTGCCTGACGGGGGCAAATCGCCTCGCATACCCCGCAGTCCCTGCATCCGCCGCAGGAGGCGCACATCTCCGAGCACTGTCCGATGTCCTCCGCAGCCCGGCGCCCCGGGTCGTAGTACTCGAGCCTCACCCGGCCGGCATCCATGGGTGACGGCGCTTCCGGCGGCCCGTGTACGCCTTTGATCAGCGCATCGATCGACTGCGACACCCTTCTGCCCGCACCGATGGCGTCGGTGATAAGCCCGGGCTTTACGCTGTCTCCGACGGCGTACACCTTTGGATCGGACGTGCGGCAACCATCGTCCGCCACGATGAAACCGTGACGGCTGTCTATGTCTTCGGGGAGGAATGATATGTCAGGCCGGTCGCCGATTGCAACAACTACTGTATCACCCGGGAGAATTTTGCCGTCCGCAAGCTCGACGCCCGTGGCGTTTATCGCCCGTGCCGACACCGGCCAGAGAAACCGGGCACCCGCCCTTTCCGCAGCCGCGCGCTCGCGGCCGAAGGACGCGGGCTCCCGGACGTCGATCAGGGTGATTTCCTCAGCTCCCAGGCGGCTCGCCTCGGTGGCCGCATCGCAGCCCACGTTGCCCGCGCCGATGATCACGACCCTGCCTCCAACCGTGATGTCGCCGCGCTTCGATCTTCGGAGAAAATCCAGTGCAGGCACCGCCATCTCGCCACCCGGTATCCCGAGGGTGCAGGGAATCCCGGCACCCACGGCGATGACCGTGAAATCGTGACCTTCTTTCAGAGCCAGGAACTCCTTCTGACCGAACTCTCCCATTAGCCGTCTGAAAGAAATCTTTTCGAGAACCCGGCCGAGCTCCCTGCGGAACACCTCATCGGGAAAGCGGGTGCCCGGTATGGCCTCCGCGATCTTCCCGCCCGGCTCGGGCGACCGGTCGTACACCACGGGCTCGTGTCCCTTCATCCAGAGCTGCCAGGCAACGGACAACCCGGCCGGACCGGCCCCGAGGACCGCGACCTTCGCGCCCGTGGACGCACAAGGCCGGGGCTCGCGGGCATCCAGGCTCGCCCTGCCGAGCACGGTCACATCCACTGGGGTCATATGGTCCAGATTTCTGGTGCAGCTCTGCATGCACAGGTTCGGGCAGAGGTAACCGCACACCGTGGCCGGAAAAGGTGTGTACTGGAGCGCCAGGTCCACGGCCTCCTGCACCAGGCCCCTGCGGATGAGCTCCCAGCGCCTCTGCACCGGAATGCCGGCCGGGCAGGCCGCCTGGCAGGGCGGTACATGCTTGTGGTTTTCCCATATGGGCGCGAACCTGCGCATCGGGCCGGTCGCGATCACCGGGACCTGGCCGCGGTCCATATCGGTGAGGTCCCCGATCAAGCCTCCCGTTCCCAGCTCCCGCTCCCATACCCGTGAACGGAACCGTGAAATGGATATCCGTTTCCCGCAGTCCTTCTCATGGGGCTCAAGCGCAGCGAGAAGCCGCCAGGCGGACCGGTCGCCGCTCAGCACATCGAGAAGATCCTCACGGCCGATGGCCCTCAAGAAATCCTTCATGCCGCTCTGAAGCCATTGCCAGTCCTCGTCGCCGATGCGGGTCATCCTGACGTCGGCCTCGCTGTAGCTCTTCTGGGTGCCGCGGAAGAAAATCCTGCCGCCCACCATGCCCACGCAGGGATTGTGCCCCAGGATATTGCCCCGATAATGCGAGCCCAGGCCGCATACCACGGCCACGCCACCGGCCATGAACTCGGCGAACGAATCGCCCACCCCTCCCAGGACCCAGAGCTCGGGCGGTGAGAACCGGGGGTTGCTCTTGGTCATGGTCATGCCCCTGGCGCCGATGTCGCCGGCAATATAGATCCTGCCCTGGGCCATGGCATTGGCGATGCCGTTGGTTGCATCGCCGTGCACCACGATGGTAGCACCTGCGTTGAGCCACCCCACATCATCGGATGCATGACCGTGAACCTCGATGAATGTGTGCGGTGATCCCATGGAGCCGATCCGCTGACCCGGGTGCCCATGGATGTCGATGAGCACCGGCTCCGGGCCGGTATTCCAGAGCCTGCCGCCGATCCCGTGCTGGCCGTAGGCCTGCACCTCGACCCTGGGGTATCCGCCTGCAACCGCCTTCTGGATGCGCTCTTCCAGAACCCGGGATTCCACCCGGCTCCCCTCTTCCATGCCCTGGATCACGACCTTCTCGTGCCGGTTCATGCGTCCGCCCCCCGATGTCCGGGTGTTTTTTCTGTCATGGCCGGGCACCTCACACCACATACCTGATCTGAAGACGCTCGGCCGCATGAAAGTCGTCGATGCCGAGCGCGTCGGACATGCCGATGGGAAGAGAGGTGGACCTTCCCATGGGCGCGAGGATCTTCTTGAGTTCGGCGTCAAAGCTCAAAAACACGTCGACCAGCCGCCCGGCCACGTCTTCGGGGTCGAGCCTGCGGTAGAGTCTGGGGTCCTGCGAGGTGATCCCCTTGGGGCATCGGCCGAGGTTGCAGATGTTGCACCGGTCCCCCTCCGAACCGACGCACCCGGCCGCCGCCTGCATGAGATATTTGCCCACCTGAACCCCGCTTGCACCGAGCATGATGAGCGCAGCGGCATTTGCCGCCAGGTTGCCGTTCTTTCCCGCGCCTCCTCCGGCGAAGAGAGGGATCTCGTTCTGCTTGCCGATCTTCACCAGGTTCAGGTATGCGTCTCGCACATTGGCGGCGATGGGATGGCCCATGTGGTTCATGGACACGTTGTATGCCGCTCCGGTTCCCCCGTCCTCGCCGTCGATGGCCAAGGCCGCCGCGTACCGGTTGCGCGCGATGTTGTTGAGCACGGCGGTCGTGGTGCTGGTAGCCGATATCTTCGGGTACACCGGCACCCTGAAGCCCCATGCCATTGAGAGCGACTGGATCATCTTGGCCACGGACTCCTCTATGGAGTATTTGGTCTGGTGCGTGGGCGGCGAGGGCAGGCTCACCCCGGGCGGCACCCCCCTGATGGCGGCGATGAGCCCGTTCACCTTATGCCACATGAGCAGCCCGCCGTCTCCGGGCTTGGCGCCCTGGCCGTACTTGATCTCGATGGCGCAGGGGTCTTCCTTCATCTCTGGCAGGGCGTGGATGATCTCGTCCCAGCCGAAATACCCGCTCGCGATCTGGAGGATCACATACTTGAGAAACCGCGACCTGAGCAGCCGCGGCGGGCACCCGCCCTCGCCCGTGGATATCCTCACGGGCATGCCAAGCTCCTCGTTCAGATAGGCCACGCCCATCTGGAGCCCCTCCCACATGTTCGGGGAGAGTGCCCCGAACGACATGCCGCCCACGATCAGGGGATAGATCTCCCGCACCGGTGGCGCCCATCCGTCCTCTTTTGCCGAGTTGAGGATCTCCTCGGGAGGCAGGATGCGCCCCAGGAGGGTCCTGAGCTCGAACTCGTGCCTGCCGGCGTCCAGGGCCGGGTCGGTGAGCATGGAGATGCGGACGAACTTGATGCGGTCGAGCACGCTTGCCGTGTCGTTCCGCCTGCCTCCCCGCCGCCTCGGCTCTCCGCCCTGGTTGGCATGAAACTTCAGCTTGTCGGTCTCCTCGCTCCTTACGGGGAATATGGCGGAGTTGGGGCAGACGAACGAGCACATGCCGCACCCCACGCAGGCATGTGCCGGGTCGGTTTTCTGGTCGATCCCGTAATAAACGCGGTAGACGTTTCCCGGCCTCTCGCCCAGGCCCATGAGAACCGGCACCTCCCGCCTGCGGTGCACGCCGAGCTCGATTGCCCTCACCGGGCACACCGCAGTGCACTGTCCGCACAGGGTGCACCGGTCCCTGTCCCAGCAGACGCGCCAGGGCAGGTCCCTGGGGCTCAGTGCAGATGGGTGCAGGGTTCCCATTGGCTCCATCTCCTGACCTCCATCCGCGAGGCATCCACACAGGCGAGGTCGTATTTCATGGGCTGGAATTCGCAGTTTCCTTCCCGGACGGGAATGGCCCCGTCGAGCCCGCACATCTCGGAAGAGAAGGCGAACATCCCGGGCCTGCCTCCCACAACGCCCGGCCTGAGTTTCTTGCTGTCGTGGACCATGAAGAGTGTCTTGTCGGGCAGACACCCGATCACACAGTTGGGCCCGTCGATGGTGAGAAAACGGCAGCCGTGCTTGAGCCTTCTCAGAAACGCACTGTCCGGGTGCCTGGTCAGCTCCTCGTCCTTGAGCGGGGTGATGATGTGTTTGTAGGCATCGATCCCGAGCCCAAGCCGGTTTGCGGTGTAGTGCAGGATATGGGTGAACACCTCGGAGTCAGACTGATAGCCCGCATATCCGGGAAAACCCCGCGACATCAGATAATCCCGTATAGGCCCGAACGCGGTGTTCTCGCCGTTGGTCATGGTGGCGAAGCCCTGGAGAAAGAAGGGGTGGCAGGCATAGAGGGTAACGGCATAGTTGGTGTTCTGCCTGCCCTGGGCCATGATCACCCGCGCCTTCAGACTCTTCCGGTCGAGCCCGAGATATTCGGCTATGGCCAGGGGATCGCCTACTTCCTTGATCATGATCGTGTCCGGCCAGAAGGAAAAGACCATCATGGACCCGTCCTGCTCGCCCAGCCTCCTCAGGTCGATCCGGATCCTCATGAGCCGCGCCGCGATCTCGGCCTCGCTCAGGCCCTCCCACTCGAAAGGATACTCATACACCCGGATGAGGTACACGTCGCGTTTCGGGGTGCCCTCGGGCGGCTCCTTGGCGGGCCTGATGGAAAGCTTGAACTTGGTGAGCAGGCCCAGCTCCATCATGTAGCGATCGAGCCTCTTGATCCCTTCCTGGGAGAAAACGCCCGAAAGGATGGGAGAACCCCTGAACTGTTCCAGGTCCCCGCCGAGGTCGGTCATGAACAGGCCGACCCCGGAACCGTCGTGGCCTTCTTTCATGACGTCCAGGGCACGCAGGGCGACCATGGGCGAGAGCGGCTCGTTACTCGTTATGGCGAACAGACGGCACACCTTGTTTTCGTCCTCCTTGTCGTGCTTGGACAGGAAAGAGCGAAATCCGTGCCATGGGTGCGGGTCCTGTTCCTTTCCGGAGCATCGGATCAATTTTATTCCATCGATTCCAGGTATTACAAAATAACATTACCCGGCCGGCACCATGTCTGCATCCGGAATTTCCCGGCGGAGCCGGTTTCCAGTATTTTCCAATAATGTTCGATCAGATATGCTTTGCACAATTTTGTTCCATCCTCCTCTTTCGTCCGCATGATCGTAATCCTTCGGTCAAGACCGCTCCATGACTGCTTAACATATTTCGCATGCGCACGTACGACAACGTGTACAAAGAAGGGGAATCCAATGGCATGGACCCCGGGGCTTGCCCTTGAGGTTCATGCCATTGATAAAAAGCTGCCCGGACAAAGGCTTGCCGGAACCGGTGCGATTTTTTCCGTGCCGATCCGCGGGGCGCGCTCCGCCGGGACTGAACGGGGTTTCGCTCAGAACTCGGTGAGCTCCGGGCCTTTCACCCCGTTGAGGAATTCCTGCACGATCCCGACCCCCCGTTTGAAGTCCGGAAGCGTGGGGGTCAGGACCGAGAGCCGGATGTAATGCGACCAGCGGGCACCGTAGATGTCTCCGGGCGTGATTCGGATACCCTGCTCCAGCAGCCTGTCCCGGCAGATCCGGCTGGGTATGGGCGTCCTGATCCACACGCAGGCCCCCCCCGGCTCCCACGGCGTGTTCTGTTCGAGATAGGCGCTCCGCTGGGCGAGCTCGTGCCGCAGCCGTTCGATATGCCCGGTCAGCCTCGACGAGGTGAACACCGTGAGCAGAGAGCGCTGCAGGATTCCCGAAAGCGAGAGGTCGTTGATCTCCTTGAGATCGAGAATGCTTCTCTGCATGGATTCCGGAAAGACCGCGAACCCCATGCGCAGACCCGGGCCCAGGACGTTGGAGAGGCTCTTGATGTAGATGACCCGCCCGCGGGTATCCCTGGCCTTTAAGGGGGTGATTCCGACAACATCGGAAAGGGGATCGTCCTCGACGATGAAGAAGTTCTTGTCGGAAGCCATGGAGACGAGATCGTCCCGCAAATCTTCCGGCATGGATCTTCCGGTGGGGATGTGGCCCTGCGGCATGGTGTAGAGCAGGCGGATATCCATGCCTTTGATCCGATCGAGATCGTCTCGGCTCGCGATGCGGGGGACGAAAACAACCTCGGCCCCGAGTGACTCGAAGATCCGTACGGCCCCCATGTATCCGGGATCCTCAACGGCCACGGCATCGCCCTTGCTCAGCAGGGAAAGGCCAAGCAGAAAGAGGGCCTGCTGGGAGCCCGAGGTGACGATCGGGGCGGCGTCGATCCCGGAAGACCTGAGCCATTTCCCGGCCTGCTCGCGCAGGGGCTCGTACCCCTGGGGAGGGTCGTACGCGTTGAGCCCTTCGATGGTGAGCCTGAGATGCTGGCTCACCCAGAGCATCAGCTCCTCGGGCGGGCGGATCGCCGCCATGTCGATATCGCCCCCGGTCAGACTGTGCGCCACAAAGGTGCCCGCGCCCTGCCGGCTCACGACCAGGCCCTGTTCGAAAAGATACCGGTACACGTTTTTCGCCGTCACCATGCTGATGTTTTCGCTCCTGGCCAGCTCCCTTACGCCGGGCAGCCGCTCTCCCGGCGTCCTGTCCCTGAGGATGCCGTCTGCGAGCCTCCGGGCGATCTGTTTGTACCGCATGAGATTCTCCTTTTCCATCATGACAAATAGTGATACAGTTCTCTATTATCACAATTAATGTTATATAACAATAGGAGTTGACCAATATGAGTGATATCAGTGAAAGAATCATCGTCAACCGTGGGCTGGCACAGATGCTCAAAGGCGGGGTGATCATGGACGTGACCACGGCGGATCAGGCCCGTATCGCCGAGGATTCCGGGGCCGTGGCGGTTATGGCCCTGGAGCGTGTCCCCGCGGATATCCGCGCCCAGGGCGGTGTCGCCCGGATGAGCGACCCTGCCGTTATCCGTGCCATCCAGGAGGCAGTGACCATCCCGGTCATGGCCAAGGTGAGGATCGGCCACCTGGTCGAGGCCCAGGTGCTCCAGGCGCTGAAGATCGACTATATCGACGAGAGCGAGGTCCTGACGCCCGCGGACGAGAGCAACCACATCGACAAGCACGCCTTCGAGGTGCCGTTCGTGTGCGGCTGCCGCGACCTGGGAGAGGCGGCGCGCCGGATCGGCGAGGGCGCGAGCATGATCCGGACCAAGGGAGAGGCAGGCACGGGAAACGTGGTGGAGGCCGTCAGGCACATGCGCACCCTCATGGGACAGATCCGTATGCTGCTCTCGATGCGTGAAGACGAGGTCCCGGGATTTGCCAGGGAGATCGCGGCGCCCTTCGAGGTCCTTGCCGATATCAGGAAATCAGGGGCTCTTCCCGTGGTGAACTTTGCCGCGGGCGGCGTGGCCACCCCGGCGGATGCCGCTCTCATGATGCAGCTCGGGGCTGACGGCGTGTTCGTCGGGTCGGGCATCTTCAAGTCGGGCGACCCTGCCCGGCGTGCAAAGGCCATCGTGGAGGCCGTGGCCCACTGCGACGACCCCGCCTGGATCGCACGGGTTTCCGAAGGCCTGGGCGAGGCCATGTCCGGCCTCGACGTGCGGACCATGCCCGAGGGCGAGCGGCTTGCCGGGCGGGGGCGGTGATGGTGATCGGGATACTCGCACTCCAGGGAAACGTGCGCGAGCATATGACGAACCTGAACAGACACGACGTGCAGGGACGCCCCGTTCGCCTGCCCGCCGATCTCGCCGGGATCGAGGGCCTCATCCTTCCGGGTGGTGAGAGCACCGCCATGAGGAATCTCGTCTCGTCCTCCGGGCTCGAAAAACCCGTGGGCGATCTCATCCGACAGGGTCTGCCCGTATGGGGAACCTGCGCCGGGGTCGTACTGCTGGCCCGGGGAGGGATCTGGTCCAGCGTCGATATCACGGTGGAGCGCAATGCCTACGGCTCCCAGGTCTTCAGCCGCCTGGTGCATGGAAGCTCGGCCCTCTCGGAAACGCCGACCCCCATGGTCTTCATCCGCTCGCCCCGGATCACCTCTGCGGGGCGTGAAGTCGAAGTCCTCGCCGAGGTCGGGGGGGATGTCGTGGCTGTACGGCAGGGCAATATCCTGCTCACGACCTTTCATCCCGAGCTGGTCGACCACAGCCCCTTCACTGCCTGTTTCATCGAAATGGTGAGCTCGGCCCGCTCGGATGAAACACCGGTCCCAGGGCACTGCCCGAAAGAGACCGGCCGGGCAGTCTGATCACGGTTTCGATCAATGGTATGAACCTTGAGGACAAGGCTGAGGCCCTGTTGAAGCCCGCAAACGGTGGGGAATGTGACCCTTCCGTTTCGTCCACAGGGTCTCTCAGCTCTTTTTCGCCTTGAACCTGTCGACGTCGATCCCGTATTTCTCCACCTTGTACTGGATGATGCGCTTGGTGGTGCCCAGGACCCGCGCGGCCTTGCTCTGGTTTCCCTTTGCATCCTTGAGGGCATCGACGATAAGGGAGCGCTCGTAGGCGCCGATGAGGCTGGAGAGCTGGCCCTGCTTCTTCTTCGCCGGAGCCACCACCTTCATCTGCAGCGAGGGCGGCAGGTGCGTGCTGTCGATGGTGTCGCCGCCCGCGAGCAGCACGGCCCGCTCGATGCAGTTTTCCAGCTCCCGGACGTTCCCGGGCCAGTGATAGGCGAGGAGCGAGTCGATGGCAGGGGTCGAGATCCGCTTGATGTGTTTGCCGAACTCGTGAGCGTATTTCTCCACGAAGTAGTCGGCCAGGAGCAGGATATCGCCTCCCCGCTCCTTGAGGGCCGGCATGTAGACCGGAAACACGTTGAGACGGTAGTAGAGGTCGGAGCGGAAACGCCCCGAGGCCGCGTCCTGCTCCAGGTCGCGGTTCGTGGCGGCGATGATGCGCACGTTGACCTTGACCGTCCGGGTGGTGCCCAGGGGTTGGAACTGCCGCTCCTGGATCACGCGCAGCAGCTTGGCCTGCGCCAGGGGCGAGAGCTCGCCCACCTCGTCAAGGAAGATGGTGCCCCCGTGTGCCTCCTCGAAACGGCCCCTCCGGCGCTGGCTCGCACCGGTGAACGCGCCTTTCTCGTGCCCGAAAAGCTCGCTCTCGATCAGGGTGTCGGGCATGGCGGCGCAGTTCACCTCGATGAAGGGTCCCGCGGCGCGGGGTGAGTTACGGTGAATGGCCCTGGCCACCAGCTCCTTTCCGGTGCCGGTCTCGCCGTGGATGAGAACCGTGGTGTTGGAATCCGCGACCTGGGAGATCAGCCCGAAGATCTCCTTCATGCCTTTCGAGTTGCCTACGATCTCGGAGGCCGGCCTCTGGGTCCTGCCCAGGATGTTTTTCAGCCGCCGGTTCTCTTCTTCGATTGCGCGCGTGTGCACCGCCTTGGCGATCAGGCCCGCCACCTCGGAGAGGTATCGGATCTCGTAGTCCTGGCTGTCGACCTGCCGGGCCACCTTGTCGGCGGAGAGCACGCCCACGACCTTGCCGTCGTAGATGATGGGCACGCAGAGGAACGAGAGCTCGGAGCGGTCCAGGAACTTTCTGGCCCCGGTGCGGTCGAGAAAATGCTCCTCCTTGCCCAGGTTCGCGATCACCATGGGCTTGCCGGTCTGGGCCACCTGGCCCGTAATCCCCTCGCCCGGTTTGTAGGTGATGTCGAGGCCCTCGATGTCCACACCGTGGGCCAGATCCAGGATCGCCTCCCCCGTGTCCCGGTCGAGGATGGAGATCATGCCGCGGTCCATCCCGGTCTTCTCGCTCAGAGTCTCGAGCACCTGTTCGAGCTGTTCCCGCAAGTCAAGGGGGGTAGCGAGAATCCGGGCCAGATCGTGGAGAACATCCAGGTCTTCGTACTCAAAAAGTGTCATACGGCTTTTCCTTTATCGCTTTCGCGTCGTGTCTTCGCATCGCTCATACGGTTTTCTCCCGCGGAATCCCTTTCCCTCGTTGAAGGATCCGGAACCCGCCTCTTCCCTATCCTTCAAAAAAGCACACCACCTTCTGCTGCACCACATTCGAGACGATTCGCACCTTTTTGTCGCGTACATCGAAGACCCGGACCACGTCCCGGTATCTTCTCTCCTCGGGCAGAACCTTTTCCAGGATATCGGTAAGACCGTCCTGCCACGATGAGTTGTAGTACACATCCTCTTTCCAGGGGAAAATGGCCACGAAGAAGATCCGGTTCTCCACGAGGTCCTGGAAAAAGTGCGTGCCGTAGGAGAGCTCGGGCATGAGGTTGCCCTCGATGGATGCGATCTCTCCCAGGACCGTCATATTGCAGATCTCGGAGAAGTGTACCGGCACACCCAGGGAGGGCGTGGTGGTCCCCCACCTGCCGGGCCCCAGGAGCATGGTGGACAGGTCGGTGCGTACGGGAGCCTGCCGGTTCAGGATTCCCACCACCCGGCCGATGTCGTACTTCCGCTGCAGCGGGAGATCCATATAGGCACGGGGCTCCACAGAGATGATGCGGTCGATGGACTGCGAGATGCTGCCTCCCATGAAGTTGCCGTTCATGCGGAACAGGACGTTCCTGTCGTCCACCTGCCCGGGAAACTCCACGGGCCTCTCCTCGCCGATGGTCTGCAGCGGCCGGCACTGGACCAGATTTATCCGGAATTCGTCCGGGCCCGTGAAATTGATCGTGAACTCGATGTCGACGGGATAATCGTAGCCTTTCTCCAAAACCTTCATCATGGATTGCATCAGGGAGGGGAAATCGGAGCTGGAGAGGAAGTCGTCAAAGGTGATGATCCATGCATCGTGATCCTCCCTGCCGTACTCCCTGAGCCTTTGGCTCGCCTCGTCGTCGAACACAGCGATGCTCTGGAGGGGCATGTCGATGCGCTCGCGGGCGAGACCTGCAAACGCACGGGTCTGGAGCTCGTTGTCGTGGATGTTGATCACGTCCACGCTGTGCTGGGAGAAGGCGCGCAGTTCGTCCATTCCGGCAAAGGGCCGTTTCAGGGGGTCGTCCAGGGCCACCAGCCGGGGATAGTCCCCTTCCACCCGGTCCACGGCCCGAGTTCCCAGACCGAGCACCATCCTGAGCATGCCTGCCTTCGGGTCCATGCCCTCCTTCCAGACAAAGGTGTTGTAGGACACCCCCACCCCGCCGATATCCGGGAAGAAATACGGCCCGCGGTAGGAGCCGGACACCCGCTGGACCAGCAGGGCCATCTGCTCGTCCTGGGATTCCAGCCCCCGCTGCCTGCGGTAGATAAGGGCGCTCTCGTCCATGGTGCTGGCGAAAATCCGCTTCACCGCAGCTTCGAACCCGGCATAGCGCTCCTCGGGCGAGCCCTGGTTCGCGCAGAAGACGCTCTCATACTTGCCGGCAAAGGCGTTGCCGAAGGAGTCTTCCAGCAGCGAGCTGGAGCGCACGATGATGGGCGACTGTCCGAAGTACTCGATAATCTGGTAGAAGTGCTCCTTGATGTCGTCCGGGAACACCCCCTCGCGCATCCTCTCTGCGAGCACCGGCGCCATGCTGAAAAACCCCTCGGGCGTCTTCTGCTCCATGCGCAGCTTCCAGCAGCCGTTGTTGACGAGATAGGAATAAAAGACGTCGGAGCCGATGTAGAACGAGTCGTGAGGCTCCAGACGGTTGTCCCAGTCCCTGCCCGTGTCCTCGGCCAGGAGCTTCCGGGAGAGCAGGAGCCCCACGGTCTTGCCGCCGATGAAGCCCGATCCGATGAGGCGCGCCTTGATGTCCAGAAGATCCTCCAGACTCAGGTGCTCCTTGACCAGGGCGGACATCCGCGGATCGCGGGTGATCATGAGGTCGCAGAGCAGAGAGACCATCCGCCGCCGCTCCTGCTCCCCGGCATTGGACGGGGTCAGGCCCTCGGCCTCCATGAAGAGCCTGTCCCAGTAATCCAGGTTCCTCCTCGAGCTCTCCGTGAACCGCGACATGTGCGTGAAGAGCTTCGAGGCGTCAACGCTGCTGGTCACGGGCATGAACCTGTCCCCCTTTTCCAGGTGGGGCAGGAACATGGTGGGAGAATAGCGTTTCCAGACCTTCAGCGGCTGGACATAGAAATCGCTGTCACAGTTGTAGGCATCCAGCAGAACCTGGGTGGTCTCCCTGATCCGCGCCACGGTTGCATAGGAATGACGGTTTCTCACCAGGGCGAAGTAGGCGACGGTCTTGAGCTCGAAGAGGTAGGGACAGGTGATGAGAAAGAAGTTTCCGATCATCAGGTCCGTGGCCCATGCCGAGAGCAGATCGGAAAGGCTGTCGAACACATAGTACGTCCCTTCCCCCTCGCCGGTGATGATCGTGTGCACCTGGGTGGAGAACGTCTCGAACCCCTGGTTCGAATCCAGGCGATGGATGGTGAGACCTTCCCGGGGCCGCACCAGGGGCTCGTGCCGGGCGAAACGCATGTAGACGACCCGGTTGCGGTCATCGAGCGCCCTGGCCACGAACCGCTCCGCGATGCCCTGATAATCGCGGATGTCGTCAACCTGCCAGACCACGTTGTCGCCCGGCCGCAGCCAGTCGATGACGGGATCGAGGCCTTCGAGACCTGTACTGACGTGATCGATCGCCTTCATGGAATTATCCCGTAGCACATTTCGATTCACTATTGAAGCCTGTTCATAGTTTTTCAACAATATTTAGCCCATTTATATTCTTTGAACAATATTGTACCATATACTTTTTGCCATTTGCAGAATTATACCTTATTTATCATAAAGTTATACCTTCCTGGGCAGCTGGCACCCCCCTTGCTCACCCTGAACAAGCATAAGCCTTGTGATGAAAGGAGACCCATTTTTATGATTTCTTCAGGTGATACCGCTTGGATGCTTGTCGCAACCGCACTGGTCATGCTCATGACGCCGGGGCTCTCCCTGTTCTACGGAGGCCTCGTGCGCTCGAAGAACGTTCTGGGCACCATGATGCAGAGCTTCATCTGCCTGGGGCTGGTTTCCGTCCTCTGGATAGCTTATGGTTACAGCCTGGCCTTCTGCGGCGATGCGGGTGGAGTCATCGGCACCTTCCGGTGGGTCGGCCTTAAGGGGGTGGGGATCGATGCCGGGCCTTATTCCGACACCATACCCCATCTGCTCTTCGCGGCCTTCCAGCTCATGTTCGCCATCATCACCCCGGCTCTGATCACCGGCGCGTTTGCCGAACGAATGAAATTCTCCGTGTTTCTCCTCTTTGTCATCCTCTGGAGCACGTTCGTGTATCTTCCGGTGTGCCACTGGGTCTGGGGCGGAGGCTGGCTGGGCAGGCTGGGAGCGCTCGACTTTGCCGGCGGCACGGTCATCCACGTCAACTCCGGCACGGCCGCACTGATGGCGGTCCTCGTCATCGGGAGGCGCAAAGGCTACAAAACCCAGCCCATCTATCCCCACAACCTTCCGCTCACCGTGCTCGGCGCATCGCTTCTGTGGTTCGGATGGTTCGGGTTCAATGCGGGCAGCGCCCTGGCAGCAAACGGAACCGCCACCCTGGCGTTCTTTACCACACAGGTCGCCACTGGCACCGCGGCGCTCTCGTGGATCCTGGCCGAAAAGATCATCCGGGGAAAACCCACCACCTTGGGAGCGGTGTCCGGGGCGGTTGCCGGCCTGGTAGCCATCACCCCGGCGGCAGGGTTCGTGGGACCTGTCTCGGCGATCATCATCGGCTTCGTGGCGGGAATCCTCTGCTATCTGGCGGTACTGCTCAAGGAGCGGATCGGGTACGACGACTCTCTCGACGTGGTGGCTGTCCACGGCATCGGAGGTCTCTGGGGGGCGCTCGCCACCGGTCTGTTCGCTTCGGTGGGGGCCAGCGGCCTGTTCTTTGGGAATGCCCATCAGTTCTTCGTCCAGATAATCGGTGCAGGCAGCGCGATCATCTACTCGGGCATTGTCACCACGATCATCCTCCTGGTGCTGAAATACACCGTGGGCCTGCGGGTGAGCGAGGAAGAGGAGATCCAGGGCCTGGATGTGAGCCAGCACAACGAATCCGGATACGCTATCCGCTGATGTGTCCGGACAGTGATGATATCCGGGTCGTACCGGCAGGGGCAACGGGATCACGAGCGATGCAACCAGACAGAATAGACGAAAAGGAGTGAACACATGAAAAAGATAGAGGCTATCATCAAGCCGTTCAAGCTCGACGAGGTGAAGGAAGAGCTGCAGACCCTGGGGATCACCGGGATGACGGTCACCGAGGTGAAAGGCTTCGGGCGCCAGAAAGGACACAAGGAGGTGTACCGCGGTGCGGAGTACCAGGTCGATTTCATCCCCAAGATCAAGATCGAGATCATTGTACCGTCGGCAATGGAGGACGGCGTGGTGCAGGGCATTCTCAGGTCCGCAAAGACCGGCAAGATCGGCGACGGCAAGATTTTTATCTCGGCACTTGAAGAGGTCGTGAGAATCAGAACCGGAGAGACCGGGGACGACGCCGTATAGGGCCTCGCCGGCACAGATCGGAGAAATATGGACGAACCGATGGACAGCGCTGTGAGCGGCCCTGGTCTCGCCCGGGAACTCTCCTCCCGGGCGGACCGGCATATCCGCACCCTCTTTGACTCGTGCCGACCCCAGGCAATGAGCAGATGGAGCATCGTCGCACTGGGAGGATACGGGAGGCAGGAGATCTGTCCGTTTTCCGATCTCGACATCCTCTTTCTCCTGGAGAAAAAGCCTGCGGCACAGGAGATCGAGAACACCCTGAAGGAAACGCTCTACCCCCTGTGGGATGCCGGATTCAACGCCAGCTACAGCGTCAGGACCATACACGAGGTTCTCCTTGACGCCCGGTCGGATTTTTTCTTCCATACCTCGCTTCTCGACGCGCGCCACATCTGCGGCTCGGAGACGGCATACCGGAAGTGCATGCGTGTCCTCGCCTCAGACCGGTCTCTCAACGACGGCAGACAGTTCATCTCCCGGCTGTCGTTCCATACCCGGAAAAGACACGAGAAGTTCGGTGACGCCTCCTATTTCCTCGAGCCGCACATCAAAGACGGCAGGGGAGGATTGAGAGATCACCAGAGTATCGTCTGGATAGAAAAGGTCCTGAAGAACGGCCGCAGCGGATTCGCCCCGCTCATCATTCCCGCCGACCGCAGGGAGCTCGACGCCGCAGCGGAATTCATGCTGAAATCCCGGTTCATGCTCCACAGGCTCGCCGAGGGAAAAACAGACCGGCTGCACCTGGAATACCAGGAGGACCTCGCCGGGATATTGGGATATGGCCCGCGTTCGGGGGAGAGCCCGGTGGAGGTTTTCCTGCGGGAGTTTCACCTCAGGGCCGTAACCGTACGCACCGTGCTCGACACCATGCTGCGTTTTCTGGACCGGCCCCGGGGCATCCGGTCTTTCCTGAACAGGAAGAAATGCGATGGACGGTTCATCCTGTTCTCCGGCCTGTTGTCGTTTTTCCGCCCCGAGGAATTGAAAGACGACCCGCTCATCGTCATGTCCGCCTTTGTGAAAATGGCGCGCGAGGGCCTTTCCCTGACGCCGGAGGCACGATCGCAGATTAAGAGCCTGAGCGAATACGACACCCCTCTGAAGGAGAGCGTCGAGGGGTGTTCGGACCTGCTGCACATCCTCCGGAGCCCGGGTGCGGAAAACACCCTGACCTCGATGCTCGAAACCGGTGTTCTGGAGCAGCTCGTCCCGGAATTCAGCGCAATACGCGGCAGGACCATCTTCGACGTTTACCATACCCATACCGTGGACCTGCACAGCATCCGCACCGTATGCGAGCTGAACGGGCTGAAGGACGATGAACAGGGTGTCCTTGCGCGTGTCACCGATCTCGAGGTCCTGTACTTCAGCGCCTTTTTCCACGACATTGGCAAGGGTTATTCCAAGCCCCATACCGACTCCGGCGCGGAAATCGTCCGCGCCGTGGCCCCGCGGTTCGGGTTCGATCATGACCGGACCGAGCTTGCAGCCTTTCTCGTGAAAAACCACCTGATCATGCCGGAGCTCGCTTACGGGCGCGATCTTTCCGAGGAAAAGGTGGTCAGCTCTCTTGCCCGGCTGGTCGCGACCCCCCGGAGGCTCTCCATGCTGTACCTCCTGAGCGTGGCGGACTCGCGTGCAACCGGGCCCGAAGCCTGGAACGAATGGAAAGCCGCACTCCTCCGCGAGCTCTATACCCGGACGATCAACATCCTTGAGAAAGGGCTGTTCAAAGATCCCGAAAACGCCATGCGCCTGGAGGAGAAATGGCATCGGCTCATCCGGGAGGCAGAGGGTAACGAAAACATGTCGGGCCGGCTCTGGGCATTACCCCAGGCGTACATCCTGGCCGGGAATCTGAAAGACATCAAGCGTCACCTGGCCGTAAGCTCAACTCTCTCCGGAAGGGACGACCTGATCGTGGAGACAGACCGCCGCGCGGGCCATGTTCTCGTCACCTTCATCACCCGCGATCGTCCCGGTCTGTTCTCGCTGCTCGCAGGCCTTCTCGCCATCAACCGCCTCGAGATCATCTCCGCAAAGATATTTACCTGGTACGACGGTACCGTGATAGACACATTCATGGTAATCACGCCATGGCCCGACTACCGGGGATTCAACTCCATGCACCATCAGTTCAGGGACGTTCTCTCCGGGAAGATCAGGCTGGAAGACCGGATCATGCGGATCAAGCCTCTGCGCACCACCGGTGACCCCGGAACGGTTCCCTCCGAAGATGCCGCATCCGTTGCTATCGACAACGACACCTCCGACTTCTTCACCATCATCCATGTGCAGGCATGCCGCAGGGCCGGGCTCATTCACGATCTTTCCCGCGCCCTCAGCTCTCTCGATCTAGACATTCACCGGGCTTTCCTCACGCGCACGTCCGATCTCGTGACCGGTGTTTTCTACGTGGTGGACAAGGATGGGGAAAAACTATGGGGGGAAAAGGAACAAAACGAGGTTCTCCGGGCTATTCGCGAGGTGATCGGTACCGGTTGAGTAATCGGAAGAGGATTCATCCCTTCACAGGGGAGGTAAAAACAGGGTATAGAGTGCGGGCGGTTTCTGCCGCCATACCAGGGGAGAAGGTGACATGCTGAGCAAGAGGATCATCGTATGCCTCGATGTGAGGGACGGGAAGACCACCAAGGGGGTCAGGTTCGAGGGCAACGTGGATATCGGCGACCCGGTGACCATGGCCAGGGAATACTACGAGCAGGGCGTGGACGAGCTCGTCTTCTACGACATCACGGCGTCGCACGAGAGGCGGGACATCATGATCGACGTGGTCGATCGCGTGGCCCGCGAGATCTTCATCCCCTTCTCCGTGGGCGGCGGCATCAGGAGCGTCGACGATATGTATCGGGCCCTTGACGCTGGGGCCGAGAAGATCAGCGTGAACTCGGCCGCGGTGCGCAGCCCGGACATCATCTCCCAGGGTGCCTGCCACTTCGGAAGCCAGTGCATCGTGCTCGGGATGGACGCCAGAAAGGTGCCGGCCTCACCCGCCATACCCTCGGGCTATGAGGTGGCGATCAACGGCGGCAGGACCTTCACGGGCATGGACGCCCTGCAGTGGGCCAGGAAGGCCCAGGACCTGGGTGCCGGAGAGATCTGCCTGAACTCCATCGACGCCGACGGCACCAACGACGGCTACGAGCTCGACCTCACCGGCATGATCTCGCGCAGCGTGGGCATTCCGGTCATCGCCTCGGGCGGGGCAGGCAGGCCGGAACATCTGCGCGACGTCTTCCTCCAGGCCGATGCCGATGCCGCGCTCATCGCCTCCATGGTCCACTTCGGCCGCTACACCATCCCGGGTATCAAGGCCTTTCTTAAAAACGCCCACATTCCGGTGCGCGACGTGGTCTGAGCCCGGCTCTTCCACCCAGGAGGCTCTATCCCGATCTCTCTGCCGGCTTATCGGCCCCGAGAGGTTTCATGACATGAACAGAGACCGGGGCTTCTCTTGCGGGATTTTCCCGGAATCCAGCCGCTGTCTGCTCTTCGGAACCGGCAACCGCCCCGGGCCGCGAAATGCTCCTCGAGCCGCTCAAACCGGGGCCCCGGGTGATGAAACAGCTCAGGTGATCGCATGCTCGGCGACTTCTGATGCACGAGCGCGAAATCACTCGCCCGTTGTCCTGAACTTCTTCACGTCGCTTGAGAGTACCGAGGCATCCGCCCTGAGACTGTCAAGGGTGCAGGCAAGCTCTTCAACGGTGGTGGCGTTGTTCTGTGTGAATGAGTCTATCTGGCTGACGGCTATGGAGAGCTCCTTCATGTTCTGGCTCTGCTCCATGCTTGCCGTGGTAATCTCTTCCATCATCTTGAAAAAGAAATCGAAGCGCGACATGAGCTCTTCGAGGGACTCGGCCGTCTTTTTCATGAATTCGTCACCGGTCTTGATACGGCCCACGGTTCCGTCGATGAGATTCCGGATCTCCCTGGCCGCATCGCCCGAGCGCTGGGCAAGGGCACGGACCTCACCTGCCACCACCGCGAATCCTTTCCCGTGCTCGCCTGCCCGGGCGGCCTCCACCGATGCATTGAGGGCCAGGAGGTTTGTCTGGAAGGCCACTTCGTTGACCGTCACCACGATATCCCCGATCTTCCGGGAATCCTGGGAAATTTCCCGGGTGGCATCCATCAGCCGGGAGAAGACCTCCCTGTTCTTGTCGATGAGCCCGGTGATGATCTGGGAGGTTTCCCTCCCCCCCTTCACCACCTGGGTGTTGTGCTGAATCGATCCGTTCATTTCTTCTATCGATGCGGATATCTCCTCAATGGACGCCGACTGTTCCTGAGTCGCCTGTGACAGGCCCTGTGAGCCCGAGCTCACCTGCTCGATGGAGCCATGGAGTTGTAAAGAGATGTGCCTCACATGCCGTATGATCTCTTCCAGGTCGTTCATGAACTCGTTGAACCAGTGGGCAAGCTGGCCCACCTCATCGATGCCCCTCACCTCCAGCCGTCTTGTGAGATCGCCCTTGCCTCCCGCCATGTCCTTGAGCATGCGGGACATGCCGCCAACGGAGGCGGTGATCCCCTTCATGAGAAGATATCCGTTGAGGAAGGTCATGATGACGGTCTGGAGGACTATGAGAGGAAAGCTCATCTGGATAGTGGAAAGCGGCATGCCGGCGAATATGGAGAGATAGATGGTGCCGATCAGATCGCCGATTGGAGGGATTGCGATGAGAAGAATGATGGCGAAGAGCTTCTGGTTGAGGCTGATTCTCAGATAACCCGTGCCATCTGCGAGGATTCCCTTCCTGCTGCACTCCCGGTAAAAGGGGGCGAGGCTGTTCTCGGCCACCAGGTAATAGAGCGCCATTCCTGACAATCCGGTCATACCCAGGATATTGCCCCCGAATATGAGCAAATCGAACGGCAGGTAATCTTTCATGTAAAGGGGCATCACCACGGACAGCCATGCAATCCCGGCCCACCTGATGAATATCAGGACAGCCTCTGCAAAGGGGAGGATCGAAGCACAGCGCAGGGCATACCTCGCCTCCCGCTCGTCAAGTCCTCCGTCCTCCATCACCCTGACGGCAGGACTCACCAGATGATATTTGACCGCCGCTCCGATAGCCACCGAGATCACGGTCTGCAGGAATACCAGGGTGATGCCTTCGAGAAAATGTTCCCTGAACCCTTGAGATATGGGAAGAAAAAACATGATGACCGTCGGCACCAGCACGAGATACGTGATTCCCTCCTGGAGCAGGAACGGGCGCAGGGAAAAGACCTTTGTGTACTCCTTCATGAGCAACCTTCCTTTCCCGATAAAAGGCTTTTATGTCATATTGTATGTTTATATTATTCATTCATTCTTCCTGGGTATATCGGCGACACAGTGCTGTAAATTTAATCGCATACCTGCCGGCATTGCAAAGGTTTACGACCGGTAACTTTTAGGGAGTAAGAAAAGAAGGAACCCTGCCCTGGAAGACAGGAAAAGAAACCGGATGTTCGGAAAAGCCGACTCCTTAAAAACCACCAAACCGAAAGATTCACAAGAATGAACACCATCCGCCCTCAACGGGAAATCAGTGCACGGGGAGGTTCGTGTATGTATGATTTCTTATAGAGATATGAATTCTGTATCTCGCGATCTCAGGTTGAGATAGCCAGTTGATATATGCAATGTAGGCTAAGCCTTGTTATCCTCACACGATATATGAACTCTTCAAAAGACCTGTTTAATGGGAAAGGCTCTCTGCGGTGCCAGGAGAAATGATTGGGACTAATAGTGTAGTTGTAAAATCACCGACGATCCAAGTTTACCTATCCTCTGTTCGAGCTATACTGATCATTCACTTTTTTTAGGCAAGGGGCGTAATAATTATATTGATGATGGCTACCGATACTATCGGCAGATGACGCTTCGGCGTGTCACGATTCATTCCAGGCGTTAATTGCCTGGGTAAAGGCAACGTCCAGAGGAGGAGTAGCGATCATGAGGCACCTTCGTATATCCATCATGGGTCTTGCAGTGTGCGTAGCGGTCATGTTCACGTGCGGATGCAGCGCGGTGCGGTATACCACCACCATGAAGCCTTCCTGCGACAAGGACCTGCAGTACGGCCCGGTCCGCCTCAACGTGTCGAGCTTCACCTACGAGATGCCTGGTGTTCAGCCCCAGCCGCCGGACATCGACCGGAAGGCGAAAGAGCTCTTCCCGAGCGTGTTCACGGACGACCTCGCAGGACTGCCTGTCCACATCGACATCAAGAAAACGTACGACGACACGTCCATGGGCGTCACGAGGCTCCTCTCGCTTACCTTCACGCTTGGGGTGATCCTGATACCGGGCACCCAGGAGTACGGGTTCATTGTCCGTACGAGCGTGCTGGACTCCCTGGGCGAGCCCCTGGTCGAGAAAGAGGGGAAGTTCGGAATCGACACGGTGTCATGGGGCAGCTACTGGCCCTGGGGCCTCCTGCCGGTGATCGGGCCCTCCGACCTTCCGAGGGCATCCCTTTTCAGCGGGAGCAACTTCGCGTCCGGCACGATAGAGTCTCAGACCAAGATCAACGACCACGCCGCCGCGTGCATCGCCGAGATCGCGGCCCGGTCGCTCCAGTCGGCAGATCAGGCCAGGCTCGAAGCAGCCTACCGTGAACGGCAGTCCCGCGTGCAGGAGGTCACCATCGACGGCCGGAAGTGCACAAGTTTCCTCACCATGAACCCGGTGTCCAGGCCGAAGGTTGGCAGCGTCTTCAAGGCGCTCGTGTACGATGGCGAACCGAAGCAGTGGACAAAACCGCTGCATACCGCGGTCGTGGCCCGATACGACGAGTCCGGCCGCTGGCGGCCCGTGAAAACCTACCTGCGCCATGCCCGCACGCTCACCTCGGTGAGCGCCCTGATCGAGAACAATATCCCGGTCAAAGTGGCGGTGCGCACGCCCGAAGCGCCTCCCCTGGAGGACTTCATCGACACCCCGGACCTCTCGGGTGCCGACCGTGCCGAGGTCTTGCGCTGGAGCAACTCCATGCTGCTCGATGCCAAGAACCGGTCCCTGGAGAGGCTGCTGCAAGAGGAGAGCAGGGAAACGCTGCTCGCGCTCGCGACCCGTATCGAGCGCTCCATCCTGGACCTGAACGAGCAGGCGGAGCGAGCCAAGGACAAGGCCCAGGCCATGGTGGAAAAGGGAGAGGGCGACCCTGCCCCCGAGAGAGAGCTGTCGGTCCTGTGCCGCCAGCGCATCGAGGTGCTCAAGCCCGTGCTCGCAGCCGTCAAGGTTGCTGCAGCGGGAAAGCAGTAACAGAGGATCAGGGGGAGCCGGCGCTTGGGCGCACCAGGCTCAGGTATCAAAAAAGGGATGCCGACATGAACAGTATTCAATGAACAGGGAGGAGCGGCAATGAGAGCATACCGGGCGATGTTGATATCGGGCACGATGATCCTGCTGGCCATGCTTCTGACCGGCTGCGCATCGATGCGCATAGCGAGCGCCCTGAAACCCTCGGGCGAAACGGGCCTCGCCCTCGGCAAGGCGCGCTTCAGCCTCATCGATTACACCGGCACGTACGACAAGGACAATCCGGCCGCGAAGTCCTGGATGGACACGATCACCCGCGATTTCCTGGCACAGCGGGCCAAAGCCCTTTATCCGGAGATCTTTACGGACGAATGGACGGCGTTGCCGGTCATGGTCAAGGCCGAAAGCACGCTCCACCACAACACAATGATACCCGCATTCCTGACAATCCTGACCGCAGGTGTAGTCCCCGTTCCCCAGAAGGCGTCCTTGAACCTGACCGTGTCCTCGGATGCGCGGGACGCGCTGGGCGAAAGCCTGATCGCCAGGGACAGGAAATTCGAGGTCGAGCAGGTCGCGTGGGTGAGCCTCGTCGGTCCGCTGGGCTGCTTCCCGGTCCCAGGACAGGCCGACCTGGAGCGGGACAGCGTCTTTCTCTTCATCCCGCTGAGCAAGGATGCCTATTCCAGGACCAAGCTCCCGACGTATGTCGCGGACTGCATCGTCGAATCCGTGGTCAGGGACCTCCGCGAGGCGGACCCCGGCCTCGTCGACTCCGCCTACAAGGCCCGCGCATCGCGCCTCCAGGAGGTCGCCGTCGACGGCCGCGCCTTCTGGGTCTTCCTCGCGCCGTCGCTCTCGCAGGAAACCGGGAAACCGGTCGCCTTCACGGCCTTGTTCTACGGTGAGCAGCCGAGGCGCGGGATGGTGCCCTATGAACAGGTTGTCGTGGCACGCCGCGACGGCAGCGGCACCTGGGTCCCGGAGACCGGATACCTGCGCCGGGCGAAGAGCCTGACCGCCGTCGGCGTCCTCATGGACAAGGGCATCCCGGCGAAGGTTGCGGTGCGGGTTGTTAACGAGCCTCCCCTGGAGGACTTCATCGATCTCCCTGACCTCTCCGGCCCGGATCGAGCCGACAGATTGCGCTGGAGCAACGGCGTTCTGCTCGAAGCCAAGAACAGGTCGCTCACGAAGACGCTGAAGGAAAAAACCGGCGACGAGCTGCTGACCCTGGTGACCCGCATCGAGAAGGCAATCCTCGATCTGAGCGGTCTGGCCGAACGCGCCAAGGACAACGCCCAGTCGATCGTGGAAAAGGGCCAGGGCGACCCGGGACCGGACCGTGAGCTCTCCGTCCTGTGCCGCCAGCGGATCGAGATCTTCAAGCCCATCCTGGCCGCAGCCAAGCAGGAAGCGGTGCTTACAAGACCATAGGAGGATACCGGGAGAGACTGCACGCCAACCCTCTCCGGGCGGGGCGCGTGATCCGGAATCCGCTTCCCGGTCCTCGAGAGGCCTTATCCGAACCGCCGCACCGCCGTTTCCTGGATAGGCCTCACAGCGCCCCGGCAATGCGCTTAAGGGCCGCCGGGACATCCTCGTCCAGGATGTGGAGGCGCAGCACCCTCCTTCCCTTTTCCTTCAGCGCGTTCCAGTCGCCCAGGGCCTGGGCGCTCTCCAATGTTCCGAACGAGATGGACGATTGCCATGACCCGGGCTCGTCAGGAATCGCGAGATCATCCGAAACCTGCCGGGTGATCTGGACGAAGAGCCCCCTGCCCTCGTCGCCCTTGTGGAGCTGGCCCGTGGAGTGGAGGTAACGGGGCCCGTACCCGCTCATGACCGCGATCCTGCGGGTGTCCCTGATCTTCGTGCGGAACCCGTCGAGGGCTTCGCCGATCTCATCCGTTGGCGGCAGATACGCCTGTATCGCTACGTATGAGGCATCGCCAGCATCTTTCAGAAATGATGCCAGGGCATCGGGCAGGGTTCCTGCCCGCACGTCGCCGTACACGCTGATGTGCTGGTCCTTCAGCGCCGGGGCGTGCCCGGGGAGCGAACCGGTCTTCCGGAACAGCTCCACCGCCTCTGTCGCTCGTTTCTTCGCGGCCTCCACGTCGGGCTGATCAAAGGGGTTGACGCCGAGAATGTGCCCTGCCACGGCAGTGGCTGTCTCCCAGAGGTAGAACTGCCCGCCGATATCGCACAGATCGTGGAGCCCGATGCGCACCACGGGGTGCCCGGCCTTTTCGAGCCCGTCCAGGATCTTGTCGTGGGTGTGATCGCCTTCAAGCCGCAGGCTCACGAAGAGCCGGTCGTCCCGGTACTGCCCGGGCGATCCCGGGCGTTCGCGCACGATGGGGACGATGCCCTTGCCCTGCTTGCCCGTGCTCTCGGCAATGAGCTGCTCCACCCAGTCTCCGAACGAGGCGATCCCGGGCGACAGGAAAAAGGTCGCCTTGTTCCTGCCCGCCAGGGCCGCCTCACCGAGGATCGCGCCGAGGACGCCCCCGGAGTTTGCGCCCTTCGGGGTGCAGGTTCCGGCCTGGCAGTTCTCGGTCATGACCAGGGCCCTGTCCAGGAGCGACTTGACGTCCACTCCCATGAGCGCCGCAGGCACGAGCCCGAAATGGGAGAGGGCCGAGTATCTGCCGCCCAGATCGGGTTCGTTGAGGAAGATGTTCCTGAAATTGTACTTCCGGGCCGTTTCCATCAGGGGGGAGCCCGGATCCGTGATCGCGACGAAGTGCTCCCCGGCATTGTCCGCGCCCAGGGCGTCGGCGGTCACGGTGAAGAAGTATCTGAACAGCGAGAGCGTCTCCACCGTGGTGCCCGATTTGGTCGATACGATGAACAGGGTCGTGGCCGGGTCGACCTTCTGGAATTCGGCGGCAAGAAAGTCGGGGTCGGTGCTGTCGATGACGTTAAGGTCGAGATATCCCTCGCGCACGCCGAAGATCGACCGCATCACGTCGGGGGCCAGCGATGACCCGCCCATGCCCAGAAGGATCGCGCGGGTGTATCCCTTCGATGCCATGTCCCGCGCGAACTGCTCCATCCCGTCCGCGTGATCGAGAATGTCTGCTGGCAGGGAGAGCCAGGCCAGCCGGTTGGTGATTTCCCCGGGGCTCTCGCTCCACACCGTGTGGTCGTGCGCGTAGATCCGGGACATGACCCCGGCCTTGTCCATCTCCTGAAGGCGGGTATCCACCCTGGCCTGAAGGTCTCCCAGGGCGGCTGTCATCTGATGCCACCCGGAGATGATGGCCCGCCTCTTGGCCGCGATGCTGTCCATGAGCGAACGGAACGACCCCGCGAACAGATCAACGCCGTCTTTCTGCAGCTTGGAGGTCACGGCTTCGAGGTCGATGCCCGCCTGTGCGAGCCGCTCGATCTGCGCGAGGGCCTCCTCAATTCCCGTGCCCAGCGTGCTCTCCGTCTTTCCGTGGTCGAGAAAGGCCTGGAGCGTGGCTGGTGGAAGGGTGTTGACCGTGTGGGGGCCGATGAGCTCGTCCACGTAGAGCGTGTCCGGATATTTCGGGTTCTTGGTCCCGGTGCTCGCCCACAGCAGCCTCTGGGGACGCGCTCCCTGCTGCTCGAGCGCCTGCCACCGATCACCGGAGAAGATCCCGCCGAAAAGCCCGTAGGCAACCTTGGCGTTGGCCACCGCGATCTTCCCCGTGAGGTCGCTCAGGGAATGTCTTTCGAGCTCGGGATCGAGCGAGGTGTCAACCCTGCTCACGAAAAACGAGGCCACCGAGGCCACGCGGGCGAGGTCACCGCCCGAGGCAAGATATTTTTCCAGGCCGCGCAGGTAGGCGTGAGCCACCTCCTCGTAGCGCCCCACGGAAAAGAGCAGGGTCACGTTGACGTTGATGCCTTCGGCGATCAGGGTTTCGATCGCAGGCACCCCTTCTGCGGTGGCAGGGACCTTGATCATGATATTCGGACGCCCCAGGGCCGCAAAGAGCCGCCTGGCTTCGTGGACGGTCTGTTCGGTGTCGTAGGCCAGCACCGGGCTCACCTCGATGCTCACATACCCGTCCAGACCCTTTGTGTCGTCATAGACCTTCCGGAACAGGTCCGCTGTCCGGGCGATGTCGTCGAGCGCGAGGTGCTCGTAGATCTCCTCGATCGACAGGCCGTCCCGCACCAGGGCCGTGAGATAGTCATCGTAATCCGAGCTGCCCGCTATGGCCTTTTCGAAGATCGTGGGGTTTGACGTGACTCCGCGGATGCCCTGATCGATGAGTGACTGAAGCTCGCCCGAGGTGATCAGCGACCTGCGGATGTAGTCGAACCATATCGCCTGCCCTATGTGGGCCAATGTATGGAGTTTCGCCATGTCTTGCGCTCCTTCACAGGTATTGGAAAGTTACTGACCGGTCACCTACCATACAGGAATCAGGGATGAAATCTCAAGCACCTTTCTCCGCTCAGGAAAATTCTCCGGCGTTTCGCTTTCCGGGCCGTTCTCCCGGGGCTCTCGCTGACTCAAGGCAGGGTGTCCATGATATCCAGCCCGAAATGGGCTGCCCCTATGAGACCGGCCTTGGGATTGAGAATGACATGGACCGGAAAGGCGGAGATGACTCCCGCGAGCCTGCCCTTGCGGCGATATGCCTCCATGAACGGGCTCTGCCCGATGATGGACACGAGTCTGGGAGGTATGCCTCCCCCCACGTACACCCCACCGGAGGCGAGGATCTTGAGCGCCAGGTTGCCGGTCTCCGCCCCGAGAATGGAGAGGAAGACGCGCACCGTCTCCTGACAGATTTCGCAGGTCGTATCCCGATCCAGGGCTGCGTTCACGATGACGGCGGTGGCATCGGGCTCCCGGACCAGGCTTTCCGCGAGCCAGGCAGGCTCTTCATGCCTGCCCTGGTCCTTCAGGAACGAGTAGATGTTGGGAATGCCGCTGCCCGAGCATATCCGCTCGTAGCTGACATGCTCGAAGCGGTCCATGAGGTATTTCAGCAGCTCGAGCTCGATGGCGTCCGCGGGGCCGAACTCGGTGTGCCCGCCCTCGGATGCGTGGGCGAGATAGCGGTCGCCGTCCCAGGTGAGGTATGCCTCGCCCAGGCCGGTCCCGGCCGCGATGACCGCGCGCGGACCCGTGGGGATCGGCCTGCCCGCGTTCAGGGTGAGCAGGTCCTCGCCCCTGAGCAGGGGAATGCTGTAGGCAACAGCCTGGAGATCGTTGATCAGGCGCACCCTGTCTATATTCAGCTCGGTCTGGAGATACCCGGCATCGATCTCCCACGGCAGGTTCGTGATCTGAGCGCGTTTTCCCACCACGGGGCCCGCCACGCCGAAGACCGCGTGATCGACCCCCGTGATATGATGCCGGGTCGAGAACTCCTTGATTATGGCCCTCAGCGAGCTATAAGACCCGCTGGGATAAATGCCCTCGTACAGGGGCCTTTCGGGACCGCTCTGCGGGGTGTACAGAGCGAGTATGGTCTTGGTCCCTCCGATATCACCTGCAATCAATTTCATGGCGTGCTCCGTTTCCTTGGTTTATTATATATTATCCGTCATGGCGCTCTCGATGGCAACATGATGAATGGGGTGCTCATACCCTGTTCACCCGTTTCCTTCGAGAAGGGTGCCGAGTTCCCCGTTTTTCAGACGCCGCCCTTTTTGCAGCACCCGGGAAAGGGCGGGGAATGCCCTCCCCTGCCATCGGCCATTTTCCATCTCGAAGCTGCCTGGGGGATCACCCCGGAAAACTCAGCCTGACAAGCTTCTGCGTCTCGAAAATATTTTTCACCTTGTTGACGTAATCTCTTTCCCTGATGGGCTTGCGGATGTATGCGTCCGCGAGCCTCCCCTCGAAGAGTTCCTCGATGTCTCTGATTTTTGCGCTTCCCGAGCAGATGAGCACCTTGATGTGAGGATATTTGAATTTGACATAGTGGATGAACACGATTCCGTCCATGCCGGGGCGGCTGATGTTGGTGGAGATGATATCGATGTCGCCGTGCCTCTCTTCGATCAACTGCAGGGCCGTGTCACTGGAGGGGGCGGTGAGGATGTCCAGATCATACTCCTCGAAGTTGTTTTCGATGACCGCCCTGATGAATGACCTGACCACCCGTTTGTCATCCACGACCAGGACGATCTTTTTTCTCTTCACGCTCATGTGGTGGTGTCCCTTACGAAACTCAGTATACGTGTCTCAGGACAATTTACAAAGAATGCTTCACTCCGGGACGGTATTGTCCTATACATGAGTGAAGAGGAAATGAAGAATCATGGCGCCTGAAAAAGGGAGAATCCTTCTCCATACCTGCTGCGGACCGTGCGCCACCACCTGCGTGGAGCGCCTCGTTCCGGATTACGAGGTCATCCTGTTCTTCAGCAACTCGAACATCGCGCCCGAGGCCGAGTATCTCAAGCGCCTGGAGCACGCCGGAAGGCTCGCGCAGATCCTGGGCATCGCTATCAGGGAGGACGTTTACGATCACCGGGCATGGCTCGAGCACATCAGGGGGCTCGAAGACGAGCCCGAGAGAGGAAAGAGGTGCGAGAAATGCTTCGCGTTCAGCCTGGCGAGGACCGCGGCCATGGCCGGTGATCTCCGGATTCCGGCCTTCACCACGAGCCTGAGCGTGAGCCGCTACAAATCCTCGCCCACCATCTTCTCCCTGGGCAGGGCGTATCAGGCGTTCGAGGCGATAGACTTCAAGAAGAGAAACGGCTATGCCCGGAGCATCGAGCTGAGCCGGCAGTACGGCCTCTACCGGCAGACCTACTGCGGATGCGAATTCAGCATGAGGCCCTGATCCAGCGCACCCCTTACGGGTGCGGGGGTCCTTGAAGCATGCGCATCCCTCCGCAGCTTCGGAAAGGAGCCGTCTTATCATCAATAGCCAAGAAGGGAGATTCAAGTCTCCGGGCTATTCCGCTTCCGCCTTTTTCTTTGCCTCTTTCTTCACCGGCTGCTCCCCGCCCTCTTCCTTCTTCTTTTTCTTCTTGGGCTTGGCCTCCACTACGGGCGCGGCCTCTTTCTTGCCCTTTTCCTTCTGAGGCGCGGCCTTTTTCTCTTCCCTGAGTCTGGCCATGTCGAGGAGCTTCTTCTCGTTCGCATCGATCGCGGCGAGCCTGATGTTGGTATCGTTGATCTTCGCCTTGAGCTTCTTTACCACCGAATCCTTTTCGATCAGCTTCCCGTCGATCCCCATCTCGGCCAGCACGGCCTTGCGCCGGCCCAGTTTCTCAATCCAGTACGCCTTCTGCGACTCACGTACGCTCCGAAGCTTTGAAGCCATATGTTCTCCTTTCGCTCTGGATACTCTCGATCATGAAATCGCCCTGCCGGACTTATGGTCCATAAGCTGCTCCGACAAGGGTGTTTTCCTCTAGCACAGTTTTTTTCGGATTTCCAGCCCGTAAGATCTCGGAAAAGATGGTACGCTTCGCCTGATATATCAAAAGCTTCTCTTACCGGTGTACATCAGGCCCGTTTGAGAGCGAGCCGAACCGGATGGAGACCGCGGCCTCATGGTCGAAGGGCGGGGCCAGGAGCGACAGCGCCTGTTGCCGGCTGTCGCAGGACTCCACGATGCCGAGCGAGAGCACGAAACCCTCCCGGTCGCACGCCGCTGCGAGCAGGCCCTCATGCACGCCGTGACCGCCGTGGGCCGGGACAGCCCCATGCATCCCTCTGCCCTCCATGCTCACCTTCTGGAGACGAGCCCCTTTGAAGTAGGCTCCGAACATCCGGTGCCGGTATTCCCTCCGCTGGATCATGCCGCGGGACCTGACCTCGGGAGAGACAGGCATGCGCAGGATCGAGATCCCGGGATGCCCGGAAAATCCGGCGAGCAGGCCCTCAAGCTCGTATTCACGCTGGAAGGCGACCAGGAAACCAGGCTGCAGCAGGTCGATGACGTGAAACTGGAATTCCCGGGCGGCATCCGGAAGCACGAATCCCGAGGAGTCGAGCACCAGGACCTCGAATCCGAGCTTGCGCGCCTTTTCCACGAGTTTTTTAGTCCCGCTCAGACAGGGCAGCAGATGCCCCCGGGGAGAGGTCGACCCGATGAAGTACCGGGTAGGCGCGCCATCAGGCTCTCCGGGTCCGCTCGTCTCCTGCATTCCAATGGTGGTGGGCGGGCCGATGGACGATTGTCCGGGATCACAGTCGATATACGCAACCCTCGTCCGGCTGCTCAGACGCAGGGCCAGGGAGCGGCAGAAGGTGGTCTTGCCCCGGTTGCCGGCCCCGACGACATACACCATCCGCTCGCCGCGCGCATCGCGTACCACGGAGGCGAGCTCTTCCCACGGCCCCTCCATGCCGGGCAAAAGCGGTTCGTTCATAAGGTACATGATCTTTCTTCCGGACGCTCATCTCAAACAGCCCGCTGTATACTTCCCTCATTTCAAGCGCCGGCCCGGCTTTTAGTGACCCGGCTCTCCCTGCAGCCCGCGGTTCGTTCGTCCGATGTGCGGCCGCCACGGTCTTATTCCATCATGAGCTTCATGTCTCGCCCGCTCCCCGTATCAGGGGGGCACCCTGGGTCCGGGTTTCGGATCAGCACTCAGGAGAACCGCCGGAGAGGTGCGCGCACTTCCGTGTTCCGCTCCTTGAATCCGGCCCTGCGGGCCGTACTATGTCATTGAGAAACGATCGCTTTGCTCCGGGGATCGGCCCCCTCTGATTTTCAGGGGCTCGGCCCCGGTGGAACCTAAGGAAAGGAGGTGTCTGCATGAGGGTGCTGGTATTGTTTTATTCATCCTACGGTCATATCTACCGAATGGCAGAGGCCGAGGCCGAAGGCGCGCGACAGGTGAGCGGGGCCGAGGTGGATATCAGGCGCGTTCCCGAGACGCTCTCGGACGAGATCCTGGCCAAGATGGGGGCCGCGGAGGCCCAGAAGAAGTTCGCCCACATTCCCGTGGCACACGTGAGCGATCTGGCCGAGTACGAGGCCATCATATTCGGCACCCCAACCAGGTATGGAAACATGGTCGGCCAGATGCGCCAGTTTCTCGATGCCGCAGGGTCGCTGTGGGCCGGGGACAAACTGGTGGGAAAAGTGGGGAGCGTGTTCACGAGCAGCGGAACGCAGCACGGCGGCCAGGAGTCGACCATTCTCACCTTTCACGTCAACCTCCTCCACTTCGGCATGATCCTGGTGGGGCTTCCTTACAGCTTCAAGGGGCAGACGACCCTCGACGGGATCACAGGCTGTTCTCCCTACGGGGCATCGACCATTGCCGGCTCCAGCGGCGAGCGGTGGCCGAGCGAGACAGAGCTCGAGGGTGCGCGCTTCCAGGGAAGGATGGTGGCCGAGACCGCGAAGAAGCTCTTTGCCTGACCTCTCTCCCGGCTGGAGGAACTTCGTATCGAGCGGGCGATCAGGTGCGGATGCGCTTTTTGAGCTCTCTGATCAGGGTGGTGCAGACCTGGCCCGCGTCGGCTACGATGGCCACGTCGGCCATCTTCATCATGGCGGCGTTGGGGTTCTTGTTGACCGCGATGATGAACCCGGCGTTCTTGATCCCCGCCGTGTGCTGGATGGCGCCCGAGACGCCGAACGAGAAGAGCACCTTGGGGCTGATATGCCTGTCCGCCTGGCCAACCAGGGCGTCCTCGTCCGCCCATTTGGCATAGACGACGGGCCTCGTGGCGCCCACCTCGCCGCCCAGCACCCGGGCCAGCTCAAAGAGGTTTTTGAACCTGGTCTTGCTGCCCATGCCCCGTCCCCCGCACACCACCACCGGTGCCTCGCCGAGCTTCTGCTCCCGGGAGACCTGCCGCTCGGAGCTGATGAGCCTGATCCTGTCCCTGGGGAGGTCTCCGGGCAGGGGCACGTTCACGATTTCTCCGGTTGCCTGGTAGTTATGGGGTATCTCCTGGAACACGCCCGGCCGCACGGTCGCCATCTGTGGCCGTTTCTCCGGGGTGACGATCCTGGTGAGGAGGTTCCCGCCGAAGGCGGGAGCGGTCTGCACCAGCAGGCCCGCATCGTCGACGTCCAGACCCACGCAGTCGGCGGTGAGCCCGGTCTTGAGGCGCTTCGCCAGGCGGGGGGTGAATTCCCTGCCGAACGAGGTGGCGCCCACCAGGATGATCTCCGGGCCATACTGCCGCACGATCCGCTCCATCAGCGCCACGTAGATATCCGTGCTGTAAAACTTCAGCCCGGGGTTGTCGCAGACATAGACCCTCGCGGCCCCGTGCGCGATGTACTCGCCGACCCACTCGTCCACCTCGTGGCCGAACACAGTGGCGCACACCTCGGCGCCGATCTTCTTCGCCAGGTCGGTTGCCCGCGAGAGAAGCTGCAGGGTCACCCGGTTCTGGAAATAGTTGCGGTAGTCGCCGAACACCCAGATGCTGCGTTTTCTCTGAGCCATGGGTTATTTCACCGCCTTGAGGTCTTTGCGGATCAGGCTCCCGATCGTGTCGTCGAACCGGTCGAGAAGCTCTTCCACAATCTTCTTGGGCGCCCCTTTGAGCACGATGTTTTCCTTTTTCGCAACGGGCGAGAAGATGTCCATGATCCGCGTGGCCGATCCCTGCAGGCCTACGGCATCTTCACCCAGGCCCAGATCTCGGGCCCCCACGGTCAGGATGCCGGGCTCCCTGAACGCATCGTGCAGGCCGGCCATCGAGGCATAGCGCGGCGTGAAGAAGCCGGTGGCCACGGTGACGAGCCCGGGCAGATCCATCTCCAGGGTCTCGAGAAAGTTGTCCGACACCCGTTTGATCCGCAGGGCGTTCCCGCGGAGGTCGAGGTCTTCGACCGCGGCGATCGACGGGATGTCCAGCTCCTCGGCAAGCTGGGGCCCCACCTGGGCGGTCTCGCTGTCGGATGTGTGGCACCCGCAGAGGATCAGGTCGAAGTCGGGGCAGAAGATCTCGATTGCCCGAGCAAGGGTGAACGAGGTGGCCAGGGTGTCCGCGCCCGCCATCTTCGGGTCAGAGACCATGAGGCAGCGGTCCGCGCCCAGGGCGATGGCCTCCCTGAGGATCTCCTCCGCCATGGGCGGCCCCATGGTCATGGCCGTGATCTGCCCGCCGCAAAGCTCCTTGAGCATCAGCGCCGCTTCCAGCGCATGCTTGCAGGCGGGGTTCATCATGCCCTCGGCCGCGTCCCTGGTGAGGGTGCCGGTCACCGGGTCCCACGGAAGGTCGCTCACCATGGGCACCTGCTTCATGCATACGATCATCTTGAGCATCGTCATCACCCTCTTTACACCGGCTCGGCCAGGATGGCCCGGGATATCACCATGCGCTGGATCTCGCTCGTTCCCTCGTAGATCTCGGTCACCTTGGCGTCGCGGAAGTAGCGCTCCACGTCGTATTCCTTGCTGTATCCGTAACCGCCGTGGATCTGTACGGCCTTTCCGGTGACCCTCGATGCAGTGGCGCTGGCATAGAGCTTGGCCATGGAGGCCTCCTTGCCGAAGGGCCTGCCGCTGTCCTTGCATGCGCTGGCACGATATACCAGCAGGCGGGCCGCATCGATCTCGGTGGCCATGTCCGCGAGCATGTTCTGGATGGACTGGAACGACGATATGGGCTTCTTGAACTGCTGCCGCTCCCGGGAGTACTTGACCGAGGCTTCGTAGGCCGCCTGGGCGATCCCCACGGCCTGGGCCCCGATCCCGATCCTGCCGGTGTCGAGCGCGTCGAGCCCGATCTTCAGGCCGTCGCCTTCGCGGCCGAGCAGGTTCTCCCTTCCGGCCCGGCAGTCCTCGAAGAACAGCGATGACACGGGGTTCGCCCGCATGCCGCACAGGTCTTCGATCTCGCCGACGGAGAATCCGGGCATCCCCTTCTCCATGATGAATACGCTCGCGTTCCGGCCCGGTTTGGCCTGCGGGTCGGTGATGGCGAAGATGAGCGGCAGGCTGCACACCCCGCCGTTGGTCACGAAGATCTTGGTGCCGTTGATCACGTAGTGCCCGTTGTCAAAGACCGCGTGGGTCTCAACGCCGCCCGCGTCGGAGCCCGCATTGGCCTCGGTGAGGCAGAACGCGCCGATGCACTCCCCGCCCGCGAGCCTGGGCACGAAGCGCTCCTTCTGCTCTGGTGTGCCGTACTTGAGGATCGGCGATATCCCCACACTGTTGTGGACCGTGAGGCACAGCCCCAATGAGCCGCTCACCCGGGAGATCTCCTCGATGGCGATCGCATAGCTGATGCTGTCGATCCCGGCACCGCCGTACTCTTTCGGCACCTGGAGCCCGAAAAAGTTCAGGGGGCGCATCTTCTCGACGACCTCCAGGGGGAACCGGGCCTCCTGGTCGATCTCGTGGGCGATGGGCCCGAGCTCGGCCTCCGCGAACTCCCGCACGCTCTTGCGGACGAGCTTATGCTTCATGCATGCATCGAATTCCACAGCAGTTGCCGCTCCTTTGTCATGAACCGTTTCTCGTGTGGTCCGGAGCAGCACCATAACCCAATTCACCGGAAAGATCAATGGCATGCAATACCCGGTCCGGGCTTAAAAAATGTGTGCGCAGGGCCTTGAATATTCCTGCTTGAGATCCTAGGTAAACGAATGATATCCATACATATTCAAAACCGACACTCAAGATGGAGGAACCATGGAGCACAAGAAGGAAACCCGCCAGTTCAAGACCGAGGTGCAGCAGCTGATGAAGCTCATCATCAACTCGCTCTATTCGCATCCCGAAATCTTTCTGCGGGAGCTGATATCCAACGCCTCGGACGCCATTGACAAGGTCAGGTTCAAGGCCCAGACCGACCCGGACATCCTCGGGCAGGACGCCGAGCTCAGGATCAGGATCATACCGGGCAAGGAGAACCGCACCATCACCGTGGAGGACAACGGCATCGGCATGACCTATGACGAGGTGGTGGAGAACATCGGGACCATCGCGCAGAGCGGCACAAAGGCCTTTCTCGACGCCATGGAAAAGGCGAAGAACAAAGAAAGCCTTCTGCCCGAGCTCATCGGCCAGTTCGGGGTCGGATTCTACAGCGCCTTTATCGTGGCCGAGAAGGTCACGCTCATCACCCGGGCCGCGGGACAGGACAAGGCGGTCAGGTGGGAATCTTCGGGAGACGGTTCCTACACCATCGAGGAGACGGACAGGGGGCCGCGCGGCACCAGCGTGATCCTCACGCTCAAACCCCGCGGCGACGACGAGCCCGACTACACAGACGAGTGGACCATCAGGGGCATCGTGAAGCGCCACTCCGACTTCGTGAGCTATCCCATCGTCATGGACGTCGAGCGCCGGGAGCCGATCCCGGAGGGCGAGCTCATCAGGGACAAGGAAGGGAATCCCGTGGGCTCCACCACCCGCACCGTGGCGAAGGAAGAGACGCTCAACTCCATGAAGGCCATCTGGACCAGGAACAAGTCAGAGGTCGCCGAGGAGGAATACACCGAGTTCTACAAGCACATCAGCCACGACTGGGAGCCCCCCCTTGCGCATCTCCACATCCGGTTCGAAGGCACCACCGAGTACCAGGCCCTGCTGTACATCCCCTCCCATCTGCCCTTGGACTTCACCCTGAGGGAGCGCAGGCACGGCATCCACCTCTACAGCAAGCGGGTCTTCATCATGGACGACTGCCGCGAACTCATGCCCGAATATCTCGGGTTTGTCCACGGCGTGGTGGACGCCCCGGACCTGAACCTCAACATCAGCCGCGAGATCCTGCAGCAGGATTCTCTGGTGAGGAACATCCGCAAAAACCTTCTCAAGCGAATCTTCGACCTGCTCGAAAACATGGAGCCCGAAAAGTACGAACAGTTCTTCTCCGAGTTCGGCGCCATCCTGAAGATCGGCGTCCCCACGGACCACGAAAACCGGGAGCGGATCGCGAAGCTGCTCAGGTACCGCACCACCAGATCCGAGGGAAAGTTCGTGTCGCTCAAAGACTACGTGGAGCGGATGCAGCCGGACCAGGACGAGATCTACTACATCACGGGCGACAACTTCGCCGCCCTTGCCAACAGCCCTCACCTGGAGCGTCTCAAGGAAAAGGATCTGGAGGTGGTGCTCATGACCGACCCCATCGACGAGTGGGTGGTCCAGCACCTGGGGCAGTTCGATGACAAGAAGTTTACCAGCGCGGAAAAGGGCGATCTGGGCCTGGACAAGCCGGACGACAAAAAAACAGGCGAGTTCGGCGATTTCTTCGCCTTTCTCAAGGACGAGCTCATGGACCTGGTCAAGGAGGTCAAGCCCTCGACCCACCTGAAGGACTCGCTCTCGTGCCTTTCCGGCGAGGCGTACGACATGAGCGCCTACATGGAGAAGATCCTTAAGGCCTCGGGCCAGAAGACCGAGCCCGTGAAACGGGTGCTCGAGCTCAACATCGACCATCCGGCCATCGCGAACGTCAAGTACGTGTTCGAGAAGGACCGGACCGACCCGGCTCTCAAGGATTATGCCCGGCTCCTCTATGACCTGGCCGTGGTCGCCGAGGGGGGCAAGGTGGAGGACCCCTCGCGCTTTTCCCGGACCGTGGGCCTGCTCATGGCAGAGGCCATCACCGCGGAAGAGCTCATGGCAGGGGACGCGATCGAGGTGTGAGAAGGAAATAAAAAACAGGGGACCCTGCTCAGAGCAGGGTCCCCCTTTTCCATTTCAGATGAAACTGTCTTTTTACCCTATTCCACCCAGTCGACATCGGACAGCTGGGTAGGATAACTGTTCAAGAAGCCAAGGCAGAGATCGTTTGTTTCGTCAATGAACGCCAATGCCCCCTCTTCGTAATCCGGCATATCCGCGGAAAGGATCGGCACTACCTCTTCAGGGGTAGCACTCTCGATGTTGTCCAGGGTGGTGACAATATAATAATCTTGCGGGACACCTCCATCTGCAATAATAGCCCTGAATGCCATATCGCTGTCCACTTCGCCTCCTGCCAGAATTTCCCACTGGGCATCCACGTTCATCCCGGCATCTGTAGACTGGGTGATGGAGAACCATCCCTCATCCGGACTCCCCCTCCACTTGAATGCGCAGTGAAAATCATCCTCGCCTTCCGGCTCCGAGACTCCGGCGAACCACAAGTCCATGATGCCGGTGCCGATGTCCTTGCATCCGTAAAAGATTCCCGCTTCCCCGCCGTCCAGCAGCACGTCCCGGACAACCACGACCTCTTTGCTGGAATTTGTCACAAAAGCCATTTCCGTGATGTACGTTTCACCCTCCACCTCGATTTCTATGGTGACCATCCGATCCACGGAGACTTCATTTTCGAAGAAAGGCACTGTCACCGTCCGTGCGGTTGAATCAACGGTCACGTTTAACGTGTATTCGCCGTAAGCCCTCTCATGCTCCCCATCGGAATTCCACAGATCCGACACCTCGTTGATCATCTCGATGTATTCATCGATCTTTTCCACGGCGTAGAAAATTCCTTCCCATCCGCTGATGTCGGGGTCGTCGAACAGCTTTTGAAGGACCGTATACTGCACAGTCGGGTTCCAGCCTCCCCATGTTGAGAGCGGTTCGGCGGCGCTCTCACCCAGAAACGGCGTGCACGCCATCACGTCCTCTCCGTAAGTGGAAAGCTGGGATACAACCGGATCATCGTCACTGCTGCTGTTGCAGCCCGAGACTGCCACTATGCCCGCAAAAAGGCAGAGCGCACAAACGCCCAATAGCTTCCTCGTGATCATTGTTTACCTCCTGTTGTTGGATTGTATCTTTCCTTCTTCGGCAATTGGGTTGAGAAACTTTCGTTATTTTACGCAATGAAATATTAATTTTAGATTTTGTATTATTCCGGGCCTGAGGTTCACCGGCTGATGCGGGCGCTATGCCCGGCACGACAGTATGTCCGGTATGACGAAAAGGAACGAATGAGCGCATGACAGTGGATACGAAATCATGCTTGTGATACAAGACAACCGGATTTATCAACTGACAGACAGGGGTTCTTGAGGAAGGTATGAAGAAACTCATCCTGATCCTGCTCGCCGCAGCCTATGCCGCGAGCCCCTATGACCTGCTGCCGGATTTTCTCATCGGCTGGGGCTGGCTCGACGACCTGTTCGTCGGATATCTCCTGTACCGGTATGTGCTCTTCCCGGTCGCGGGCCGATTCGCCAGGACAGAGAGCTCCGGCGGCCGGAGGCGGGAATATGCGGGCCGGGATTCAGCTGCGGGCGGTCGGCACGATTCCGGAAGCGCGCCCGGCCCCAAAGACCCCTACTCCGTGCTCGGCCTGGACCGTGGGGCGTCAAGGGACGAGATTCAGAAGGCCTACCGGGAGCTGGCGAACAAGTATCACCCGGACAAGGTCCAGCACCTGGGCGAGGAGTTCAGGATGCTGGCCGAAGAGCGTTTCAAGGAAATCCGCCAGGCATACGTCTCGCTGACGGAATGAGCGCGGCACGCGTTCCCATCCGCATCATTCAGGGTCGAGAAGCCCCTCGGGGCGTCGCAAGGACATCGCCCTGACGGATTCTCCGGCACACTTTCCTTAGCTGTATGAAAACAAACCCTTGCAGATATCTTTCACGGATACTATAGTGCCTGGCCATGAGCAGCCCGTGTGTCCACAGATAACTCATAATGATACGCGGTCTGCGGGATATTCATTCTCAAGTATTGAATGGCACGGGACGATAGGGACCTTCAGAAAGCAATACCGATTACCCTCAGGCGAGGAGAAAGGACGTCGAAGCGCCATGGGAATTTTCCGGAGGAGTGAGATGGGGATAAAGAACGGATCGAACATGGATAATATCGTGGGCCTGCTCGGCAAGGGCACCGAGTTCGAAGGCAAGCTGATTTTCGAAGGAACCTTACGGATCGACGGCAAATTCAAGGGAGAGGTGATCACCAGCGGGATCCTCGCCGTCGGCGACGGCGCCCTGGTCCATGCCGAGATCCAGGCCGATACGATCATCGTGCGCGGAGAGGTTCACGGGAATCTCAAGGCCGCCAAACAGGTGGAGATCAAAGGCAACGGCAGGCTTTACGGCAACATCAGCACGCCTTCCCTCATCGTGGACGAAGGGGTGGTTTTCGAGGGGAGCTGTCAGATGACCAACGCCGAGAAGACCGTCATCCCTCTGGATGTGAAGAAGTAGCTGCCGGTTTTCCCGCGTCTTTTCTCCATTGCCCCGCCGCATTCCTTTTCACGGGAATACCTGAAATGGACTCCAGTTACGACAGTACCGGACCCTGCCTGAAAAGACTATGACCGCGTCGAGACCTTGCAGGAGCGGGCGCGCGCATTCCCGGCTCCGACAAGAGGAGCAGGCTTTCTGTCCGTGCTGCAGCGAACGAAGCAGCTCTTGCGTTCCTTTGCCTGATACATGGCCTCGTCCGCGCGTTTCAGAAGCACCTCGGCGTCATGGCCGTCTTCGGGAAAGACACTGATCCCGATACTGGTTGAGATGAAATCGATAGTGATGCCCATGATGTGATACGGCATGCACAGCACCTCGACGATCCTCCCCGCCACCCGCTCGGCATTGAGGTTTCGCGAATTGGTGAGGATGACCGAAAACTCGTCGCCGCCGAGCCTGCTCACGTAATCGCTTTCGCGCACGGTCCTCCGGAGTCTGGCCGCCACCTCGGTGAGAAGCCGGTCGCCGGTCTCGTGACCATGAATGTCATTAACCTTCTTGAATGAATCCAGGTCCAGAAAAAGCACCGCTCTCCTGCCTTCGTAGCGTCTTGCCTCTTTGATGGTTTCGGTGAGCTTTTCCACGAAGGCCTTCCGGTTGAACAGCCCGGTAAGGGGATCGTGATACGCCATATAGGTAAGCTCCTGCTCGAACCTCTTGCGTTCGGTGACATCGCGGATGATCCCCTGGAATCCGACCGGATCGCCCTTGCGGTCTTTTTTCAGGGAAACCGAGGTATCGGCGACGAAACGGGACCCGTCCTTCTTCATGAGCTCCCACTCGATCGACTTGACGGATTCGCCTGTGGTGAAGATCTTGTGGAACGCGCTGAAGACGTACGCGGCGTTGGTCTCGTCCATCAGCATCCGGTAGTTCATTCCCACCATCTCTTCCTCGGTGTAACCCATGTGTGCGGGAACCCGGTTGTTGAAAAAGGTGAAGTTGCCCGCCAGGTCAACCTCAAAGTATCCGTCTTCTATGGAGTCGAGAATGATCCGGAAGCGGGTGTCGCTCTCGATGAGGGCATGTTCCGTCTCCAGGCGTTCGGTGACGTCTCGGGCCACGCCCTGCACCATCTTCTTCCCCTCTTTGTCCGTGACCAGAATATTCTTGTACTCAATGACGTGGGATCGGCCGTCCCTGGATACCACCTGCATGAGCCCCTCGTCCTTTCCGTTTGAGGTGACCCGCTGGAGATAGTCGTCGAACTGTTTGCGGAAATGCTTCGGCATCATGCTGCGGGCGTTTCTGCCCACCACGTCCTCGCGGTACAGCCCGAGCCTCCCGGTATAGTGGGGATTGAGCTCGGTGAAATTGCCTTCCAGATCGTGCTCGAACACGAACTCGGTGATGTCCTTGGAAATCTCCGCAAAACGCTCGCAGTAGTCTCCCAGCCTCATGTTGAGCTCGGATATCTTCCGCTCCAGATCCCGGTATGTCGGTTTTCCGGACATGGAGGCCTTCCTCAGGCAGGACCGGCGGCATGAACGAGGAAATACCGCGTTTCATCCGCTGCTTGCTGCGCGTTCCGGAGCTTCAAGTATAGACCCCCCCATCAAGTACTTATTAGCATTCAGCACCTATCGGAAAATCTTCAGGAAAAAATTACCTTGATTTCAGGCCCCATGCTGCGGGCGGTTCGCGATCCGCTTCTACCTTTCACATTTTGCGCAGGCATCTTGACTTCATCCCGCACACCATTATCATTAACCCTACGCCTTGGGTTCACCTTCAAAAAAGTGAGTATCTCCCCATAGACCCTCACTCGGATTGGACCCAAGGCCTCCCTCTCGACCAGCGGATCCGGACCGGCACGCACATCCTTCACCGCCGGGGCCGCGCATGCGTACCGTGCACATCTATACGCACATCCCTGTATGGCCCACCGCGCTCAGGTACAGCACGCTCTCCCGGATGCCGTCCACGCCGAGGATCTCGTTGACCTCATTGTCGAACAGGGCCCCTGCGTGGCAGCACCCGAGCCCCATGCTGATGCTGGCCAGCGACAGGTTCTGGGCCATGTGCCCCGCCTCGATATACACGTACCGGTATCCCCGCTGCCGGTATCTCCACACCGTCCTCTGGAACACGGCGGTAAAGACGATGACCGCAGCGGCATGTGCGCACATGGCCTGGCCCAGTGCGGCCCGGGCCATAGCCTCGCTGAAGTCGCCCAGCTTCAGCTCTTCGAGCTGGTGCGTCTTCACCTGGTAGTGGTATACCCCCTGCTCCAGCCCTGCGGTCCTGGCGGCGATCACATAGGACTCCACCGGGTAGAGCGCCCCGGCCGAAGGGACCGTGCGGAAGGCAAAGCCCATCTCTTTTCTCTGGATGCCGCTCGAGGTCCACAGAAGCGAGGAAAGGTTTTCCAGTGAAATCGGGGTGTCGAGAAAACGCCGGAGGCTCTTTCTCCTCAGCAGGGCTTCGTACAGGCTCAGGTCGCCGCACCGGTCGATGGCCGGCAGCGCTATCTTGCGCGCATGAGGATAATCCTTGTAGGTGGGCGGCTTCCCGTCCAGATCCAGGGATCCCCTGGGCATCCGCATCCTGTTGTACTTCGTCTCTCTTTGAAACCTCTCCCCGATTCCATCTTTCATGGCACCCCTCCCCCGATTCATCACTGGTGCGAAAAGGAAAACGTATGTATATCGCACACCCTTAAGCAGCAGGGAAAAGAATCACGCCTTTTGAAAGCGGCGCCCCCCTTCCAGGAGAAGGCGCCCTTCAATCCTTGCGGGATCCGTAGTGCTCATCGAGCAGCTTCCTGGTCACCGACCCCGGCTTCTTCAGAATCTTCGAGCCCCGGGTTATTTTACAGAGGCTGATCTGATGGCGCGCAGCGATAGTTCTCTGGGCATGTCCGGCATGCAGCTCCTTGAGCAGCTCCCACCTGAGCTCCAGGTCCTTGATCTCCTTGGGGGTGAATATTTCCTGAAAAAACGAGGCCATCTCCTGATGGTCGTGGATGTCGGCGAATATCTTTTCCAGCTCGTGACGGGCAGTCATGGCAGCCTCCTGCAAGGGAATTATGGATATAATTACAACACAACGATTCCTTTTTCCAGCGGTTCCTTGCTCATCCCGGATGGCGCCCATCCCCGCCGCTCCGCAGGGACAGCCGGCCTCGCGGGGCTCGTCGTGCCGGGCTCAGCGCATTATCCACTGGAGACGGCCCTTCTTCAGGGATATCGCCGCCTTCGGGCACACCTCGAGACAGCAGAGACACCGGATGCACGCGCCGTAGTCGAACCGGGGTATCTCTTCTCCCTCTTCCGCCCTGCCGATCGCCTGGGCAGGGCAGATCTCCCTGCACTGATAGCAGAGCGTGCACCGTCCGGCCACCGGCACCGGGCGGTCGGTGAACAGATCCTTCATGATCCTGCGGAGAAGGGGAACCTGCAGAAGCCGGGTCGCCCCGGCCTTTTGCGGCGCCTGGAAACCGCGTAGGCGCATTTCGGCGATCCGCTCGCCTACGACCTCGACCTCTTCTCCCGACGAGATCCCGAACCCCCGCTGAAAACCCTCGGTCAGGGTGGCGCACCGGCTGATATCGAGGCCGCTCACCTGCACACCCACCCAGTCAACAGCCAGGGCATCGAGGCCTGCGACAATCGCATTCATGGGCCTGGGCCTGCCTGCAGACCCCGGGCCGTCGCCCTCCATGGCGACAATGGCATCCATGAGATGAACCATGGTCATGGGAGGATCGAACCCGTTGAGGAAGGCGCCGTACAGGTCCAGAAGAAAGCCGGAAAAATCGTCCTTTTCCGGAAACTTGAGGTGCATCTGAGACTTCCGCAACCCTGGCACGGCCCCGAAAAGATTCTTCACCGCGGCGGTGATATAGGTGAGCCCGTGGGTCTTGAACTTGGGCAGGTTGACGATCAGGTCCGCATCGAAGAAGGCACGGGCGATCTCGAAGGTCTTCACCCTCCTGCCCCCGGGGTAGGAGAGCTTTTCGGTTTCGGACAGATCCGCCACCGGGATTCCGAGATCCTTGAGCACCGGCGCGTAACCGGCAGCCTTCAGGGCGTTGCCGAGGGATGCCACGGCGGGTGACTCAGCCAGGACCGGCCTACCCCCATGTTCTATGACGATCTCGGCGGCCGCGCGGAAAAAATGCGGATGGGTGACCACCGCGCTCTGGGGCCGGGCCGCGGAGAGGAGATTCGGCTTCAGGACGACACGTGCCCCGCGAAACGACGAGACTGAGAAGCCGATGTCATTGAGGCCGCGGAGCATAGTTTCTTTGAGTGCCGGCAGTTCGTAGCCCCTGCATCGCAGAAGCGCAACACTGGTCATGACTGAGGACCTCTCTTTCATCAATGGGTATGAACCTTCAACGGCAAGCCTTGTACCCTTTCTAAGCAGCAAGCTTGAACGGGAGTCAGACCCGCCCTTGCGTCCTCCGTAGCGAATGCGAAGGAGGATTGAGAATGAATGATATTCTTCATAATACCGGATGTATTTTCCCGGTCAATCCGAAGATGATTTGACGCATGAAATCCCCAAGGGTTATAGAAAACGGGAGAATCATGCAAGGAGGAGGTGACCGGGAAGGATGAAGCTGATCTCATGGAACGTCAACGGGCTCAGGGCCGCAGTGAAAAGCGGGTTTCAGGAAAAGGTGCAAACGCTCGACGCCGATGTCGTATGCATTCAGGAGACAAGAACGGGTAACGGTGAAATCGCTGTCGATCTTCCCGGCTACCTGCAGTACTGGAACAACGCCGAGAAAAAAGGATATTCGGGAACGGCCGTGTTCTCCCGGAAGGAGCCGCTGTCCGTCTCGTACGGCATGGGCATGCCCGAGCACGACCGGGAGGGGAGGATCATCACCCTGGAGTTTCCGGGCTTCTTCCTCGTGAATGTCTACACCCCCAACGCCCAGCGCGGTCTGACCCGGCTCGGCTACCGCATGAAGTGGGACGCCGACTTTCTCGGGTACCTGAAAAAACTCGAAGAGACGAAGCCGGTGGTCTTCTGCGGAGACCTCAACGTGGCCCATAAGGAGATCGACCTCAAGAACCCGAAAGCGAACGTCCGCAACGCCGGGTTCACCCCGGAGGAGCGAAGCTCCTTCGACCGGTTTGTGGAGAACGGCTTCATCGATACCTTCCGGGTGTTCAACCAGGAGCCCGGCAACTACACCTGGTGGTCCTACCGGTTCAATGCCCGAGCCAAGGGGATCGGGTGGCGCATCGATTATTTCTGCATTTCCTCTTCGCTGAAGATCCTGCTCAAGGACGCATTCATCCTCGATCACATCACCGGCTCGGACCACTGCCCGGTGGGAATCGTCCTGGAGGAGAGCTGATCCATCTTCTCATAGTTTCATCTATTTCAGCAGGTACAGGCTGATTACCATGACCATCATGCCCGTTATCACCCCGAGAATGGGGGCATGCTCGGAGTCGAGGGTCTTGGCCACGGGTATGAGCTCGTCCAGCGAGATGGCCACCATGATCCCTGCCACGCATCCTAGGGCGATGCCCATCACCGTCTCGGACAAAAAAGGCATGAGAACAGCAGCGGCGAGAATCGCGCCCGCGATCTCGCTGATCCCGGAGAAAAACGACCAGAGAAAGGCCTTTTTCCGGCTGCCCGATGCTGCGTACACCGGCGCGGAAATGGCCAGGCCTTCCGGGATGTTGTGAATGGCGATGGCAATGCCCAGGGCCATGCCCACCCTGATATCCTCCATGGCGCCGATAAAGGTCGCCATGCCTTCCGGAAAATTGTGGATGGTGATGCCGAGCATCACCAGAAGCCCGGTCCTTCCCAGTCCCTCCTGGGACTTCATCTCGGGATTGCCGGTCCTGACAAGGGCGTGGTCGTGCTGGCCGATGTATTCATGGGGGATTGCCAGGTCGATGAGAAAATAGGTCACCATGCCCGCGAAAAACGCGCCGTAGGCTCCGGCGAACCCCAGCGCCGGGACCGCGACCGCAGTGGGGAGCAGCTCCCCGAAGGCCACCAGCACCATGACCCCGGCGGAGAACCCCAGGGAGAACCCGATGAACGCGGCCGAGGGTCTCTTGGAATACAGCCCCATGACACTGCCGATGGCCGTGGACAGCCCCGCCCCCGTGGTAACGAGCAGGGCCTGAAACACCCCGGGTTCAGCCAATGCCTCACCTCCTTGTACCGGATAAGGGGCATCCCTGCATTACCTGTTCCGCTTCAGGCGCAGGATGAAACGATGACGCCGGCTCGTGCGGGCCCGGAATGCCTAGCGGATGCCCTTCCAGGTAAAACTCTCCTTTTCCACGGACCCGGAGTCCATTTCAAGCGCATCCAGCTCGCCCAGAATGTAGTCCTGCATGGGGGGAGGACCGCAGAGAAACACGGCAGGGTCATCTGAAGGCAGATATCTCTTCATCAGATCCCTGCTGCACCTGCCGGGCTCATAGAAGACAGCCGGAAAGTCCTGATGAGCATATTCGCTCAGATCGGTTCCCGGAGCCTCCCTGCTCAGGTTGTGCACGATCGTCAGCGGTATTTCCCTGCTCATGGCGTTCAGCTCATCCAGGGCAAACGCATCGTCAAGGGACTTGTTCGACCACAGCAGGAGCACGTGATTGCGCGCGCGGATATTCCGGAAGTGCCTGAGCACGCTCAGGAAAGGGGTGATGCCGACGCCGCCCGCGATCATCACGATCTCCCCGCGCGCATCGATATCCTTGCAGAATCCCCCGTACGGACCGGATACGATCACGGGCTCGCCCTCCTTCAGGTCATGGATCAGCGAGGTGAACACGCCCAGCTTCTTGATGGTGACCCTGAGCCGGGGGTCTTCAGGGGCGCAGGATATGGTGAACGGGTGGGGCTTGCTCCACTGGCCCTCCTGCATGATCTTCAGGGTGAGAAACTGGCCTGCGCGCCGTTTCCTGAACGATTCACCGAATTCTTCTATGAAGAGCGACGTGATATCCCGGTTCTCCCTGACCTTCTTCACTACCCGTGCCGTGTCCTTGCTCATGACTCACTCCCTTATGCGCCTGCCGATGGCATCTCATGTATACAGAAGTTATAGAGAAATACCGGGGGGTAATCAAGGCGCGAGGGCGAAGGAAATATCAGCGGACATTCTTTTTTGAGGGTCTTCATGAGCACGGATGGACATTCCCTCATGCATGTTCAGGCACGTGCATTCAGGTCCATACCCGGCGTACTCTCGAAAAAAGAAAGTCAGGTGTTTTTCAAGCCTCCGGGGAGAGCGGGGCACCCGTGACACGCCTTCAGGCGCCATCCAGGCCGTGGTGTTCCATCTCGGCAAACCATGAGCCCGGGTCTTTCAGATATTCCTCGACATCCCTGATGTCGAGAAAATGCTCATGTTTCATCCCGGCAAGCGATCGGAAAAGCTCCCGCTCCGCAGGGTCCTTGATCATTTCGCTGAAGTGAGAGAAAAACGCCGAAGCCTTATCGATGAGAGATGAAGCCGCTTCGAGTATGGTATAATCGTCATAGTCTGCGAGCGCACGTGCGATCCCGCGGGAGAGCCTTTTCTCGAAATCATCTTCGCTGCCTTCGAAGGCGGCGGCAGAATTCTCCAGTGAATCGTTCAGTCCGGGTCTTTCGCCTGCCCGCCTTCTGCGGAACTGGTAGAGCATCCTGAAATTTCTGCGCCCCTTCTCGGCAAGATCCTGGAACATATCCTTGCCCAGCGGGTTTTTGATGTTCTTTGCCTGTTCCACGAAGAAATCGATGGTCCTCTTTTCGTTGATCAGGGCGGCATCGAGCCTGGATAGAGATTGAATGCCTTCCATGCGATCCCCCTTTCCCCTGATACACGAGCAGAACAACAGTCATGGAATAAGTCTATTATAAGGCCTCATGCAGGAAACAAAACCGCTTCCCGCCGCTTTCTCTGGGCTGCCGGCAAGGGACGCCACGGTCCTCAAGGCTTTCTGCCGGCTCATGACTCTCCACCGGGCCTCCCCTTATCGGACGATGTCTCATCAGCCCTGGTTATCAGCCAGGCTTGGGCATCGGTGAGGGCCATCCTTGTCGATTCGCCGAGGATGGCCGTCGCCCGGTAAGCTCGCAGGCGGAGCCTCCGCATGCCTATAAACTCTCGCTGTACCGTTTCGCTCAAGCCTGTGAGGTACAACCTCCCATCCACTTTTTCGAGTTTGTCGTAATAACGGGACAGCACATCTGCCTTGGTCGCGCCGAGGCTGGTTCGACCTCGCAAGCGCAGGATCACGGCAGGATGCTCATGCCCGGCTTTGGGCATGTGCAACAGGCCCTTGAGACCTGGCCCCATGACTGATGTTATTCTTCCCAGAACCGGTACTCGCTCTTGAATATCTGATTACGGCACTCGTCATACTGGATCCAGACGATGACGGCATTGCCGTTGTCATCCATGGCCATCTGGGGTAAGGACGCATCCCACTCATCCGGTCTGGTGCCGTCGGCAGGGCCGGATGGAAACTTCCAGTATGCGGCATGGACCTGGTAATCCCTGGTCGAGCCGTCCTCTGCCGTGACCCGGTAGGTTAGAGGGCCGGTAAAGCTGTGCTCCGTCACCCCGCTCTCCTGAGCGATCCCCCCCACGCACACCTCTTTCCCCGTGGTCGTGAAGCTCGCCTTCAGGCCGGCTACGGCATCCACGGACAACATATCGAACTGCTTCCAGGAACTGCTGCAGTTGTGAATCGGCCAAGCATTATTGCATGAAGAAACCGGAGGTCCGTTAAAAAGGCATCTCTCTTTCCAGGACCTCATTCTTAAGCATCGACACATTGAAAAAACGGCTTGACCGGAAAAAGGAACATGCGCGGTTAACACTTGTGCAGGCATGATTATCTCATGCTTGTTAATCACTATTCATCATAAGGTCCTGTAGTCGATCAGGGTGACACGCCTGTCTCGACCGCATGGGCATACCCGGCGGTCAAGGGATCCGCCGTCGGGGAAGACCACAGGAAACGGCACCTCTTAAGCGCCTGGATGAAGCCGGGCACTGCGGGTTGCGCAGGCGGTGCGCAGCCCCCCTAGGCGCATCATTTCGAAGCGCCGTTCTGCATCACGCCTGCCTGTGCAACCACTCCTGCAATGCTCAGAGCGGTAAAGATGATGATGCTCGCTGTGACGTCCTCATGGAGCGATTGCGTGATGAGCAGGGAACCCACCAGGGAAGACAGGATGATGATCGACCAGTCGAAAAACACGGCGAGGAGCACGGCGCACAGGACGCCGAAGATCGCACCGGCTATCCACGGGGCATTCCCCGAGGCCAGGTGAAAATAGCTCGCGAGAGTGAAGGCGAAGAACCCACCGGCAAGGAAACCGGCAAACGCCATGATGAGCCGCTTGAAAAAGACGGCCAGAATACCCGCGAGCGCGCCTGCTCCCAGCGACGCAGCGATGATCAGCCAGCCCGGCCGCCCGTGGAGGAGCTGGGGCGCGATGAGCAGTGCGTACAGCAGGACCACCAGGCCCACGAAGAGCCAGTACAGCTGCCTTCCGAACATGATCAGGCAGACGCCTGCCAGAATGTTGATCGTATCCAGACTCACCATCGCGATGCTCTTCTATTACACTGCAGATTTTTCTAGCAGGTCCCGGCATCTTTCGCAAGCACAAGGGTACAGGGGTATGCACCGCCGATGCATAACGCATCTGCGCTTTTTTTAAGGGATGTCAGGGCAGCAAGGCATTTCCTGGAATTAGCCGTGGAAACCCGGTTCAGCGAACGCGACCGCGGCTTTGTCTCAAGTCTGGCCGCTGCCTTCGCCACAAAGATGTGCCGTCGTGAAACCCACGGTGAATAAATCCGTCCAGGTATGCCCCTGTACTTCAGCCGGGAGCCATGCATCACAAAAATGGTGCCTGGCCCCCTCGTGAGACGTGGTCCGGTTAGTGGCGCCCGCCGGTCCTTCGTCCGCCTCCGCCGCCCTGGCCTCCTCTGCCTCCCCTCATGGGACCGCCGAAACCGCGTCCGCCACCCCGTGAAGAACCGCCTTCGGTTCTCGGGCGTGCCTCGTTGACACTCAAGGCCCTGCCCTTGAACTCCTTTCCGTTCAACTCATTGATGGCGGACCGTGCCTCCTCTGCGGACGGCATCTCGACAAACCCGAATCCCTTGGACTGACCGCTGAATTTGTCTTTGATGATGTTAATGCTCGTGATCTCTCCAAAGTCTCCGAATGCCGATCGTAAATCATCTTCTGTGACACTGTACGCCAGGTTTCCTACGTAGATGTTCATAAATGGTTCTCCTTTAGGGTTTTTCACTAGTTCAGCTTGCAGATACGTAAGGCGGGAATCGAGGGGCATGCCAGCCGAAACGTCTCTCATCTCTGTTCGTTGTTTTCAATCACGCGAATCGTTCATCCAATCAAAAATGTCCTCGATATTATGTATGAAGTGAACCTGGAAAAAAGCAACACCTTTTCCGTTTTTTCCAGAAATATTAGTTCGGCGGCGTGATCCTCATCGTCACACTTTATCGCTTTTTCCCGTGTCTTCACAAGAAAATAATGCAGGTATTCTCGGGTGCGCTCTACCGGTCTTTCTTGCCCTTGAGCAATGAATCGAGGCCGGCGAAAGCCTTGTAGGTGTGGGACGTGCCCGGCTCGCTTGTCCGGGTTTCCTCTCCATACCACTGGCTGTCGACATCCCGTGAGTGTTCGTTATCGTGGCAGTAGACGCACAGGAGCTCCCAGTTGCTCCCGTCAGGCGGGTTGTTGTCGTGGTTGTGGTCCTTGTGGTGAACCGTGAGCTCACGCAGTTTTCTGCCCGAGAACTCGCGGCCGCACCGCGCGCATACCCAGGGAAAGAGCCTGAGCGCCTGCTCCCGGTAGCTCTTCTCGCGCTGTTCCCTGCTGCGCTTCACCTCTGCCGAAAAATCGTTCAGCCTGTCGGAACCCGTGCCTGGTTTCTTTTGCGACATCTGCACACCCTCCTGTATGCGAAAAGATTTGCTAAAGGTCGTCCACCCGTGTCAGGCCTCTCCGCGAATCATTCCCGTCCCAGCCGATCCATGGTCCGGCTGAGACCTCCCAAGGTCCCGGTCGCCCCGCTCATCCGCTTCGCCCCCAGACAGCGGCGAAGTAGCGCTCTTCATCCGCATCCGGTTTCCGGTACGAGGCGGGAATGGCATACTTGCGAACCGTACCATCGTCGAGATCGATCCTGAAGAGGAAACCGTTCTCTTCCCCCAGCCCGTATACCACGAACACCCGCGGCGACAGCCATGCGCCTCCGTGAACGGAACCCGCGGGCCCCAGACTCAAGAACCGGCACATGCTCTTCCCGTTCGGATAATACAGGGAAACCGACGAGTCGGGCCCCCCGCGAACTACCCTGTCCTGCCCCTGCAGATACCCGGTGTCGATCACCAGGCACACGCTGCCCGCTTCCTTGCAGACGAGCCCGCTGTCGGGCTCCTCAAGCCCGGGCAGGGGAATACAGGTAAACTCCATGGTCCCGTCATCCTGTACCGGGGCGTTCTCTGCAAAGAAGAAGCTCTTCCAGAAGCGCACCTCGGGCTTCTCGATCAGGTCCGTACCCGTGCGAGAACAGCCCGGGATCGCGATCCCCACAGCAAGGGCCGCAGCCAGTAACAAACGGATACAGACGGGGGAGAATCCCGCCGCCTTATTCCGCGGCCCGGATTTCCCGTTCAGCAGGGGTAAAGCCATGCGCCTACGATACTGAACTATTCGCGCCGCGACAATACCCTTGTTTCGGGAGTGCTCAGCAGGCGCAAAAAACCTCTCGCATGTGCTGTTCTTTTCTGGCCCGCCTGTGATAGAGTTCTTCCCGGCACAGACAGGAGACAGCCCATGTTCCGTATTCGCAGGGTATACGACGACAGCATTCCCATCGACCGTGACGCGGTTTCCCAGGTGCAGACCATCATGAGGAGCCAGTTCGGGGCGCTGCCGGAAAGCGATGTCCGGAAGCTCCCCGCCACGCTCAGGAACCCGCTCAAGTACCGGTTCCGCTCCATCCTGTTCGTTGCCGACGACTCCCGCGCACGGGTGAAGGGGTTTGCGCTTCTGCTCCACGCACCGGACCTGAACTTCTGTTATCTGGACTTTCTTTCCGTGGACCCCGGCCTCCATGGGGGCGGCATCGGCGGCGCCCTGTACGAGCGGGTGCGCGACGAGTCCCGCGAACTGAAGGTCGCGGGACTCTTCTTCGAGAGCCTGCCCGACGAGGAGCGGCTCTGCAGAGACCCCGCACTGCTGAGGCAGAACCGCTCCCGGCTGAAGTTTTATGAGCAGTACGGCGCGCGGCCTGTCGTGGGAACGGCCTACGAGACGCCGCTGAAACCCGGGGACGACTGCCCGCCCTATCTCATGTACGACCCCCTGGACCACACCTGTCCCCTGAGCGCCCCGGTCCTCAAGAGGATCGTCCGTGCGGTCCTGGAGCGGAAATACGGCGCGAGCACGCCTCCCGGCTATATCGACATGGTGATCGAATCCATCAGGGACGATCCGGTCCGGATCAGGGAGCCTAGGTATCGCGCGAGGCAGCCGCTTGGGCCCGTGTCCTTCAGCCGTTCGATCGACCGCATGATCGGCCTGGTGGTCACTGACCGGCACGAAATCCACCACGTGCACGAGCGCGGCTATGTCGAGGCCCCGGTGCGGATCGGCTCCATACTTGCAGGTCTGGAGGGGTTACGCTTCTTTTCGAGGAAAGAGCCCCGGCACTATCCAGAAGGGTGGATCAGGAGGATCCATGCCCGCGACTTCGTGGAGTACCTCAAAAGAATGTGCAGCAGGGTGGACAAGGGCAAATCGATCTACCCCTATGTCTTCCCCATCCGCAACGCCGCCCGTCCCCCCAGGGAGTTGCCCGTGCGCGCCGGTTATTACTGCATCGACACCTTCACGCCGCTCAACCGGGATGCCTACGTTGCAGCCGGGCGTTCGGTCGACTGCGCGCTCACCGCTTCCGACATGCTGCTGGGGGGCTATCGCCTCGCCTACGCCCTGGTGCGCCCTCCAGGCCATCACGCCGAACCCAGGGCGTTCGGGGGTTTCTGCTACTTCAACTCGACCGCTGTGGCGGCCGAATACCTGAGCGCCCACGGCAGGGTCGCGGTTCTCGACATCGACTACCACCACGGCAACGGAACCCAGGAGGCCTTCTACGAACGCGCCGATGTGCTCACCCTGTCCATCCACGGCAGCCCGGACTTCGCCTACCCCTATTTCAGCGGATTCCACGACGAGCACGGCAGGGGCCCCGGCAGGGGATACAACGTCAATTATCCCCTGCCCGAGATTACGAACGGCGAAGAGTATCGTGCGGTTCTCGGAAAGGCGCTGCGCCGGATTGAGCGGTTCAGACCGAGGTTCCTGGTGATCGCCCTTGGTCTCGACACGGCAAAGGCGGACCCAACCGGGACCTGGAGCCTGAGGCAGAAGGACTTCGAGGCTGTCGGCCGGATGATCGGTGCACTGAAACTCCCCACCCTGGTCGTTCAGGAGGGTGGCTACCGGGTGAAATCGCTCGGCGCGAACGCCCGCCATTTCTTCCTGGGCCTGTGGGAGGGCGCCTGCCGCCCGGGCGGGAGCTGACCGGCCCTGTCAACCGCGAGACCGGGCCGCTATCCCCCCGACCTCTTCGGCTCATAACCCCGCTTCGCAAGCTCATCCACGAGCACGTCACGATGGTCTCCCTGAATCTCGATCACGCCGTTTTTCGCGGTGCCGCCGGTACCGCATCTCTGTTTCAATTCCCGGGCGAGTTGCCGGAGCCCGTCGTCATGCAGGGGAAGGCCGGTGATCACGGTCACGCCTTTGCCTTTGCGGCCCTTGGTCTCGCGGCCCACGCGCACTCTACCGTCACCCCGGTCAACGGCCTTCTTTGCGCGGCACTCGCATCTGTCAACGGGGAGGCCGCACCCGGCACACACCCTTCCCTGCTCCGTGGTATAGACTGTTTTTGCTTTCATGCGATTTCTCCCTTATCATACCCGGATTACCTGAGGGTGTACCGCCCCGGGTTCTTCTCCACCACCAGGCCGCTCTGCTGCAGGGGCACCAGTGCCTTTCTCACGCGGTACGCAGAGAGGTTGCACGATTGGGCGATCTTTTTCAGCGTGATCCCGGGGCTTCTCTTCACGGTCTTGAGAATCTTCACATGGATCGTGCCGAGCGACACGCGGCTTCGCACGGCATCTTCACGCTCGAGCCTGGCCTCTTCTCCCGGTGCAACGGGCATGACCGCCGAGCCCACCCTGATGTAGGCGGCCTCTCCTCCCCGTGCCCTTGCCACGCGGTAGGGCTTGTCGACTCCCTGGCTCACCGCGCACATCACGACCACCCGTTCCTCGTCCAGGCGAAGTTCGGTGATCCGGATCTCGGGCATGGGCGTGTTCATCCGGCGCGCCCGGCTGATCGCATCCCTGGTCTCGTCGATTTCTTCGACCCCTTCCACGATCGCATCGTCGTCCACGCCGATGAGGATATGGCCGCCGCCCGTGTTGGCCAATGCGCACAGGAGCTTTGCCAGACGGGCCGCCGAGGGGGCGCGGAGCTTGAACTCTATGCGGGTTCCTTCTCCCTGATCCAGCAGGGAGTGAAACGTGTCGAGGGCCTCCCTGCAGACGGACTGCAAACTGTCCTTCCCGTACTGCACGGGATCTCCGCCGTTGCCGGTTCCCTTCCGGGAAGACCGTGAACAGTGCTCATCCTGCCGGCTTTCGTGTGATAAGAGCGGTCTATTTGTGATAGGGCTCATTGTTCAGTATGGTAAACGCGCGGTACACCTGCTCGAAGAGCATGATGCGGATAATCTGGTGGTTGAAGGTCATGGCCGAGAGCGAGATCTTCTCCGGGACGGCCTTTTCCATGTCCGGGTCGAACCCGGTGGGGCCGCCTACGTAGATAAACAGGTGTTTTGCCGAGCTGTTCAGGATGTCTCCCAGGTAGGAGGCCAGCCCTTCCGATGTCAGGGCCCTGCCGTCAGGGCTCAGAAGCACGTGCACGCCCTCACGCGACTGGGTTTTCAGCGCCTTGGCCTCGATGATCTCCACCGGCACGTATCGGGAGATCCTTCTGCGGTAGTCGTCCACCAGATCTCCCACCGGGCCGCGTTCGGTTTTTCCGGCCAGGCAGAAAACCAGCTTCACCCCTTGACCCTCTTGGCGTCGAACCACATGCCTTCGATGTCGTAGTATTGGCGCAGGTCTTCCTGCAGGATGTGGATGACCACGTCCACGTAGTCCAGGAGCACCCAGCGTCCCTTGTCCAGCCCTTCGGTGCCGAACGGTTTGCCCAGGGTCTCCATCAGGTGCTGGGCCATGGCCCTGATCTGCCGGTCCGACATGCCCGTGCACACGACGATGTGGTCGGTGAACGAGCTCACGCCGCTTACATCCAGCACCACCACGTCGGTCGCCTTCTTGTCTTCGAGGGCTTCGACGGCTCTGCTCCACAGCGGTTTCATTTATTCGTATATCCTTTCACGCCCGATATATTCCTCCACTTCTTTTGGTATCAGGTAGGTGATCGACCTCCCCTGACGGCGGAGATCACGTATTTTAGATGAAGAGATGTCCAGCGGGGTTACATGCACGAACACGATTCTGTTGCCCTCGCTGCTCACGTATCCGTCCGGTGCGGGCCGGAAGCGGGCAGCCTCCTCCGCCAGAACGTCGGCGAGCTCAGGCCTTTCGGCCCCGGGGCGCGACATGACCGCGAAGTGCGCCAGCTCGAACAGGCGGCTCGCCTGGTACCAGGTGAGGATCTCGTTGAAGGCGTCCTGCCCGAGAATGAACCAGGGCACGGCCTCAAAGCGCTGCCGCACATGCTCGATTGTCCTGACCGAGTACGAGTTTCCTCCCTGCTCCACCTCGAAGGGCGAGAGCTCGAAGAAGGGATTCGACCGGGTGGCGAGCCGCACGATCTCCAGGCGGACGCTGCCCGGCACGTCCGAGGCCAGCTCCTTGTGGGGCGGAATATACGAGGGCACGAACAGGACCTTTTCGAGATCGAGAGCCTCCCTGACCTCTTCCGCGGCTCTCAAATGCCCGAGGTGGATGGGGTTGAAGGTTCCTCCGAAGATTCCGATCCTCATGTCCTGATCTGACCGTCCCCGAAGCAGACGAACTTGCCGATGGTGAGGTCCTCGATCCCCATGGGCCCGTACGCGTGGATGCGCGAGGTGCAGATCCCGACCTCGGCGCCCAGACCGAACTCTCCGCCGTCGGAGAACCGCGTGCTGGCGTTTATGAGCACGGTGGACGAGTCCACGTCGCGCAAAAACTCCATGGCACGGGTGTGGTTCTCGGTGACGATCGCCTCGGTGTGGTCCGAGCCGTACTTCTCGATATGGTCTATCGCCTCCTGCATGCCGTCTGTCACCTTCACGGCCAGAACGAGATCGAGAAACTCCTCGTACCAGTCGCTCTCCTGTGCGGGGGCCACGTCGCCCACGATCCCCCGGGTCTTCCCGCACCCGCGGATCTCCACGCCGTTTTCGCGGTAGAGCCGGATCATCTCCGGCAGGAAGCTTTTCGCCACCGGGGCATCCACCAGCAGGGTCTCCATGGCGTTGCACACGCCCGGCCGCTGGACCTTGGCGTTCAGGCAGATCTTATACGCCTTGTCGAGGTCGGCCTCCCGGTCCACGAAGATGTGGCATACGCCCTTGTAATGCTTCAGCACCGGGATGCGCGAGTTCTCCACCACGGTCCGGATAAGCCCCTCGCCCCCGCGGGGGATGACCAGGTCGATGTACTGCTCGAGCGCGAGCATCTCGTTGATGGCATTCCGATCGGTCACCGGGATGAAGCCGATCACGTCGGGGCTGATGCCCGAATCCTCCAAGGCCGACTTGAGCACCTTCACCACGGCCTGGTTGGAGTTGAAGGCCTCGGAGCCGCCCCGCAGGATCACGGCGTTGCCCGACTTGAGGCAGAGCCCGGCCGCGTCCGAGGTGACGTTCGGCCTCGACTCGTAGATGATGGCCACCACGCCCAGCGGGATCCTCATCTTGCCCACGGTGAGGCCGTTCGGCCTCCTCGTCATCTTTTCGATCTTTCCCACCGGGTCGGGCAGCTCTGCGATCTCCTCCAGGGCCCGGGCCATGCCCTCGATCACCCTGTCGCTCAGGGTGAGCCGGTCGATCATGGCCGCGCTCAGATTGTTGGCCCGTGCCTGCTCCAGGTCCCCCGCGTTCTCGCGCTTGAGCGTTTCGGCATTCTGCCTCAGGTTTCGCGCCATGTTTTCGAGCGCCCGGTTCTTCTCCACGGGGGAGAGTCTCACGAGAGGCCGCGAGGCCTTTCTGGCGCCGGCTGCGATGGTTTCGATCACAGACTGGGTCACGGGATGTTCTCCTTCTTCAATATCATGTTATTTCGGTGGACTACCTCCTCGTCGCATTCGTAGTCCAGGATCCGGCACACCTGCGAGCTGTTGGCGCCCTTGATCTTCAGAACCTCCTCCGTCGTGAAGTTGCTCAGGCCGACGGCAATGGCGCCGCCGCCCTGTTCGACGATCTCCACCGGATCTCCGGCATGGAAGGCGCCTTCCACCTGCACGACGCCGCAGGGAAGCAGGCTTTTGCCCTGGTTGAGAATCATGGCTGCCGCGCCCGTGTCGACCGTCACCCTTCCCTTGGGCCTTGTCACATAGCTGATCCAGTGGTCCTTCTGGGTGAGCTTGCCCTTCTTGTGCGGGTGCACGAAGGTGCCGACCTCCCTGCCTTCAAGCACGGAGCTGATCACCTGCGGGATGTAGGCCGAGGTGATGACCGTGGGGATGCCCAGCAGGGATGCGTGGTAGGCGGCCTTGATCTTCGACTGCATCCCGCCCCTGCCCATGCTGCCCGCCTCTGCGCTCTGGGCCTTTACGTCCTGGAGCCTGATGTCCCTGATCTCCCGCACGACCCGGGCCTCCGGGTTCTTCCGCGGATCTTCGGAATACACGCCGTCGGTGTCGGTGAGCACGATCAGCGCCTGGGGCTCGACCAGGGGAATGATCATGGCCGAAAGCATATCGTTGTCGGTGAACTGGATCTCCTCCACCGACACGGTGTCGTTTTCGTTGATGATGGGAATGGCCCCGTACTCGAACAGCGCGGTGAACGTGTTGCGGATGTTGAGATACCTGAGCCGGTCGTCCAGGTCCTCGCGGGTGATGAGGATCTGGGCCGCGGTATAGCCGTAGCGCTTGAACGCGTCCGTATACGCCCGGATGAGGCTCCCCTGGCCGATGGCAGCCAGGGCCTGCTTTTTCGAGAGCGTAACGCCGTTGTTTTTGAGCCTCATGATGGCAGTGCCCTCGGCAATGGCTCCGGACGACACCAGGGCAAACTCCCTGCCCTGGTCCCGCAGGAGCGAAAGATCGTCGCAGAGCCGGTCGATGACACGGTTGTTCAGCCCGCTGCCCGTGTTCAGCACCTTGGAGCCGATCTTGATGAGCACGCGCCGGCATTTTCTCAGAGTTGATCGCGGATTCTTATCCATACAGGGTCCTTATAATCTCGTCGAGAATCTCCGGTGTCCCCTCACCGCTCACGGCGGATGCGACAAAACAAGGATACCCCTTGTCCTCGATAAAGGCAACCGTTTCCGGGGCCTTATCCCTTGCCTCCGGGAGGTCCGACTTGTTGAGCACCACGAGCTGCTTCCGCCCAACGAGCTCGGGCGAGTAAGCCTCGAGCTCCTTCCTGAGGACGGTGAACTCCTCTTTTGGGTCGCGCCCGGTGTCCGGGGAGAGGTCGATGATATAGAGGATGATCCGGGTCCGCTCGATGTGCCTAAGAAAACGCAGGCCCAGCCCCACGCCCTGGTGTGCCCCCTCGATGATGCCCGGGATGTCGGCCATGACGAAATCATGGTCCTTCCATCTGACCATGCCGAGGTTGGGGGTGAGTGTGGTGAACGGGTAATCGGCTATCTTGGGCCGCGCGCTGGACACGCGCGAGATGAGCGTTGACTTGCCCGCGTTGGGAAAGCCCACCAGCCCCACGTCGGCCAGGAGCTTGAGCTCGAGAACGAAATCCCTCGCCTCTCCGGGCTTGCCGGGCTCGCAGTAGCGGGGCGCCTGGACCGTCGGGGTCGCGAACCGGGCATTGCCCCGTCCGCCCGAACCGCCTCGCGCGATCACGGCGGTCTGGTCTTCCTCCACCAGGTCACTCACGATTTCGCCGGTTAGAGCGTCCTTGACCACGGTCCCGACCGGAACCGTGATGACGAGGTCACTGCCCGACCTGCCCGTGCAGTTCTTGCCCTTGCCGTGCTGACCTCTTTCTGACTTGTAGTGGGGATGGTAGCGCTGATCGAGAAGGGTGTGGACGCGCGTGGACGCCATGACGATCACATCCCCGCCTTTTCCTCCGTCACCCCCGTCGGGCCCCCCCTTGGGAACGTATTTCTCTCTGCGAAACGAACAGCATCCATTGCCGCCGTTGCCGGCCTGCACATAGATCTTGGACTCATCGATAAAGTCCATATATTACGAAGCGTTCGCTACGATACTCACCCGCTTTTTATTGTTGAAAAGGGTTTCGAATTTCACGACGCCGTCGGTAAGCGCGAACAGGGTGTAGTCCCTTCCGCAGCCGACGTTCGAGCCGGGATGAATCTTGGTGCCCCGCTGGCGGACCAGGATGCTCCCTGCCCTCACCGGCTGGCCGTCAAAGCGCTTCACCCCGAGCCTCTTTCCTGCTGTGTCCCTTCCATTGCGGGAGGTACCGCCTGATTTCTTGTGGGCCATGGGTTATCAAGCCTCCTTGCCTGCATTGATCTTCGTGATAAAGACCTCGGTGAGGTTCTGCCGGTGTCCCTGCTTCTTCCGGTAGCCCTTCCTTCTCTTCATCTTGAACACGATAATCTTTTTGCCTCTGAGCTGCCGCACGACCTTTCCGTCCACGGTCACTCCGTCGAGATTCGGCGTTCCCAGCTGATATTCTTCGTCACCGCCGATGAAGAGGACATTGTCGAAGGTCACCGTATCGCCGCTCGCAGCGTCGAGCTTCTCGATCTGGACCCTGTCGCCCTCTTCGACCTTGTACTGTTTCCCGCCAGTCTTTATCACCGCATACATGTCTGCACTCCTGATTCTTGTTTATCCGTGAAAAGTGGTAGAGCTATTAATGAAACTTGCTTTGATTGTCAAGGGGTTTTCCCCGGGGCGGGATATGGCCGCTCAAGGCCTGAGGACAAAAAAAAGCCAGAAGATATAAGGTGTGGGGACGGTAGCGGAGTATGTTTCTTGTCCCATCTTCTGGCATCAAAAAGGAGGTTTCAGTTAGTGTTATAGAGAGTACCAAACGGCAGAGGCTCTTTCCCCGGGGGAAAAAGGAGGCCTGCTTCAGACATTAAAGGGGATCATCTTTACCCCAGTGATACCCTGTTCGCTTGTAGGATATCTTCTCCTGCCCGATATATACAGCAGGCCGTCCACGTGCTGCCCTATGCCGTATGTACTGACCTCTCGTTCTCTATGAAACCTGTTTCACGGTCTCTTTGTGAAAGAGCTTGCCTTCTGCCTTATTCTCTTAGCGAAAGACGTGCCATTTTTATTGTTTTTGCAACTTATTGATTTATTTAATTTAATTATTTTCATTTTCATGGTCTATGGTACATGACCGCTTGAGTGATTGCGGTAATTATGGTGCGGGCACCATATCTTTTTCTGGTAATTCCGCCATAAGACACGTGAGATCAACACCTTGCTTCATGGTGTCGGGATTCCGGGTGAAGGAATGAGCAGGGCATGCAGGGGACGGCACGCATGTCTCATCCGGCATTGCCGGGCCGCAGAGCCGTCCGCACATCGCGAAAACCGGCTGCACTGCGAGACGGTGACTCCCGCGACGAAGTCATCAGACCGCGTCACCATGGAAAAACACGGCACCAGTGATAAACAACAGACCCATGCCTCAGGAAATCTTGAGTTTGATCTTGAAACGCCTCGCCTTGGACTGATCTTCCTGGTTCACCATATCGGTGACATCCTCCAGGCCGAACACCTTTTTGCACGCCTTGGGAGGATTGATCCGGGGATCGTTGCCGCAGTCGGGACAGAAATATTTTATGGTGATCTCGCCATCGACCTTGACATAGATCTCCATGCTCCTGCACCTCTTGCACAGGGGCCGGCCGCATCCCCCGCAACCGGTCACCCCTTCCGTACCGCCGCAGAGGGCGCATATATCGTCAGTCGATTCCTTTCGACTCATTTCGTGGCATTCTCCAGTTCACGATCCAGAATGCGCGTTTGAGATGCGAATGCCGTGCCATACGGGGATGTTGTTTTATGTCATTGAAATTACTTATGTAAGCTCATCCCACCTGTGTGGGATTCTGGAACGCGACTCCCCAAACGCGAGGGGTTCTGGTGCCATAGTATGGCAATCCGACCATAGAACGGCATCGGGTGAGGGTGTGTGCCCGAAAAAGACGCCCGGAGGAATACAAGGCCTTCGTTTAAGGGGTATAGTGGCGCGGCATGGCCGGGTACGACCGTGCCGATCCGGTGTGGTCCCTCAGGAAATGGCAGCCGATGGAGTTCCGGTTTCTGAATGCGGCGTCCGCCACCAGGATCGCCGACTGGGTCCCCTGGAAGAGGCTGATGATATCCTTCGACACCGGCGTCTCCCGGTAGAAGTCCTCGATTCGGAGCAGCATGTGCCTCAAGTCTTCGATGGCGATCTTCAGCCGCTGCCTGGTGCGCACGATCCCCACGTAGTTCCACATGGTGCTCTTGATGGAGGTCCAGTCCTGGGCGATGAGCGCGGGGTCTTCGTTCTCCACGTTCCCGGTTGATATCCAGTCGCGCACCGAGTAGAGCGTTCTGGGCCGGATGGTTTCGCCGGAGCTGATCCTCGAGGAGATATCCTTTGCGGCGATGTAGCCCCAGACGAGCCCTTCGAGCAGTGAGGTGGAGGCGAGCCGGTTGGCGCCGTGCAGCCCGGTGCATGACACCTCGCCCGCCGCGTAGAGACCGTTGAGCGTGGTCCGGCCCAGGTTGTTCACGTGCACCCCCCCGCAGAAGTAGTGCGCCGCCGGAACCACGGGCACGGGCTCGCGGGTGATGTCGATGCCTGCCTGCATGCAGGTGGAGTAGATCTTCGGGAACCGCTCGGGGATGTCTTCGTGCACGAAGTCGGCGATGTTCAGCAGGACGTGGTCTTCCTTGTTCTCGATCATCTCGTCCCAGATGGCGATGGCCACCTCGTCGCGCGGGGCCAGGTCCTTGAGCTCCGGGTTGTACCGGTCCATGAAGTACTCGCCGCGCAGGTTCATCAGCTTCGCGCCCTCTCCCCTCAGGGCCTCGGAGAGCAGGAACCTCCTCGCGCCCGGAAGGTACAGGGTGGTGGGGTGAAACTGCATGAACTCCATGTTGATCACGTTGGCGCCGGCCCGCTTGGCCATGACGATACCATCACCCACGGTGCCCTTTTCGTTGGTGGAGTGCAGGAAGATGTCACCGAGACCGCCGGTGGCGAGCACCGTGTACTGCGCCAGCACGGCGACCACCTCCTTGGTGCTCTCCTTGAAGACATAGGCGCCGGCGCAACGGTCTTCCAGCAGATATCGCGACTGGACGTCAGTGGAGTGGTGGTGCAGGGTGATGAGGTCGATGGCCGTCGCGTTGGTGATGAGCTCCACGTTTGGCTCTCTGCGAAGCGCGTCCATGAGGGCCTTTTCGATCTCCTGGCCCGTGTGGTCGGCCGAATACAGGATGCGGTTGATGGAGTGCGCGCCCTCGCGGGTGAGGTCATAGCTCTCGTCTTCAGGGCCCTTGAGGTGGGTGAAGTCGACGTTGAGATCGTTGATGAGCACTTCCTTGACGATAGACGGCCCCTGCCGCGACAGGAAATCGACCGCGTCGAGCGAGTTGAGGAACCTCCCTGCCTTGAGAATGTCCTGCTTCAGGAGATCGGGGCTGTCCCCGTTGCCCGAGTAGACGATGCCTCCCTGGGCGAGGTTGGTGTTGGTGGAGAGGGGATCCGATCTCTTGGTGAGAAGGCATACCCTTATTCCGGCCTTTGCCGCCATGTATGCGCAGGTGGCACCGGCAATACCGGTTCCGATGACGAGGCATTCGGTTTCCTTGTAGGTGTCGGGCATGGCTATACCCTCAGCATCCGTTCCAGGGCGGACAGGGCGTCGCGTGCGACATCCGGCTCCACCGTCACCCGGAAGGTGTCGTCGCCCAGGTGGAGCAGCACCCGGGCAAGCTTTTCGACCGTGATCCTGGCCATATCGTCGCAGTATACCTCTCTCAGCGGCACGATCTGGATCGAGGGGTTCTCGCGGGCCGCCCGCTTCACCATGTTGGCCTCGGTGCCGATGGCCAGCTTGCCACCGGGCGGCGTGGCCTTTACCACCTCGAGGATGCGCGCGGTGGAGCCGCTTCGGCCGGAGGCCTCCACGGTCTGCGGGTCGGACTCGGGGTGCACGATGACCTCGAGACCGGGTTGCTTCTCCTTGAGCGTACGGACGTCCTCGGGGGTGAACTTCGGCCAGTGCACCGGGCACCAGCCCTTCCAGAGCACCACCCGGGCCCGGGCCAGCTCGTCACTGCCCAGCCCCCCGTGCTCCTTTTCCGGGTCCCACAGCACGATCTGCTCCCCGGGTATGCCCATCTGCCGGGCCGTGTTGCGCCCGAGGTTCATGTCGGGCATGAAGAAGATCCTGTCCGCGCGGTCAAAGGCCCATTCGAAGATCCTCCGCGCGTTTCCCGAGGTGCAGACGATGCCCCCGTGCCTGCCGCAGAACGCCTTGATCCGGGCGCTGGAGTTGACATAGGTGACAGGGACGACTCCGGGGCCTTCCTCCGTGATGATCTCCCACGCCTTCTGAACATCACCGGGCTCCGCCATGTCGGCCAGGGGACAGCCGGCTGAGAAGTCGGGAATGTACACGGACTTCTCCGGCGCCAGGATCGCCGCGCTCTCCGCCATGAAAAACACCCCGCAGAACACGATATGGCCGGCCTCTTCCACCTGGGACGCCTTTCTGGCGAGCTCGAGGGAGTCGCCCACATAATCGGCATAGGCGATCACCTCGTCGCTCTGGTAGTGATGCCCCAGGATGATGAGCCGTTTACCCAACTCCTGCTTCTTTTCAATGATGATGCTTCGTGCTTCTTCTTTCGTCATTCGGGTCCCCCAAAGGTGAGCGAGATATCCAGCGCCCTGACCGAGTGCGTGATATCCCCCACCGAGATGAAGTCCACCCCGGTGAGAGCAACCTCTCGGATGCCCTCCAGGGTGATGCCTCCTGATGCCTCCAGCGGGACCCTCCCTCCCACCAATTCAACGGCACTCCGAAGATCCTTCAGAGAAAAGTTGTCGAGCATGATTCGATCCACGCCGACGGCGAGCAGCTCGCGCACGTGGTCCAGGGTCCGGGCTTCGACCTCCACGGCGACTTCCGGGTGCTTCTGCCTGACCTTGCGCACCGCCGAGGCCAGGGAGCCCTCGCGATCGATATGGTTGTCCTTGATGAGCGCCATGTCCCACAGGCCCATGCGATGATTCGTGCCCCCGCCCGTTCTGACGGCGTATTTGTCGAGCACCCGCTGGCCGGGAGCGGTTTTTCTGGTGTCGAGGATCCGCGCCCTGGTGCCGCTGACACGGCGGACATACTCGGCGGTTCGGGTGGCGATTCCCGACATGCGCTGCAGAAAGTTCAACGCCACCCGCTCGCCCTTGAGCACGTCCGTGGCCGGTCCGGCCACAAAGCCCAGGATGTCTCCTGCCCTTACCTCCGCCCCGTCGCGCACGCGAAACGAGCACTGAACGATCGGGTTGAGCCTGAGAAAGACCTGCCGAACGATCTCAAGGCCTGCGATCACACCGGGGGCCTTGGCCGTGAAAACGGCGCGCATCTCGTCTTCCGGCTCGAAGATGGCGCTGGAGGTGACGTCCTGGCCGTCTTCGGCAAGGGCCAGGTCAATGATGCTCTCGATGAGATCGCTCGTATTCATGACAGAAGCCTTTCAAGAGATTATCTATGGTTGCCGTGGCCCGGTCAAGCTCATCTTTTGCCGCGAACGACGAAGACAGGCTCAGGAATATGGAATCATAAGGCGGGATATCGGCCCCGAGCCTTTCGTAGTCGATCCTGTCCACGGCGTACTCCTCGCCCACGAAATAATACTTGCCGAATCTGGGCTTTGCCGTATCGCGAAACGGCCAGTCGACCTTGAGCGAGAAATAGCCCTTCAGGATCCGGGCAAGCTCAGACACGGCATTGACCGCCTCCGGCGAGACCTCCTCGCCGAGGCGGTCCTGCACGATGCGGAAGAAGCTCTTGACGAAATCGATATCCGTGATCACACTGCCGTAGAGGTACCAGTCATCGATGCAGGAGAGCACGCAGAGCGCCTCGTTTGCGGCGAGCTTCTGGTAGCTGGGGCAGAAATGGCCGTCGCAGATGTCGCGGCCGTAGAAGCTCACGTCCCGCAGGTCGCACCCGCCGGTCACCATGGGGTGGAGCATGCACCCCACCCGCTGCCGCGCGTCGTCGACATAGCCCGCGAACTCGCACGAGTAGATGGTCTTGTAGATCCTTCTCCCGTCCTCCCGGTGGCGGACCGCGCTCCGGTATTCGTCCAAGGTGAGCGTGCCCGCCCGCACCTTTGCCATCAGCGAGCTCCGGTAGGCGAACCGCCGCGCCAGCGCAGGCCTGGTGTTCTCGACATAGTTGTAGATGCCGCAGCACGCGGCGCACGACTTGGTCGCATCGGGCTGGCAGAGATGGATGTTCACCATGGAACGGTTCTCAGGCGCCGGCGATCATGATGTCGATCCCGTCCACGCCCACGGTATAACGCACCTCTTCATACACCACGGTATACAGGTCGGAGGGCTCCATTCCGCTCGCGAACGCGCCCTGATCGATGAGCACGTCGATGATGCAGTGCAGAACATCGAAGCTGATGTCGTCCTTGACGATGATGTTATACATCTTCTTCCGGTGAAGGAAGGGTATCTTTTCAATCATGTATCATTCTCCTTTGTCCGTATGTACGTCGAAAGTGATTTGATGGCAAGCCGCAATCTTTTAAAAAAATCTCCGGGAATCGATCGTTGGCGGGGGTCCTTCAGGACAATCCCTTCAATCCCGTGGAGGTTTGAAACAGCGGAGATACGCCCTTGCTTCCCGTCTTTGCGAAGCGGACGCGAAGGAGGATTGAGGGGATGGATATCCCGGCAGAAAAACCCGGTTGATTAAATTATGTATTTCGTATAGAGACCATTTCGCAATCACGCAATGATCACACCTTGGAGATTGTATGGATGGAGAAGGCACCCATAGTCTGCTTACGGGAGGTGACGAAGCGGTTTGACGACGTCGTCGCCGTGGATGCGCTGAGCCTGGATATCTTCCAGGGAGAGTTCCTCACCCTTCTGGGCCCCTCCGGCTGCGGCAAGACCACTGTCCTGCGTCTGATCGCCGGTTTCGAGTCGCTCGATGAGGGCGAGATCGTCATGAACGGGGCGCCGCTCAACGGGACCCCGCCAAACAGGCGCAACGTGAACACCGTGTTCCAGAGCTACGCGCTCTTTCCCCACATGACCATCTACGACAACATCGCCTTCGGACTGAAGATGAAACAGCTCGGCAAGTCCCTTATCCGCCAGCAGGTGGACGAGGCCCTGTCCATCGTCAAGCTCCAGGGTCTGGAAAACCGCAAGCCCCATCAGCTCTCGGGCGGACAGCAGCAGCGGGTGGCCATGGCACGCGCCATCGTGAACAAGCCCCAGGTGCTCCTGCTCGACGAACCCTTGAGCGCCTTGGACTACCGGCTGCGGCAGGAGATGGAGATCGAGCTCAAGCGCATCCACCGCAAACTGGGCATCACCTTCGTGTTCGTGACCCATGACCAGGAAGAGGCCATCAGCATGTCGGACCGGATCGCGGTGATGAACCAGGGGCGCATCGAGCAGATCGGCACGCCCACCCGGATTTACGAAGAGCCCGAGAACATGTTCGTGGCCAAGTTCGTAGGCGAGATCAACATCTTCGAAGGAAGGATCACCGAGGTCTATAACGGCAGCGCCACCGTGGATATCCACGGCCAGTCCTTCAAGGTGCTCAACCGCAAAAACTTCACTACAGGAGAGTATGTCAAGGTGCTGCTCCGCCCCGAGGATCTCGCGGTGACCAGGGACGAGGACTCCAGGCCTGTCCCGCCGTCACTGGGAGGCGTGATCGACGAGGTCATCTACAAGGGCAAGACCGTGGACCTGATCGTCAGCCTCGACGCCGGTGAGATTATCTTCGTGACCCAGTTCTTCAACGAGGACCAGGAAGACGTGGTCTTCCGGCAGGGCCAGAGAGTCCACGTGGACTGGCCGTACGGCTGGGAGGTCGTGTTGTAGCCATGACAAGGGGGAGCCGGTTCAGAAACTTCGCCATCGGCTCGCCCATGCTCTGGATCGCCGTGTTCGTGGTGGTCCCGTACCTCATCGTGGTGCTGTTCAGCTTCCTCACCCGCGACCCGGAAGGCATCGTGAAATGGACTCTCACCCTGGAGAACTACCGCGAGATCTTCTCCCCGGTCTTTCTCAGGGTGTGCAGGAACTCGTTCGTCCTCGCCCTGGGCACCACGGCGCTCACGCTCCTGCTCGCCTATCCCTTCGCCTATATCCTCACCCGGATCGACGAAAATATCCGCAGGTTCCTGCTCGTGCTCATGATCATCCCCTTCTGGACCTCGTCACTGATCCGCACCTATGCCCTGATCATCCTCTTCAAGGCAAACGGTCTTCTCAACACCTTTCTGCTCTCTACCGGCCTGATCAGCGAGCCGCTCTCGATCCTCTACACCGAGACAGCCGTGTTCATCGGGCTGGTGTACACGCTGCTGCCCTTCATGATCCTGCCGCTCTACGCGTCGCTGCTCAAGCTCGACCGCAGGCTCATGGAGGCCGCCCGCGATCTGGGAGCCACCTCGCGGCACGTCTTCTTCCACATCGTGCTGCCGCTCACGCTTCCCGGCATCATCGCGGGCAGCACCATGGTCTTTCTGCCCGCGCTCGGCCTGTTCTATATCCCCGATCTGCTGGGCGGGGCCAGGTCCATGCTCATCGGCAACTTCATCAAGAATCAGTTCCTCACCACCAGCCACTGGCCCCTGGGCTCGGCGGCCAGCGTGGTGCTGACGCTGCTCATGGTCGTGCTCCTGGTGTGGTTCTTCATCAGCACGCGCAGGGCACATTCGGGCGACATGGAGACGGTGAGGTGAAAAAGATCTTTCAGTCCGCCTACCTCGCCTTCATCTTTCTCTTTCTCTATATCCCGATCATCGTGCTCGTTGTCTATTCATTCAACACGAGCCGGTTCTCCACCAACTGGCAGGGCTTCACCCTCGACTGGTACCGCGTGCTCTTCACGGACGGCCCCCTCATGGAGGCATTCGCCAACTCGCTCATCATCGCCCTTTCATCCAGCACGATCGCTACGGTTCTGGGGACGCTCGGCGCCTTTGCCTTCTACCGCTACCGCTTCCTGGGCCGCCAGGTCATGTATTCGTTCGTCTATGTCCTGATGATGAGCCCTGACATCGTCATGGGCATCTCGCTGCTCATGTTCTTCATCACCATCGGACTGAGCGTGGGCGCCACGACCCTGCTTCTGGCCCACGTGACCTTCTGCCTCCCCTTCGTGATCGTGACCGTCTACGCCCGCATCAGCGGATTCGACCGCCATATCATCGACGTGGCCAAGGACCTGGGAGCGAGCGAACTCCAGATGTTCCGGCACATCATGCTTCCCATGCTCATGCCCGCCATCATCGCGGGCTGGCTGCTGAGCTTCACGCTCTCGCTGGACGACGTGATCGTGAGCTTCTTCACCACGGGGCCATCGTTCGAGATCCTGCCCTTGAAGATCTATTCCATGGTCCGCCTGGGCATCAAGCCCGAGATCAACGCCTTGAGCGCGGTCATGTTCCTGGTGTCGCTGCTCACGGTAACCATTGCCCATTTTTTCTTTGCAAAGGAGAATAAATAGATGAAAAAGGTGTTGGTGTTGTTCCTGGCGTTTTTCCTGCCCCTGGGGGCGTTTGCCGCCGACAGGGAGGTGTACGTGTTCAACTGGTCCCAGTATATCGACCCGGCCGTGCTGGAGCTTTTTCAGAAGGAGACGGGCATCACGGTCAAGTATTCGACTTTCGAGAGCAACGAGGCCATGTTCGCCAAGCTCAAGATTCTCAAGAAAGACGGCTATGACGTTGCCTTTCCGTCCACCTACTTCGTGGAGCGGATGCGCCGGCTCGGGATGCTCAAACCCCTTGACCGCGCAAAGCTGCCGAACATGAAAAATCTGAATCAGGACCTGCTCGACAAGCCTTATGATCCGAGCAACGCGTACAGCGTTCCCTACATGTGGGGGTCGTCCGCAATCGGGGTCAACGCGAAGGTCGTGGATCCCGCAACCGTCACCAGTTGGGACGACCTGTGGAACCCCGCCTACAAGGGCAAGGTGCTGCTCATGGACGACGTGCGCGACGTGTTCGCCATGTCGCTGCGCTCGCTGGGCTACTCGGCCAACGAAACAGACCCGGCGCGCCTCAAGGAGGCCTACGAGAAGCTCCTGAAGCTCAAACCGAGCGTCAAGGTCTTCAACTCGGATTCGCCCAAACAGCCCTTCCTCAACAACGAGGTCGTCATCGGCCAGATCTGGGGGGGTGAAGTCTACCAGGCCAACGAGGAGAATCCGGACATCAAGTATATCTATCCCAAGGAGGGTGCCACGTTCTGGGCCGACAACATGGTGATACCCGCCTCCACCCGGAACATCGACAACGCTCATGCCTTCATCGACTTCATGTGCAGGCCCGATGTCGCCAAGATGAACTGCGAATACGTGGGCTATGCCACGGCAAACGCCAAGGCCCAGGAGATGCTCGACGAGAAGACCCGCAACCACAAAGCCGTGTATCCGGACAAGGCCGACCTGGACCGCGGCGAGTTCCAGACCGATGTGGGCGACGCCATCATGACTTACGAGAAATACTGGGAGATGCTCAAGACCCAGTGATCTTCACGCGCTTCCTTGCGGCACGCATGTTGCCGTAAGGCCTGAATTTCAATGTCAAACACGGGAGCGGCCCTGTGAAAGCACATCTTCAGGGCTGCCCCGTTCTCTTGCTTAAAAAAAGCCGCTGCCCTGCATCCTTTTTGTTCTTTCTGCACCCAAGGAAAAGACCGATCGATGGGGAGAACCTTAAAGAGAGCCGAATCCTGCACCTGTTTCCGCTGCTTTTCCAGGAACCGCGACCGGCGGCCGATCCTTCCTGTTCAATAGTATGGACCTCTGGAGGGCAAGCCCTTCGACCTTATTGAAGCCTGAAAGCTCAAAAGGAATATGACCCTTCCTCCCTGTCCTCTGAAGGGCGCAAAAAAAGAAGGATTCATCCTGCGGATCCAGGTGCGCGGCTATCCCCGGGGCAGCCGGTCCGATTCGGCACTTCCGGCGGAAAGTATGATAGTGTTTCCCGCATCTTACTAAGGATTTTCATGGGGGGATCAACCCTGATAATTTTCTTGACACGGATGATGAGCATAGCATATATAGCCCCCTCAAAGTTTATTATTGTAAACAAAAGGTAACACTTTAATATGCCCAGAGGGAGCGGATGAAGATCGGTGAAAAGATTAATAACTTGCGTCTTTCCATGGAGTTGACTCAGGAAGATCTGGCAACGAGAGCTGACCTCACCAAGGGGTTTATTTCACTTCTTGAGCGTGATCTCCAGACACCGTCTCTGGATACGCTCGAGCTGATTCTGAATGCCCTGGACACCTCGCTCGCCGACTTCTTTGCGGTCAAGGGTCCGGAGATCGTGGTCTTCAAACCCTCGCAGCGGGTCCTCATCGAGGACGAGGACGAGCCCGGGGTGTGCAGGGAGATCCTCATTCCCGGCGCGCAGGGGCGGGAGGCTGACATGCTTCTGGTGACGCTGGAGCCGGACTCGGTCACCTACAAGGAAAAAACGCACTATGGCGATGAGTGCGGTCTGGTGAGGGAAGGCCAGATCGTCATCTGCCTGGGAAAGGACACCTTCAGGGCATCCAAGGGAGATGCCTTCTACTATACGGCAGACAAGAAACACTGGATAGAAAACAGATCGAAAAGCAGGGCACAGTTCCTCTGGATCTCTGCCCCGCCAAGTTTTTAGAGAAAGGGGGTATGGAAATGACGAACGCACTGGGAACCCACATACTGGCTGAATATTACGACTGCGATGTCGAAGTACTGAACAACGCGAGAAAGATCGAGAAACACTTGAACGATGCCGCGCTGGAAGCGGGAGCGACCATCGTGTCGTCGGCGTTCCATACCTTCAATCCCCACGGGGTGAGCGGTTTCGTGGTCATCGCCGAGTCGCATCTCTCCATCCACACCTGGCCGGAGTACGGCTATGCCGCAGTGGACATCTTCACTTGCGGAGACACGGTGGACCCGTGGAAGGCCTTCGATCTCTTGAAGGAGACGCTGGAAAGCGCCCACTACTCCACCATCGAGATGAAGAGGGGACAGCTCAAGGTCGTGGGCCAGGAGCTCAAGTACAAGCCGGATGCAGTCGCGGCTGCAGTGAGGTGACAGAAGAACATGATCATTCAGACACCGTCCATATATTTCATCACCTCCGGGTCATCCGAGGGTTTCAGCAGGCTCAATTCCTTTGACGGCGCGCTCCTGGCTTCCGGAGTCGGGAACGTGAACCTGCTCAGGATGAGCAGTATCTGCCCTCCCCGCGCACGCCAGGTATCGTCCGTGAACCTGCCTCAGGGCTCGCTCGTGCCGGTGGCGTATGCGGAGATCATCTCGGAGAAGCCGGGCGATGTCATATCCGCGGGCGTGGCGCTGGCCCTGCCCGAGGATGAGGACCACGCGGGACTGATCATGGAGTATTCGGGAATCGGCACGAGGGATCGGATCGAGCAGCGGGTGAGGCGCATGGCCGAAGAGGGCATGAAGATGCGCGGGAAGGCCATCCGCGAGATCAAGAGCGCTGCCGTGGAGCATCGGGTAGTGAAGTGCGGCTGCGCGTTTGCAGCCGTGGTCTTATGGGAGTGAGGCATGAGAACGGCGGATTCATGGTTCATCGAGGTCTTTGACGGCAAGACCGGCAAGGTCGGCGGCTTGAGCTTTCACATGGACGAGGTCCTCTACGAGAAGCAGAGCCCGTATCAAAACATCAAGGTGGTGAGAAACGCGTTCTTCGGCAATGTCATGCTGCTGGACGACCTGGTCATGCTCACGGACAAGGACGAGTTCTTCTATCACGACATGCTTGTCCATGTGCCCATGGCCTGTGCCGACAATCCGGAGAATGTGCTCGTCGTCGGGGGCGGCGACGGCGGTTCGGTCAGGGAAATTCTCAAGCACCCCGGCGTGCGCAGGGTGGTGCTCTGCGAGATCGACGGCATGGTGATCGAGGCGGCCCGGGAGTTTTTTCCTGCCCTGTCCTCCTGCCTGGGCGACGCCAGGGTCGAGGTGGTGGTGGCGGACGGCATCGAATATGTACGTGCCCACAAGAACGAGTTCGACTGCATCTGCATCGACTCGACCGACCCTATCGGCCCTGCAGTGGGGCTCTTCTCGACCGAGTTCTACGGCAGCATCCGCGACGCGCTGACCGACCGGGGCGCCATGAGCGCGCAGACCGAGTCCCCGGCATGGAGCATGGGCCAGGTCTCATCCATCGTGAAAAACATGCGGCAGGCCTTCGGAAACGCCTATCCCTACCTGGCCCCGGTTCCCTGCTATCCTTCGGGCCTGTGGTCGTGCACGCTCTGCCTCAAGCAGGACCGCAACCCTGTGGAAGACTTCGACCAGGGCCGCGCAGAGCTCGTCTCTGAAACGTGCCGCTACTACAACGCCGACATCCACCGGGCGTGCTTCGCCCTGCCCAACTTCGTCAAGCAGGCGCTATGAGCCGGTTTCTCGCAGCCCGCGACCAGGGCCGCATCTGCCTGGTGGGGGCGCCCTTCGACTCCACCACCAGCTACCGCCCCGGGGCGCGCTTCGGCCCGGACGAGATCCGGAAGGCATCCCAAGGTCTGGAAACCTTTTCTCCCGAGCAGGAGGACGACCTCGAAGACTGTGATTTCACGGACATGGGCGACCTGGAGCTGCCCTTCGGCGACCCCTCCCCTGCCCTCGCCATGATCGAGGCCGCCGCGGATGAGCTCATGAGCGGGGGAAAGCTCCCCTTCCTCCTGGGCGGGGAGCACCTGGTCTCTCTCGGCGCGATCAGGGCCGTGGCCGGACGCTACCCGGATATGAAGATCGTCCACCTCGACGCCCACGCCGACCTGCGGGGCGACTACCTGGGCCAGAGTCTCTCGCACGCCTCGGTGATCCGCAGGGCCGTCGACCTGCTCGGCCCTGACCGTGTCCGCCAGTTCGGCATCCGCTCGTGCACCAGGGAGGAATATCCCCTCATGAAAAGCCTCGCCGCAGGCGTTCCGGAGATCATCGCCTGGGCGGGAATGACTCCCTGCTACCTCACCTGCGACCTGGACATCCTCGACCCTGCCGTATTCCCGGGCACCGGGACCCCGGAGCCGGGCGGAATCTCGTTTCAGGCCCTCACCGAAACCCTGGTCCGCCTCATCGGCGGCCTGAAGGTCGCGGGCATGGACGTGGTCGAGCTCGCCCCGAACATGGACACCACCGGGGTCTCCTCCATCACGGCCGCCAAGATCGTCCGGGAGTGCATCATCGCGCTGTGCAGGCACGGATCGTAACACGCGGTTCCCTCCACGCTCAATCAATGGTGCGGACCTTTGAAGGACAGGCCCTTCGGCCTCATGGAAGCCTGAAAGCTTAAGGGGAATGTGACCTTACCAGTCCTTTGCAGCGAACGCGAAGGAGGATCACTCCTGCCTGCACATCCCGCTCACAGGCTTTGCCCTTTTCACATATTGACATCCACGCCCCGGTAATGACATACGAAAAGCAGGAGGATTTTCCCATGCCCATCGACAAGCAACTGCTCGACATTCTCGCCTGCCCCAAGTGCAAGGGCAAGCTCGTGCTGGAGGAAGACCAGAGCGGCCTCGTCTGCCATGCCTGCCGGCTGAAATACCGCATCGAGGACGAGATCCCGGTCATGCTCATCGACGAAGCCGTCCCGTGGGAAGAATGAGCCGCCCGCAGGAACAGCTCACCGCCGACCATCTCCTCTCCATTGCCCGGCCCGATACCGCCGTGATCCTGGGCACCGGCCTGGGCGTCATGGAGGAGGCCGTGAGCGTGGAGAGGGCGATCCATTATGCGGATATTCCGGGCTTCCCGGTCTCCTCGGTGAAGAGCCACGCGGGCAGGCTCCTGTTCGGCACCCTGGGGGACAAAAGCGTGGCGGTCATGAGCGGGAGATTTCACCTCTACGAGGGGTACGCGCCCCGGGAGGTCACCTTTCCCATCCGCGTATTCGCCCACATGGGGATCAGGAGCATCTTCATCTCCAATGCGGCGGGAGGCCTGCGGCCGGACCTGACCCCGGGCAGCGCCATGCTCGTCACCGACCACATCAACTTTACCTCGCAGAGCCCGCTCACCGGCCCGAACATCGACGGGCTGGGACCGCGGTTCCCGGACATGACCAGGCCCTACAGCCCCGCGCTCATCGCCAGGGCGAGGGTGTTCGCACGCGAAAACGGAATCGATCTCAAGGAAGGGGTTTACGTGCAGGTGCCCGGTCCGTCGATGGAGACCGCGGCCGAGACCAGGATGCTGCGCCTCATGGGCGCGGACGCCGTGGGCATGTCCACGGTGATGGAGGTCATCCAGGCCGTTCACTGCGGCATGGAGGTACTCGCCATATCCGCTGTCACCAACAGCAACGATCCCGACAACTACCTGCCCGCACCGATCGAGCAGGTCATCGCCATGGCCGAGAAGGCAGGGCCCGTGATCGCACGGGTCTTTGCAGGCATAATAAAAGGCTGAAGCCCTTTTTTCACCAAGGGCTTCAGCCTCGTGTAAACCGATATCCATCCACCGGGTAATTCCCGGCTACCCCTTTTTTAAGGAATGAGGCCCTCAGTGGGCCGTCTGCTCCGCGGGCTTGCCCTCTTTCCTCGAGTTTCGCCGCTTGGGCGGCTCCTGGGTGGTCTTCCGCTCCTGCTTCTTCTCGTCCACGAACACCAGTCCGAGCACCTCGTCCATGGAGTTCACCGGATGGAACTTGACCTTGCTCTTGATCACCGGCGGAATATCCTCCAGATCCTTGACGTTGTCCCTGGGGATGATGATCTCGAAGATCTTGTTCCGGTGAGCGGCCAGGGTCTTCTCCTTGAGGCCTCCGATGGGGAGCACCTTGCCCCGGAGCGTGATCTCGCCGGTCATGGCGATGTCCTTCCTGACCTTCCGGTTCGTCAGGGCCGAGATCACCGCTGTCGCCATGGTGATGCCGGCTGACGGGCCGTCCTTGGGGATGGCGCCGGCAGGAACGTGGATGTGCACGTCGGACTCACGGGTGAACGCGGGTGATATACCCAGCATGTCGGCCCGTGACCGGGTGTAGGTGAGACCGGCCTGAGCGGATTCCTTCATCACGTCTCCGAGCTGGCCGGTGAGCACCAGCCCGCCGCCCTTGCCTTCCTTGCTGGGCAGGACCGAGGTCTCGATGTAGAGGATCTCGCCGCCGAAGGGGGTCCAGGCCAGGCCCGTGGCAACGCCCACCTCGTGCTCGGTGCGCTCCTGCTCGGGCAGGTACTTGGGCACCCCGAGGTAGTTGGGCACGGTCTTGGCCGTGATCCGGTAGACCTTCTTGCGCTTTCTTTCCTTTTCCGCCACGTCCCTGGCCACCTTGCGCACGATGGAGCCGATCTCGCGCTCCAGGTTCCTGACGCCCGCCTCCTTGGTGTAGTGGTTGATGACATCGAGGATCGCGTCGTCGGTGAACACGACGTCTTCCATCTTCATGCCGTTTTCGGTCACCTGCCGCTTCACCAGATAGCGCTTGGCGATCTGGAGCTTTTCCTGGTCGGTGTACCCGGGCAGCTCGATGATCTCCATCCGGTCCTTCAATGGGCCCGGGATGGGGTCCATGAGGTTTGCCGTGGTGATGAACATGACCTTGGACAGATCGAAGGGCACGTTGAGGTAATGATCCTGGAACGAGAAATTCTGCTCGGGGTCGAGCACTTCCAGCAGCGCCGAAGACGGGTCGCCGCGGAAGTCCTGCCCGATCTTGTCCACCTCGTCGATCATGAACACCGGGTTGTTGGAGCCGGCCTGCTTGATGCCCTGGACAATCCTTCCGGGCATGGCGCCGATATAGGTGCGCCGGTGGCCCCTGATCTCGGCCTCGTCCCGCACGCCTCCGATCGAGAGCCGGTAGAATTCCCGTCCCAGGGCGCGCGCGATGGACCTGCCCAGCGAGGTCTTGCCCACGCCCGGAGGACCCACGAAACACAGGATAGCGCCCTTCTTGTCCGGGTTGAGCTTTCTCACCGCCAGATACTCCAGGATCCGCTGCTTGACCTTGTCGAGGCCGTAGTGGTCCTCGTCGAGGATAACGGCCGCCTGCTTGATGTCGAGACTGTCATGGGTGGAATGGCCCCACGGCAGATCGGTCATCCAGTCGAGGTAGGTCCGGATGATGTTGGCCTCCGCAGAGTCCTGGTGCATCATCTTGAGCCGGTCGAGTTGCTTGTTGGCCTCTTTCTTCACCTCGTCGGGCATGCCTACCTTTTCGATCTTGAGCTGGTACTCCTCCATCTCCTTGCTCTTCTCGTCGACCTCGCCCAGCTCCTGCTGGATGGCGCGGAGCTGCTCGCGGAGGAAGTACTCGCGCTGGGTCTTGCTCATCTCCTCCTTGGCCTGGGTCTGGATGCGGGCCTGAACCTCGGAGAGCTCCATCTCCTTGGAGAGCAGGCCGTTGACATGCTTGAGCCGCTCGATGGGGTCGATGATCTCCAGCACGTGCTGAGACTCCTCGACCTTGAGCCTCAGGTTCGACGCCACCAGGTCGGCGAGCCTGCCGGGGTCGTCGATGGCCTCCAGGATGGAGAGCGCGTCGGGCGAGACAATGCCCCTGAGCTGGAGAATCCTCTCGGACTGCTCCTTGACCGAGCGCATCATGGCCTCGACCTCCACGGTCACTTCCTTGATCTCGGGCTCTTCGATCTTCTCGATGTCAACG
>JAHDQN010000080.1 GCA_018433775.1 Deltaproteobacteria bacterium
CGGGGTGGGCCGCGTAATATTCCCTGATCATCTCGCTGGTTATGGGGGTAAACCCGGCGTTCTTCCTGATATACCGGTCCACCAGCAGCTCCTCGCGGAAGGCGGCCGTCTTCCGGTCGATCTCCGCGAGCTCGGCCTTTGTCAGGGCCTTCTCGGCCTGGACGGCCATGGCCCGGCTCTTGACCAGGCTCTCGATCAGCCGTGTGCGGGTCTGCTCGTCGACCTGCGAGGCGTCGGTGATATCCAGGGTGCGCTGGGTCATCAGGGCCACGTCGTGCTCGGTTATGGGTGTCCCGCCCACCCGGGCCACGATCCCGGACGCCTTGTCCTGCCTGCTCAGGCCCGGCTCCTCGCCCGTGCAGCCCCCTGCAAGCAGCGCGGCCGTCAGGAGAAAGGGCATGAGCAGACGGGCGTATGCCGCACCGGTGTCCATCAGCCCTTCACCTTGATGCGAACCAGCTTCTTGAGCCGCTCCATCTCAGCCTCCTTGGCCTGCTGCCTCAGGCGGAAACGGATGTCGCCCCTGACCTTTTCCAGGGGAGCCTTGATGGTCTGCAGTCCCTCGTCGACACGGACGATGTGGAAGCCGAACGCGCTCATGAACGGCTCGGAGATCTCGCCCGGCTCAAGGGCGAACACCCGCTCGGAGAACACCGGGTCGATGGCGCCCCGCTTGACCCATCCGAGGCTGCCGCCGTTCTTCGCCGAGACCCGGTCCTCGGAGAACTGGGCCGCGGTCTCGGAGAAATCGGCCCGGGCCGCGAGCTTGCTGTAGATCTCGTGGGCTTTTGTCTTCAGGGCCTTGAGCTCGTTCTCGCTCATGCCCGGGTTGGTGCGCAGCAGGATGTGGGCCACCTTGATCTGCTCGGACTGAAACTCTTCCGGGTGGGTGTTGTAGTAGTTGATCACAGCCTCGTCGTTGACCCGGTCTTTGAGGTAGTTTTCGAAATAGCGCGAGAGCAGCATCTGCTTGCGGAACTCGTTGATCTCGGCCTCGGCCTCGACCGGGTCGATGAACTCGGAGTCTTCGACCAGGCTTGCCAGGGCCTCGCGCTCGAGATAATCATCCAGCACGGGCTTTATCCGGTTCTGGTCGTCCACGGGGATGTTCTTCAGCTTGAGATAGGCTTCGAACTGGGCCCTGGTGACAGCCTTGCCGTTGACCGTGGCGATCTTCCCGCCATCCCGCGAACACCCGCCCGCGAACAGCACGGCGCCGAACAACAGAATCATGCATGCATACATCCGTTTCTTCATCATTTTTTTGCCCTTTCTGTTTTTCACGCTTCTTGTTTCTCCTTTTCCCAGGGTTGTGCATTTTTTACGAAGGAATCAGTGGCGTACGCATAAGTGCCATGGCCTCGTTCGAGTATTCGGAAGAACCTGCGGAGTTCACTGCCCGCACCCGGAAGCTCGGGCGCGCGTCAAAATACATTCCATTCACCAGTATTTCAAGATAGATAATCAGAAATTCCTCGTCATACCCGAAGGCATCTTCAATGGATTCGGAATCCGCAGGTGCCTCATACAATTTGATATACTGATCACCATCCAGAGACATCTCGATGACGAAAATCTCCTCGTTGTCCGAATTGTCCTGCCAGGTAAGCATCAAATCGTTAAGCCAGTAGTAATCGTAATAATAATCGAATTCGAAATCGACCTGTACGCTTAGATTCGACGGGGCATCGGGCACTGTGGTTGCCTGGAGTTTGGTTGCAGCCGAAACCACGTTCGAATATGCGCTGGCCCTGCCGCCTGCACCAACGGCGCATACCCGGAAATCATATGCAGTGTTTTCATCGAGGTCCAGATGGCCCGACAGGTGTACCCTCTGGCCTGAACCTTCTGCGGCAGGGTTTTCAAAAATGCGCACGAAGTGCATGCCGTCGATGGATGCCTCGATGGCGAAACCGTCTTCAATGTCACAAGTATCGGTCCAGAAAAGGTCCACATGTCCGGCCGAGACGGCTCCCACCTGGAGATTCATGGGTGTGCCGGGCAGATATTCCAAGGCATCGATACTCTCTGAGTATTCTGAGTATCCACCCTGATTTGCAGCCCTGATGCGGTACGAGTAGTCTTCGCTCTCCATGAGCCCGCTGTCGACAAAGCTCAGGGTGCCTACCGGGACCCGGGTGATCTCCGAGAATTCATCACTCCCGGTCGCTGAGCGCTCAATGATCATCTCCTGTTCGTTCTCGTTGAAGTCGATCCATCTGAGCTCTGCATGGGTGTCTGACATGCGCACTGCCGAGAGAAGCCTGGGTGGATAAACAGGTGCTGTATCGTCACTGAAAAGCACGGGTATCATGTATTGTCCGGTGGTGGCAATGGTGTCACCCGCCCCCTCTGCCACGGCTTCGATGATCAGACTCTCACCCTCCGGTACAATGAGTGTGAAGAGATATGGACCCGATGCTTTCGTGTCATATGCCTCGTCATTGATGTAGAGCGTGACGGAATCCGCGCATGCCGCTTCTACCACGACCTGGATCTCCTGACCCTCGTAGACCGATTCGATTGTATCGAGGTCGACTAAACGAACAGCCGGGCCGGTGTCGAACGAGAAATTCACGATGCTCTCGACATCCCGGGCAGACAGGCCGTAGCGCAAGTCATCCATGCCTGAAACCAGCGATTCGGCCTTGTTCTGTGCGGTTTCCAAATTATCAGCCGTAGCCAGGACATGGAGAATGATGCGCCTTGATCCGGCAGGTACGGTGAGTTCGTGGGAGAGATCCCATATATTGGTCCCGTCGGAGCCGAGAGGTCCCGCCCCCGGAACAGGGTCTGCCAGGCCGCCTGCAAACACGTGCACCAGATAGCCGCTGTTTTCTTCATAGTTGTATGCGATCGCATAGGCGTCGTCTTTCCCGAGTATCCCGTCTCCGCTAGAGGTGATCATGCCGGTGTTGTAACCCACGGTTTGGTATTCGGTAGTCACGTCTACAGTGATGGTAATATCCTCTTGCGTCGGGTTATCAAAGACCTCCAGAATGCGGGTGTAATCATCCCCGGCATGCGGCATGATAATCCTGCGGCTGGTGAGAACAGAAATCTCGCGATACATCACGCTGTCAGAATCCATCACGCCCAGCCTGAGGTCGTTGGTCGCTTGTAAATAGGCGGTCATTGGCACGTATTTCTCCAGACCTGTATTCGCCAATTCCCATGGATAGAAATAATCGCATATGCCGTAGACAAACCACGGGCCGTTCATCAGGGGAGAGTACGCTGTTTCGGAGTCGACACTAAGCTGTGGAATACCCGCAAGACGCTTGCCGTCATGCATGAGGTATTCTTCATCGATCATGGGGGCGAGACTGATCGAATCGTTCATGATGTATAAGGAATACCAGGGAATCAGGTATGCCCCTTCCTCTTTGATGGTGAGATCGCTCGGAGACATGCTTTCCGGACAGCTCGCAGAGTCCATAGGATCCGTGTCGAAGGCGAAGAGTTCGTGGATGTCGGCCACTCCATCATGGTCGGAATCCCACTGCAGCGGATCGGTCGAGCAGTGCCTGATCTCCCAGCCATCCAGCAGGAAATCCTCGTCAGTGTCAGGATTCCAGGGGTTGGTGCCATGCCGGTATTCCTCGAGATTGGTCAACCCATCCTCGTCCGGGTCCTGACCGGCAGAGCCTGGATCCAGATCATAGCGCTGCTCGAAGCTGTCTGGTAGACCATCGTGGTCGGTATCGGGGTCGAGGGGGTCGGAGTCATGGATGTATATCTCTTCATAGTCGCTCATGCCGTCGGAGTCGGTGTCATGCCTGTGAGGATCGGTATTGTGCAGGTACTCATACAGATTCGTGAGTCCGTCTGAGTCATTGTCTAAGCCCTCTTCGCCGGCCGTGAACGGGTCGAAGCCGTACCGAACCTCAAATCCGTCGGAAAGGCCATCACCGTCGGTGTCGGTAGTAAACGGATCGAGGCCGAGCGGCACCTCGTCAGCATCGGCAAGACCATCTGAGTCGCTGTCAGGCAAGGAGAAGGTGAAGTTCACGATATCGCGGAACTCCTCGCGGGTGATGCCTTCGAGGAAGCGCTCCTGGTTAAAGGCATACAGTTCCTGAGCCAGTGCGATCGCTGTTCCCGGGTCATTTTCCTGAACGGAATAATGTGTGATTATGAAGCGCTCTCCGGCCGGGATGAGCAAGTGGTAGGTGTTTTCGATGAAGCCTCTCCCCTCTATATAGTCTTCAATATATAAGGTGTATTTATGGACGCGGTTCTCACCAGGACCCATGAATACGTGGGCCACAGCCGGCATATCCTCATCGTGAACATCCACTGTTACAATGTATCCGGCTTCATCGCAGGAAAGGTAACCGTCACATGAGGAGGAAATGACTTCGGTGTAGTGTTGTGAAGCAAGGAAGCTTTCCAAGGTGATAACCACACTCTGTGCTACACTCGAAGTATTTTCGATAATCTCCATGAATCGGGCAAACTGCTGATCTTCCGGAACGTATATCTTCCGCCTGACCTTGATATCGCCAAACATCTCTTCCGGATAGATCAACTCCCTACCGTTCATCCCGGTCAACGGGACCATGTTGTGGATTCCATATGGTGTATGGTCCACAAGCAGGGCATACCCGTAGTAGAAATCATCATACTCGACCCACTGTACTGACCCGCCACGCCCGAATCTCCACGGATAATCCTGGCTGTCGTACAAGGTGTCGCCTGATGCATAGCCCTCATACACCAACTCGCTCTCACTGATCATTCCCTTGATGATGGTATCCAGCTTTATAGTGCCCACGTTCAGATCTCCGGAACGCGGAGGATCAAAAGTGCTGCTGGTGCCGGTGATGTACTGTGCACCGAAGTAGGTTCCTGCATGCACCTGGATCTTGCCGTCTATCCTGGATACATCCATGAATGCAAAATACCCGTCTTCGCCGGATTGGGCCGCAAGACTCCCAATTGTGATGTCAGCACCTTCAACGCCATTGCCCAGTTCATCAACAATACGTCCGGACACCGCCATTTCAGGAGCATCAACCACGTCGAACGTGAAAATGCCTGTAGTGCCCGAGTTGCCTCCCGAGTCAGTTGCGATGGCCTCGATCTGCAGCACATCTAGGGTGTCGCCCACCACGTATTCGACCCAGTAATTCGGGTATGAGAGGCTGGTGAACAGCTCGCCATTCACCCATACATCAACCGTGGATATCTGACCCGGGTCTTCAGGATGTGCATGTATCAGGATGGTCTCACCCCTAAAGAGCGGCTCGCCTGTCGCGGGCGACTTCAGGGTGACAGTCGGGATGTCCTGATCAGGAACTGTCGGATCATAATCGTGGCCGTCGAGCAGTCCATCGCCGTCGCTGTCAGGATTGTCGGGATCGCATCCATAGATCAGCTCGTCCTCATCGCTCATGCCGTCGCGATCGCTGTCCGGATAGAGGAACATATTGACCACCGATGCCTTCTCCTCTTCGGTGAGTCCCTGCAAGGCGATTTCGGGCATATTAAGGAGCCACTCCATGGTGTCGACCGCATTGCTCACGCTGCCTTCCTGACTGAGGAAGTAAACGAGCATGCGTTGCTCTCCCGGGGGTATGGTGAAGGTATAGCGTACATTCCAGTCCTTCTCGCCGCTCACTATCTTGGTGGAGGCATCAGGCTGCACTTTGGCGTTGGGACCGGCAAACAGGTGTGCGCCGATGGGCCGGTTGAGATTCACGGGATCCTGGAACACAGCGTAGAGATCTCCGGGACTATAAGAGTTGCCCCCGCTGCTTGTAAGAACATTCGGCTCCACTGCCTCGTCATACTCACCGATTGAGGATTTCAGATGGATAGAAACCTCCTGTGGCCCCCCGGTCGGATTGGTGATGATGTCAAGACACCTGACAAAGGCCCCGCCTGCAGCTGGTACGAAGACTCTCCTGCCAACGGCCACGTTGCCCAGGGTTCTTGTATCGAAGACCAGCTCGCGGCCATCTTGCCTGCTGTAATAGGAGTAGTGCCAATACTCGGTGGAGTACTCCTGTCCGTTCACGATCAGCTTCAGGCTGTCCTCAAAGGTCGTATACGAACCGCTGTAGGCATAGTAGAGATGCTCGTAATTGAAGTACCACGACCGTCCATCTTCATCTACAAGGCGAAGGCTGTTGCTGCTATCGGCAAGATCGTCTTCGGGAAGGTTCGGATCTGTGTCGTCCATGAACAGCTCGTCAATATCCCAGCGCCCGGAGCCGTCGCTGTCCCTTTCGAAAGGATCGGTCTGATAGCGGTTCACCTCCCAGCCATCCTTGAGGTAATCATCGTCAGTGTCCGGGTCCCTTGGGTCGGTGCCTATGTTCATCTCCTGGAGATTGGTAAGGCCGTCCGCGTCCTGGTCTCCATCCGGGTCGGCGTTCAGAAGATCGTATTCCACCTCGAACAGGTCATCCATGCCATTGTTATCAGAGTCGACCAGAAGAGGATCTGTGCCATAAATATTCACCTCATCACCATCGCTCAGGCCGTCGCAGTCGGAATCCTCATTCACAACATCCGTGCCTGTGGTGATCTCCTGATCGTCAAGCAGGCCGTCGCAGTCGGTGTCAACCAGTAATGGGTTCGAGCCGTGGGTCATGACCTCGTCATAATCACTCAGGCTGTCTCCGTCGGTGTCTGCCAGGAACGGGTTGGTTCCGGCAGCCTGCTCCTCAAGGTTGGTCAAACCATCCGTGTCTGGGTCAAGGGCCGACTCGTCAGTGCCGATGGCATCGAGACCGTATCTCTGCTCGAATCCATCTGTGAGGCCGTCACCGTCCGTATCGATGCTGTCTGGATCCAGGCCCTGAAGAACCTCGTGGTAATCGACGAGGCCGTCTCCATCGCTGTCTTTCAGGAAGGAGAAGTTTACGACATCCATAAATTCTTCACGGGTGAGGCCTACAAACAATTCCTCATGTTCAAGCCCATAGATAGATTGAGCAAGATCAACAGCTTTGCTCCTAATATATTCCTGAACTGAAAAGTGCATGATCACTACACGTTCATGAGCAGGAACAGGAATAGAATATCTGACCGAGATACTATCTCTATTTATAGAAACCGCATATTGATTATCGCCGGATTGTTCCAAACCACGAAATACATGAACAACTGCTGGATCTCCATAGCCGTTGTATGAATCATCTGTAACAATGTAACCATCTTGTGCATTGAATACGGTATCCCCTGATGAGGTAGAAATAATCGTAGTCCCATTATCTGAGCCTAGATTGGTGCTCAGGAGAATAGTCACCATAAGATCGGTGTCCGTAGGATTGCCTATTATCTCAAGAAAGCGAGCATATTGCTTGTTTTCAGGTACGAATATCTTCCGGTGAACGCTTAAATCGCCGAATACCTGCGGCATGAAGGTCAGCTCTCGGCCGCCCAGACGAGTCTTCACGATTGACGAGTAGTTGGCTTGGTAAAGAGCTCCGTTTACGTAGAGGTGATACGCACCGTCGAATGCATCGTTCGACCCATCTTCGATGTAACCATACCAGCAGTAGATATCCCAGATGTGCCCACTCCCATCATACAGATAATAAATGTAGTTGATTTCAGTACTTCCATCGTACTTAAGATCCGCCTCTGTGATAAGACTCTTATAAGTCTCATAAACTGGGCAAGTGATCCGTATCTCATTGACATCAATCATTTCCCCGTGCCTCGGAACAAACGTTTCGCTCACACCGGAAACCTCTTCGGCGCCGAAGAGCGCCAAGGCGCTGACCTGGAGCTCCGCCTCGGTGGTCGGCACCTGGTCGAGCACGAAGTATCCGCTCTGGTCCGATTGGGCCGCCACGCCTGCCGTGGTTACCGTGGCGCCTGCCACACCGTTGCCGAACTCGTTTACCACCCGGCCCGTGACTGTCATCAGGGTGTCGTCGATTACGCTGAACATCATGGCGCCTGTGGAACCGGTGTTGCCGTTGTAATCCGTTGCCGACACCTCGATGGAGAGGGTGTCTGCGCCATCCGCCGGCACCTGGGCGATGATGCTGTACGGCGCCTGTGTCAGGCGTGTTTCGATACCGTTGACCGTGAATACCACCTCGTCTATCAGCCCCTGCTCCACGATCTCGACTGACAGGCGCACCCGGCCTCCCCTGACCAGCTCCGAGTCGGGCTCGGGTGTGAGCAGGGTGACCACCGGGGCGGTCAGATCGGCGACCATGGGCTCGTAGTCGTAACCGTCGGGGAGCCCGTCGTCGTCGCAGTCAGGGTTGTTCGGATCATAGCCCAGTGCCAGTTCCTGTGCGTCGTCGAGGCCGTCGAAGTCGCTGTCGGGCTCCTGATAGTCGGTGCCGTGGACCAGCAGCTCCTCCCGGTTGGATATGCCGTCGTTGTCATCGTCCCAGTATGCGTCGAACCCCAGGCCCGGCTGCATGCCCTGCTCGACCTCGAACGCGTCGGACATGCCGTCACGATCGCCGTCCAGGGACCCGGGATGGGAGTAGTAAACCATAACCTCGTCGTAATCGCTCAACCCGTCGCCGTCCGTGTCCGCCACATGCGGATCCGCATAATAACCGTACTCCCTGCTGTCGACCAGGCCGTCGAAGTCGGTGTCGATGAATAGCGGGTCAGAGGTGAACTCGATCTCCAGCAGATCGGAAAGACCGTCACCATCGCTGTCTTCCCTGTGCGGATGGGTGCCTGCGGCCTGCTCCTGCACGTTGGTCAGGCCGTCTCCGTCGCTGTCGAGTTCAGCCTCTCCGCAGGCGAGCAGAGGATCGAATCCGTACCTGACCTCGAACCGGTCGCTCAGCCCGTCGCCGTCCGTGTCCTGGTTGGTCGAAGAAGTGCCCTGATCGAACTCGGTGAAATCGTCCAGGCCGTCGAAATCGGTGTCGGGCTGCATGAGCCTGTGCATGGCGTTCAGAGCGTTGGGCGCATAGATGGTGTGGAAGACTTCCTGGATCAGGACCTCGATCCGGACGGTGGAGACGTATACCAGCCCCTGGCCCCACGGATAGCTGATGGCAAGCACCTGCTCGTCCGTGGGATCGTTCGCATAGACCCACGGGGTCACATCCATGCCGAGCGACGCGCGGTCAAAGAAACCGGTAGCAAGGCCACTTGTGTGTGGTGTCTGATCAAACTGCCCTGCCGGACCGTCTCCTATGGCATTGAACCGGTACCACGGGCAGGCCCTGCCATTTATTGTGGAGTCGACCAACAACCCCGGTGCGCCTGGGATGTCGTCCTCCGCTGTGTAGGCGATGCCGCACGCATCGGTCTCGTGAACGATCAGCACACCGCCTTCGGCCACGAAATCGAACACCTTCTGCAGGTTGCTGTAATAGTAGTTGCTTCCCTGTGCGTGGTTGGTGTCTACCATGAGCATGTCGATCTCCGAGAGATCGAAGGTTGCAAGGGCTTGGACAAGCACCGGCTTCATGCCCGAGCGCTCGATGATGAGGCGCTGGTAGTCCTGGCCCCGGTCATAAGTGGCATGGTAGTAGCCCACCTTGCTCTTGTCACGGTGCAGGGTCAGGGTCCCCACGTCGGTGGTGCCGCCCCATATCGGCGGGTAGAGGCCGCTTCGAGCCACGTAGTCGATGCCGTCCCGGGTCACTCTGGCCGTAACCTGTACGTCGCCCAGCAGCACGGGCACATTCATGATGACGAATACACCGTTGGATTGCGTCAGGGCCTCGAAACCGTGGGCGCTGACCGTTGCCCCTCCGACCCCGATGCCGTCTGCATCCGCCACCACACCCATGACCGCAGTCATGGGATCATCGATGAGTGTGAAGACATGCTCGCCCGTGGTCCCGATATTCTCGTTCGTGTCTTGCGCCAGTACCTCGATGATTGTCTGCTCAGCGTCTGCGGGCAGTGTAATCGTGTACTCGAACTCATACTGCTGGACACTGCCCTCGGGGCTGGTCTCTCTGACCTGCACCCCGTCGACCTTCAGCCGTACATATTCGATGCGGCCCTGGTCCTCGACCGATGCACGCAACCTGATAGTTTGGCCCTTGATGAATGTGCTCTGCACCTCAGGCTCGACCAGAATGACAAGGGGTGGCACGCCATCGGCCGTACCGGGTTCGTAATCTTCGCTGTCCGGCAGGCCGTCAGAATCGGTGTCTTGCTTGAGCGGATCGGTCGGGGTTGTCCCGTTCACCTCCTGGCCGTCGGACAGCCCGTCGCCATCAGTGTCGGCAAGGTCGATTGCGGTGCCGAGCTGGAGCTCTTCCCGGTTGCTCAGTCCATCGCTGTCAAGGTCGGCCGCTGCATCTGCTGGGTTGGACGGGTTCAGGCCATACTGCCGCTCCACGCTGTCGGGTATGCCGTCATCGTCCGTGTCGGTCTTGAGCGGGCTGGAATATGGGATGGAGCTCACCTCGTCGCCGTCGGAGAGCCCGTCGCCGTCCGTATCACGATTGAGCGGGTCGGAACCGTGCGTCAATACCTCCGCACCGTCACCCAGTCCGTCATTGTCTGTATCGAAGACGAGCAGATCCGTACCAGCAGCAGCCTCCGCCAGGTTGTTCAACCCGTCACCGTCGAGGTCGTCGAGCCCGTCTTCGATGCCGTCACCATCGCTGTCCGCCAGAGCGGGATTCAGGCCAAGCTCGATCTCCAGCTCGTTGTTCAGCCCGTCGCCGTCGAAGTCGAGGCCCTCTATGAACACCTGCAGGGCCAGGCTGTTGCCGACCCGCAGCTCTCGTCCGCCCATGTGTCCGCCAAACTCGAGCATGATGGTGTCGCCGTCCTGGACATGAGGCTGTCCGTACTGCGAGAATGCCGGGATCGGCACAGTCCGGTTGTATGCCCAGTTGAACCCGCCGCAGATATCATCACCTTCGGAACCGGTACTGATGCAGTACCGTCCTGATGTGATGTCGGAATAGCTCACACCCGGGGCCAACGTGAAAACGACCTTCAGACTCTGTCCTTCCAAGACCGCGAGCACAGGCGGCACCTTTATCAGGCAGTCCGGCATTTCCAGCACGCCGGATTGAGGCATGACGCCCTCTCCGCTCGCTGCTGCGACGAGCACCGAGTTCTCAGTGCTGTAGTGGTAGACCGTGCCGAGTTGCATCGCCACAGCCGGCTCGAGGATGATTGTCTGGGAGTCTTCGCCTATTGCATCCGATGCATCCATGACAACCCCATCCCGGAGCAGCTCGACCAGAGGCCCTTGCGTGTTGGCCTCTACGGGCTCGTCATAGACGAACTTCGCGTACAGGACCTCCGAGTTCACGCCTGACTCGCCGACCGCTTGCACGATCTGAGGCGGCGACTGATCGAACGCCAGCCGGAACACGGACGAGGTATCGATGCCTGCAAGCGGCTGACCCACGCTGTGGATCGACAGGGTCACAGTCTCGACGGTGTCGTCCTGCACAAGGAATTCCGCTATGCCCTGCACCAGCACGACCTCTGCCGGAGACTCCCGGCCGTCGATGCGTGCGCTTCCGGTGGAGCTGACGCTCACCGGGCAGCCCGCGCCGGCACTTGTTACCCGGTTGCCGTACTGATCGAACAGGGCAAGATGCACCCGGGCCGCCTGCTTGGTGCCGCAATGCGCTACAGAACCGGCAGGCTGGGCCTGGAGATTCTCATCCAGGAAGACCAGGCTCTGCGGGACGCCCGCAACGATCGTGACCGGCAGGGCCGAAGGCACGGTTATGCCGCCGCCAGCACCCACTCCGATCTGGCGGGTACCTGCCGATGTCCCGGCCACGATGGCGATGTCCGCCTTGCCTGATGACAGGGTGCATACGGCCCGTTCCACCATCATGGAGTTTATGAATATCTGACTTATCTGCACTCCAGCGTCAGGTATGAAGTGGAACCCATCGTCGGGCATGGTGAGGGTGAAGGTGGTGGTATGGTCTTCATGGACCTCGTTGTTACAGGAATCAAAGGCCTGCACAGCCAGGGTGAAGGTCCCGCCGGCAGCCACCTGGGGTGGATAATCGAATGCAAGCCTCCTGGTTTCACCCGGCATGATGGTGACCGGCAGCCGGGCGGACCCCACCTCGGGCATCAGGACAAGGCTTGCCTGGAGGATGTAGCTCTGGGCGGTCCGTGAAGTGTTGAGGGTCAGGAATGCAAAACCGAGACTGTCGGTTGCGCTTGTCCCCATGGTGCTGGCCTGGCCCGAGAGAGGCACCAGCTGCCATCTTACATCCACCCCTTCGACAGGATGGCCCGAGGCATCCAGAACTTCAACGCGGTACTGGGGCTGTTCGCCGACCCGTACCATCGTCCGGTTCTGCTGCTCACTGGCCGCCCTGAACCTGATCAGGTTGGGCGCCTGCCTCAGATCGATGGCATATTCAGCCGATTCAGCCCGCTGACCGAGTTCGTCCACCGCAGCCACGACAAACCGGTACTGGGTGAGGCCGGTATGTGCAGCCGGCATGGCGAGATTGCGCGTAAACGAGTTCCCCCACGATTGAAGCGCGCTGTCGTATACAACAACAGGGCTGCCGCTGCTCGTATTGATGATCTGAAGCTTGTACCTGCCGCTGTCGTCCAGCCTGTTGACATTCTCGAGAAAGATCCGCGCCTCTCTGCCGAAGAAGGCCTGCGAGGGATGCGTCACACCGAGGAGAGAGAGGTCAGGCGACTGATCACGATTGACCGTGATCGATCTTGAGCGGACAGCCTCTTGGCCGATGCTATCCACCACCCGGACGCTCAACTGGCCTTCCAGAGAAGTCTCTACACGCTCGCTCCGGGTATCGGCGATCTGCACTGTCCGGGTCTCGCTTGCGGAATCGAGGTCCACGCGCGTGGTGAACCCGTTCCAGGATATCTCGGCAAACGCCAAACTCACGTCGTCTCTGGCAGTGAACTTCACTGCAAAGCTCGTCCTCTCACGTATGGCGGCCGGAGAGTTGTCGATCTGAAGGTCCGGGCTGCTATCGCTCACCACTTCGATGATATGCGATGCAGTGCAGTTGTTACCGGCGTTGTCAGTCACCTCGACCTCGTAGACGAGGGTACCCAGCGACCCGGCGATATCGTCCAAGGTGATGGTGCCCTGGCCGAAGATCGCCTTGACGATCCTGCCGCGGCTCTTGAGGAAGGCCTGTCTGACACCGCTTTCGGCATCGCCGACCGTGACCGCCACCCGGTAGCCGGTGTCGACCACCACGCGAGATCCGCCGTCCTTGACCGCAAGGCCGGTCACTGCAAACCTAGCCGTGGGATTGGCATTGTCTTGATGCCGATAGAACCGCTTCGGGAGCGAGTCCACCGCATTGCCGAACACATCGATGGCGCGCACCTTGACATAGTATCCACTGTAGCTGTCGTCATAGTAGCGGAAGATAACAAACTCGGGCCCGAAATGCTCTCCGATGAACTGGTAGGGTCCCATCGGACTCTGGGAGAGATAATACTCGACCCGTGAAATCGGATGGTCGGTATGGATGATGCCGGCCCTGATCTCCAGAGGGGCGGGTCCCCAGCTGTGCTCCGAAACCTGCACCTCCACCCTCAGGTCATTGGCCGCAAGCCCTTTTGAATGGAGGAACAACGGCCTCTGCTCGGCATTGAGCACCGCACCGGAGACACACTCCAGGCGCGTGTCGAGCACAAAGGGCTGCCCATTGGGCAGGTTCGCGGGCAGGGGGATGGTGACAGCGAACGGCGCATGATTGCAGGTTGCAACCGTCTCACCGTTGATCAGGTACTGCACCGCTGCCACGCCTGTCGACTGCGGCATCTGCACCCGTATGAGGTCCGCACACTGGAAGGTGACCCCGGCGAGCGGGGTATCCGGGGACGCCTGGACCCTCATCAGCCTTTGCGGTATCAGGTAGACCCGTATGCCCTGACCGCCCAGTCCGACAGCCAGACGATCGTTCTCAACGACCAGCGCCGTGACCTCAGTGCCCGGATCAATGATGGAGCCTTCCACAATGCTCAGGCTCATGGGATCGAGAGCAGCGACGCTGTATCCGCCGTCGTGCTCGAAGGCGCACCACAGCAGGCCCTGGGCATACTCCAGTGCCGCGATGTACCGGGCACCCTGCAACCCGCCGTCGACAACCGCGCAGTCGTGTATTCTGACTTGGCGAATGCCGGTGCCCAGGCTGTAGAACAGGTAGTCGTTGGTCAGGGCGATGAGGCCTATGGGCTGTGCCTCGCCCTCTACCACGGCCCTGACATCGGCGGTTTGCATGTCAGCCAGATAGATCCTGTTCGCGTCGGTCACCGCTGCAACCCGGTGTCCGCCTGCAGCGATCCGTACAATGTTCTCACTACCTGCGACCTCAATCGCAGGCTGCTCTGAAAGATCCGAACGGCTCGCCCGGTACAGGCTGCCGCCCTCTGCTACAACGATGTGGGAACTCGTCAGTGCGAGGTCGACTAACGCCCGGCCGGCAAAGAGATCTCCTCCCTCAAGGGTTGCCGGGTCGAAGAATCGCACGCGGTTCTCCCTGGGCTGGAGCACATAACAGCGCTGCTTGTCGCACGCGGCTCTGCCCGCGGCCTCGGCGAATCCCGCGGCAGGATACGACTGCTGGGAGTATGCGCCCCGGTTGTCAGGCCGGTAGACCAGTGCTCCGTAGTTGTCCGCGGCACTCACGATGATGCCGTCGCACAGGGCGAGATCGAGCACATATCCGGGTGTGGGCTTGCCTGCCGTCTCTGCATCGAAGAGCACCTCGAAGCCGGACTCGGGGTATGCGACCTCGATGATCGTGCCCCGGGCATCGCCCGAGAAGATCATTCCGGATGAGACGGCTGCATCGGCGACAAAGGGCGCAAAGTCCACGGGCCATGAGGCGACAAGCTCCATACGGCTGCGACTGCCGACATCCACGATCCGGATTATGCCGGACACGCTGTCCATCAGGACCAGATAGCCGTGGAGAGCGACCATCCGCTCTCCGCCAGCCCGGCTCAATGAGGCCAGCGGGGTAAGGTCCGAGTCGTATTTCGTCAGCCCGCCGTACGCATCGAGCACGTAGAACTCCCTGTCGTGCACCGCCATGGCCCTGAACTCGCTGCCTTGGGCGGTGTAGAGAGTATTCCCCTTGGCATCGATCATGCGCAGCTCGTGATAGGTCAGCACCACGAAGGCGTCGCCGTACGGCCTGACATCCAGGATCTCGCCGTGCATGGCCAGGGTTCTGAAATGCTCCATGTCATTGCCGCTCACCCGGTAGAGCAGCAGGGAATTCCGGGTCGCTGCTGCAATGTGCTGTTCATTGGCCGCCAGGTGTTCGATCCTCGCAGAGAGGCTTCTGTTTCCGAGCATCCGGAATCCCTGCTCGAGGTCCACGATTACGAGACCCGTTCCCTCAAGGGCGACAAGCAGGTTGCTGCTCAGGTGTGCAAGTGCGGTCACCGGCGCCTCGAAGGCATGGTTAAAGCCCGAGTGGTTCGAGAGGTCATGCCCATTCGCATACCAGTAGCCGCCCACTGTGGGCAGGAAGGCGTCATACACAAGCGTCTGCGCTGCCGGGACACACCGCAGGTGGTCGATGACCAAGATCCGCTGCCTGGTTTCGCGGGAGTTTCCGGATGCATCATAGATCTGCCCGACAATGGTCAGAACCGCCGTATCCGCCGGCACGTCCATGTTCAGCACCGCACGGTCGGAAGAGGCAACGGGAATCGTCTCGTCATCCCGGAACACCCTGAGTGAGGCGCTGTACTCGGTCCCGAGTGCCTTGACCTGGCCGCCCGGGAGCTGCTGCATGAGCTCGAGGCGCAGCCGCGTTTGCGGGTAGACCGATCCGGGCAATCCGTCGATGACCGGCACAGGCATGCTCACCCTGGGAGTCACCCTGATGTTGCAGACATTTTCGCTGTAGTGATACTGCGGCCCGAAATAGGCCCGCACCTTGAGCTCACAGGGCTCCTGCGCCTGAACATCGGGCAGCCTGAGCGCAAACGCGCCTTCCGGTTGCCCGGTGTGCAGGCGCGCCTTTTCGTTGCCATTATAGTCGATGAGCGTGATTTCCACATAATTCAGATCCGGGGCGCCCTCCTGGGCCAGAACCCGGTATGTCGCGCTGATGACCTCACCCTCGGGGAAGCACTGGTTGTTCGCAACCGAGCCGATGGTGACCGCGGCCAGGGTGGGGTCGTTGTCGATGGCAGAGATGACTGCTGTGGCGGCAGGTGCTGCATTTATGGAGCATAAAACCTCTACGCTGCCCGAATCCGGCACGGTCAGCCAGCGATAGAGATGGCTTGTGCCTGCAATGGTGCCGGCGGCGTCGCTGCCTGCTGAGAACAGGCAATCGGCTGTCAGCGTGGTCTGATCCATCTCCGCTGCAAGCGGTATGTGAGCGCCCGCGGCGATCCAGGAACCATCTGCGGGTGTGAGACCGATAGTACCGGTCTGTGGAGTGAGCGGGGTATCGATGACCTGCTCCCGCGATGTGCCGCTGTGGCTGATTGCATGGGCCGTCACCCGGGCACCGGTGTGTGCATGGCGGATGAACCATGCCCGGCCGTGGGGCACCTGCTCTCCGGACACCCCGTCGTACTGCCCGGTGTACCACAAATACACCGCCGGCAGGAGAGCACCATCCTCACCGGTGAAGTATACCTGCTCCAGACCCATGGACGGGTCATCGCTCGGGCCTGAGATCAGAACGCCGGTGGGGAGAGGATATGCAGCAAGGTTCAGCGGCTGCGACTGGTCGGTGACACTGATGTCCCGATACTGGATGCTGTCTCCGGCCGGGCTCTCCATGACACGGTACATCCTGCCCGCGGTCAGGGCGATCCTTTCGCCCGTGCCGCTCAGATTGGCCACGTGCTCGCCGTCGAGCCAGGCCTGCCAGTGATCGCCAACTTGCTCGTCCAAGATGTAGATCCATAGGAGCTCGCCGTCTTCAAGCACATGCTCGACCGTTCCGCCCGCCTGCATGTTCCGATCGGGTTCGCCGATGCTTCCGTCAGAGGCCAAGACATACCTGTCCACCTCTCCTGCCCGCCAGAGCAGGAGATGTCCGCCGGACACACTAACGCCTTCATACCCGCTGACCTCATAGGTTGAGCGTTGTACGATCATGGGCATTGTCTGTGACTCGGTCATTTCCAGGGCCTGGAGTCCTGAAGAGGTGAGCACGAAGATGCACCGGTCGCTCTGAGAGAGTGAAAGGATCGGCTCGTCAACGGTGTAACCCGTGATGGGGACGAACCCGTCCACGGTTGCAGACAGGCCGCTGATGAGATCGCCGTTACGGACGAAAACCACGGAACCATGTGCCCCGACCACCTCACCGCTGAGTCTGCCTGTCAGAGGAGTTCCGAACATACCCTGTTCGAGCTGCAGGAACAGCACATGGCTCTGCCCGCTGTCCTCGACTTGGGCAACGAGGCCGGTACCGCTGAAGAACACGGACTCCACCCTGCCGGTTGTCGACTCGTGGATGGTTCCGGAGAGGCTCCGGATACGGTAGCCGCCCACGATATCGTTCTCCGACCAGACGGCTCCTCCGATATATCCCGGGACCACGGCAACGGAGCCTATCCTTCGGGCACTGTCGCCGATCTGATGGCAAACGGTCCAGTCTCCCGAGAAATAGGGATACCTGCTCACCTGCCTGGCTTCGTGCTTCACATGCCCGGAGCGGTCGTACAGGAAGGCGTCGATAGCCACCGCACTCGTGGCGGTGCTCAAGGGATAGCGGTGCAGGCCGCTGTCCATGGGATAGTCGACCGTGGTCCCTGGTATCCCGATCTCTTCGATGTGCAGGTACGAACCGGCATCGTAATCGTCCATGCCCTCGGGCTTGACCGCGTTGATCCAAAGCTCGGTGCCGGCGAGCGCATGTGAGGCAGGGGAGATGTCGATCACCGGTGTCTCATCGATACCCTCGTCCGCGAATACATTCAGGTAGCACTGGCTCACCAGCTCGTTGGTTCCCGATACCGCTTCGAGCCGCACCACTACGACACAGTCTTCAGACACCACCGGAATCACCGAATTCAGGGTAAATACCGCTGGCTCATCCTTTGAACGGGTTATGGTCCTCGGGGGCGGGTTGCCCGGGTCGTCCTGAATGCCGCCGATATCGAAATACAGCCGTGACTCTGAGACATCCTCCATCAGGAGCCGGAAGCCGACCTCTTCGCCCGCATGGAACGATGCCCCGTTGGCGGGTGAGAGGATGGCGACCTTGGGAAGGGCGTCGCCCGGCGCGAAGGGCTGTACGGTGATGGTGCACGGCTCGCTCACGAGCCCGTTGAGGTCCCAGACTCGAGCGGCGAGGGTGATGGGCTCTTCCGCATCCTCAGGCACCGTGAACCGGTACACGGTCGGGTCAGCAAGAACACTGCACGCCAGGAGATCGTCGAAGATCCCGGCCGTGGAGCTGTCGAGGCATACCTCTACCCGGTCGATCCCGTAGCGGTCGAACGACTGGAGAATCATCTCGACCTGCCGGCCCCTTGGTACGTAATCGCCGTCCTTGGGCGAGACGATCCTGAGATCGGGCGGGGTGAAGTCTTTATACAGGGTGAACTGCCTCTCGAATCGTGCAAAGTCGACCACAGCGTCATAGCCCACGCTCAGGACGACGGGGATTTCCAGTGAACTCTCCCCGTTGTAGCCGGGTACATCGCAGAGATAGCCCAGCTCCATGCTCATGGTCGCGATTCCCGTTGTCCGGACTACGCTGACCGGGCTGATCTGCCGCCACTGGCCGCCCTCGAAGACCCTGATCCGGGCCGAGTCGATGACATCGATGTCTCCCGTCAGGTTGAACGTTAGCGTCAGGTCGTCGAGCTCCTCGACCTGATCGGGCGTGGTGACAAACCCGGGCGGGTCTGTGGACAGAACGATCTGCGGGTCGGTCACGGTGGCTTCGAAGCATCTGTCGCTCGCGTTCCTGCCGTCGCTTGCCCGGACCATGACCCCGAGCCGCTGGAACGCATCGGTGATATCGATGGAAAAGACCGCACGGCCACCGGTGTTCTTGGGGCTTATCCAGTTCGTGACATAGGTGACGCCGTCGTCGAGCGAATAGCGGTATGAGTAGGCCAGTTTATCGTCATCTACATAGTTGTCGATTGCCGAGACGGCAAAGGTGTAGCTTCTCCCGCGTTTCAAGACCGTGACGTCGTGGACGGGCTCGCCCGTTGCCGCGATCACGAGCCGGATCGAATCCTGCCGGGGAGCCAGCAGGTCCTCGGCGCGCAGCACATGGGTCATGGTACCTGCCTGGATGCCATTGATGCTGTTGGCTGTGTTCCCGGCCAGGTCCTGCAGGCCGCTGATCGTGACGGTGTACACCGCATTGGGCTCGAGCGCCTGACCCGGGGCAAGCCTCAGGACGAGCCGGTTGCCCGTGCTCAGGAGCGCGTCGAAACGGCCCGAGATGTCCTGATCCGGGGCATCAGAATAATCGCGGGACTGCTTGATCACAGTAAACGACCGGTCGGACCCGGCGCGGATCGGCTCATCGGCCTCAAGTATGAGCGGCTGGATGCGGCTGAGCGGCTGGGCGACACGTATGGTGGGCGCTCTGTCGTCGATGACGGTCAGGAGCCTGCCCTCGCCCGTATCGGCCCGCTCGCCCGTGGAGTTCTTTACGATCACCACCTGGTAGTCGAAGCCTTTTGTCATCTCCGAGGTGGTGAAGGTCAGGCCGCCGCTTATGAGTGAGAACGGCACGCTGTTGGTCTTAGAGGGCTGCATGCCCTGTCCCGATGGATACCAGTGAACGGATGTGTCCGGGGTCATCCCCTCTCCGAGCACGGTCACTACATCTCCGCCCTGTTCGCTCACCACCGCGGGCGACTGCGGATGGTCCGAGCTCACGGAATGGATCGCCAGGGCATCGATGGCGAGGACCGCGGCGGCAAGCACGTCCGACTGGCCTTCCTGCATGACCGACAGGGAATACAGGCCCGATTCCTGCAAGGTGCCGGCAAAGGTCAGCTCGGTGCCCGACTCGTTCACCGTGAAATCACCCGGATAGAGGATGAGATCACCGAGTCTCACCTCGGATGCCTGGCCGAGGTTTGCCCCGGTGACGGTATAGCTGTTGTACACGCCTTCGATCACGCTTGCGGGCGTGATATGACCAAGTTCGATGGGCAGAAGCCCGAAGGCGGCCGCAGACCCGATCCGCCAGGGCAGGTCCACCTGTACGGCAGCGCCTTTCACGGTTTCGCGAGGCTGATGCAGCAGCACCACGTCGTAGAGGTCGTTGACCTGGAACAGGCCCGCCGATGGCAGGAAATTCAGCCTTTTTCCCTCGAGGATCGTGGATCCCGAGACAGACCCGGCCTGATCGTAGAACGAGAAAACCTCGCACGACACATCCCGCCACGCAGCGGAATCTCCGGTCACCGAGACGCGGACCGTCTCGTCCGGGTTGGTGATCCGTGATGGTTCGATCTTCCACACGTTGGGAATCGGGATGCGGGCATTGTAATACTCTCCACCCGAGACCCACTCCAGCAGATCGCCGGAAAAGTGCAGCCACTGCACCTTCTGGTTCTGACGTGGGTTATATACCTCGGCAAGCTCACGATGGGACAGCTCGCCCTCGGATGCAATGCCGGTGTCGTAAAGGCGGATGCGCCCGTTGCCGGCGATGACCGCGATCTCGCCGTTCTGCGCGACACGGTCGCATGCACCCGTGAAACGGTGGCCGATGAGACGGTTCGGATGGAAGTTTTCCAGGGCCGTGGTATCCACCAGCCAGTAATCCATCCCTCCGGTGACGATGGCACCCGTTTCGATGAGGTCGATACCCTCGGGGTCGAGCATCAGGTGCGTGTACGTGTTCAGGAGCACCTCGGGCCGATACGGGTTTCTCAGCTCTATCTGGTCGGCATACAGGAGATACAGCCCGCCCTGCCAAACGTTAAAGTCCACCAGGTCCTCAGTCTGTCTGAGCTCGAGTGCGCTCAGATCGCTGCTCCGGACGTTGCCGTAGTACAGGGTACGGCCGGCCAGGGCATAGAGATGGGAATCGAACAGCCGGATGTCGGTGAAGCTGCGCTCTGAGTTCACGTTTTTGAAGCGGTTGATGAGCTGAGGATCGTAGATGTTGGTGATATCGAAGACATCGATATCCTTTTGCGTGCCGTGCAGCACCGCCACATGAGCCCCGGTCAGGGCCGTCTCCAGGATATTGCCGGAGACGGCCATCTTGGCAAGCAGCACGGGGACACTGCCGTCCCTGAGGCTGTACAGCCTCGCCTCGCAGCCTCCCGCCGTGAGAAGCAGGTCGCCATGGCGCTGAATGCAGCTCACTCCCGAGAGCCTTTTCATAGACTCGAACACGACCCGCAGACCGCTGTAGACAGCGGTGTTGTCTGAATAGTCGCCGTTTCCGACCTCTACGGTCAGCGTGTCGATCGTATTGTCCGGGACCTGCAGGCTGATGAGGTCCGAGCCCTCGATGCGGACATCTCCGGCCTCGATGCCGTTGATCCACACCCTGGTCATGGGGCCGATGCCCTGGCCCCGGATTCCGATGTGTTCGCCTGCGTTATAAAAGAAGGTCTTGACCGCGGGGTTGAATAAACCGGTCTCTCTGCTGTATGCACCGATCGAGCTGATGGTGGCGTCGGTGATGTAGGTGAAGGCCCCTGCTCTCACATCGGACAGGGCACCGTTGCTCACCGAGATGCCCACGGGCCTGTTGGTGCCTGGCGCCCCTGTGAGCGCGGGCAGTCTGAACACGATCTCGTCGTCGCGTACACTGATGATGTCGGAAGCGCCGACCACCGTGGAGCCCACCTGAATTTGAGTGTTTTCGTCAAACCCGCTGCCGCGGATGACCACGGCATCCCCGCCGCGCCAGGTTCCGTAGGGCGGTTCCACGGAGTCTATCTGCGGCTGCACCCCGCCTGCGGCCACGAAGAAGAACGAGTACCGGCCGGCAAGGGTGTTGCCGTGAATATCCCTGATCTCCGGCGAGAGTACGAGGCGGTAGCGCTTGTTCGCCTCCAGAGGATTCAGGGGGCGGAACATCAGGCATGAGCCGTCGTTGTTCACCCTCTGGCTGACAAACCCGGCAACGGGCGCGCCGTCGATCGTCACCTCGACGAGGGATCCACTGTCTGCGATCTGGGCATGATCCAGGATACGGTTGAACTGGATCTCGATATGATCGCCGGCCGGCAGGACGCCGCCCGCCAGCGGTTTCTGACCGGTGATCAGGAGCTTGTCGTTCAGGATCGTGTTCAGCCCGCCGCCGATGGTGTTGGCTGTTTCTGTGCTTGCGATGGGATTTTCCCGAGGCTCGCCGGCCACGTAGGCGAACGCGGTCCCGGCATAGATCGCATCAGGAGAGAAGGTGATGGTTTTCACGTCGCCCGTGACCGCGAAGTAGTCCACGAGCGGGGTCTCACCCAGGTAGTCGCCGTTCAGCCAGGCCGAAAGGTCGAACACCTGCACGTCTCCTTGGCCTGCCGCGATGTAGAGGGTCTGGCCGATGAGCTCCATCTGCCCGGCAAAGACAGTGCCGCTCTTGATCAGGTAGGCGAGCTTCAGGTCGGCCGCCGGGGTTGCGCCAGTATCGCTGTCGAGCGTAAAGAGCTGGACTGTGCCGCGTTCTCCGCTGGAGACGAGCACCAGGCCGGTGTAGACGATGATGTCCTCCGGCGTAAAGGGTGCGGCTGCCGTGTCGATGGCCGGGAAGCTCCTGAGAACCCGGTAGTCGCCTTCCATGAGGTCGATCTCTATGACCAGACTCTCTGCAGGCACCACGGCCCACAGGCTCCGGCCCTCGACCGTGATCCTTCCCGGAGTCCCGCCGATGGATGCCGTGCTCATCTGGTGCAGGTGGGTCAGCCGCTGGTCGGGGGTGACCCGGTAGATATCGATCCCTGCCGCGCCTGCGGCATAGAGCAGATCGCCTTTGAGGACGATGTCGCTGAGATTCCCGTTCAGGGTGAGGCTGTTCACGAGCCACGGGTCCGCCGGCATGGTGATGTCGAAATGGTAAACCTTGCGGCCTCCGGCAAGGAAGAGATTGTTTCCCTCATGCGCAAGGGCCACGAAGCCGTCCGGACTCAGGCCGGACCCCACCTCGAAGTGGTACGGTTTGAGGCCGCCCAGGAACTCCTTCTCAAGGATCACCGGATGAACCGGGTCTGATACATCGCTCAGGACGAGCCGTGCCGTGTTCGATGCAAGGCGTTTGGTGACCCTGCCCTGCTCGTCCACTACATCGAAGTGGCCTCCGGTGACGGTATAGAGCAGCTGGTCCCTGACGGCGACAGCGGAAACCGGGGCGGGGTTGTCGATGGCGAGGTCGACGCTTCCCGTCTCTTTGCCGGAATAGAAGTAATCCACGGGCGAGAGATTCAGCTCGTTCGGAAAGAGCGTGCTCTCGATGCTCACGGATGCCGGACCGAAGCTTCCTGCCGGCACACGCACCCGGATGTGGTTGCTGCTGAACACCCTGAGGTCGCCTGCACGTGCCGCGCCGAACCGGACGATGTTCGAATGCCCGAAACCGCGGCCGTAGATGTCCACGTAATTACCGCCCTGCGGCGGTCCGGTGGCGGGTTGGATGTCGTCGATCTCGATCCGGGGAACGATCAGCAGCGCGCCGTAGAGAATGTCGCCGAGCGAGGTTTCATTGTGTATGACCTCGACAGGCAGGGTGAGCGTGGCGCCGCCCGCATGCAGATTGGGCAGGGTGAAGATCAGGCGGGTGTCTTCCAGGTGACTGACGGCCGAGGTCATCACCTGGGTGTGGCCGATGCGGATCGAGATGCTGTCGAGATTGTTGCCGAACCCGCTGCCCTCGACGAGCACCTGCTCGGTCCCGTCGGCATGGAAGCAGTGGACGTCGAGGACGTCACTGCCCGAGAGCTTCTTGACCGCATCGATGTGCGGCCTCTCTGCGGATGCATAGGTATACTCGACATCCAGGGGTGCATGGAGTGCGTGCCCGTGAATATCCGTAAGACTGGTCGAGAGCGCAAAGGTAAGCCTGCCCTGGTAGACGAACTGTTCGGTGAAGGATATCTCAATGGTGCCGCCGTGAATGCTGTTGACAGCCTCGATCCGATAATTGTCCTGCGAAACGGGCGATCCGTCCTGCGTGGAAAGGGACACCGCCGATGCCACGTGCTCGGGCGAGGTGTTGATCAGGTTGTTGAGCCGTACCCGGATCCGGTCCTGCCGGGAGAGACGGCTCCCCGGGCCGGGGGAGCAGCCGCTCACCACCAGGCGGGTGCCGGGATTGACGTGGAGGCCGTCGGCGTCCGCGATCAGCAGGGAGCCACCGAAGACGGAGAGCTCGGTGCCGCGGCCCTGGGCCTGCCAGTAGACGATGTCATAGTCGCCCTGGGCGCCTGGCTCCACGATGGAGTAGTTCTCCGGCGTGGAGATGCCGATCTGACCCTGGCTGACCATGAGCGAGTAGTCGGCCAGGCTGTCCGATGCAGGAACGTTGACCTGCCCCGTGGTATAGGCGGGCTGATCGCCGAAAGATTCAAACACAGCGAGGTTGAGGCTGTATGCCGAGCCGATCTTCTTCAGATAGAGCACATACAGCCGGTTCTGGAACCACTGGATGTCCACAGGCATGCCGAAGAGGGCGTCAGGGACGGCAGGGTCCTGATCGAAAGAGATGGTCTGATATCCCAACGCCGGGCCGAACGATTCACCGTCGAGGGCGAAGAACCTGATATAACCGGTCCCCAGATCATTGGCGGCGGCCAGGGCCACGACCCTTTCCGTCTCGTTCACGGCCACGTCCATCGCCCGGTGGCCCGGGGTTCCGATTGCGGCAAGGATGAGCGGCCTGCTCGGGTCGGAAATATCCGCCACGCACATACCCGATGCCCCGCACGCCATGAAGAGAAGGTTGCCTGCACCTGCAAGGCCCGTCACCGGGTCGTCCGTGGGCAGCTGCGAAAGGCGGATGGGCCGTTCCCAAATAGAGATGTCGTAGACCTCGAGACCCGACACCATCAGATAGCGGTTGGCGGCGGTCGGCTTCTGGCCGGCCTTGACGCCTACATAGAAGATATCGCCGTCTACCAGTGAGGCCCCGATCTCCATGGGAGGATAATTCGGGAGGTCGATGCCCAGACCGGAAGATACGGTGTAGGAGAAGCCGCCTGCATAGATTTCCTTGGCCCTGTTGCCATAGGGCATGCGCAGGTACACCCGGTAGAGGTCCGGGTATGCGACGGCGGGCAGGATGAAGCTGAACGAATCCAGGGTGCGAACGTCGTCGTAGAGGTCCACAGCCTCTTGACCCTCTGAGATATCGAAGTCGTTGGCGCCGGTATAAATCTCTGTATCACTGCCCGCGGCCCTGAGAACCACCTTTGTCCCCGGCAGGATCACCGGGTCCGAGGCCTTGATTGCTACTCCGATGCCGCCTTCGGCCGGCGACGAGTTCGGATCGATGGTAAAGAGGCCTTCACCATCGGCGATGGAGTCACCTATGACAAAGGCACCGTGCCAGAAGGCATCCATACTGCTCTGCACCAGTCTCAGGTGATGCTGTCCCGGCGCGAGCGGGAGCAGATCGGTGGCACCGGCTGGGATCTCGAGTGTTTCGGCATCGATGAACACCACCGCAACCGGGTACTGATCGATACTGGCCTCGATCGATGCATCGAAGCCCCGCCCCCTGATGGTGATGGCAGGCTGGTCGCCGCGGTGGAATACTCCGCCTTCGACCGAGGTGATGACGGGACGCATCACCGCCTGCGCGGACATGGTGAACTGAAGCCGGTACGGTGCCCAGAGCGTCTGGCCACGGGTGTTGCGTGCGTCATTGACCCGGAGCACCAGGGTGCTTAAGGGCTCCTTCGCGAAATCGACGACGAACCGCCTGGCCGCCTCGCCCTGCCCGGACTCGAACTGAGGCGTCAGGGTAAAGGCTATCTCTTGCTCATGGAGCGTTTCCGGATCGAACCGCACCAGCTCCATGGCATTTTCAGCCTGGAGAGATTCAACGGTGACCAGCTCGTTGAAGGTGATCGACAGCGGCTCATCCTCGGCCAGGGGCAGGGTTCCGCCCTCGGGCACACTCGACGCCATGACGAACGCGCCGGGGAGCTGGAAGATCCCTAGCCCCTCGCTGCCCCTGCCGGCAACGATCCGGTCGAGATAGACATCCAGACCCATCACGGTCTCGGTATTGCCCGCAGATACGACCTTGGGATTGCGGATGTCAGAGAGGTCGAAAACCACTATCCCCTTTTCCGCGGCAACGAACAAGGTCGTCCCGTAGAGCTTGAGTTGCACGGCCCGTCCTGGATCGTGCTGGAGGGTGCCGTCGAGCTTGAGGAGCATACGGTCTTCGGGCCGGTCTCGGTGCACGATCTCCACGCCCCGGCCGCCCAGCGCAGCAATGAGATAGTCGCCATGGGTAAGGATGTCGAGCACATTGCCCTCGAAGGGAATGAACGTCTGAAGGTAGGGATCCAGAAGAGATAGGGCCGTAACCATCCCGTCTCCTTCGTCCACGGGCTCGGCGCCGCTGTATCCTGGCCAGGTAGGCGGACACTCGGGTCCCCACACGCGGGCACTGTGATTGCCGCCGCTCATGAGCCATCCGTCAGCATAGTGCAGAGCGGTTCCGCCCTGCATACCGGCAAGCGAGCCCATGCCCACCGGATCGAAGGGGTCATTGTAATTCAGCACCTGGACATCCTGAGGCGTACCGTAGCCGGATACATCGAAACACCCTGTACTCGGAAGGCTTGCGTCCGAATGCGGCGAGGTCCTGACAGCGTAGAGTGCATAACCACTCTTGAATACATCGGTGACCAGAGCCGGTCCGGCAAGGGCCTCATTGATGAACTGCAGGCCGTTGAGCTCATCCAGATTCAGCCTGGCAATGCCTCCCAGGCCGCTGGCGACGTATAATCTCTTGCGCTCAACACCATCCTCATGCTCCACGATCGGGAAGATGCGGATCGAATCGATCCCGTAGCTCTGCTTGAGGGTCGATGCCTGCTTTAGCAGGTGTTCTTCCTCATCGGTCAGGGTGCCGCCCTCCTCCTTGATTGCACCCAGGATCATGGCAGTGGCCTTGTGCATGATCGCGGCCCTGCCCTTGCCGTCGCTCGGCAGGGCGGACTCGCCCCCCACCAGGAGCGGGGCATAGGGGTCCTGGATGTCGAAAGAAGCCGCCCGCATGGTGTCGGGGAAATCAATGCCCAGGATATTCTGCGTATCATAACCCTGATAGAGATATCCACCGTTGGTGACAGCCACACCCGTTGCCGGATCGATCCAGACATCACTCGGATAGACGAGATCGGGCCGGATGTTCGAGCACAGTTTCAGTCCATAGCCGAACCCTTTGTCGCCTTCGAGCCGCGTGGTGTTTCCATACCGATCCTCTCCCTGAACGGGCTGACGGCCGGAAACACCGCGGGGCGTGACGACCCGGATCAGCTCATGCGAGATCACCTCCACCCGGGAAACCGGGGTGGAGCCGATCGTGATCTTCAGGCTGTCCATCACTGTGTTGCCTGGCTCGAACCCGGCGCCCTTGATGGTGAGTATGGTCCCTCCTGTTATGGGCCCCCACTGCGGAGTTACCGAATCGAACCTGATCGGCTCGTCCACAACGATGCCGCCTTTGAGCGTGATAGTCTGCCACAACCCCGCCTTCTCGACCTCGATCACGAGGTCGTACTGGCCGCCTGAATGAATGGGAGGAACAGAAGCCGTGGCTATACCGACCCGTTCTTCGGTATCACTGGAGACGACCCCTTCGACGGTCGCTGCGACATCACCCACGTATATGCGGATGCGATCGGGGTCGAGCGGAGCACCATAGATGCCCACCTTTATCACACCGGGCACACCTGCCTGGATATGCCGTGGCATGACCGAATCAACAGCAAGATCACCGACCTGCGCGCCACGATAAGTAAAGGCAAAACGCCGGTCCTTATCCAGCTCGTAGAGCACGATGTAGCCACTCTGCGCAGGCTTCACCGAGGCTATCCCCGCCTTGACCACCACATCGAGCTGTTCGCCGACTCTCAGCCCCTGCTTGTCAAACCTGATGAGGGCCTCGTTCCCGGTGATGCTGACCGCGGCATCCAACGGACTGCCGTTCCCCCGGTATACCGCGAAACCTTCCACGTTGGCGGGATAGAGATCGATGGCCTTGTTGAAGTGTATGCGGATGTCTGCTGCGGCATCGATCACGGTGTCGATGATCCGGTTTTCCGGTTCAACCAGGTGGATCTTCAGGGTTACATCAGGGATGACCTCGACAACACCGTTATACCCAATAGAGCCTGCACTGCCTGGTACGCCGCAGCCCGCTGCCATATAGCTGCCTGCCGCGACCACGTCGAGGAAATTGCCCCGATAAGAATCCATCCCAGCCGTCCTGACCGGGTGCGCCGGGTCGGTCACGTCGACCGTCAGGATGCCTGCCTTGCCCAAGGCGAGGTAGGCAACCCCACCCTGAACATCCACGTCATAGACGAACCCCGCGTCATTCACCCGGGATACGATGCGCGGCACGGCCGGGTCGGAGATATCCACGATGACCAGACCGCCTTGGCCGGCGGCCAGGAATGCATACCGCCCCTGAACCACTACCCGGCTGGCCGGAACATCCAGGGTGCTCAACAGTCTGAACCCGCTCGCAGTATCGTTTTCGATGATATAGAACCCGCCGCTGCCTACGTATTCGCTCTCAAGCAGGCGGTTTTCCCTGAAATCGAAGTCGCCTCCCACCACGATGTAGAGCTCGGGCTCGCCGGCCTGGGCGGGGAGCTGTTCGACATCGAGGGCTGTCCGGCTGCCCGGCAGGGCGAAGCGGCCACTCATGTAGAGCTTGGTGTGCAGATACGCATCGACAATGCCAAGGCCCTGGTTGCCCAGGGCGATCACAGCCTTGTTTTGTGTGACATCGATGCCGCGGGCCACAGCACACTGCAGATCCAGCGAGGAGATGATCATGGAGCGGGATATGTCGAGTTGGTCGAACGAGACCACAAAGAGCCTTGCATCAGTGAAGTACGTGCCGTTGTATCTTGCCGCCGTCACAAAGATGCGGTCCTGCCCCCGCTCGAAATAGCCGGAGAGCGACAGCGCCCAGTAGCCTCCGGGCAGAGAGACCTGTGCCAGAACCCGGTCGTCAATCTCGTCATTGTTTCCATCGATGAGTGAGAGCAGGGCATCGGGGTTGAGCGGATCGCTGCCCGTGGTAAGGTTCGAGGCGGACAGGTCATAAATCACGATGCCCCGGCTCCCTGCAGCAGCGATCAGGAAGTTCTGCGATGGATCGAGTTGGGCGTCGTAGATCCGGCCCTCGTCGAGAATGTTCGACTGGACGGGCTGGGTGTAGCGGAAGGCATCCTCGAGGATGTCGCACTGAAAGCCCAAGCGGCATACCCGGACATCCACGGGCCCGATGCGGCCGCCAGGGGTGATCACCTCGATGGTCTCGCTGTCGATCACCTTGATCTTGTCAGCTGCCACCGGGTAGTCACCGAAGAAGACCTCGATCCCGCTCGAGCAGGACTGCATACCCTGCCCCGTGATCTCCACCGTGGTCCCACCGGTCAGGGGGCCGGCGTCGGGTGACAGTCCTCTGATGATGAGCGGCTCGACATACTGAACAGCACCGATGAGGGATACGACCCTGCCGCTGCTGTCCTGCACGGTCAGGGTGCCGGGGCCGGCCATGTTGTCCGGAGCGCTGATCTGATATTCCACACCACCTTCCACCACCCGGGTGCCGATGACCGGGGCATCCTGACCGGAGATGGCAAAATAAGGGCTTCCCGATGCGTTTCTCAGGGTGACGAAGATCTGGCCGCCTGAGACATCGATCATCCAGGGATCGATATCGATGATCGCCATGGCAGGCCCGGTGGATGTCCCGGTAGTAAAGGGGATGACATGGTCGAAGAGCCCGACCGTACGGCGGCTCGATGGGACGCCCTTCAGGACGATCCGGTGCGGGGTGCCGGCTTCCAGATTCATGTCCGGGTCAAGCCGGACGATCCTGGGATCTTCGCTGTCGATGGAGAGGCTGTACGCCAGGGGCACTCCGCCTGCAGTGCCGTCTTCCCTGATCAGGTCGATATAGGCGGCGAGCTCGGTCTCGCGCATGGTCAGTGGAATGGTGAAGCGCAACTCCGGTACGATATCCAGCGACACGGCCCGTTCGTTGTGAACAGGCGTGCTGCCCGCCAGGTCTAGGGTAAGCGTGTCAACGAAGCTCAGCGTAGAATGCCCACCGGTATCAACGGCGAACATCGCCACACCGTCATCGGTGTAGACCATCCTTACGCCTTCCTGAATGCAACCCTGTTCGATCTTCATGGCATCCAGGAGCATGATATTCTCCAGCCTGCAGGCATCGTACAGGGCCAGATACGTATTAAAGCATTGAGGAGAGCCGTCTATCCGGCGTTGTGAGATATTGAGCACGGTGCTTGCCTGGGCGGCAAGGTCCTGCGTATCACCCGGGACTGTGAAGCCGAACCCATAATATTGTCCCACCCGCCGCAGGTGTTCAGGCCTCGACGCATCGACTACATCCAGGGCATTTCCTGTCCCATAGAGCGACTGCTGGACAAAGCCGGCACTCTGTGCATAGGTCGGTGCATACGTTCCGGCCTGGGGCAGCGACGGCCTGGTGATATCGAAGAGAACCCGCCAGGAAGAATTCCCGCACCGGGTATCCACATGCAACATATCACCGATCACCTCGATATCTGTGGGCACCAGCGGATAGGTGACACCGTTTATCATCGCCTGCCTGATCCGGGTGATGACCGTTGGGTGCAGGGGATCGGCCAGGCTTACCACCACAACCCCGCTCTCACCCGCACTGACAAAGGCGAGCCTGCCAGCCGTGACAATCTTCTCCGGAGCGGTGTCGATCGGCAGCGGCACCTCGTAGAGGGCGGACTTGTCCTTGGGCTGAGGATTATCGGGTAAGGGCTCTGTCTCCCTCTCGTATACGAGCAGCCACGAACGCCCGTCGTGATCGGTTTCAATATGCGGGAATGGGTATCCCCGTGCTATGACATATACATATTCAGGCCCTAATGCCATGCCATTGGCCATGAGATCCTGCGGCAGGATCGAGTAGAACCCGTGCACCGGAGCGGCATCGGGGATCCTTTCGGGATGATACCGGACAAGTCCGATCCACCCCGGAGCATAGTAGTGCCTGACATATTCGGGATCATAGACGTGTTCAGGTCCTTTGACTCCGCTTCCCAGCACTCCCCGGCCCAGGACATATGCCAGGTTGAGCCTGGTATCGGCCGCCAGGCCGACAATAGTGCCCGCAGGCAGCTTCTGGGTGTCGGGTATATATCTCGTTGGTTCCCCTCTGGAAAGGGCCTCGAGTTCGGCCTTGATCTCAGATGCGCTGTACGGGTTTTCGGTCTCGAGCACATGGTTGACCTCGAGACGTCCGTAGAACAGGGCGTTCATCAGCACGAACCGCCTGCCGAGCTCGTCTGTGATCTCAACATCCACAAATCCCCGGTAGCCTTTCCCGTCCGGGTTTCTGAAATCTGGCACCACCCACTGCATGCGCTCGGCGCTGTAGAGCGACAGGTGATCGTTGTCCACCCGGTATGTGACAGCCGAATCCGGATCGCCGCTGATGGTCGCTTTCAGCGTGATGCCGTTGTGGAACCCGTAGCCCGTGATCTCCACTACATCATTCGCGCCGGTCTGACTGGTCCGGACCACCGAGGGGTTGATAAAGGATATCTTGAGCTGGTCTACATAGGTGAACCCGCCGTAGACCGTGTCTTCGAGGCCGTGGTCGTTGATCACCGTCACTGCTGCAGGTCCGGCATAGTTCGGGATGGTCATGGCGTAGATCCGGTCAAACTCATCGACAGTGCCGGCAGGCTCCACCTCATCGACCACGATGGGCTGCCCGCCGATGAAAAGCTGCGGGTCTGTCCCAAAATTGAGCCCGCGGATCACCAGCTCGGTCCCGCCTTCGGTGCCTCCTGCTGCGATGCAGGCATGGTCACCATCCGCTCCAAGGGGACAGATCGACACGATATCCGGGGCCGACGCAGAACCTGCCGCGGACGTCCAGAACCCGAAGACATAGTCCCTGGCCAGGGCATAGCCCGAGATAGCCCTCAACCCTTGTTTGAGCCTGACAAAATACCGTGTGTTCGGGGCCAGTTCGAACTGATCGCTGCGGACAAGCTCGATGATCCGCCGGTTCGGCTCGCCTTCCCGCAGCTCATACGCGAGCTGGAACCGGGATGTGATATGCTCGCCGATGAGAACGTCGTCCTGGATCACCTCGACGAAATCCTCAAGAACCACATCCGGTCCCAGAACACCCGAGAGCTCTATGGTGATCTTGTCGAGATTGGTAGGCACATTATGCTCTCCGTAAACCGGGGAGTGGCTCAAGATAGTCAGCTCGGTGAACTCGATGCGGCCGATTCCGGACTTGCCTGCAGCAACCTGCATGCCGCCGCGGGCTAGGGTTACGCCGCGGGCCGCGAAGTTGTCTTTGCTCGCGAAACGGTGGGTCATGACCGGGATGGTCGGATCCCACGCTGGGTCGAGCTCTTTCTCGAGGTCGATGATTTCCACGAGCGACTGGGCCGGGCGGTCTTCCTGGTCTGAATAGTGCACGGTCACATAGACCAGGTTGCCCTGGATAGTCACGTCGTACACCCCGTCTGGGACCAGGTCGGCCCGCGCGGGCTTCAGCTCGATGGTCCGCACCACCTCGGGGTGGTACGGGTCCGAGATGTCGATGATATTGATCTGCGACACCCCGCCGTCGCCTGCCATATCGGAGACGAAGAGCCGGTTGCCTGCCAGGTGGATGCGGTTGGCGACACCCATCGTATCCACCCCACCCACGATGGGCATGAGAGGATCCCGGATGTCGGCCACCACAACCCCTTCGTGAGATGCCGCGATGAATGCGAAATTGCCCTGCACCTTCACATCACGGGCAAAACCGTTCGGTTTGATGAAGCTGACATGGTATGGTGCTTCGAAGGAGCTTATGTCGATGACCTGGACACCGCCGTGGCCGTTGGCCACAAACACGAGATCGTCCTTGAGATCAAGGCCGTAGACATCGGGATACGGCAGGTCCACACGGCCGGTGAGCAGATAGGGAAGACCGAGCTGGTACTCGCCGCTCATCGGCGTAAAGATCAGCAGCTCGGCATCCGTGTTATCCAGATAGAGGTTCCCGCTTCCCTTCACGCCATCGAGCCAGTCTTTCTGTATCTCGCTCTTCATGGCCAGCAGGAATCTGTCTGTTCCGGTGTTGCTCTGGTTGTCGGAGTTCGGCTGGAGCTGCCGGCCGATCACCCCAGATTTGCCGGCGAATACTGCATGGGCGTCGCAGAAGATCTCGCCGATAGTGCCGGCGAACATCTCTGCTGAGCCGCTGAGCAGAGGTGAATAGACGAAGTAGTCGCCCAGGCCGTTGCCCTGCTCGTTGTCCGTGGCATCGAACAGCGCGATCCCGGTGTATTGCAGTGCGCCGCCGCCGAGCTCCTCGATGGTCTCGTTTCCGAGGCCCTGTTCGATCCTCATCGGATCGGCGCTCGCCCACGCCACGACCATGGGGCCTGACCTCCCCTTGCCCAAGTATTGGTCTACGGCGGTGTAGTACACCTCATCCGCCAGGTCGAAGCGGCCTTCAGCCGGGCTTAAAAACCGCCTCTCGCTCAGGGCCCAACCCACTTCGTAGACGGCCTGTGCGTTCACGGTGTGATTGGGTGTCTGCACCTCAGCCACAGCCAGCACACGCTCGCGCATGTGTCCGCCCCGGCGCAGTATATCTCCGCCCGAGAAATCCGCCCAGTAGATGTATGAGAAGTGATCCGGGTCGCTCACCGGCGTGGTGTCGCCCTCCGGCCTGACATCGTCACGGAACAGGTTCAGGGCGTATTCATCGAGCGTCACCCACTCGCCGCCCACCTGATGCTGCCGGTAGAAGGTCATGACGACCCGATCGATCTCCCCTACATCTTCCACCCCCACTATGGCCCGGATGGGCTCCGCGGTGGTGAGTATCTCGTTGTCCACGGGAGAGAGGATCTTTACCTTGGGCACCACGGTGTCCTTGATCTTCCCGATCAGGACCATCTGTGACTCACCGGCCTGGCCCAGGATGTCGTAGGCGACCGCCTGGACGATAAAGCCGTCCACGCCTTCCGGTGCATTGATGTCGGCACGGTAAAGGTGTGCCTGCCCGAACCCTCCGTCGGTCGCCGCCATGTTCTGATACACCGAGATCACGGGCTGAGAATCCACATAGAACACCACCCGGTCAATGCCCTCGGGTCCGAGGTCGTCGTGCACCTCAACCGTGATGCCGATGGACTCGCCCTCGATGACTACGGCCTGACTGCTGTCGGGATCGACGATCCGTGCCGTGGGCGGTTTGTCTGCCGTGATGGTCAGGGCAAGCAGAACATTACTGAGCGATGACTCGTAGCCGTCGATATCCCGGGCACAGGCCTTGAAGAAGACCTGCTCGCCAACGGGGCCTGCAGGAACCTGGAAATGGAAATTGAACGGTGCGGCACTGTCCTGCCCGAGCAGTGTGAAATCCTCCTGCTCCGGAACAGTACCGATTGCATACAGGAGCTCGGCGCTGTCCACTCCCGCCTCGGCATCGCTAGCCAGGACATTGAGCACGATGGGGCGGCCCTGGGTAATCTCGGTGATCTGTCCCAGACTGAACCCGCGATTGTCCAGCACGCGGATGCCGGTCACCTCGGGCGGGGTGTTGCGCACCAGGGTCACGGGCCTGGTCGCAACTGATTCGTTGCCGATGCCGTCGACGGCTACCGCCTTGAAAAGGAGCGCCAGCCGATCATCGCTTGATGCTGCGGCACGATAGGCGTCAAGGGTTTTTACCGGCAGAGTGCCGCTATACGGCGTACCCAGGAGCAGTGCTTCCTCGACCCGCTCGTCTTCGCTGAACTGGCCGTCGAGGTTCCGGTCGGCATAGAGCATGACCCGCACCGAGCTGACCCTCACGTTGTCCTGGACGATCAGGTGATACTGAAGCGGCCGCTTTTCAACCACAGTCGCGCCGCTCGATGCCGGCTGGACAACGTTGATGTCGGGCGCCTGGGTGTCCTGCTGCACATGGACATGGACCGGCACCGGGGTCTCCACGGTCCGCGGGATGCCTCCCCGCCGTTTTTCCGTGACCGATGCGGTCAGTGTGAGGTTTTTTCCGGCCTGCCCGTACGGCACCTCGAAGATGAACTCGTACGGATACTCGAGGTCGACCATGCTCCTGTCTCCCTGGGTGAGCCCGCTGATGTTCAGGACAACCCGGTCGACGCCCACGTCGTCGAGGGCTACGGTCTGCACCAGCAGATAGCTCCCCTCGGTGAGGGTATGGTTGTCCTTAGGCTGTGCGATCTCGATGGTGGGAGGATCGTCCTGCATGACGAGCACAGATACGTTCTTGGAGACCGCATGCCCGTCGGGATCGTTGAACTGCACCCCATAGGTGTCGATCGCCTCTACCGTCAGATCGACGCGGTTGTTGCCGGGATTGTCCGGATCATAGGCCGGCACCGGCACCGAGAAGTGATAGGGAGCATTCAGGAGCTTGAGCTCGTACGAGGGAGAGCCGCCGGGATAGTCCGCCCTCAGCATGACATACGCAATGCCCACATCGTCGAACGCATCCACCCGGACCGTGAGATCGGTCGACTCCACCACATAGCTGTCCTGGGCGGGACGGATGATATCGATCACCGGCCTCTCGTCGATCCGTATTATATAGGAATGCTCGGATTCCCTGCTCAGACTCGAATCCCTGACCACCACCCGTACCCACAGGTCATAACGGGCGATGTCCGCTGCGCTCAGACCCTCGAAGTGCGAAAGGATCTCACTCATTCGGCTCACGTGCATGAGCTGGTCATACACAGGGGTGTCGATCCAGTCGGGATCGATGGGCTCGTAATCCCGGGCGGGGATGGTATCGATCGTCCTCACCAGCTCGTAGGGCGTCCTCACGACCGTTGATTGCGTGGTGAGCACACCGTATGCCCGGTAAATCTCGATCCGGTTGACCTTGACATTGTCACGGCCCTGGACCGAGAGCGTGAAATCCGTGTTCTCGATGGGTCCATACGAACTCTGCGAGGGGCTCACTATCACCTCGGGCATCACATCGTCAGCTCTGACCGCCAGGATGTGCTCATCCATGCCCGCAGCACCGTCCGAGTCGTAGACATAGGCGGTGATGGTCAAGTCCTCACCCGGCTGGTACAGGCCCGAAGGCATGGTGAGGAGATAGTTCCTCATCAGGGTGTTCACCCCGCTCTGCACGCCGTACTCATCCGCAATGTTTTTACCGTACCTGCTCTCCAGGCTGTCGTATATCGAGAGAAATGCCTCGTGCACCGCGCTCTGTCCGCCCGAGATGTCGCCGCCCACGCTCACTGACGACAGCGGCATCCCGTTGGCGAATACCCGGACCGAGTCTTGGGTGATCACACGGTCGTCTGCCGCCACGATGCCGACCTTGAGGCTCAGAGTCCCGGCAACGATCTCGGCCCCGTCCGCCGGGCCGGTTATGCGGATCTCGGGCACCACGTTCATGAGCGGATGAATCAGAAAAACGCGGCTGCTCGTGTTGCCATAGGTATCGACCACGGCGAGCTCATACTCGGTGGGTTCGATCTGGTCGAATACGATCTCGACCGACTCGCTCCGGCGGACGACCGGCTTGTCAGGACAGGAATAAGGATACGTGCGGGTGAACAGGGTCTCTGCCCGCTGGCCAGCAGAGAGGCGGTAGACCGAGAACTCCTTAAGCCCGGCGTCGTCGCTGAGCTCGCACTCCACCTTGCAGGATTCACCGCTCCTCACCCAGAACTCTCCTGCACTGAGCGAGACCGGGTCGGTGATCCTCTTGCGATAGACATTCTCCACCGGGTAGCTCGAGAAGGCAAGCGGTTTGAGCAGCGGGGCCTCGTTACGGTCGAGGAGACAGAGCACACTGCTCTGTGTGCTGTAGCCGCTCTCGTCGAGCGCCACGACGGAGATCTCAAGCTCTCCGCCCGAGTACTCGCGTGGTACCTCGTAGGGTATGGTATAGTCTTTCCGGTCGCAGGCACCACCGATCTCGCGGATCAGGCGTGTTTGGTTCTCGAGTATCCGGATGGTGCGGAGCGTCCGGGAGTTGTCCGAAACCCTCAGGCTCAGGTCGATGTTCTGGCACGGCACCAGCACGGTGCCCTGCCTGGGCTCGACGATCGCGGCCGTTGGGGCCTCGGTGTCGAGCATGACCGACCCGTTCGAGATCACGTCCAGTGCCACGGGCCCCCTCTGCGGGGAAAGGCGGTCGGTGGCGTGGACGAGCAGGGAGTAGCCCCCTATGGACTGCTCGACCGGAGTGGGCAGAACCACCCCCGCGTACACCCTGGCACCCTTCTGGCTGCGCACGGGCCGCGACTCGATGAAGGCGGGCTTAAGGGCGCCTTCTCTCGACTCGTCGATGAGCAGCTCGACCCTGGGAACCAGACCGTCATCCGAGTATGACCTCCCGTCGAAGGTGAACCGGCCGATCCCTTCATCCCGGTTCAGGTCCACGCGGATCTGCCGGAGAAACTGCGGCGCACCGGAAACGGCCGAGAAGTCCGGGTTGATGACGATGAGGGTGGTGTTCTCGTCGATGTAATCATCCAGGTGCAGCAGACCGCCCGCGGCCTGCTCGGTGATAATCTGTGCACCGCAGGGATCTTCGGAATAGATGGTCAGGCTGTAGAGGACGTCCGCGCTTAAGATGCCCGGATCGATCTCGAAATGATTCCTGGTCGCCGGAACGAGCGGGTACACGGTCATCACGCCGTTCTCGAAGGAGACATAGGGGTTTCCGTTGATGGAGACCGCGCCGGCATACCCGTTCGCCTCGGGGTATGCCATGGTCACGGCAGGCCCGGCGTCCTGGGCCGTGATGCCGGCCGGACCTCTGTCTGCCTGGATGTTGTCCAGCGAGGTAAGCACCGGGAAGTACTGGTTATTCACGATCATGTCATCGCTTATCTCGACGACGTGAGACACCGGCTCGGCCAGCAAAAAGTCTCCGGAAGGCGACTTCCCGAAGAGCCCTACGGCTGGCGCCTTGTCGGGGAGCACCTCGAAGAGCCTGGTCTCCACGGACCGGTTCCCCGCAGTATCCACGGCCTCTACGGTGATCGTGAACAGGGCCTTGGCATCCCCTGACGGCTGGGGATGCGGCAGGGCTATCGGGCTGTCCCCGGCCCCCGGGAAGGATACCTGGTCCTGTTCCAGCCCGCTCTTTTCCACGAGCACCGAAAACGCCTGGTCGTCTCCTGTCTTGAAGGAGACCGTGTACCCGGCCACGGCGATATTGTCGGTCACGGACAGTCGCAGGTGTGCGGCGGTCTGCTCGTACAGGGGGGACACCGGCTCCAGAAGCCTGATCTCGGGCGCGGTGGTGTCGGCCAGTATGGTCAGCGGCACCCGTGAGGTCTCGGCCGTGTTGACGCCTTTGTCGCTTGCCCTCAGGAAGAGCTCGAAGGTCTCCCCCGCGTGCTCGATAAACGACCTGGGGATGCGGATGCGGCCCTTGACGTCCACCCGGTGGCGGTATGCCGCCACGATCGAGCCCAGGGTCCCCGGATTGGGAACGCGTATCTCCTCGCGCTTCTCGGTGAGCGCGAGGTATTCCCACTCCACGGCCTGTAGCCGGCCGTCTGTGTCCATGAGAAAAACCCCGATGCTGCCCGTGTCCACGAGGGTCTCGTCGTATGCGCTTGCCTGGATGTCGATGCTCTCGCCCGGGAAGATCTCCACGGCCTGCTGCGGGGCGATCAGGCTGATCACCGGCGGCTCGCCGTCGTCGAGTATCTCGATGCCGATCGCCTGCTCGGCCTGCTGCCCGGCACTGTCGAAGGCCCTCACCACAAGACGGACGGGCTCGGATGTGCCCTGGGGCTTTGTGGGAACGGTCAACACCATGCTGACGTATCCGCCCTGGCCCTCGGCCTGCCGAATGTCCTTGCTGTCGAACGGCCGGTGCACGAGGACATCACTGCCCGAGAGGATCATGACCTCGGCCGACTCCACCTGCCGGTCGTCGGTCAGAACAGCGTTTACCGTACAGGACTCTCCCTCTGCGAACCGGGACCCTGCGGAAGGTGTGCGTATGGACACCTCGGGCGCCCGGTCGGTCTCGACCCGGTAGCAGACATCCTGTGAACCCTCGTTCCCGTAGATGTCGGTTGCCGAGATGGTGACGACCATTTCGGCCACGTCCGCGGGCACGGCAACGGCAACGCTGCCCTGGACGGCATCGGCTGACTCCGAACCGGTATACTGCCTTTCGAACACAACCGAGCCAAGGGCGCTTATGCGCACGGATGAAACCAGGGAGTCGTCAACCGCCCTCCAGGCAAAGGCCGGACTCTGGCCGGCATAGAGCGGATCACTCACGGGCGGCTCCACGATGCTCACCTGCGGACCGACGCTGTCCATGACAACCGATGCATGGAGCAGGCACGCCTCGGACTCGTGCCCCATGGCGTCGAGCGCCCGGGCTTCGAACACGAGCTCGTGCCCGTCATTGCTCAGGCCGAGTTCGGCCAGGGAGAAGGTAAAGCGGTCTGAGACCACCTCCATGGGTACGAACCCGCCTGACTGGCCGTGGGTAATTGTCCGGACGGGTTCGGTCGATCCGTCCACAAACAGGCCGACCGTGAGCCCTGTGACCGCGCGGTCATCGCGGGCCACCACCTCGAGGTTCACCATGTCGTCGACAAAGTACCGGGTCCGGTCGCTCGTAAGTGCCCTGATCTCGGGCGGCTGATCCTTGAACACCCCGATAACCGCACTCACCTCCGAGGTGTTCCCGGTCCTGTCCCGGGCAACGGCCTTGATGGGGTACCGGTCGAAGGGTACCCCATCGAGGTTTTTGAACGCGGGCATCCGCACCAGGACAAAGGCGGTGTAGGCATTGAGTGCACCTGGGAGCTGCTGGACCCTGAGCCCTTCTTCCTCGCCTACGGAATCAGCACTGTCGCCGGTCAGGAGGTACCCCTGGCCTTCGACCCTGCGGATGCCGGAGAGGCGGACCTCGACCACGCCTACGTTATCGTACCCGGCAAGCTTGACCACGGCCTCTGTCTCCTCGACGATCGATGCTATATCGTCCCCGCTGTCGGTGGCGTTGATCGGGGGAGAGGTGAGATTGATCACCGGCGACTCCTCATCCCTGCCGAGGGTGGCTGTCACGGTCTCGCTCCGGACCACGTGCCCACCGGTGTCGGTTGCCACCGCGCAGACAGAGAGGGGCTGTTCGGTCTCGATGGAAGACGGGGTCTGGTAGATGATGGCAAACGGGATCCGGTAATCTGAGCCGACAAGCTGGTCGTTTATGTAGAAGTCGACCTGACTGATCCCCAGATCATCGACGGCATTCGCCCGCAGTTCCAGGGGCAGACCGGACACGACATGCTGGCCCTCGACGGGATGGCTGACGGCCACGGTCGGTTCCTGATCGCCCTTGACCGATACGCGCACGGGTTCCGACACGACCACCTTGCCATGATAATCCACCACCCGGGCGCTCAGCTCCAGCACCCTGCCCAGGGCCTCGGCATCCACCTGGTGCGTGAATGATTCTCTGGCGACCTCCACCTCGTAATCACCAGTGAATACGCCCTCTTCATCCTTTTTATAGGTGCGCCCCGCGACCCGAGCATCGTCGGCCAGAAGCTCTATGAGGGTCCCCTTTGACAGGGTGTCATCGGAGACCTGGACCTCGACGGCAAACGGACTGCCCGCAGTCACGATACCGTCTGCCATCGGCCTGACGATACAGACGGCCGGCGGGAGATTCTCGATGACCTTCACGAGCTTTGCAGGCGCATCCGAGACACCGCCGTTTCCGCTGTATACCCGGGCCGTCACTGCCAGGCTCGTCTGATCGGTCGATATGACAGGGGCGGCCGCTTCGAGCTTCCAGACTTCATACAGGTATTCCTTGCCGTCCTGATTCGGGACCGGCCGCTTTTCATACACCGGGAACCGGGCGGTTCCGATCTTCTGGCCATCGGCAAAAAATTCGGCGTATGATATACCGCTTGCATAGCTGTTATCAGGCATTATGCCGAGATTCGACACGATGCTCAGAACATAGGGGCTACCCTCGACGACCCTGAGGTTGTTGATCGGCTGTTCGAACTCGTAGGCCGGGACCTGCGGGACCTCTTTGGCAACGATGGTCACCGCCCGTACCGGGGTTTCCCTGATCTGGCCGGCACTGTCCACGGCTACTGCCTGGACCTCGATCACGCGGCCTTCCAGCATCTCGCCGGCCGGCATGGTCAGCTCGTAGGGCGCTGCCTGCCTGCGGCCCACCACCGCCCCGTCCATACGGAATTCCACCCGCTGTACGGCGACATCGTCAGAGGCATCCGCCGCCAGCAGAACCGTGTCTCCCACTTCGACTCTGTCAGGCACATCCAGGGAGATCTCCGGAAGGGCATCCCTGGCGGCAACCGGGACGTCGAGGCTGATGGCCGGGTTCTGCACGAGTGTAAAATGCACTGTCATCGGACTATCTTCGGAGATGCTCATGGTGGAGAGAATCCCCTTGCCGCTGTCCACGATCATGATCTCTTCGCCGCCCGCAGGCACCTGCGCCTGCACGCGGTAGAAATCGGTCAGCGGGGCCTCGGTGCCATCGCTGAAAACCCCGAGCACCGTGGGCAGGGGATAGAAACGGTTGAGGCTTTCCAGGACAACGGTCTGGCCCGGGGCATAACCGTTGAGCCGCAGGCCTGTCAGCTCCTTGGTGAAAGAGACCTCCACTGGAACCTGCATGGATTCGAGCCCGGAGACGGAAACGGTGACGAGAACGGGGCTTGCACCCGTCTCTGCCAGCGGATATACCCGGCCGTCACTCGATACATGCACGAGAGACGGATCGGACGAGGAGAATTCGATACCGTGCCCTGCCCCCGGCAACGGCACCCATCCCCGGAATTGAAACTCGATGCTCGGAATGATTTGCACTACCTCCATGGCATTGGTGAATATGATCTTGGAAGGCGATACTTCCATACCGAAGATCTGCTCCTCGGTGTCCTCTCCGACGATCACGATTTCGGAGAACGAGCTCTGGTTGCCCGAGGCATCAACCACATGGCCTTCCACGAGAACCAGGGCATTGTGGTGCATCTCCTCGGCCGACAGCGGCGAGTCGAGCTTCAGACTATACTCAAATATATCCTGGTCATCGCTATCCGGATAGATCCTGATGCTGCCCGAGGTATCTGCAAATGCCTGCCGCCTCGCCCTGGAGATGACGCCCCCGGCGGCACGCAGTTCTGAGATGCGAAGACCTACGGCCTGGAGGCCGAGGTACGAAATATCGATGTCATCAGACGCCTGGATCGACAGGTTCAGCCGCTGGTCCTGGCCGTCGGCATCGAAGGACACGGATTGAAATCTCAGCGAGGGGTTGTTCGCCTCGGTGACGAATGCCTCGCTATAGGCCTGCACCTCGCCATTAAAAAAGGTCAGCTCTACGTGGGGATGAAACCGGTCGGGACTCTGCAGTGAGAATTCCAGCTCACCGGCATCCGGGTCGCCGGGTAGGCGCCGTATGTCGGCAGGCGAATACGGTGTTGGGGCAGAGGCCTGACCGGCCTTGATCTCCACCACCCCGCTGCAGTCGGATATCCTCAGCACATATGCGGATTCCTGGCCGGATGCGTTCAAGGGCTCTGCTGCCCGAATATCCAGCCCGACCGCGGCCTGTGCCGTGCCCATTGTTGTGATGACAAATAAAAGAACAGAAAGAAAAAATCGTACAACCGTGGTACCGACATTTCTCCCCATATCCATCAGCTGAGATCCTCCAAAGAACTGTGCAAAATACACTGCTTACACGAAAGGTGCATTACGCTCGAACAGCTCTCAAAATTGATGACTGTCCTGAAGGTACGAAGACCGCACAGGACAAAAACATCAGCCTTCCACATCGCGTTTCCTTTTATCAAGGAAACGGCATGGAGGCAGAAGGAAGGGATCCCTGGCTGGCGCTATATCATGGATGAACTCTTTCGAGGCATGCTTATAGAGCGATATGGAGATAACGGTAAATCGATCTGGCCATGTACACCACTCACAACAATCATACCATCGAACAACAGTGTCCTCACGGATCCTTGCCCCTCACTCCCGAAACAGATAAAACACTACACGTATTCATTCGAATACTATACTGAGTTCACCACGTATGCAATTTTCTTACCAATCATTGATATCTTATAAGTGATCAATATATTGCATCTTATCATTTTAATATTATATCGTACAGGGAAGACAATCATTCCTCAGGGAAATTTTTTTCTTACAAACGGGGCAGTTCTTTTCCCTGACACTCTGAACCATCTTTCCTTTCCCGCAGATATGGATTACATTGATTCAGGTTCATGATCATTTCTTGCCTTACCCTGTTCATAACCAGGTACAGGATCACCCACGAGCTGTCCCCGGTACCCAATATCCGTCCCATTGTCGTATCAGGGAAACCAGGGGAAAGGCAAAATGTGAACCCGTCCCCGAAATCTCTTACCCGAACAGGAAGCTCTGCGGGTTCAGCGAGCACAATTGGTGTGAGTCCAGGCTCCTGAAATATCTCTGGCGCGAGAAGACGTCGATGTAGCTCCGGTACGAGTCGGTCCAGAGCAGGTTGATCATGAAATCCGTGCCGAAGAGAATCCGCTGCCTCAGCCTGTCACGAGTTTCGGCCGGCTGGTCGTGCAGCGTGTCGCTGAGCCGGGCATAGAAATCCTGGTCGAAGCCGCAGCACGAGAAGTCGGTGTAAACGTGGTCATACTCTGTCATCAGGCCGATGACGGACTGCTGCCATGCCTTTTTCGGGAAAATACCCCATGTTCTGTCCTGTTTGCCGAAGTGGGCCAGATTCAGCTTCAGTGCGGGATGGTGCAAGAGCACCCGTGCCCATTTGGCGGGATCGGTAAAGGCCTTTGCATGTTCGTGCGTGTGGTATCCGCCGTCGCTGCAGTGGGCCGTGATCGGGATGCTTCTCGCGGCGCAGAACTCGTAGAGGTACTCCACCTTGGCCAGCTCCTCCGGTTCGTCCGCCGGCCAGGGGTCGAAGCCCAGGGGAGGATATACCTTGATCCCGGCAAAGGCATAGAGCCCAAGCTGTTCGATGTCGCCGGAGAACCCGCCCATTGCTTTGCGCAGGCAGTCGCGGCGCTCGGACAGTGTGTCGGACAGGAAGGAACCGAAATACTTCTCCAGGAGATCGGGCAGACTTGTGCTACCGGACTTCCCCTCCATGTCGTAGTTCCGGGTGTTGATCCCCAGGAAGGGGTAGATTTCGAACAGATGCATCCCGCTTGTCCGGACATACCTGCGTATGCCGTTGAAGAGGTCGATGACCTGCTCCACGATAGGCTTCTTTGGCAGATCGCGGTAGTGGATGCCGGGGTAGCTGTCCATGCCCTTGTATCCGAAGTCCATCATCAAAGGCGTGAGCACCACCCGGTCATAGAAGCTGCCGCAGATCTCGATCCTGCCGTCGTGCAGAAAGGGCTCCATGTCCTTTTCCATGAGCAGGAAAAAGTTCCCCAGATCGCGCTCCATGACCGAGAGCAGGTTCATCACCCGGTTGAGCCTTGTGTCGATGAACTTCGACAGTACGGTGCTGACAATGGGGACCGAGTTCAGGAACAGCAGGGTGTCGATGTTCATCTTCTTCACAAAGCCGAGCAGGCTCGGATGGCTCAGGTTCATGGCGTGACAGTGAATGTCGTAGAATGTATTCTCCTTCATTGCATAGTCCCCTTATACAGAGAAAACGGAACAGCCATCTCAAGATGTGGCTTGACCGGCTCATGATACCGGTATTGTCTGCTGCCGTAAAGAGATATCGCTGCCCGGGAAAATAAGCTCTTTTTTTAAGAGAATGATTTTGTGTCTACAGTACGTCGACATCTTCCATGCATTCAAGGGCAATTATAAAACTTCCGATTAGAGCTTCAGCCGCATAAATTTCTGCTGCAATTATTAAGGAGGTACTTATGAGAGTGGATCTGAAGCGAACATTGACGGCTTTAGCTGTTTTAATGATGTTTCTGTGGATCGCCGAACCTCTGGGTGCACAGGAGAAAACGTATCGGATAGAGGTCATGCAAGTCGTTGCAATGGCGCCTTTCCAGAACGCGTACGATGGTTTCGTCCAGGAGCTGAAAAAAAACGGTCTGGTGCAAGGCAAGAATCTCACCATCAACCGCACGGTCATTGATTTCGATGTAGAAAAGGCCGGCCTGTGGAAGAAGGTGGGCCTGCTCATGCGCATCAGAAGCGAGTCTTCACGAATAGCAGACACAAAACCAGACCTCGTACTCACCATTGGAACCCCGGCAACCAAGTACGCGAAAGATAAGATCATCTCGGCAGGCATACCCGTGGTGTTCACCGGTGTGGCCTTCCCGGAGACAGCCGGCTGCAAATCACTCACTGAGGCCGGTCCCGGCTTTACCGGTTCCACCGTCTACATGAATGTAAAAGATGCCCTCAGCATCGTCAAGTATGCCTTCCCTTCCGTAAAGACCGTGGGAATCGTGCATTCGGATGAAGAAACCGCAATGCAGCACGTGAACGAGATCAGAACAGAATCAGCAGGAGCGGGGCTCCAGGCTCTCACCAGACAGGTGGACAAGAACGATCACCTCAAACCAGCGGCTGAAGAACTGATCGCACAAGGCGCAGAGGTTTTCATCGTGCCTCTGGACGCTTATTACGGGTTAAGGAACTACGAGGCATGGAATGAACTCGATGAGCTCATCGAGACACAGAAGATCCCGGCTTTAAGCTTTGTTTACGACAGAACACCGGGAGCCGTTTTATACCTGGGATCTGATTACGGGTACGTGGGCACCCTTTCCGGTCAGCAGGCGGTTAAGATTCTCAAAGACGGAGCAGCGCCCGAAAGTCTCCCCATCATGAGACAGCAGGATCTCCATATAATGGTGGATGTGAAGCGGATGCAAGCCCTGAACATCCAGATCCCCATTCAGGTCCTCCAGATCGCAAAACCTGTCCAGTAAAGCTCGACCGAGCCGGGGCATCCATTGCCCCGGCTCGGTTTTTTCTGCATTTCTGCCACTGTGGTCATCGTCGTCATCGAAATGTCGTTGAAGAGGTCGATGACCTGATCCACGATAGGCTTCTTTGGCAGATCGCGGTAGTGGATGCCGGGGTAGCTGTCCATGCCCTTGTATCCGAAGTCCATCATCAGCGGCGTGAGCACCGCCCGGTCATAGAAACTGCCGCAGCCGAAACCGCCAGGCCCCTTGAGAAGCGCGCCTGCCTCTCCGCAGAAGGATCAGCCTGAATGACTCTCCTCGAGGTCCAGAAGAAATTTCTTCCTCCACAGGCCTCCTCCGTAGCCCGTGAGGGTGCCGTTGCTGCCGATCACGCGGTGGCAGGGCACGATGATGGACACCGGGTTTGCGCCGTTGGCGTTCGCCACGGCCCTGACCGCAGAGGGCCTCCCCATGGACCGGGCCTGCTCCCGATAGGAACGGGTGCAGCCATAGGGGATGGCGAGCAGGACCTGCCAGGCATCCTGCTGAAACGGCGTGCCGCGCATGTCGAGGCCGAGGTCGAAGACCTTTCTCCTGCCCGAGAAGTACTCTTCGAGCTGCTTCAAGGCTGCTTCGAGATGGGGGCCGTTGCCCTGCGCGATCCGCGCGCGAAAGGTCTTCTCGATTGCTGCGAGCTGATTCTCGGGCGATTCGCTGTCCAAAAACTCCAGCAGGCAGAGTCCCGTGTCCGTGGCGCCCGCGAGCATGGGTCCGATCGGGGTCGGTATTTCCATGACCGTGATCCGGGCCGGTGTAGCCGGGTTCCGGGCCGGCCCGGCCTTTTTTGCCCGGGATCCGAGATTTTTGTCAGCTGTGATGTCCTGAAGGGGTGCCTGTGTTCTCATGTCTTTTCTCTCCTTTTCCCGGCGCTGCGGCATCACGGGACGTCCCACGATGCTGCATGGATCTCTTTTCGTGAACGCCGGACGAGGCTGTTTCCCATGTGCGGAAAATCATTTCCGCCCGGATACCACCAGCCCGGCACCGGCCTTTCATCCCTGGTCCGTTATCCCTGGTCCCTTGCTCGCGGCCCGTCATCCTGCAGCACGTTGCCCTCCGACCGGTGATCTTCCGGCTCGCTTGAAGCCTCTGAAGTTTGATACCATCATCCGATATCACCGGCCGGCTTGTCAATGACCGGACCATGGTTCGCGATATGACCGCGGAGAGGCTCGCCCGGGACGTCGCCTCTGCCGTGTCCGCCCTTTGATCTAGTCGAGCAGGCGCCTCCCAAATAAGGGGAAAACAGGGAATATGACCCGGACTGCGTCCAATCGTTCCCGGGCACCTTCCGGGCGAAGGGAAAACAGAGAAGCTGTTCTCTTCATACCCTTTAAGAGCCGTCATCTTCAATGAACTCCCCCTTGAGCGAGTTATGGGACTTGCAGGTCAATACGGGATGTGAATGGGCCAAACGGAAGACCCCATGTCCAAGCTGGAGGGGTTTCACGGCATCATATGCGGGATAAGACCGTTCACGGCAAGCAGAAAAGGGCATCGAGCCCTGAGGGGGAATGAACCTCCCATTGACAAAAAGTCCTGCTTCGAATAGGACACCACAACGAGGAACGTTCTATGCAAAATATACGCAATTTCAGCATCATTGCCCATATCGACCACGGCAAGTCCACCCTGGCCGACCGCCTGATCATGAAGACCGGGGTCTGCGACCTGCGCACCTACAAAGACCAGATGCTCGACAGCATGGACATCGAGCGCGAGCGCGGCATCACGATCAAGAGCCAGGCCATCTCCCTGCCCTACACGGCCTCCGACGGCGAGACCTACACGCTCAACCTCATCGACACGCCGGGCCACGTGGACTTCTCCTACGAGGTGTCCCGCTCGCTCGCGTCCTGCGAGGGCGTGCTCCTGCTCATCGATGCGGCCCAGGGCGTCCAGGCCCAGACCCTGGCCAATCTCTACCTGGCCATGGAGCACGACCTGGAGATCATCCCCGTGATCAACAAGATCGACCTGCCGGCCGCCGACGTGGACCGCGTCCTGGAGCAGATCGACACGGAGCTGGGCCTGGACCCGGCCACCCACCTGGCGTGCTCGGCAAAAGACGGCACCGGGGTCGACGAGATCCTTGAGGCCATTGTCCGGCGGATCCCGCCGCCGCGGGGAGAGGCCGAAGAACCGCTTGCGGCCCTGATTTTCGACGCCTATTACGACGCCTACCGGGGCACGGTGATCAACTGCCGGGTCTTCGATGGCGAGGTCAAGGCGGGCGACACGATCCGCTTTATGTTCAACGACTCGATCTACCGGGTGGAAGAGGTGGGCCGGTTCCTCCTGGACCGGCAGAAGCGCGACACGCTCTCCGCAGGCGAGGTGGGCTACATCATCGCAGGCGTCAAGACCGTATCGAGCGTGAGCATCGGCGACACCATCACCCTTGACGACAGACCGTGCGCGCAGCCGCTGCCCGGCTTCAAGAAGGTCAAGCCCGTGGTCTTCGCCTCGATCTATCCCATTGCCTCCGACGACTACGAAGACCTCTCCGACGCGCTGGAAAAATACAAGCTCAACGACGCGGCGTTCATCTATGAGAAAGACTCCTCGGCCGCCCTGGGCCAGGGCTTTCGGTGCGGCTTCCTGGGATTGCTGCACCTGGACATCGTCCAGGAACGTCTGGAACGCGAATACGGACTCAACATCATCCTCTCCGTGCCCAGCGTGCGCTACCGGTTCACGCTCAAGGACGGCACCGAGGTGTTCGTGGACAACCCCGCCCACTACCCCAACCCCATGAGCATCATCAAATCCGAAGAGCCCTATATCCGGGCGTCCATGATGCTGCCGGACAGGTATTTGGGCGCGGTCATGACCCTGTGCATCGACCGGCGGGGCGTGAGCTCCAACATGCGCTACCCGAGCCCGGGCCGGGTGGAGCTCTCGTATGAGATGCCGCTCTCCGAGGTGATCTTCGACTTCTACGACCGCTTCAAGTCGGTGACCCAGGGCTACGGCTCGTTCGACTACGACCTCATCGACTACCGGACCAGCAACCTGGTGCTGCTCGACATCCTGGTCAACGGCGAGAAGGTGGACGCGCGGTCCCAGATCGTCCACCGCGACCGGGCCAGGGCGCGTGGCGTGCTGGCGTGCGACCGGCTGAAAGACGAGATCCCCAGGCAGATGTACAAGATCGCCATCCAGGGGGCCATCGGCGGCGAGATCATCTCCCGCTCCACGGTCTCGGCCTTCCGCAAGGACGTCACGGCCAAGTGCTACGGCGGCGACATCACCCGGAAGCGCAAGCTGCTGGAAAAGCAGAAAGAGGGCAAGAAGCGCATGAAGATGGTGGGCTCGGTGAGCATCCCCCAGAGCGCGTTCCTGGCCGTGCTCAAATCCGACAAGGATTCATGACCGCAGGCACCATGACTGCAGGCAGGGCACAGGCCCCCGGGCTCTACATCCACTTCCCCTTCTGCCGGAGCAAGTGCGGGTACTGCGACTTCTATTCCGTCACCGAGACCCCGCTCGTCTCCGCCTTTCTGGAGGCCCTGTCCACGGAGGCGGCCCTCTACCGGGAGGAGTTCACCGCCTTCGACACGCTCTACCTGGGCGGCGGCACGCCCTCGGTGATGGCTCCCCCCCAGGTGGCGGCCCTCCTGGAGACGATCCGCGGCACCTTCACCATCCTCGACCACGCGGAGATCACCATTGAGCTCAACCCGGCCGACCTGACCCGCGAAGACCTGCGCATGCTGAGGGAGACAGGCATCAACCGGGTCAATATCGGCGTGCAGTCGTTCCACGACCGCGAGCTCGAATTCCTGGGCCGCAGGCACGACCGGAAGCAGGCACTCTCTGCCCTGGAATGGGCGATGTCCGCCGGGTTCGACAATATCGGGCTCGACCTGATCTACCGCCTGCCCGGCCAGTGTTTCAAGGACTGGCGGGAGTCCCTGGCGCAGGCCATCGCCTGTGGCCCCGCCCACCTCTCCTGCTACGAGCTCGAGCTCAAACCCGGCACCCCGATGGGCCGGAAGTACGCGGAGGGCGCACTCCCCGAACGCCCGGAAAGCCTGGCGCGGGAGTTCTTCGTGGAGACCTCCGAGATCCTGGAAGGTGCGGGGTACGTTCACTACGAGGTCTCCAACTTCGCAGCCGGCATGGACAGGGCCTCCCGGCACAACCAAAAGTACTGGGACCACACCCCCTATCTCGGCCTGGGGCCGGCGGCGCATTCCTTTGATGGCAGCCGCCGCTGGTGGAACCGGAGCTCCCTGGACGCATATCTCGCCGATCTCCGGGGCGCGGAGCGGCCCGTCGAAGGACGGGAAGACCTGGGGCGAGAAGAGCTGGCCATGGAGGCCCTGTTCCTGGGGCTTCGCACGAGAGACGGGATCGACCTGGACCGCTATGCTCGGCTCTATGGCCGGGACCTCATGGAGGACAACAGGCGGCAGCTCGAAGAGTGGAGCCGCCTGGGCCTTATCGAGATCGCCCACGGCCGGATCCGCCCCACCCGCTCGGGCATGGCCGTGGCCGACGCATTGGCCGCCATGTAGCACCAGAGTCGCCCACTGACGGATCATTGATACAACGTGCTCCATGGATGTTCCCTTTCCCCCTGGTGCCCAGCCGGGTGCAATCAGAGCGGCTGCACGCTCGATGTCGATTCTCTTCCTCACGCAAGCCTGTTGGGGATGAGATACGGATCCCCGCCGTATCCCCGGCATGATCATAATGACGACAATATCCATGTAATATGTGTGAATTATACCCTCCCCTGCCAGGCCCAAGGCTATCGTATGAAATTTAAATTGTAATCACTGCATTTTCCCCAACCTAGATTATTAATATAGGCGATAGAAAGATCACCATGAAAGAAGATTTGTTTTTTATTGTGAAGTAAACAGGTTGGAATTGGTTATTCCGGGGTTGAACGTGCGATTCAGATCATTCCTCCTGGCTTGTCGCCGCGCTCTGTCCTTTCCCATCTCCTCATGCGCTGGGTGTATAAAAAATTATTTGACTCGTGAGGATTATCATGGGCTTGAGGCTCGGGGGAGCTCTGACGTGCCCTTTCATGGTATCGGCGGCATCGTTGCGCCGGCTGCAATCTTTCTTGGATGGTGCGGACAGGAGGTGAGCAGACGACAGACATTACCCACCTCTCCCTGTTCCTGGGGAGAAATGTCGTATGAACTGAAATGTTGAGCAGCTCTGATCACAATCGAATGAACATGGAGGGAAATGGTATGAAAAACACAAGAAACGGGGTCATGAGGAGCTTTCTCACCCCTTGCCTGGTATGCGCCTTCGCTCTTGGGCTGATGACCGTCGTTCCGGGCTGTGGAGGAGGAAGCAGCAGCGGTGGTGGCGCCCCGGGACCGGAGTCGTTTGAAAATGTAGCCGGCACATGGGAAACGGTTGAGGAGATAGATGCCACCGATTGCCTGGATGGAGAGAAATACACCAAGCACGGGAATTATACCGTTACCCAAGACGGCCCCAACATCACGGTAACCGACAACAACTATGATCTCCAGTTCACCGGTACGGTAAACGGCAACCAGATCTCGTGGACAGGCAGTTATCCGGAAAACGACGGCACCGAGACCGCCACCATCACTGTTACCGTCTCCGGAGAGGAAATAACCGGATCGGCCTCCGGTACCTGGTCGAACAGCGAGGGGACATATACCTGCTCATGGACGGGGCAGATTTCCGGCACCCGTATCAAGGCACCGCAGACTGCTGCTCCTGCCGCGCCTACGGGTCTGATGGCCCTCGCAACCTCCAGCACCACCGTCAGCCTTGAATGGACCGACAACTCGGACAACGAGGACGGTTTCAGCATCGAACGGAGCTTCTCCCCTGACTCGGGCTTTACGGAAATCTCCAGCGTCGATCCCGACACGGGGAGCTATATCGACAAAGACCTTGAGCCATCAACCACGTATTACTACCGGGTAAAGGCGTATAACAGCGCAGGTGAATCAGGCTATTCAAACGTTGCGGGCGCCACCACAGGAGAGATCGGCGGAGACACCGAAGCGCCTTCCGTACCGGCCGGGCTTTCGGTCACCGCCGTGTCCTCGAGCCGGATAAACCTCTCGTGGAATCCATCCTCGGACAATGTCTCGGTTACCGGCTACAACATCTATCGAGACGGACTCTACCTGAAATCGGTCTCGGTCACCTCGTACTCGGACCTCGACCTGTCACAGAATACCAGCTACTGTTACTCGGTCTCCGCCTGTGACGGTGAAGGAAACGAATCAGACCGGTGTGCACCTGCCTGTGACACGACGGAACTCGTTGCAGCACCGTCTGCCCCCACCGGTTTTGCGGCCGTACCCCTGTCCAGCTCAACCATCAGACTCACCTGGACCGACAATTCGGACAACGAAACAGGTTTTGAGATCCAGAGTTCCTCAAGCTGGCTCCCGTATGCGAAGCTTGCCGATGTCGGTGTGAATGTCACCCAATACGACCACACAGGGCTGTCTCCTTCGAGATTGTACTATTACCGCATACGCGCCTGCAACGCAGCAGGAGCGTCTGCCTGGGTATACGCTTCCGCGACCACGCTGGCCGTGCCGTCGACCACCACGACTTTCCTCCCCTCCCGTGACAACGTGGTGGGCTACAGCAGCCTGGATGAGGGTGTAAGCAATACGGCCTACAGCAACGCCGATCTTGGGACGGGCTGCGATTTCCTCTTCAACATGATGTATGGCTACGATACCCTGTCATACGCCTCCCTGATCTGGTTCAATGTGAATCCCACGATACTCGGCAAGACCATCATCCGGGCAACCCTGAAGCTCTATCCGCACGTACTGCCCGGAGACTGGAACACCGTGTATCGCGTGTATGCCCTCAGCGGGTCCTGGACGGCATCGGTGACCTGGAGCACGTGCCCGAACTGGTACTCTACCCCGTACGCACAGCAGAACCCGCCGGTGACAACGGAGGTCCCGGTGGAGTGGGACGTGACCCAGATCGTCCAGAGATGGGCCGACAGCTCCTGGGGCAACTACGGCTTCGTGGTATGGGACCCCAACTGGACGCCCCAGTACACCCCGGCTCTGCGCATCACCTCTTTTGAGAGTATGGATGTGTATTACGCCTTAAGCAGGAGGCCTGCCCTGGAAATAGAATACCGCTAGCAAGGAAAGGGAAGCAGGCATCTGTCATTTTTCAAGGCAGGTCCCGGTCTTTTCTCAAGGCAGGAAGCGGTCTTTGCCCGAACATGCCGGCCAGGCGGCTGCTATGGGTGCACCCGTTCCTCGACGGCCAGGGGATCCTATGTCCTCATGGAGTCCACCAGGCCTCTGAGCATCTCCATGTCCACGGTCCGCTGGTACAGGGGCCTGGTGTCCTGCCGGTAGAGGGAGAGTTCCTCTTCGAAGGTGGGCTTGCCCTCCTTGATGTAAAGCACGCCCAGGGGGAACTTGCCGGGCTCGGTCGCCTTCCTGAACGCAGCATCCCGGTCGGTGGGGTCGTAGGAGTCTTCGAGGGTGTAGGTGTTCTGCTTGAACCACCCGTAGGTGTTCACCTTGTTGTAGGTGACGCAGGGCTGGAAGACATCCACCAGGGCATAGCCCTTGTGGGTGATCGCCTTTTTGATGATGTCCGTGGTCTGCCGCGCGTCTCCCGCAAATGCCCGCGCCACGAACGAGGCATCGAGCGCGATGGCCACCGCGACCGGGTTGAAGGGCTCCTGGGTGACGCCGTGGACCTGCACCGGGGTGACGAAGCCCTGCCGGGTGGTGGGCGAGGCCTGGCCCTTGGTGAGGGCATAGACCATGTTGTTGTGGACGATGTTGGTGATGTCGGGGTTTCGCCTGATGGTGTGCATGAAGTGGTTGCCGCCCTCCCCGTACATGTCGCCGTCCCCGCTCTCGGCAATCACGGTGAGCCCCGGGTTCGAGGCCTTGATCGCGGTTGCGGGAGGCAGGGTCCGGCCGTGGAGGCCGTTGAAGTAGTGTACGTTCAGATACTGGGGCGTCTTGGCGGCCTGCCCGATGCCCGAGACGAACACCACGGTCCCGGGATCGAGCTCAAGCTCGTCCAGGGCGCCCTTGACCGACTCAAGGATACGGAAATTCCCGCACCCCGGGCACCAGGCGATGTCGATGGCGTGGTCGAAGTCATACGCGCCCATGCGTGCTCTCCTTTTTCCCCAGCTTCTCGTTCAGGCCTTCGCACACGTCCTCGGGCATGAGTGGAAGGCCGCTGTACTTCAGGATGGCCCCGTCGAAGCCGATCCCGGTCTCGCTTCGGACGAGCCGGGCGAACTGGGCCGTTGCGTTGCTCTCGACCACGATCTTCTTGTGCGCGCGCTCCAGGTATTCAGCGGTGACCTCTGCAAGCGGGTAGACCTGTGAGTAGTGGAGAATCGCGGTGTCGTCCCTGCCGAGCATGTCCAGCCCCTCCTGCACCGCGTGGAGCGAAGATCCCCAGCACACCACGAGGTTGCGGTAGTCTTTCGGCCCGAAGAGCTGCGGCGGGAGCACCTCCTTTCGCAGGCCGGAAAGCTTTTTGAGCCGCTTGTTCACCATGGCGGTCCTGGTGGAGAAGTCTTCGGTGATGAAGCCGTCCTCGTCGTGCTCGTCGCTGTCCGCGCGCACCCTGCCCTCGCCGAAGCCCGGGATTCCCCGGGGGGAGACGCCGCTTTCCGTGAGCGCATAGCGGCGGTAGTCCGCCCTGGTCTGCACGATGAAGCGCTGGTCGTACACCTTGCTCATGTCCAGATCAGGCACGTTGTACCTGCGCTCAAGGAAAAACTGGTCCGTGAGGATGAACACGGGCGCCTGGTACTTGTCGGCGAGATAAAAGGCGTGCCAGGTGTGGGAAAACCCCTGCTCGTGGGTGCCGGGCGCGAGGATGGCCCGGGGGAACTCCCCATGCCCCGAGTACAGGGCGAACTGGAGGTCGGCCTGCTCGGTCCTGGTCGGCAGGCCCGTGGCTGGGCCGGGCCGCTGGCCCAGGTGGATGACCAGGGGCGACTCGATGCACCCGGCGAGGCTCAATCCCTCGACCATCAGGGCATAGCCCCCGCCCGAGGTGGTCACGAGCGCCCTGCCTCCTGCGTACCACGATCCGATGGCCATGTTGACCGCGCTGATCTCGTCCTCGGCCTGCTCGACCACCACGCCGGACGAGGCGGCCTTTTTCGTGTAGAACACCAGCACGCCTGTGGACGGCGACATGGGATACGAGGACACGAAGGTGCATCCGCCGGCAAGCCCTCCCAGGCCTACGGCGTTGATCCCGTCGGTGAGGACCTCGTCCCGGACCTCCTCGGTGCGCTCGATGGACACCGCGGCCTGCCCGGGCTTGAGCAGCTTCTTGCTCCGCTCGTACCCCTCGTCCGAGGCATCCAGGTTTTTCTGCAGGCGATCCTCGCCCAGGCCGGAGAGGATCATCCGGATCTCGTCGTGCATGAGGCCTCTGTCGACATAGAACAGCCCGGCGAGAATTCCCAGAAGGACCGTGTTTGCGTACACGGCGCCCCCCTTCCCGCGGGCGATCTCGTTGATGGGGACCTCCAGAACGGGATGGTGGCCGTCGAGATATCGTTCCTCGATAAAGGCCCTGTCGCCCAGGATCACGGTCTCCTGCGTGATCCTGTCGTGAAACCGCTCCATGGCGTCTTCGTGCAGGGGCACGAAGAGGTCGATCCTCCTGGTATAGGCGGACACCCTGCGCGAGGATACGCGGACCTGGGTCGAGTTGTTTCCCCCGCGGATGCGGGACATGAATTCGCTGTAGGAAAACACGTTGTAGCCCGAGCGCTTGAGCATCCTGGTCAGGAGCGCTTCCAGCGTCTGCAGCCCCTGGCCCGCCTGACCGGAAAATACGATGGACATGTCCTCTCGGGGTTTGAACACCATACCATATAAGGTAGCGGTGCGGGGTGGATATTCAACAGGCTTAAGTCCCGGTTCATGCCTTTTTAGACATTGGCTTTTGCCCGGGAGAGCTTACCATGAGTCTATATGCCCGAGCCCGGGAACCTGCTGATCGAGATCGCCATGAAAGGGCACCGGCACTGTCCGGCAGTTCGTTGAAAGAGGGTTCGCCATGATGCCGTACGGCTGTTGTTGTATGACCGTTATCCGGGATGCCCGAAGATTTCCGCAAATGCTCTGCCGGCCGTCGGCAAGTGACGGCCTGCGGCAGTACAGGGAGCTGAGAGAAAAGGAATGAACCCCCTCACCCTCGCACTCGTCGGGAGCATACCCATCGTGACCGTGTTCCTGCTCATGGTGGGACTGCGATGGTCGGCGGCCAGGGGCATGGGCACGGGATGGGTCCTGGCATCCGCACTGGGGCTCCTCCTCTGGAGGATGGACGCTCTTTGGTGGGCCGCGGCCGCGGTATACGGTGCACTGCAGGCCCTGGAGATCATCCTGATCGTATTCGGCGCCATTCTGCTCATGAATTATCTCGAGGGAAGCGGCGCGGCTTCGACGATCCAGTGGCACTTTACGCATATCGCTGACGACCGTCGGGTGCAGCTTCTGCTCATTGGGCTCGGCCTCAATACCATCATCGAGGGAGCGGCCGGTTTCGGCACCCCGGCAGCGATCGCGGCCCCGCTCCTGATCGGCCTGGGGTTTCCGCCCATGGCCGCCGCCATATTCGGCCTCTTCTTCAACGCCACCCAGCCGCCGTTCGGTGCCGCGGGCACGCCCATCATCGGCGGGGTCGCCTCGGTCATCGACGAGACGATGCTGCCCTCGGGCACGAGCGTCATGTCATTCCTCGGTGACGTGACGCGCTGGACGGGCATCGTGACCGGGGTGACCATGGTTTTCTGGGGGCTTCTCGGCGTATTTCTCCTGCTTCTGTGGTTCGGCCCCGAAAACGAGCGAAACCTGAAAGGCGCCCTCAAGCGCACGCTGCCCGTTACGCCGTTCGCGTTGATCCTGGGCGGGCTTGCGGGAGCAACCCAGTTTCTGACAGCCTGGTTCTTCGGGCCGGCCCTGCCGGACATCGCATCCGGCTTCGTGGTGCTCGGGGTCGGCCTCATCCTGGCGCACTACAACGTGCTTACGCCCCGGCAGGCCTGGATGTTCCCCGGGCGCGCCTCCTGGGAACATGCATGGCACGGCGGGCTCCATGGTGAGGCATACCAAGGCGGGAAACCGGAGAAGAGAATGCCGGTCCTGCTCGCATGGACACCCTACCTCCTGGTGGCGCTTGTGCTCCTGGTGACGCGCTGGCCCGGACTCGGGCTCGTGGAGTTCCTCCAGGGCTATACCATCGACGTGGAGAATATCCTCGGCCAGGACCTCTCGTTTTCCCTCAGATATCTCTACCTGCCGGGCATTGTCCCGTTCATCCCGGTTGCCGTGCTGACCGGGTTCATCCACCGGATGGATCTCCGGTCCATGGAGGATGCCTGGAAGGACACGATAGCGCACATCACCTTCCCCGCGATAACGCTGGTCATTGCCGTATCCATGACCCAGGTGATGATCCAGTCCGCCACCAACGGGGCCGATCTGCCGGGGATGATGCAGGCCCTCTCGCGGGTGCTGGCGCTCGGGGCGGGCGGTGCCATCCCCTTCGCGGCCCCGTGGATCGGAACGCTCGGCGCGTTCATGACCGGCAGCAACACCTCGTCGAACATCCTGTTCAGCGTGCTGCAGTATGAGGCGGCCGTTTCGGTGGGCATCGCGCCCGCTGTGGCGGTCGCCATGCAGAACGTGGGCGGCGGCCTGGGCAACATGCTCTCCATCCTGAACATCGCCGCGGTCTGCGGGGTCATCGGCATGACCGGCATGGAGGGTGTAATCCTCCGCAGGATGGTGCTGCCGACCGTAATCTATGCCGTGTTCGCGGGCATGGCAGGACTTGTGCTGGCGTTCGGCCTTGCCTGAGGCTGAGAAAAGGATCTGCCCCGCCCCCTGAAACGATCATACCTCCCGGCCCCTGCCTGCCGGAACCGGCCGCCCCTGCCGCCCGCATACACGCTCCCGGGCATGCCTCTGTCCAGGCATGCCTCTGCCCGGTCATCAAGAGCCTTTCCCCTGGCCGGTATTTGTGGTAGGGATCTTAAAAGATTTGGAATCTCACCGGGATCACTTCACCAGGAGCAAAAACTGCCGGTAGTAGAAAAGCTTGAACAATGAATGACAGCCCTCTTGAAAGTCTGCGAACCGTCTTCGGGTACGAGTCGTTCCGGCCTTATCAGCAGGAGATCATCGAACGGCTCATCCAGGGCGAGAACGCCTTTGTCCTGATGCCCACGGGCGGCGGGAAGTCGCTCTGCTTCCAGATTCCGGCCCTGCACCGCCAGGGCGTGGGCATCGTGGTCTCGCCGCTCATCTCCCTGATGAAGGATCAGGTGGACGCGTTAAGGGCCTGCGGGGTGAAGGCTGCCTTCTACAACTCCTCGCTCGGGAGCTCCGAGGCCAGGAAGGTGCTGGCCATGCTGCACAACCGGGAGCTCGACATGCTGTACCTCGCGCCCGAGCGCCTGATGAGCGACGGGTTCATCGAGCGGATCCGCCAGGTGCCCATCGCACTGTTCGCCATCGACGAGGCCCACTGCATCTCCCAGTGGGGCCATGATTTCCGGCCCGAGTACATGAAGCTGGGCCGGCTCAGAAGGCTGTTCCCGGATATCCCCCTGATCGCGCTCACCGCCACGGCCGAGCCCCACACAAGGCGGGACATCCTGGAGCGCCTCGACCTCAAGGACGCCCGGTGCTATGTCTCGGGATTCGACCGTCCCAACATCCGGTATTCCGTGGTGGAAAAGCGCAAGCCTTTTGCACAGCTCACGGAGTTTCTGAGCTCCCGGCCCACGGGCGCGGGCATTGTCTATTGCCTGAGCCGCAAGAGGGTGGACGAGGTGGCGGGCAAGCTCGCGGAGGCAGGCTTTCAGGCAGCACCCTACCATGCGGGGCTCACTGCGGGCGAGCGCAAGGAGACGCAGGATAACTTCCTGCGCGACGAGATCCGGATCATCGTGGCCACCGTGGCCTTCGGCATGGGCATCGACAAGTCGGATGTCCGCTTCGTGGTGCACCACGACATCCCCAAGAACATCGAGTGCTACTACCAGGAGACCGGGCGGGCGGGCCGCGACGGCCTGGCGGCCGAGGCCCTGCTCATGTTCAGCTATGGCGACGTGGCTGTTGCCCGGGGGCTCATCGAAAAGTCGCGCAACCCCGAAAGAGCGCGTATCGAGCTGCACAAGCTGAACGCCATGGTGGGGTTTGCCGAGGCCATGAGCTGCCGGCGGCGCATCCTGCTGGGATATTTCGGCGAGCGCCTGCAGGATGACTGCGGCAACTGCGACGTGTGCCTGGACCCGCCCGAAGCCATGGACGTGACCGAGGACGCCCGCAAGGCCCTGTCGTGCGTATACCGGGTGGGGCAGCGCTTCGGCATGGGTCACGTGATCGACGTGCTGCGCGGCTCGAAGAAGGAGCGCGTGGCCAACCTCCGCCACGACCGGCTCTCAACCTATGGGATCGGCGCGGACAAGAGTCAGGACTACTGGTCCACCCTTCTGCGCCACCTGGTGCACCACGGGTATCTCCTGCAGGACGTGGGCGACTACTCCGTGCTCAAACTCACCCCCTCGGCCGGGCCCCTGCTGCGCGGGGAGCTGACGATCGCCATGGCCGAGCCCCGCGTGAAGGCGGCGGAAGGGCTCAAGTCCGCCTCGAAAGCAGCCCGTCGCAAGGCAGGCGACATCGATTACGATCCCGGACTCTTCGAGAAGCTCCGCGCCCTGCGCAAGCAGATTGCCGACCGGGAAGGGGTGCCGCCCTTCGTCATCTTCAGCGACGTGTCCCTGGCCGAGATGGCCGCGGTTCTCCCCAGGACCGAAAGCGAGTTCCACGGCATCCACGGGGTGGGAAAGCACAAGATCGAGCGCTACGGCCCGTATTTTCTCGATGAGATCCGGCGGTTCGAAGGCAGCGGATAAGCTCCATCCAGCGCGGAAGACCCTGAAATCGCGGCGAATTCTCCCGGGCGGCAGAAGGGTATTGACTGCGGATGATACGCGGCAAGAGGCCGGAGCCGTCTTCTATGACTGGACACAACTCCACACGATACTTTCATTATCAGAGCGATCAAGCAAGGAATCTCGCAATGACGTTTTTCTGAATCTCCGAAGTACCGCCCGCATAGAGCGACAGATAACTTTCCCGAAGATACCTCTGCATCCGGTATTCCATGGAATATCCTCTTCCGCCGAATATCTGCATGCCCTTCCTCGCGATATCGTTGAGCGTCTCTGAACAGAACAGCTTGGCCATGCAGATTTCCTTGAAGCAGTCCTTTCCCGTGGACTTCATCCATGCTGCGTGATAGGTCATCCATCTCATTGCTTCTATCTGCGTCGCCATGTCCGCCAAGGCATGCTGTATCGCCTGATGCTTTATGATGGGTTTGTCGAACTGATGCCGGGTTTTTGCGAATTCCGTGCATTCTTTCAGGATGGTTTCCGCACCGCCGAGGCAGCTCGCTGCAACGCAGATCCGTTCGTACTCCGCGGTCTGGAACAGCTGGAAAATCCCATTGTTCAGCCACGCGGGTCCACCGAGGATATGCTCTTCGGTAACAGATACATTCCGGTACTTCACTTCACACGACGGGTAGGCGTTGCCTGCCAGCTTCGGGATAGGGGTGATGCTCAGGCCCTCGGATTCTGCGGGGACGATTAATATGCTCATCGCCTTCGGGGATTCCGCTTCCAGGCCCGTGAGCACTACCGTGATAATATAATCCGATACCGTGGCCCCGGAGGTCCAATATTTTGTCCCGTTTATGAGATAGCAGTCACCCTGAGGTGTTGCCGATGTCTTTATCGAACGCGCATCCGACCCGGCTTCCGGTTCGGTAAGGGCAAAGGAGAATTGAAGGTCTCCCTTCAGCAGCTTCGGGATGAGCTCCTTCTTCTGGGAATCACTGCCGCAGTTGAGGATCAAGCTCCCGGCAAAGACAATATTGACCAGGTACATGTACACGGCGGTATAACTGTTTCCGGCAAGCTGCTCGGCAACGAGCACGATATCCAGTATGTTTCCTTCGGTCCCTCCGTATTCCGCAGGAAATGAAATTCTTAAGAATCCGTTGTCGGCCATCTTGCGATAAAGGTCTCCAGGAAAAACCCCGCTCTGATCCAGAGATGTCTCGAAATCCGGCGGGCATTCCCGCGCACAAAAATCAGCGATCTTCTGCCGGAGCGCGTGCTGCTCTGCGGACAATTCAAAAAACATGCTCACCTCCCTTTATCTGGGGAATCTGCTGATGATCTTCTGCAGGATCATGCTGAACGTACCGATTTCTTGTTCAGACAATCCTTCCTTGACGGCATTGTTGAATTCTTTCGTCACAACCAGGCATTTCCGGGCGGCAGCTTTCCCTGCTTCAGTCAAACGAATGTTTATTGCCCGGCGGTCGGAAGAGGTTCGGCATCGCTCCACAATCCCTTTGCTCTCTAATCTGTCCACCAGCCCCGTGATTGCCGATTTATCGAGCAGCAAGGCGCGGCTCAGCTCACTCAAGAGGCACCCGTCGTGTTCCATCAGGTAATAGAGCGCCCCGGATTGAGCCGCCGTGATACCCGCAGCTTTCATGAGCGCCTGGTCGAGGCGGGTGAAGAGCCGATGTTGAGCTTGACCGATGAGGAAGATGAACCTTTCATCCCTTTCCAATCACCAACCCTCCCATTGATTGCATTCATGATTTATTTATATATAAATAGTTAATATGTCAACTATCGAAGGCATGTGTAATATAAGGGTTTTCCGATTTTTCCACAAATCGATGATCCCTGAATATACCGAACGGTCGTTCTATTTTCCATTGACTTTGCCCGGCTCTTACCGGCATAATCAGCAAAGAATCGCATCTTGCCCATGCAGCGCTGTCGTGCCGCCTGCACGGGCGGGCCGGAGAGACTGCCGGAGATTTCGTATGAACGAACGCGTACGGCTTGGCGTGCAATCCATGCGCGGTGGTGGAGAAGGAGGTCTTGATGAGCGACATTTATGAGAGGCTCCGCGACCGGATCGACCAGTACTCTGTTGGCTTCATTGCAACTGCCTCGGGAGTGGAGCTGAAGATCCTCAAGAGGCTCTTCACCGAAGAGGAGGCGTCGGTATACCTTGCCCTCACCCGGACACCCGAGCCGGTGAGCGTGATCGCGGAAAGGCTGGGCAAGGGCGCGGAGGAGACCGGCCGGATCCTGGCCCGGATGACGGAAAAGGGCCACACCTTCCCCGCCACCCGTGACGGTGAAAAATTCTATGCAGCGGCCCCCTTCATGCACGGCTTTTTCGAGCACCAGGTCTTCCGCAAGGTCAAGGACCCGGAGCTGCCCGCACTCTTCGAGGAATACTTCCAGACCGGCTTCATCCCCCGAACCAAGTCCCTGCGCACCGTGCCCATCCACATGGAGGCCACGCCCGAGACGCCCGTTGCTCCCTATGACGACGTGAGGAAGATCATCATGTCCAAGGAGCGCATCGGCGTGTTCCCGTGCGCCTGCAATTTCCAGACAGCCTCCATGGGCATGAAGTGCGACCGGCCCCACGACATGTGCCTGGCCTTCGATTTTTATGCCGAGTATCTCCTCGACGAGATCGGCTTCGGCCGCATGATCACCCGGGATGAGGCGCTGAAGATCCTCGACGAGGCGGAGGCGGCAGGCCTCGTCCACCAGACGGGCGGCAACAAGCGCAATACAGAGTGCATCTGCAACTGCTGCCCCGACTGCTGCACGATCCTGAGGCAGGTGAAGCTCCTTCCCAACCCGGCCCGCTACAAGAGCTCGAACTACGAGCTCGTCCATGACGAAGCCTCCTGCAAATACTGCGGCGTGTGCCTGGGGAGGTGCCCTATGCAGGCCCTGAGCGCAGACGACAGGGACAAGACCGTCACAATCAACCGCGACCGGTGCATCGGGTGCGGACTGTGCACCACCTCCTGCGAGAGCGGGGCCATGAAACTGAAGATCAGGGACGAAAATGACCACCGCACCCCGCCCACCGACTTCGACTTCATGCGCTGCTCCCTGGACCTGTGGAAGGAGATGGGCAGGACCAAGGGCGATCAGGAGGGCTGAGCCGCCAACACCGAAAGGCCGCTTTGCCCCGCCTCTGCCGGTCCTGCCGCCTCAGACCTCCAGCACCACCTCCACCTGCAGGCACTCCCAGGCCCTGGCGTTCCCGTTCTTGCGCTTGATGCTGGCCCTGATCGGCGCGCCCTGGTCAAGGAACCCCGCGACCGCGACGTTGTCGGTCCTCGGGATATAGCCGATCTTGTGCTCCCTCCAGTACAGGGCCGTGGCCCTCGCGTCGTGGGGGTTCGAGGGCTCCCGCCTGAGCTCCAGGGGATCGCCCGTGTCGAGATGGTCCCAGATGCGCTCCCCCTCGTAGTAGCGGAAGCCCGCGACATGGGTGTCCAGGAGCAGGATGCGCCGCGAATCGAACCGGGGACGGTCCTGAGCGAACTCGCGGACGCCCGGTCCGAGGACGAGGAGCGGCAGGCAGAAAAGCTGCTTGATGAACGTTCTTCTGTGCATGGTTCACCTCCATGCACGGGTGATTATCAGACCTGCTCCCCCATGGAATGTCCTACCGGTAGAGCGCGGTCATTTTTTCTATCTCCTGCCTCAGCTCGTCCCTGAGTGCATCCGGCGAGATCACCTCCACCTGGGAGCCGTATTTGAGGATCTCCCGCCTGACCTCGCGGAAGTCGGCCACGGGAAAGCTCAGGCGGATGGACCCTCCGGGCTCGGGCACGGCCTGCTGGTCGGGGTGCCAGACCTGCTCGGCCACCCAGGGTGCGACCGCGGCGGAAAACCGGAGACAGACCTCGCTGGCCGCTTCGCCCTTCATGATGCCGAAGTTCCTGCGGATGTAGTCCCGGACGGCGTCCGCGCTCACCGGGGCGTCGATGCGCACGTCAGAGGGGGAGATGGACCGGATCCGCGAGAGGGTGAAGTCGCGCAGCTCAGCCCTCAGATTGCAGTGCGCCACGACATGCCAGGTTCCCATGTAGGAGAGCAGGTGCAGGGGCAGGATGTCCCGGCCGGTGGTCTCGTCCTGGTGGGGCGAGTAGTACTCGATCTTGAGCGGCCTGGCGTGAATGAGGGCGTCGAGCACCTGCTGAAAGACCTTGTCGCCGGTCCGGGAATATTCGATATTCTTGACCGAGACCTTTTCGCTCAGGCTCTCCAACGACAGGCCGGAGCCGTGGGAGTGCTGGGAAAGGATCTGGTTCAGGAACGACTTGAGCGAGCCCTTGATCCGGCTGTCCGGGACGGCGGAGGCCAGGCGGAAGGAGAGCAGCAGCGAGACGAGCTCCTCCTCGCTGAGCCAGAAGCCCGGAAGGTCGTAGGACGAGTCCTCGTAGCGGTACCCCCGGCGGGCGTGCACGTAGACCAGGGGCGCGAACAGCCGGTCGCGCATGAACTCGATGTCGCGCTGGGCGGTCTTGCCCGCGATCTCGAACCGCTCCGCCAGGGCGGCGGCATTGGGATACCGGCCCTTTCTCACCTGGTGGTGAAACCAGAGAAACCGTTCGAATGTCACCTTTGACGGCACAGGCTCTCCTCCTTTCCTGCCTATAAGAAAGCGCCTCCGGAGAATCTCAGGAAGTCGCGGCAGCTCTCGCCTTTCCAGCCATTATCAGGCAAAGCGGGCAAAAGGCAAGCGGTGTAAGCCCGCGCCTTGATTTGGCCGGCCGGGAAGATAACATGAGTTATGAGAAAAAAAGGTTTTCCCTGCACACAGTGGCGTCTGCAGGAGGAAATGACATGAAAAACGCTTTGATCGAGCGCATACATTTCATCGAGTTCAATGCCAGGATAAACACGCTGCTCTCGCTCGGCCCGCCGATCTTTCCCAAGTACGGCAGCCTGCTCCTCGCGTCCCTCATGCGAGAAAAGGGCTACCGGGTGCGCTATTTCCTGGAGGACATAAGCACCATGGACTTCTCCGTGCTGAGCGATGCCGACGCGCTGTGCCTTTCCGTGTTCGCGCCCGCGCTCAACAAGGTGCGGGAGTTCGCGTCCCGGGTCCTGAAGGAGAAGCCCGGCATTCCCGTGATCCTGGGAGGCCCCCAGGTCTGCTACTTTCCCGAGACTGTGCTCGACTGCTGCACCTATGCGGTGAGGTGCGAGGGCGACGAGGTCCTGCCCCGCCTGGTGGAATGCCTGAACCAGGGGGGAGACGCGCACGACGTCCCGGGAATCTCCTTTCTCAGTGACGGGCGGATCGTCCACAACCCGGAGAGCGCCCCGCCCGCGATCCCGCAGACCATTCCCGATGTCACGCTCATCGAGGGATACGACCGGGCCAAGCCCCGCATCAGGGGCCTGCACACCGTCGTCAACACGCTGCAGACCACGCGTGGATGCCGGTTCAGGTGCAGGTTCTGCCCCACCCACCGGCTGTTCCAGGGGGTGTTCCGCAACCGGGATCAGGACAGCATCATCGCCGACATCAGAAAACGGTTGCCCCTGAACGACCACTTCTTCGTGGTGGACAACGATTTCTGCAGCGACCGCAAGAATGTCCGGGCGCTCCTGAACCGCATCATCGGGGAGAACCTTGACGCCCGGTTCGTCATCTTCGAGCGGCACGAGATCGGCCGTGACCCCGAGCTGCTCGACCTGCTCTACCGGGCGGGGGTGAGGATAGTGATCGTGGGGGTGGAGTCGCTCCTTGACAAGAGCCTGGAGGCGTTCGACAAGCGGCAGACGCACCATGAGGTCATCGCGAGCATCGAGAACATCACGAATGCGGGGATGAATGTCCTGTCAACCTTTGTGCTGGGCTACGACGAGGACACGAGGGAGAGCGCCGAAGAGCTCATCGGCTTTGTCACGAAGCACCGCCTGATCCTGAACCTCTTCGTGCTGCACGATCTGGAGGAGGATGAGAGCAGGGAGCTCCTCATTCCCCTGAACAGGCGCTTCATGACCCACTACGCCCGAACCGATCCGGGCGACCTTTCATACTGGGACTACATGACAGGCAGCTTCGTGACCTACTTCCCCAGGCGGATGAAGCCAAGCACGCTGCAGAGGACGATCTTCCATATCAACGACCGGTCCTTTACCCACCTGGGCATCCTCAGGGACGTGTTCTCCCGGGACCTTTTCCGGTCGTTTTTCGGCATCGCCGTGGGCTACGGGATGAAACGCGTCAACCGAAACCTCCTTGCATTTGCGGAAAACGGCTACATCCGATACCTGGAAGAGATCGAGCAGGGCCTGTACGACGAACATGAGGTGCTCAGGGAGGGCAGGCTCGAGTCCCTGTCCGGAATCCCCCTGCCTCCGCTGGTGCGGGGTTTTGCGGATGTTCCGCACTACCGGCTCCATACCACGGTTGCCCTGGTCCCTGCCCTGCTGAGATATGCCCTCACGAAACGGCGAAGCGGGGCCGACGCCGGGCCTCCGGGCCTGACCACAGACCGGGGACGCCCACCCGGCCTGAAGCCGCCGGAAACGCGGGCCGGGCTCTAGCGGCCAGTCCGTTCCGGTTTCACAGGCGTCCCCGCCTGTCCATGAAACATCGGGGCCGCCATCAGCAGGATACCGCCCCGGGTCATCAGGGACACGACCGCGGCCTCCCCGGAGCCGGTGAAGATTGCAACCGCCGGGCCGCCCGGGACGAGACCGGCCGTGCGTCTGGCCATACCCTTCCAGCTGTTTCTCCCGGGCGTCCTTGACCGCGGGCGCGGTATGGCATATATCACCCCGGTGAGTGGAGACTGCGGACACACGCGAGGGAGAGCATATCCATGAGCTTCACCTACCTCAGGCACATTCCCGGCCCGGACGAGATCCGGGACGCCATTCCCCTGCCGGGACACCTCAAGGAAGTGAAAGAAGCGCGCGACCGGGAGATCCGCGCGGTCTTCGAGCGTGAGAGCGACCGGTTCTTTCTGGTGATCGGGCCCTGCTCCGCGGACAACGAGGACGCGGTGTGCGAGTATGTCTCGCGGCTGGCCGGGCTTCAGGACGAGGTGAAGGACCGCGTCCTCATCATCCCGCGGATCTACACCAACAAGCCCCGGACCACGGGCGAGGGCTACAAGGGCATGGTCCACCAGCCCGACCCGCACAAGCAGCCCAATATCGTGGACGGCATCCGCGCCATCCGCACCATGCATGTGCGCGCCCTGCGGGAGTCCGGGCTGCCGGCCGCGGACGAGATGCTCTATCCCGGCAACCTGCCCTACCTGGAAGACCTGCTGAGCTATGTGGCCGTGGGCGCCCGTTCGGTCGAGAACCAGCAGCACCGGCTCACGGTGAGCGGGATGGCCGTGCCCGCAGGGATGAAGAACCCCACCAGCGGAGACATATCCGTGATGCTCAACTCCATCCACGCGGGCCAGCACTCCCACGTGTTCATCTATAACGGCTGGGAGGTGAAGACCTCGGGCAACCCCTTCACCCACGCGATTCTTAGGGGGTCGGTGGATGTCTCGGGCAGAAACATCCCGAACTATCACTACGAAAACCTGCTGGCCGTGACCCGCGAGTACATGGCGCGCCCGCTCGTCCACCCCGTGATCGTGGTCGACACCAACCATTCCAACTCGGGCAAGAACTTCCGCGAGCAGCCGAGGATCGGGATGGAGGTGATGCAGAGCCGCAGTCACTCGCCCCTGCTCAAGGACCTGATCAGGGGCCTCATGATCGAGAGCTACCTGGTGGAGGGCTCCCAGAATATCGACGAGAACACCTACGGCAAGTCCATCACCGACCCCTGCCTGGGCTGGAACGAAACCGCGGACTTCGTGAGGAGACTGGCAGAGGCGGTGTGATCGCAGTCACCACCGGCACGGACCCCGGCCCGGCCCTCTTTTCCTCAGCAGAAAGCGGAGACTGTGCACCCGGCGCTCCCTGGGGATCGGCATGCGTCCTTGCGTCCCAGGCGTTTTTCCTGTAAAGGAGAAGAGGTGTTCTGCCGATTCCGTATACAAAAAAACACTGATGGACTGGATCATCCATAACCATGCAGACGGACGGCGGGATTTCTTCGAGCAGGGAACGCCAGAATCAGTCGCGCTCATGATGAGGAAAACCCACAGTCCTGCGACGGTTCGACATTCAGTGACGAGATGACGGCAAAGGGGCTCCATGAGCCATGATGCCACGATCGGACAATTTGAGAGAGAAAGGGGCAACCATGGAAAACAGACCGGATCTTTACACGGCCACAGGGAGCGCACCGTCTCATTCCTTTCTGGAAACGGTCGGACCCGGCAAAGGAAACCATCACCATCAACCCGCAGAAAACCCGGGATCCCGGGGAAAATGCGCTCGGAAGAAGACAGGCAGGGGCTTCGGGCATTCGCTGATCCTGTGCGTCCTGGCTGCAGTCGTCCTGCTCGGGACAACCGGATGCAGCGACTCGGACAGCGACGATCTGGTGCTGACCGACGCGCTCTGGGTGGCCTTCCAGGATGGCGAAGGAGCATGGCAGGAGATCGAGATCCCGCAGGACATGAGCTTTGATGCCGAAGAGCTGGTGACCGACCCCGAGGGACGCTACAGCCTGGCCATCGTGTCTGCCAGGGCCGCGGAAGGCGCCGAAGACAACGGATCCGTGCAGACGATCACCCTGAAGACCACCACGGCCGAGATCCCCGAGATCGACTTCAGCGGCACCCTCGATTTGGAAGACACCTCGCTGGAAGTCACCGTGGATCAGGCATCCCTCGATGCCGGCAGTGTCTATCTGCACGCAAGGGGAGACTACGTTTCCGTGTGGAACAGCGACCCCCTGACCCTCTATCCGACTACCGCTCCCTTTGACCTCGCGGCGACCCTGCACCCAGCAGGCCAGGACTATCCCTCGAAGATCATCGTGGAGCCCTTCGATGCAACCGCCCTGGGCCAGGCAAGCACGCTCGATGTCGTTCTCGGCGACTTCGTGGACCTCTCGGCGCCCTATACGTATACCTTCACCCCGAGCGCGGACGAGATCCTGGACTATGCCGAGGTCTACCTGATGACCGCCAACGTCACCCTGGCCTCGCTGGGAGAAGAGGGCATCGACGGGGCCAGCGAAGTTCAGTACACCGCGCCCGTGGACCTGAACGCGGTCGCGCCGGGCAGCTCGTACATGCTGGACCTCACCATCGATCTCGATGACGACTCGTCCGTTTCCTATTACGAAGGGTTCACCGCCGCCGGTAATTATTCCGTCAGTGGAGGCGATATCCCGTATACCTTCGACGGCCAGTACGTTGCCGACAGATCCACCGGCTCGCTGCTGCCGGGCGTGAGCTGGACCGAGGTGGATGACGGAGGGAATGCCATCGCCTATAGCAGCATATTCTACGGCGAGGCGAACAGCATCGACTATTTCGCCACAACCCTGGTCACGGCAGGCCGGGCGGGAGCCGGGGATACCGGCTTTGCCATGCCGGATCTGAGCTCGGCCCAGGGCTGGTACCCGCTCTGGTCCATCCCGTCCGATGCCGAAGAAAGGGGGGGCAGCTCCGCCGCGGTGCTGTCTTCGGAAACGCTCGAGAGCCTCTCCGTCTCGAACCTGACGATGCTGTACCTCGATGGCTCTCCTCGACTGGCAGACGGGTCCTGGATTGCGATCATCGCGAACTCCTGGCAGATGGAAGGCGACTCGCTGTAGTCCGCTCGAAGAAGGTGCCCTTTCCCTCCGAGGAATTGGTGCCCGACGGGAAAGATGATCGTCGCGGAATAACAGCGGTATCATAAGACCAGCAGAAACCCCGAGTTGCGAGGCTCGCCGGTGTGGTGGAAATGCACCCGCCGGCGAGCCTTTCCATTTCCGGGGCGCTCAACGCCCGGAATCAGACAATGTCCGGATCCGGCCAGAATGTACATGCATTGTAACCCGTGTACAATAATAACCATCTTCCCCGCCGACCGCTGCCGATGAGTCTCCGGTCTCAGGCGGCTTCTCAAGCCTTTCGGGAAGGAGAGCCGCGAAATCATTTGAGAAGGAATGATATTTGCAGACTAACGGCCATTACAGCCGCACGACAGCGGGAGAAAGGAGAAGCCTTTTATGAAACACGTGGTGATTGGGGCACTGACAGCCCTTCTGATCATTTCTCTGACCGGATGCGCGGAGCTCAAGGAGCTTCGGGTGGAGACAGCGGAGCAGAAGGCCGCGATCGATCGGCTCAACAGGGAGAACCAGGCCTGCACGGATTCCCTCGAGGCCGCCCGGGAGCAGCTGAGGCAGGCGGGGCAGGAGCTGGAGGCCAGGGAAAACGAGATTCAGTCGAAGGACAGGGAGCTCCAGGCCAAGGAGGAGAAGGTCAGGGAGCAGAGCGAGGCGTTCACCCGGATGCAGCAGGCCATGAAGGCCGAGCTCGAATCCAAGCAGGTGGCGCTTAAGGAGCTCGAAGGCAAGCTCACCCTGACCATGGTGGAGGCCATCCTCTTCGACTCGGGCAAGGCAGAGGTGAAGCAGGAGGGCCGCCAGGCGCTCCAGAAGGTCGCCGAGGTGCTCAAGACGGTCGAGGGCCAGGAAATCGTGGTGGCCGGGTATACCGACAACGTCCAGATCGGCGAAAGGCTCGCGAAGATCTATCCCAGCAACTGGGAGCTCTCGGCCGCCCGGGCCATATCCGTGGTGAAGATCCTGGTCGCCGACGGGGTGAACCCGGAAAACCTTAGCGCGGCAGGCTACGGCGAGTACCGCCCCGTGGCCGACAACGACACCCCGGAAGGCCGCGCGGAAAACCGGCGCATGGAGATCATCCTCATGCCCGTGCGCGAGTAGCTGACTGTCACCACCCGCTCAAAGACAGCGGGCACCCCATGGCCGTATGCAGGCGACAGCTTGCCCGGCAGGAGCCCGCGCAAGAGGGCGCGCTGCATGAGTTACCATCCGGCGCGCCCTTTCTCGTACCCTCCTCGAAAATCCCTTCTCGGTGCCGCTCTTATCCCCCGTCTGTCTGGGGAAACGCGGCGTTCGCATAGAGATACTCGACCTTTTCCTTGTGCTTGAGCTCCTCGCCCGCGATCCGGAGAAAGACCCGCCTGAGCTCGCCTTCGGGGTGAAGACCGGCAAGGCCCGTGTAGAAGTGGTACGAGTCGAGTTCCCGGTGGGCGGCCACGAGGAAAACGTCAGGGGATTTCATGTCCTTTTCGACAGCAGGCCTGTCCATGTGCTCGGCGATCCGGTAGTCGATGGCCTGGTCCATGCGGAGCGCATCGGCCCCATACCCGCCGTCGCGGTATCGCTCAAGAAACGCCTTGTGCTGTTTCTCTTCGCCTGCCAGGAGAAACAGGGCATCCCTGGCGCTCCTGTCCCGGAGCCGCGTGCTCAGGTCCATATACAGGGCGTACGACTCCTCCTCCCGCTGGATTGCAATGTCGATATACGCGCCGATGCGCTTGAGCTCCATATATCTTCCTCCATGGTATGGTAATACCGATCAGATACGGGTGCCCGGAGGGAAATCAAGAGGTCGGAGGCGGGATTTCAAGATCTGCCCGTCAGGGCCGTCGCGATTGAAACCTGGTTACCGCACCCTATTCTCATATTTCTATGAGCGAGAAAAAACGCCATGTTTTCCTCCCGGGATCTTCACGGCGGCCGGGGACCGCGAAGCCATGAACGCGGCCATGACCAGGCGGCTCGGCTTTCTCGACGTCTTCTCCATCACGAGCGGGGCCATGATCAGCTCCGGGCTCTTCATCCTGCCCGGAATCGCCTATGCCTACACCGGCCCGGCCCTGGTGGTCTCCTACTTCATCGCCGGTCTGGCGACCGTCGCCGGCATGCTCAGCACCGTGGAGATCGTCACGGCCATGCCCATGGCCGGCGGAAACTACTTCTTCATCACGCGCACCCTGGGCCCGGCCATAGGCACGGTGGCCGGGCTGTTGAGCTGGTTTTCCCTGGCCCTGAAGAGCTCGTTCGCCCTTGCGGGGCTCTCCATATTCCTGGTGCTGGTGGTGGAGATGAACTATCAGGTCGCGGCATCGGTCATCTGTGTCGCCTTTGTCGGGGTCAACATTGTCGGCACCCGGGAAACCGGAAGGCTGCAGGTCTTCCTCGTGGGGTTCCTGCTGGCGCTCATGCTCCTCTATATCGGCCTGGGATCCACCCACGTACGGGGGGAAAACATTCTGCCCTTCGTGCCCCACGGATGGCTTCCGGTCTTCTCCACCGCAGGGCTCATCTTCATCTCCTATGGAGGCCTCATGCAGGTCGCCTCGATCGCGGAGGAGATCAGGGACCCGGGCAGGGTGATCCCGCAGGCCATGATCGCTGCCTTTGTAGTGATCCTGTTCTTCTACCTGCTCATGATCTTCACCACCACCGGGGTCCTGGCCCCGGGCGATCTCAGCGGCTCGCTCACACCCATCAGCACGGGTGCATCCGCGTTCATGGGCCGTACCGGCACCACGGCCATGAGCGCAGCCGCGATCCTGGCCTTCGTCTCCACTGCCAATGCAGGGATCATGACCGCGTCGCGCTACCTGTTCAGCCTGAGCAGGGATAACCTCCTGCCCGCGTTCTTCGGGGTCATGAACGCGCGGTTCCAGACCCCGCACCGGGCCGTGGCCGCCACGGGCATCGTGATCGTGGCCACCCTGTTCCTCCAGCTGGAGATCCTGGCCGAGGCGGCGTCCACGGTGCTCATCCTCAGCTATCTGCTCTCGTGCCTGAGCCTGATCATTCTCCGGGAGAGCCGGATCTTCAACTACCACCCCGTGTTCCGGGCGCCCTGGTACCCGGTCCTGCCCGTGGCCGGGATCGCGGGCTATGTCCTGCTCCTGATCGGGGTCGGGTGGGACGCCGCGATCATCACCGGGATCCTGATCGCCGGGGGCCTCCTGTTCTACTGGATTTACGGCAAGGTGCGCTCCGAGCGGGAGTATGCCCTGCTCCACCTGGTCGAGCGGATGTCGGACCGGGAGCTCACCCGGGGGCTCCTGGAATCGGAGCTCAAGCGGATCGTCATCGACCGCGACGACATGGGGTGTGACATATTCGGCGAGCTGGTGAGCGAGGCCCTTGTGATAGACCTGCCGTCCCCTTTAACCGGCCGACATGAGCTCTTCGACTCCATCGCAGAAGGCCTCGGAACCAGGTTGGGCATGGACAAGGACACCATAGCGGGGGCGCTCCACGAGAGGCACGTCAGGGAGTCCACCATGATCCAGCCCGGTTGTGCCGTGTCAGACATCGTCCTGGAAGGCAACGAGATCTTCGAGGTGGTGCTGGTACGCAGCCGTCAGGGAATCCTGCTCGAGGAGGGAGGAGAAAATGTCCACGCATTTTTCCTCCTGGCCGCCTCACGGGACCGGAGGAACCGCTACCTGCTGACCGTCTCGTCCATCGCACAGATCATCCAAGACCCGGGATTCGAGAAACGCTGGCTCGACGCCCGTTCGCCCCAGCAGCTCCGCGACCTGCTTGTACTCGGCGGACGCAGGCGGGTCTGCACCCTGTAGCGCTTCGGAAATGCAGCATCCCTGAGATGCATTGCCCCGTCCCATATTCTCATGAACCATAAAGGAGACGACCATGATGACAGGGTCCCATGCTTCCCGTGAGCAATCCGTTCCGAACTTCCTTCGGCCTCGCCGTGCCTGGGGTTGATTGTTGCACCCCCTTCATTACTCCATATCCTATGCACGTGAGGCAAGGCGCCTCCGGCACTGCCCCACAGACTGCGCCATCGCCCTGGCTAACGGTATTTCCGGGTATGGCCCCTCTGTCTGGGGCATACCGGGCTGCCCGATATCGTATCGGTCGTAATGAAAGATTCGGAGGTGTTTCATGGAAACCGGCAGATATATGGTTAAGAAAGGCGGATCACGGACAAAAACCGTGGTGATAACCGGGGCGGCCAGCGGGATAGGAAAGGCCGCCGCACTGGAGTTTGCCAGGCGGCACTACCATGTCGTGGCAACGGCGCGCAGCGATGCCGGCCTGCAGGAGCTCATACCGGAGTGCGTGTCGCTCGGGGCGGAGATCCTGGCCCAGCCCGCCGACGTGTCGGACAGTTCCAGCGTGGAATCCCTTGCACGGACCGCCGTAAGCCGGTTCGGCGGGATAGATGTCTGGGTCAACAACGCCGCGGTGTCCCTGTTCGGACGGTTCGAGGAGGTGCCTCTGGAACTCATCAGGCGGGTGATCGAGACCAACCTCTTCGGCTACATCAACGGGGCCCGGGCGGTGATCCCCCATTTCCGGAAGCAGGGCGCCGGCACCCTCATCAATGTTTCGTCCGTTGTCGGCAAGCTCGGACAGCCCTATACCGGGGCCTACACGATCAGCAAGTTCGCGATCAACGGCCTCTCGGCGACTCTGCGCATGGAACTGCGGGATACGCCGGGTGTCCATGTCTGCACCGTGCTGCCCGCCTCCATCGACACCCCGATTTTCCAGACCGCGGCAAACTACTCGGGAAGGGCGATCAAACCCATGGAGCCCGTGTACCGGGCCGAAAAGGTGGCGAACACGATCGTCAGGCTCGCTCAGAGGCCGAAAAGGGAGGCCTTCGTGGGGGCCTCGGGCAGAATGGGATATCTCGCGAGCCTGATCGCCCCCTCGCTCACCGAGAAGGTCATGATCGGGAGGGTCCTTAAGAACCACTTCCAGCAAAGGGAGGCCCCGGTGAGCAAGGGGAACCTGTTCGAGCCGGACAACCGGCTGACCTCAGTGAGCGGCGGATGGATCGTCCCGGAAGAAAGGCCGGGTTTCATGAAAAGGGCCCTGGCGGGCTCCGGAGCCCTGGCCCTGGGCGCCGGAACCCTGGCCCTGCTCTCCAGGCGGTATCTGTAACTCAAGCCCGGGGAAAGACACCTTTTTACTTGGGGCTTTTTTTAAGGCCGATCGGCCTTCCGATCTCACAGCGGCAGCTCATCCGAGCTGTCGATCGAAACCGCGGTGGACGGATCGCGCCTGGCGGACCAGTCCCTCCCTGCGGATGACGACCCGTCCGGGTTATGGATGACGCCCTCGATGGTATTCCCGTTCACCCGTCCCTCGTACCTGGTACCGGCTGCCTTGCCGCCTGCCGCCTCATCCACGGTGAAGCTCACCTGATCGCCGGAGATCCGCACGTCGCGTACAGATGCCTCGGAAGACCCGGCCGTGAGCGTGCCCCGGGCATTCTGGAACTCCTGGTCGAGCCTGAGCACGCAGCGCTCGCCCCCTGCACTCCCGGGCATGGTCCATTCCCAGGTGCCCGAGACGTTCGCGGGCATGACCCAGAAGTACACCATGCTGCCATCGACTTCGGCGGTCCGGTCCGCTGTCCACTCGCCCATGTCGAAGTCGTGCGACACGACCCGGGTCCCGGGTTTGAGCTCTTTGAACAGCTTGGGCCTGATCTCCAGATTCACCGACGGGAGGAGGTACAGGGTGACTACCGTGGCATCGCGCAGATCGGTATTATAGAGATCCTGGCGCACGAACGTAACCCGGTCGGCGACCCGGGCTTCCCGCGCGTTTTCCTTGCTCTCACGGATCCGCTCGGGGTCGAGGTCGATCCCGACGCCGTGCGCCCCCCGCTCTTTTGCGGCGGCGATCACGATCCTTCCATCGCCGCAGCCCAGGTCATAGACCAGGTCGCTCCCGGTCACCGCCGCCATGTCCAGCATCTTTTCCACCACGCTCTCGGGTGTCGGAACATAGGGCACATCGAGATCGTCAGGCCCGCCCAGGGCATGGGCCCGTTCGAGGAGCCCATGAAGGGACACCCCGGCTGTGGAGATACCTGCACACATGATCAGAAGGGCGATCAGCCGCCCGGTTCGGATCTTTCCCATGATTTTCTCTCCTTTCATCTGTTTTTACGCCCCGTCTTTCCGAGCAGCAGTACGGGGATACCGGTCAGCAGGACGGCCACGCCCAGAAGCGAGCCCCTGCCGGTGTGGACCAGGCTCGCATGAAGCATGTAGACACAGACCGCGCAGAACACCAGCGGAGTGAACGGATACAGCGGCACCCGGAACGGTCGCTCCCTGTGCGCGTCCCTGCGGCGCAGCACGAAGACCGAAGTCCCCACGAGAAGCAAAAAGAACCAGAACACCGGGGCCGTGTACTCCACCATCATGGCAAAGCCGTTGCGGCTCCCTGTTCCCAGGGCGACCAGCAGCAGTGCAACGGCACCCTGCAGGAGAAGCGCGTTGACCGGGGTGTCCCTCAGCCGCTCCCAGCGGCCCATGAAACCAAGCGGCGAGAAGTTTCTGCCCAGGGCGAAGTTTGTCCGCGCACCGGTGATGATGGTCGCGTTCATGGTGCTGAGCGCGGCCAGGATGACGAGCCCGCTGATGAATCTCGCGCCGCCCGCCCCGAGCGCCTTGTCCATCATATCCGCCGCAATAACCTGGGAGCTCGACATTCCGGCCATTCCGAGACTGTTCATGAACACCGCGTTGATGACGAGGTAGATCGCGGTGATCACGCCGATGCTCACGAGCAGGATGCGGATCATGCTCCTGCCCGGGTCGCGCACCTCGGCCGAGAGATATCCGGCCTCGTTCCACCCGCCGTAGGTGAGCAGCACGAAGATCATGGCCCGCCCCAGGGATGCGGTTTCGTGCCGGGGAGCCTGGTGGACCGGAATGTCCGGGTGCGGCGGCGTGCAGGTATATCCCGCAACGGCGATGAACACCAGTCCCAGCAGAATCGCTGAGAAGAGCACCCTCTGGGTCCATGTGCCCTGCCGGATGCCTATCACGTTGAGAACGGTCAGAAGGATGATGATACCTGCAGCATAATACGATGCCGAATACTCGCCCAGCCGGAAAACCTCGGAGGCATAGTCCCCGACCAGGAAGGCGACCATGGCGATGGAGCCGGTCTGGATGACCGTCATGCGGGCCCAGGCGAAGAGAAACCCAGGCGCGCTCCCGAAGGCCCGTGTGAGGTAGTGATAGTCTCCCCCCGCATGCGGATAAGAGGTGGCGAGCTCTGCATAACACAGAGCCCCCAGGAGGGAAATCACGCCTCCCAGGAGCCAGACGAGCAGAAGCATGCCCTCGCTGCCCGAGCTGGATGCGACGAGCGAGGGGGTCTTGAAGATGCCCACCCCGACGACGATTCCCACGATGATGGCTATGCCGTCGATTACGGTCAGTGTTCTGCGCGGTTCGGCATCGGACATGAAAATCCTCTTTTTTTACCGATCCCTCCGGCCTCTCCCTCCTGCGGTCCGGGACACTCCATCGTCCGGGCGTGCAGGATGCACTCCTGGATCGGCGCGTGACCGAAGCGGGGGGTCTTCCCGCAGGAGCGCGATCATTCAAAAGGCATCAACCCGCCCGATGCCGGTCTTCGGGGGAATCGTGCGCATGGACCTCTCCGGCCGCCCGGTTGGTAACGAGGCGCCTGCCCGGGGGTGTCTTATCAGAACCTGTCCTGCTCTCGTCTCCCCAATGACAATGCCCTGCCCGGAGCGGCTCTCGCCCATGCGCCACTGCCTGAATCATGTTCATGCAGGTAATAATATCTCCGAAGGGCCGAACCGGCAAACCAGGCAGGGGCCGGCCCTCCGGACGCAGTTCCGGGTGGTTGCTAGGGATTTTTGGAGATGAGCCAGTAGGTTATCCCGAGAGCCAGGACCACGGCGGCGGTCGCATAAATATAGGGGGGCGCTACCTCGGTGTAATCGAAAATGATCACCTTCCGGGCGATTGCCATCAGGGCGGTCGCGATCACCAGCCGCACCGGGATGGCGTTTTCCGTGAGGTACATGGTGATGTTGATGAAGATCTCCACGGCTATGAGCACCGCGAGAAACGCCCCGAAGGTCGCGAGGATGTCGTTGATCTGAAGCAGGAGAAAGGGGGGCTGGAGCAGACGGTTGTAGAGCACGTAGACCACGTCGCCGATTCCCCAGACGATCACCATGACCATGAGCACGGCCAGTATCCTGATCGCAAACCGGATGATGCGGTGGAGCGTGCGGATGGTCCTGTCCTTGTGCTCCAGGTGGATATCGTGTCCTGGTTCGTACAGGTGCATGATCCTCCCTTCTGAGAACCGAGCTTGGCCATTATGCCCGGAACAACCGGTCACGCCTGCGGAGTAACTTCGCTGCTCCATTCAGCCGGCTCAGCACACCCGTGTGTGTCTCGCAGCAGGTGAGCCCGCAGAAGCCTTCAGCAACACGGCGGCCTCTTGTGTTGTCCCGGATTGCCTCCCGTGCCCGAAGGCGCCGTTCTCCCCGGATACGGGACTCACTCCATGTGATGATGTCATTCCATGGGAATGGATATCTGATGTACCGTCACACATTTCAAGCTCACCCACTGCATGAATGCCCCTTGGCTTCGGGTGAACGGCCCATCCCACGTATGATGTCCTGACACCCATAGCGTTCTCAAGGGATGGTTGATTTGGTCCCTTTCCCTCTCATCTCTTGATTTGTGGACGGTACGGCCTAGTAAGATATCAGGACCCCTGATATCCGTTCGAGGCATGCCGGGGAGACGATGAAGGAGTGAAGCCATGCTCAGGATCGAAGGATTGCAGGTAAGGCTCGGAGACAGGGAGATACTCAAAGGCGTGGATCTTGAGATCCGTGAGGGAGAGGTGCACATCCTCTTCGGCCCCAACGGCTCCGGTAAGACCTCGCTGCTCATGACCCTCATGGGATATCCCCAGTACCGGGTGACCGCGGGGAAGATCGTGTTCAAGGGGATCGACATCACCCATATGCCGGTGCACGAGCGGGCAGGGCTCGGCATGGGCATGTCGTACCAGAGGCCGCCCACCATCCACGGGCTCAAGACCCGGGACATGGTCTCCATATGCGCCGGGAACAGGGATCAGGACGTGGAATCCCTGGCCTCGCAGGTCAACATGGGCGACTTTCTCGACCGCGACCTCAACGCGGGATTCTCCGGAGGCGAGATCAAACGCTCCGAGCTCCTGCAGCTCATGGCGCAGAACCCCGAGCTCCTGCTCTTCGACGAGCCTGAGTCGGGCGTGGACATGGAAAACATCGCGCTCATCGGCAACGCCATCGCAGACCTGCTCGAGCGCAACTCCACCGGCCTAAGCGGTTCCTGCCGGAAAAAAGCGCATCCCGGACGCAGGAAGATGGGCCTCATCATCACCCACACCGGGTACATCCTCAACTATGTCCCGGCGGACAGGGGGCAGGTGCTCTTCGACGGCGTCATCGCCTGCCGCGGCAACCCCCAGGAGATCTTCCAGACCATCAGCCGGTCCGGATACCAGGAGTGCATCGAATGCATGACATAGACGAAAAGACCAGAAAGGCGCAGGAGGCAAAGGAAAAAAAGGCCGCCTACGGCCGGGACATCGACCTGGACACCTATTGCGTGGAGGGCGAGTGCCTCGAACCGCTCGCCGGCCTGGATCAGCTCACTCAAGAGGACCGGTCCATAATGCTCAAGGCCGGGGTGGACGCCACCGAGCAGGACCGTTCCGGGTCGTACATCCAGAAGGACACCTCGGCGATCTACGCGACCTCGCTCATGGACGGGCTCGAAATCCTGCCCATCAAAGAGGCGCTGAAGCACGACTGGATCAACGAGTATTACTGGAAGCTCGCGGACGTGGGCCAGGACAAGTACACGGCCCGGGCATACACCGACCTGCACAACGGCTATGTCATCAGATCCCTGCCCGGAGCGCGCGTGACCTTCCCGGTGCAGGCGTGCCTGTATCTCCACCAGGACGCCTTGAGCCAGAACGTGCACAACATCATCATCGCCTCCGAGGACTCGGAGCTGCACGTCATTACCGGGTGCGTGTCCGGATCCCACGTGATCAAGGGCCTGCACGTGGGGGTGTCCGAGTTCTTCGTGAAGAAGAACGCCAAGCTGAGCTTCACCATGATCCATCACTGGGCTCAAGGTATGCTGGTCAGGCCGCGCTCGGTGGGCGTGGTGGAGGAAGGGGGCCTCTTTCTCAACAACTACGTCTCCATGAAGCCGGTCAAATCGCTCCAGATGTACCCTGCCACGCGGCTGATCGGCAAAGGCGCCGTGGCCCGGTTCTACAGCCTGCTCGTGGGCCATCCGGGCAGCGAGCTCGACGTGGGGGGCAGGATTCTCCTGAATGCGCCGGAGACGCGGGCCGAGATCATCGCCCGGGCCATCAGCAACGGCGGGACCGTGATCTCCCGGGGGCACCTTGCGGGAGACATCCCCGGGATCAAGGCCCACCTCGAGTGCCGGGGCCTCATCCTCAACGGCGGCGATATTTTGGCCATTCCCGAGCTCCACGGCAAGGCCGAGGGGGTGGACATGTCCCACGAGGCCGCGGTGGGCAAGATAAACCAGGACGAGATCCTCTACCTCATGTCGCGGGGGCTCTCCGAGGACGAGGCCACCGCGACCATCGTGCGCGGGTTCATGAGCGTCGATATCCCGGGCCTGCCGCCCGACCTCAAGAATCAGATCGACGCGGCGGTGGCCCAGACCAATCAGGAGGTGATGTAGCAGTCCTGAGAGCGGGAGAGTCGGGAGAAAAATCCGGCCTTGTCGCTGAATCCTTGTGAAGTCGCGCACCCGATGGAAAGCACGAGGCCGCAGATCTTTCCGATCAGCTTATCGTGCCGGTGCTGCAGGCCAGATGCCGTGGCAGCGACTTGGTTGTGCGTCATCCACGCCGGGCTCAACGGGTAGGCCGGCTCCGATCTGACCAACTGACGGCAACCTTTGGAGGAGGGTAATATGGTCTTGTATCAGATGTCAGATCGGAGCGATCCTGTCGCACGCTGCTGAAACACCCCTAATCCAGGGTGATCCCTCTCTTGAGGATCTTGCCCGTGGAGGTCTTGGGCAGCTCTTTCATGATCTTGACCACCCGGGGGTACTTATACGGCGCTACTCTCTCCTTCACATATTGTTTGATATCGTCGGAGGTCATCCTGGAATCGCCGCGGAGCACGACCGCAGCCGCGACCTCTTCTCCCAGATCCTGATGGGGCAGGCCGATCACCGCGGCCTCGAGGATGTCCTCGATGCTGTAGAGAACCTCTTCGATCTCGCGCGGGTATACATTGTATCCGCCCCTGATGATCAGGTCTTTTTTCCGGTCCACGATATAGATGTAGCCGTCCTCGTCCATCCGTGCGAGGTCTCCGGTATGCAGCCATCCGCCTCGCAAGGTAACGGTCGTGGCCTCGGGCTGGTTCAGGTACTCCTTCATGACCCCGGGCCCGGATACGATGAGCTCTCCCACCTCCCCTGCGGGCACGTCCTGATCCTGCTCGTCGACGATGCGCGCCTTGAAGGGCGGGATGGGCAAGCCGATGGACCCCGGACGGGTCGGCCTGCCGAACGGGTTTTCCACGCAGGTGGGCGAGCATTCCGTCAACCCGTAGCTCTCGTAGATCGTAGCCTTGAACAGCTTCTCGAAGCGGTGCAGGATCTCGACCGGAAGCGATGCGCCGCCCGAGATGCAGAAGCGCAGACCCGAGCGCTTGGGCGGTCTTTCCGACGCCAGGTCCACCAGCCTGTTGACCATGGTCGGCACGGCATACAGCAGGGTGCTCTCCTCTTCTTCGATTGCCTTGAAGACCTCCTCTACGTTGAACTTTTCGAACAGGAGTATGGTGAGCCCCTGGTAGATCGAGATGTTCATCGAGTGGGTCTGGCCGTAGCAGTGGAAGAGCGGCAGCACGCTCAAGACCACGTCGTGGGGCTCGGTGTAGCGCACGGCCGCGATGACCTCGGCGTCCTTCATCAGGTTGTAGTGCGTCAGGACGGCACCCTTGGGGAGCCCCGTGGTCCCGCTGGTGTACATCACGATCCACGGGTCGTCGGTCTTGGTCTGGAAAACCGGGTACTCGCCTGCTTCGGGCATGAAGAGGTCCTGCAAGGGGGTGAAACCCTCTGGCAGATCCGTGCCGTCGACGATCCGGATATCCACCTGCGGCATTTCAGCCAGAACGGCCGCCGCCTCCGGGAGGTAACCACCGTGCCCCATGAACGCCCGAGCCCCGGAGTCGCGGAAGATATGCTCGAGCTCCCTTTTCCGGTAGATCGGGTTCACCGGGATCACTGCCGCGCCCACCTTTGCCAGGGCATAGTACGATATGGGCCAGTTCGGTGATTCGGGCATCATCAATACGCAGAAATCACCGGGTTTGAGACCGGCCTTGCTCAGCCCGTGGGCCAGTGCATCCACCCTGGCGTTCAGCTCGCGAAACGTTATGGTCTCGCCCTTGAACCTGATGGCCGGCCGGTCAGGAATCCGTGCAGTTGTGTTTGTCAGAAAACTGGCTATGTTCATGTTGCCCTCCCTCAGAGGATTTTTATTTCTTCAAAACCAATTTCTTAGGTGTCTGAAATGAGCATCTTTCTGCCCACGTTTCTCACAGAACCTTCTTCATCCCGGCGATCCATGCATCAGCGTCTTCCCGGCTGGTGATAATCCATATCCGTTTGCCTTCGAAGGCGCTCAAGTCCGCGCAGGCGGTATCGCACCCCATGACAGCCAGGACGGAGTTGACTCCGGGGTCATCGGGCGGCACGAACCGCACCGTGCCGCCCAGCTCGTCCCTGATACGTCTGACCGTCTCGACCCGGTCGTAACGGGGGTTGCACCCCCCGCAGTATTTCAGGCCGATCGAGCGGATCTTCTTCATTCTCCTTCTACGCCGCAGAGCTTCTTGGCCACCCTTTTCTTCACGTCCATGTTCACCTGCCGCGAGATCATGATGCGCTGGGCCTGCGGCGAGCCTGCCCCGTGCATGGACTCGGTGAGATAGCCGACCGCGGCGGTGCCCATGGTGATGTTCTCGATGAGCCTGAGCATGCGCATCCTCGTCTCGGTCGAGACATCCGGATTGCCCCGGTAATACTTTTCGAGCCACTTGCCCACCTCGGGCGAACGCAGGTCATCTTCGGAGGGCAGCGTCACCATGAGCCCGCCTGCGATGTCCTGTGCCAGGCGGGCGATCTCGTAGGGGAACCGCGTCACGTTCTGCTTGCAGACATTGGCGAGCAGGGTGTTCACGTAATAGGTTCCGCTGGGCTCCCTGTGCCCCTCGGCCGCGCAGGCGATCGAGCCGCAGAACAGGGTCTCGTTCAAGTGATTCATTTCGATGATCTTGTCCTTGACGTGGGATGCCTTGTGCGCCCCGTTGTATTCGGCAATGCACTGGGTCGCACCGATCAGGACGTCGCCGACGCCGGCCTTGCACGCATAGCTCTGGCGGTGGTAGGAGGCGAACTGCTCCACCAGCTGGCCCGCGAAATCCCACTCCTTGTACATGAACACCCGCTCCCAGGGCACGAACACATCTTCGAACACCACCAGTGCCTCGTGGCCTCCGTAGATCTGGTTGCCCCGGTCGATGGTGCCCTTTTCCAGCTTGCGGGTGTCGCATGACTGGCGGCCCATGATGTAGATGATCCCCTCGGTGTCGGCGGGCAGCGCAAAGGAAATCGCATAGTCCCTGTCTTCCTCGCGCATGCTGATGGTGGGCATGATGATGATCTCATGCGAGTTCACGGCCCCGGTCTGGTGGCATTTCGCGCCCCTGACCACGATGCCGTCCGGCCGCTCCTCGACCACGCGCATGAACATGTCCGGATCTGCCTGCTGGTGCGGGGCCTTGCTGCGGTCGCCCTTGGGGTCGGTCATGGCGCCGTCGCAGGTGAGATCGTTCTCCTGGACATACTCCATGAACTTCAGAAAGCGCTTGTTGTACTCGGTGCCATACTCCCGGTCGATGTCATAGGTGGTCATGGACAGGGCATTCATGGCATCCATGCCCACGCAACGCTGGAAGCAGCACCCGGTGAGCGACCCGAGCAGGCGGCCCATCTTGCTCTTTTTCACGAGATCTTCCGTGCTCTGGTGAATGTGGGTGAACCTGTTGATCTTCTTGCCCGTGAGATGCGAGGTGGCCGTCATGAGATCCTCGTACTCGGGCATGTGCGCAAACTCGTAGGTGGCGGCCACCGCGTTCATGGAGGGACGGATGATCGGGTCGTCCACCACGTTCTCCACCCGTTTGCCAAACATGTACACCTTGAGATTCAGTTTTCTCAGAGACTCTTCATACTGCTTTGCGTTCATCATCGGCATAGTAACACTCCTGTTTTTTCGATTATCTCTCTTATCCTATCGTTTGCTGTCTATCTCGATTGCTGTCTATCCCCCAAGGGCTCAGGAAACAAAGACCGACTCCCCCATCTCGACAAAGGAGCGGTCGAACTGTCTGATGGTATCCATTCTCCCATATACGGCGGGGAGAACCGAGCCGATAAAGAATTTCGCTGTCGCGATCTTCCCGGCATAGAACGGCTTGTCCCGCTCACCGGCGCCTGTCTGTGCCTCGCAGGCCTTCCATGCCTGCCAGAGGAACATCCACCCCAGCACCACATCCCCGAATATCTCGAGATAGGGCGTGGCCCAGGAACATGCGAGGTAGGCATCCTCACCGGACGACTTTTCGAGCAGGAACCGGGTGATCTCTTCGAGCGCGGCGACCGACCTGCCGACCGACTCGGCGTACGGCGCGAGCGCAGCAATGCCCGAGGCCCTTTCGATGTTCTTCTTCATCTCCTCGACCACGGTCCGGAAGGCCTCTCCCTGCTTCATCCGGATCTTCCGGCCGAAGAGATCGAGGGCCTGGATGCCGTTCGTTCCCTCGTAGATCGCCGTGATCTTGCAGTCCCGGGCGAACTGCTCCACCTTGTACTCCTTGCAGAATCCGTAGCCTCCATGGACCTGGATGGCCCGCACGCACACGTCAAAGCCCTTGTCCGTGGAGCAGGCCTTGGCGATGGGGGTGAGCAGCTCCACGAGGTTGAGCCACCTCTTCTTCTCCTCTTCATCCGTGCTCGCCGTCTCCATGTCCATGCAGAAGGTGGTGTAGAGGACCAGGGCGCGCAGCCCCTCGGTATAGGCCTTCATCCACAGGAGGTTCCGGCGCACGTCCGGGTGGGTGATGATGGGCACCTGCGTGAAGTCCCTGGTGCCGAAGGCCCCGCCCTGCTTGCGCTCCCGGGCGAAATCCAGGGCATGCAGGTACGCGGCGCTGCCCAGTGCCTGGCCCTGGAGGCCGACCAGAACCCGCTGCTCGTTCATCATGTGGAACATCACGACAATGCCCTTCTGCTCGGGCCCCAGGAGCTCGCCCCGGCACATTCCGTTGTCACCGAAGTTGAGCACGCTCGTCGGCGAGCCGTGGATGCCCATCTTGTGCTCCACGCCCGAGCACACGAGGTCGTTGGTATCGCCCAGGGTCCCGTCGTCGTTGACCCGGTACTTGGGGACGATGAAGCACGACAGCCCCCGGGTCCCCTCGGGGTCCCCCTCGATGCGCGCCAGCACGATGTGGACGATGTTTTCGGTGAGGTCGTTCTCGCCGCTGCTGATGAAGATCTTTCCGCCCACGATCGAGAAGGTGCCGTCCGGGTTTCTGACCGCCTTTGCCCGCGCGGCACCCACGTCGCTGCCGGCCTGGGTTTCGGTGAGGTCCATGGTGCCGCTGTACCGTCCCTCGTAGAGAGGCTGCATGTATTTGCGCTTCTGCTCGTCCGTGCCGTAGAGCTCGATGACCTTTGCCGCGCTGTGGGTGAGCCCCATGTACACGGTCAGGGCGTGGTTCGCGGCATAGAAGAGCTCGTGGCAGGCAAAATACATGCAGATCGGCGCGTTCTGTCCGCCCACGTCATACACGTCGGGCAGACTCATCCACCCTCCCTCGCAGTATTTCCCGAAAGGGCTCCGGAACGCTTCGGGGCACCTGACCGTACCGTTCTCGAACACGCACCCGACCTCGTCGCCCTCGCTGTTGACCGGGGCGAACTCGTTGACCGCGAGCTTCTCGGCCGTGTCGATGATCATCTCGAATGTTTCTTTTGAATGATCCCCGAATCTCTCGGTTTCGCAGAGCTTTTCGATTTCCAGCTGCTCGTAGAGAACAAAGCGGCTATCTCTTAAGTCGACGAGTTTATTTTCCATGCTCTATGCTCCTTGCACAAATGTCGTGCATCTTGATGTCTGACGGTTGATCCCGCTTACTTCCCGGTGAATTGGGGCTTTCTCTTCTCCTGAAAGGCCTTCATCCCTTCCTTCTGATCGGATGTCGAATACAGTTCGGCCCATACATTGGCCTCAAAGATCATCCCGGAGTTCAGATCCTTGTCGATACCGTAGTTGATGGCCTTCTTGGCTGCTCCTATGCCGCACGGGGATTTATCCATGAGCTTCTGTGCCAGGGATTTCGTGTATTCCACCGGGTCCCCCTCAACGACCCATTGGCAGAGCCCCCATGCGCTCGCGGTCTCGGCATCGATGATATTGCCGAAATAGATCATCTCCCGCGCACGGCCCAACCCGATAAGCTTCGGAAGGCGCTGGGTTCCCCCTGCTCCGGGCATGATTCCAAGCTTGACCTCCGGAAGCCCGACCTTTGCATCGGTGCTGAAAATTCGAAAATCGCATGCAAGGGTCAGCTCCAGGCCGCCGCCGAGCGCGAAACCCCTGACCGCGGCAAAGGCCGGGACCGGAAGAGCTTCGATCTTGCTGTATACGTTGTTGAAGACAAACTTTCTGGCTTCAGATGGATTCATGTCCATCATCTCGGCGATGTCGGCGCCTGCCGCAAAATTTTTTCCCTCGCCGGCAATGATCAGGGCACGTATCCCCTCCTCGTTATCAATCCTATCAAGCAGGGAATCCAATTCCTTGACGAGCCCGCTGTTGAGCGCATTGAGCACCTCGGGCCGGTTGATCGTGATCTTTGCTATCTGGTTCTCAAACTCGTATTTCAGATATTTCATTTCGGCATCTCCTGTTTATCGGCGGGACTAAAAAAGTCCCGCCGTTATCTGCTGTGCCGCCTTTTTCAGCTCGCGGACGAACAAGTCCTGCTATTCGTCCACCCTGATAACCGCACAATCACCCTGAGCCAGGCCGCCGCAGATTCCACAGACCCCGTAGCCGCCGCCCCGCCTCCTGAGCTCGTGCATCAGCGTGAGCAGAATCCGTGCGCCGCTCGCCCCCACGGGATGGCCGATGGCGATGGCTCCGCCGTTGGGGTTCGTTTTTTTCAGGAGCTCGCGCCACTTCGTTTCGTCGCCTCCGGCGAGGATCTTGGCGGATACCAGGGTGACCGCGGCAAATGCCTCGTTGATCTCGATGACCTTCATATCGTCGATGCTCAGGTCGGCCCGTTTCAGGGCCTTCTGGATCACGAAGCCGGGAAGCTCGGCCATTCTCCTTGGCTCGCTCGCGCCGCTTGCAACCGAAACGATTGTAGCAAGGGGCTTTACTCCCATTTCCTCTGCCTTGGATCTCCTCATGATGATGACCGCGGCAGCCCCTGCATCGAGGCCAGGGGCGTTGCCGGCGGTCACCGTGGGGCTTCCGTAAATGGTCTTCAGCTTTGCAAGACCTTCGATTGTGGTGTTCGGCTTGGGAAACTCGTCTCGGTCGAAAATGATCGGATCGCCCCGTCTCTGCGGAACCTCAACAGGTACCAGCTCATCCTTGAATCTTCCTGCCTTGTCGGCCTCGCCCCACTTCCGTTGCGATCCCAGCGCCCACTGATCCTGTTCCTCGCGGGATATACCGTATTCGATGGCGATCTCTCCGGCGTCTTTGCCCAGGGGAGAGTACTCGCGGTAGGTGATGGGATTGAGATAATCCTGGACCAGCAGCGGCGCCATCCCGGAGCCCCAGCGGTGCCCGTTCATCAGAAGCGGGGTGTTGCTCATATTCTCGGCGCCCACAGCCATGCAGGTGTCCGCTTCGTCCAGCAGAATCGCCCTTCTTCCCAGATGAACGGCGCAGAGCGATGAACAGCACGCCCGGTCGATGGTCAGCGACACCAGGTCCTGGGGCAGTCCGGCACGGAGTAGCGCCTGGCGCCCGTTCACGTTGTCAAAGAGCGCAGCCTCGGCCTGATCGCACATGCCATAATAAAGCTCATCCAGGTCCTCCCCCTTGAGACCGGACCGTTTGAGGCTCTCCTTGATGACGAGGCACCCCAGATCAGTGCTGTGTACGCTTTTCAGAGTACCACCAAACTTACTGAATGGTGTCCTCACTCCACTTACAATTACGACATCATCTTTGTTTTTCATCGCTTGCTCCCTTCGTCTCATGGTCTTTGACGGATCGATTCTGCGTTGCCCTGCTTTTTCCTGCGCAGCACATGGATCATCTTGAAACCGAAGCCAACCTGTTCTGTAGAAAAAATGCGGGCATTGTGGTTATGTGGGCTCCCACAATGCCCGCATTTTTCAAATGGTGCCTTTGCTGCCCCAGGTTGGCCGGCCCGGGACAGCATGTCGATTGATTCAGTTTCCGGTCCTATATATGAACTTTCCCTGTGCTCTCCTTCTTACGAATGCTTCTCGCGGTCCCATGGAAGGATCCACCTCATTCCTCATCTCCCCGATAAGCCATAACCGCCGAGCAGAACAGATTCGTTGTGTGATTGATCTCCTGGATCTTGTCATGGCCCTTGCCGTCATGAAACATGATCCACCGAAGGGCCAGATGGCTGAACGCGCCGAAAAACATGTTCCTGAAAACGCGCGAATTCACATCGGGACGGAAATAGCCTTCTCCCTTGCCCTCTTCGATGATCTCTTCCACCACTCGAAAGTACCGCTTGAAGCTCTCGAACGCTTTGGAACTGTAGAACCGGGGATTCAGCTGGAGCTGGAGAAGAAAAACCTTGAGAAAATCTTCTTCGGTCAGCATCAGGAAGAAGTAGTACTTGGTGAACCTCTTGAGCTTGCGGATCGGGTTCTTGATGTGGAAGGTCTCGGAGAGCTCTTCGAGGTTCTCCTGGAACCGGTGCTGCGGGATAGAGAGGAAGACGTCCTCCTTGTTCTCGAAATACTCGTAGACCGAGGCTTCGGAGATCCCGGCTATCTTTGCGATCTCGGATATCTTTGCCTTGGTGAACCCCTTTTCAGCGAATACCCTCTCTGCGGCCCTTAAGATCCGGCCCGCCTTGGTATAAATCGGCCTCGCGCTCGAGGTAACCATGGCATGAACCAGATACATGATGTCATCGAGGTCGGCAGCTCCCTCCTCGATCTCGCCCAGCGCAAGGGAGCTGATCACCTCCATGTCCAGGGTGCCGAGGATGATATCGCGCGCCACCTTGACACTCAGATCCGAGCGGAACGAGCCGTCCCTGATCCCGTTGTCCAGAATACCGTACATGACGTCGGCATATTCCTTCACGAGCTGGTAGGCCGGCGTCTGATAGAAATCTGGTGAAGACCTGCATTCGAGGGTCAGTATCCTGCCGTATCCCGGGTGGGTGTCGATGTCCCTCAGATGGAACCAGATCATCTTGCTCAAGCGGCTCTCGGCATCACGGATACCCTGCAGATGCTCTCCCAGCAGAAAGAGCACCTCTTTCATCCGCTCACCGGGCACGGAAAACAGCAGATCTTCCTTGCCCTTGAAATACTGATAGATCACGGAGTCCGCAACCCCGGCTCTGGCGGCGATCTCGGAGATCGTGGTGTCCGCCAGCCTTTTTTCAGACATGATTTCTTCCGCAGAAGCCAATATCTTGGCCCGTTTGTCGTCAGCCATCGGAGAACCTCGCATCTGGATTATATATCAGCTTCTGTGTAATCATCATCATTCTCATGGTTTGTAAAGCCTTTTTGCCGCACCGGTGAACTGAACGGGATCCTTGTGCCCCCTGACTCACTTATTATAGGTATGCCATCCCCTGCCTGTCTTTCTCCCAAGATGCTTCGCATCGACCAGCTGCTTCAGAACGGGCCTGGGCCTGAAGCGCTCTCCGTACGCATCGAAAAGAATCTGCTGGACCTTCAGGTTCAGGTCATTGCTGGTGAGATCCATGAGGGCGAACGGACCGATCGGGTGCCCCAGACCGTATTTGCATGCGGTATCGATATCCTCGGGGCTCGCAACCCCCTCTTCCAGGAGCCTGCACGCCTCCACCCACATTGCGTGGAGCAGCCTGTTGACGGCAAAGCCGGCAACATCCTTTACCCGCACCGGTTCCTTGCCGATCGTGCGGCAGCACTCCATCATGTACTCCACCGCGCTCTCGTCGGTGTCGAGCGCCGGGATCACCTCGACCAGTTTCATGACGAACGCCGGGGAGAAGAAATGCGCCCCCAGAAACTTCCCGATTCTCTGCGGCCCCACGGAGGTGGACAGAAGGGTGATAGGCAGGCTCGAGGTGTTGGTGGCGAAGATGCACTCGGGTTTGCAGAGAGTGTCCAGACGCGAGAGCACCTCTTTCTTCGTGTTGAAGTCCTCGAATACGGCCTCGACCACAACGTCCACATCGTCGAAACCCTCGAATCGGTCGGTCAGGCCGATTCGGCCGAGAGACGCCGCCTTCTCTTCCTCGGTCATCTTGCCCTTCTTGATCGACTTGTCCAGAACTCCACTCAGCCGCTCTTTTGCACGCTGGGCGAGATCGATCGATATTTCATGGATGACCACGCTGATACCCGATGTGGCAAAACAGAGCGCAATCTCAGATCCCATCATACCGGCACCGACAACTCCTACTCTCTTGACATTGTCCATGATCAACTTGCCTCCTGGATATGTGATGTTTTCCCACACCCTGAAATTAATATCATTTACCTTTTCCTATTAACTGAACTTAATTCTATTCACAATCATGCTCTGTGTCAACCATTTTGTTCCTTGATAAGGGTTTGTTATCAAATTTTATTTTGCTGTGTAATCTGATCGTGACCGGATATTCTTTCGCCTTAACTGATCTTTTACTGAGCTCCCTTCTCATGCAAGATCATCGATCGATTACAGGCCTGGTAACTCACTGATAAATCTCTTTTTCTTATGGATCATACTCATGGTCACACCCTGAACTGCGTGCTCTTATCCCATCGTTTATCCTGACGTATCCTTTTTTAATCATCCCTTGTGCCACCGGTATACCTGTTTGTTGAGAAATGTGTTTATGTTTATCTTTTTGTTGAATCATATTTTATTCTCCCGTATACATATTCTTGAGGCATTGGGTATGATTTATGAATGAATATGCAGAGGCACTGATCGAATGATCTACGCGGGAGGCGATCATAATTCCGGAGGTCAGCAGATGGGAAGAGCAGAGATGTTCCCGGCAATCCTGGTTGACTGCTCTGAAGGGCACACGAAGGATGCCTGCCGGGAAAAATCAATGGTTCCCTGCCGGCGATGCCGTGGAGGAAGAAACCGGATGAGATGTACGATATTTCTCCGGGTAGGCCCGCGTGACGTTATCGGTGTGAAATATCAACAGCCGTCAATAGGCAATCGGGATTTAAAAAATTATCATGAAAAGGAGAGCATCGATGAACTACGATTTCGAGAAGATTCTTTACGTGACCGATTTGTCCGAGAATGCAGAGCATGCCTTCGGGTACGCCTTCAGCATCGCCAAGCGGTTTTCCGCAAAGATCACCGTCCTGCATGTGATTGAGGAGTCATCGAGAAGCGCATATCCGCTGGTGAGCACCATCCTGGGGGAGAATCAATGGAAAGAGCTGATCGAGAGCAACAAGCAGACAGCCCTTGACACCATCAGACAGCGCCTCAACGATACCTGCTCGGGTATGTGCGATGACGGCGAATTTCGCAAATATGTGGAAGACGTGGTTGTGACCTTCGGCAATGCGGAAAATGTGATTCTCACCATGGTCGAGAAACAGCAGTTCGATCTCGTCATCATCGGTGCGCACGCTGTGTCCGCTGTAGGCAAGGCTCTGCTGGATTATACCGCCAGGCACGTCGTGCGGCAGTGCACGAAGCCGGTCTTGATCATTCATCTGCCGAACGATTAGCCCTGGCGGAAGGAGACGTGCCTCATGTGACGCCCGTGACTGTATCCTGTCACGAGCAACGGCTGACCGGTTCCGCCGCCGGGCGCGACAAGGCCACCGGGATGGCCACCGGGACGTTTCTGCTGCGCCTTTCATGCCCTGACCAGTCTTAAAAAACCGGTCCGGGAATGAAAGGAGATTCTCAATCGCAGCTTGTCCGGGAGCAATGCAGGGGCACTCTCCCCATGATGCCGGAGGGCGCCGGGATAATTACCGCGCAAGCCCTCCACAGCCGCCTCTGATACAGACGCAGGCCGGCCCCGGCAGAGACGTCTCTGCCGGGGCCGGCCTGTCTATTCCCTAGCGATATTCGATCAGCCTTTGACGGTCTTTACACGTTTCCCGTTTCTCCTGATTCCTCTTCCCGAGATCGAGTGCGGCGCTAAAAGAGTCCCGAGGAGTCGGACATCAGGGCCCTGCCGGCAACCATGCGGTTGATCTGATTGGTTCCCTCGAAGATCTGGGTCAGCTTGGCGTCGCGCATGAGCTTCTCGACCACGGCGCCCTTCATATAACCCGATCCGGCCAGGATCTGGACGGCATCGGTCGTGACCTTCATTGCGGCATCCGAGGCGAAGTATTTGGCCGAGGCAGCCTCTTTCGAACATCGGATATCGTTGTCGAGCATCCAGCCGACCTGGAGATAGAGTGCCCGGGAGGCCATGACCAGGGTGTTCATGTCAGCGAGCATGAACTGGATGGCCTGGAAATTGCCGATCGGCTGGCCGAACTGGACCCGTTCCCGTGCATATGCCACGGATTCGTCAAAGGCCCTCTGGGCGATGCCGGTGGAGATGGCCGTGATATTCGCGCGCCCCCTGTCGAGGGCCATCATGGCGAGCTTGAAGCCCTGGCCCTCTTCTCCGATCAGGTTTTCCCTGCCGATCTCGACATTGTCGAAGAACAGCTCGGCAACGTTCATGGCCCGGTGCCCCATCTTGTCCTCGATCCGGCCCACGGTAATGCCGGGGGTGCTGCGGGGCACGGCAAAGCAGCTGATGCCCCGGGTTCCCCTGCTCTTGTCGACAGTGGCGAACAGGCACAGGAGATCCGCATACTGACCGTTGGTGATGTAGCACTTGGAGCCGTTTATCACATAGCCGTCGCCTTTTCTTGAGGCCGTGGTGTTCATGATCCCCGCGTCGGAGCCTGCATGGGGCTCCGTGAGGCAGAAGCACCCGCTCCGGTAGCTCTTCGTCATGTCGCCGATGAACTTCCTCTGCTGGTCTTCGGTCCCTCCCAGCAGGATGGCGCCCATCGACAGGTGGGAGATCCCTATCACCTGCGATATGGCACAGCATTCGTAGTTCAGGGCCTCGGTCACCAGGTAGTGCTCGAGATACGACATCCCCGATCCGCCGTACTCCCTGGGGATATTGGTATACATCAGACCGGCCTTGTGCGCCTCTTTGAGAATCTCTTCCGGATAGGTCCCGTCCCTGTCATACTCGAGCGCCACCGGCCGGATGCGGCCTTTCCCGAACCTTCTTGCAAGATCGACCATGCCCTTCTGCTCTTCGGTCAAGCTGAAATCTATCATCTTTTCTGCTCCTCGCGTTCTTTGATGGAATATCTTTTGTCTCTGCGGGCCTCCCATCGGAGGATACGCTTCTGTGAACCGGCACTACTTTCTACGGGTTTTCTCCCGACCTCTGCCTAGACAAACCCGTATGCTGTCCATCCTCCATCGATATACACCACCGACCCGGTCATATAGGTCGCCTCGTCACCGGCCATGTACAGCGCCAGGCCGGTGATCTCTTCCACATTGCCCATCCTGCCCTGCGGAATGCGCCTGTTCAGCGACTCGGTGTCGAGTTTCCCCTGACGCTTGAGGTCCTGGATGAATTCCGTATTCAGATACCCGGGAGCAATGGCATTTACCCGGATGTTCTTCTCCGCCCATTCCGCGGCCAGGACCCTGGTGATCATGTCGGTCCCGGCCTTGCTCGCGCAGTAGGCGGCCCTTCGGGGAACCGGGGTCTTCCCGAAGGTCGATGAGATGTTTATGATGCATCCCCCGGTGCCCCTGTCGATCATATGCCTCGCAGCAGCCTGGCAGCAGAAGAACACCCCGGTGAGGTTCGTTCCTATGGCGTTGTTCCAGTCTTCGTACGAGAGGCTCTCCGACGGACTGACCATCGAGATCCCGGCATTGTTGATCAGGATATCGATCCTCCCGTAAAGCTCGACTGCCTCGTCTACGGCGGCTCTGATGCTTTCGGGGTCCTGTACGTTCATGCGCACGGCTGACCCCTCGCCGCCCGATCCGGAGATCGCGCGGCAGATATCGTTCATCGCATCATAAGACCGCCCCGCCAGAACAACCTTGGAGCCCTCGCCGGCAAATCTCACGGCCAGGGCCTTCCCCAGGCCACGGCTCGCCCCGGTGATCATCGTCACCCTGTCCTTCAGCAGTTTCATATGTCCCTCACCCGGATTTTTTCGGTACCCGTTCTCTCGTGAAATCCCTTTTCAAGTAATGGCCCCACACGCCGGGGAACTTTTCTGTATCGCTGTCCCCGCGATGTCTACGCGCGCTTCATCATGAGGATCTTGTAGCCCGACTGGACCGTCACCGCGTCCTGATTCACCAGCTCGAAATGGAGCTTCAGGATTCCCCGGTCTTTCTTCGAAGTGCTGGCGGTCTTTCCCGCGACCCGCACCTTTGCCCGGATAGTGTCGCCAAAAAATACAGGGGAAAGGAATTTCCATTCCTCGATACCCAGAAAGGCAACGGTCGTGCCATCGAGGAATCCTGTCCTGAACAGAAGACCGTGGGCTATCGAGAGCCCGAGCAGACCGTGTGCAATCCTTGCCCCGAATTGATTCCCCCGCGCGGATTCCTGATCGGTGTGCAGTTCGTTGTAATCGCCGGTCATGGAGGCGAACATCACGACATCGGCCTCGGTTATGGTTCTGGCAGGAGTTTCGAACTCCTCGTTTTCTCTCCAGTCTTCGAAGTATCTCCCTCTCATCGCTCGCACCTTTTCCGGTTTTTCCGGCTATTGCACGGCCGGCACGATCCGTCCCCTGATACCCGGCAGCGCCCTGCCTTGGAGATCCTCTCACACGGGGGACAGAGACACTGCATGACCTCGGATATCCCTCGCAGGCCGACGGCCCGGCTCTCTTCCAGGCATCAGAGCCGGATCCCTTCGGCGGATCAAGGAACTCTCAGTCGTTCCGAAGGCAACCTCTCTCACCGGCAGGCCCACCTCGCCTCACCGCACCCTGGTTCGCTCACATGGGACGGTCTCGAGGGGAGATATCCCATGCACGTGATATCTATCTGCAGCAAATTTGGGACCGGGGCCTGCATCACGAGATAAAAATGCATGAACGTTCGGTGTCTCTTTTCCATCTCGCACAACAGCAGCGTTCGATCGATTTTCTCCTGTGTCACTCGTGATACAGGCCCATCTGCCCGGGTTACACCTCTCGTACCGTTTCACGGCTGATCTATCCTCTTCATGGGTGCTGCTTCTCGGTATGCCGGAGGGCCTCTTCAGCTTCCATAAATCAGCCTCGGCAGCCAGAGCGCTATCTGCGGGAAGATCGACACAATCACCACGCCAAGGATTTGCAGGATAATAAAGGGGATAACGGCTATATATATCTCCTTTATTCCTATTCCCACCGGCGCGATGCTCTTGAGGTAGAAGAGGTTGTAACCGAAGGGGGGTGATATGTAGGCAGCCTGCATGTTCATGATAAACACAATGCCGAACCATACGGGGTCATATCCCATGGCGGCCACGACGGGCGTGAGTATGGGTGCGGTTATCATAACGATGGCCGAGGGGTCGAGCAGCATACCCAGGCAGAAGAATATGACCTGGATGATAATGAACACTCCCCAGTATCCGAACGGCAGATTCTGTACCAGGCCGCTGATGAACTGCGTGGCCCCCAGTGCGATGTAGATGGTCGAAAAACAATAGGCGCCGATGACGATCCACATCACCATGCCGGAGAGCTTGAGCGTTCCCAGAGAGATGTCCCTGAATTTCTCCCAGGAGAGATTGCCGCCGATGACCATCAGGATGAAGCTGCCCGCGGCCCCGATCGCCGCGCCCTCGGTCGGGGTGGCGATGCCCGAGAAGATCGAGCCCAGCACGGCGCTGATAAGCAATAGAGGAGCGATAACAGCCCGTGTCGCCCTGATCTTCTCCCGGAACGGAAGGGCCTCCTCCTCGGTCATGCCGGGGCCGTTCTCAGGCTTAAGCTTGCATAAGATAAGCGTATAGGCGATGAACAGCGAAGCGAGCATGAGTCCTGGAACAAGACCGCCGGCGAAAAGCCGTCCGACCGAGACCTGGCAGATCATGCCGTAGATGATCATGGTGATGCTGGGCGGTATGAGGATGCCCAGGGCTCCGCCTGCGCCGATGCACCCGAGGGCCAGCTGTTTGTTATAGCTCCGGGCGAGCATTGCCGGTAGCGCGATAAGACCCATGGTGATCGTCCCTGCTCCACCGATTCCTGTCATCGCGGCAAAGAGCGTGCATACGATGATGGCGGCCACGGCCAGGCCTCCGCCGACTCTGCCGCCCCACACATAGAACGCATTGAAGAGCTTGTCAGCGATACCCGAATACTGCAGGATATACCCCATGAGCACGAAGAGGGGAACGGAGAGGAGGCCGAAGGACATCATGGCCTTCCCGAAGATCAGCGTGGGTATCACCGACATCGCGCCTGGGCCCCACAGGAAATAGGTGAAAACAACGCCGATGAATCCCAGCACGAACGTAATGGGAAGCCCCGATGCCAGGCCGGCGACCATGGCGATCGTCAGCAGGATGGTAATCGTACCCGGTTCCATTATTCACCCTTCCTTTCGCCGTCAATGAGCGTCAGAATGTCGGCCAGGAAAAGCGCTATCCCCTGAAGGAGCAACAGCGCGGCACCAAAGGGAATCGCGAGCTTGACCGGCCAGACCAGCGGGTGCCAGGTGCTGATCGACCGTTCCTGCAGCATGTACGAGCGTGCTGCGAAGTCCCATCCGAGCCACAGCAGGACACCGGCGAAAAAGAAGATGGCGGGAAAGGTGATGATGTTCATGATGGCCTTGCCCCGGTCCGAGAGGCGGGTATAGAAGAGGTCCATATTGACATGGGCCTTTTCCTTCAGCGCATAGGCCCCGCTCGTTATGGTCAGAACGGCAAAGACCATGACGCTGATTTCGTGCGCCCATATCGTCGGCCTGTTCAGGAAGTTTCTCATGACGACCTCCCAAACGATGATCACCGTCAGAATCCACGGGAACCACATAAGAACAAGGCCGGTTACATCCGTTATTTTTGAGATGATCCGAATACATGCACGCATAGTATCTCCCTGGTTGCTCGTGTTATCTGTTCTGAGAACTGCCGAAAACAGGCATGAAGAGGGAGCGCCGTTTCCCCCTAAAGAAGGCCGGGAAACGTTGCTCCCTCTTCTTGTATCGCTAATCCAGGTATCCCATGGTTCTCATGTATTCTTTTGTCATCTCGACCAGCTTGGCCGATGCTGGGCTTCTCTTCGCCTCTTTCTCCCACAGTGCGTGAGCGGCCTTCTCGGCCTTTTTCAGCTCTTCGCCCTTGAGTTCGTTCAGCTTCACGCCGGCCTTCTTCATCTGGGTCAGCCCCCACTGTTCTCCCGTCCAGTTCTGATGATAGGTGTGGTTCAGCCCGGCGATGATCACCGCCTGCTCGAGGGCGACCTTGAGGTCATCCGGCAGAGAGTTCCAGGCCCTTTCGTTCACGATCACGTTCGCACAGTTGATGGGATTGATGGGAGGCCAGAGAAAGTTCTTGGCCACTTCATGGAACTTCACGCTGTACATCGCAATCGCACTTCCCCAGCTTACCCCGTCGAGGGCACCGGTCTGGAGAGAGGTGTAGGTTTCTTCTCCGGGGATGAACACGCCATTGCCGCCGAACTGCTCGATCCAGTCCATCATGAGCCCCGATGCACGGACCTTCTTTCCCTTGATATCGTCGAGCGTGTTGATGGGATTCTTGAACATGAACGAGCCGGGCCAGCAGTCCACACCGGTAGTGAGCAGATACACACCCTGTTTCTTGTACTCCTCTCTCAGAACGTCGATGGCGCGCCAGCCGCCGAATATGTTCGGGAGCTTCTTGCCGTACATGAAGTTGTACAATTCGTTGGGGGTCCTGATCCCGAACGGGAGACCGTACTCCACGGCTGCCGCCGGGATGACGCCCTGGTAGGTATACGAAGAGGCGAGGCCCATCTCGATCACGCCCATCTTCACCGAATCCAGGATGTCGGGGGTCGCTACCAGCTCACCGCCCCAGTACATCTTGATCTGGAGCCGCCCGTTGGTCATCGCGGGCAGGGTCTTCTCGAACATCTCCACATAATAAGCCATCCCGGGCTCGGCAGGGCTGCGCCATGCCTGCAGCTTCCACTTGTAGACCTTCTCTGCGGCATGGACAGAAAGAGCACCGCTCAGAAGTATCGCAACCGCCAGAACCACGATCCCTAGAACCCTTTTTTTCATAACAGCCTCCTTCCTTTTCGTGTAGCACATAGTTGGTCGTTTCTGACACACTGGCATATTCATGATCCCTTACGGATCATTCACCGATGTCTGAGGAGGAGAAAGCAATGTGCAGTCCCAGAGCCCGCTTACATCATGCACGCGACTCGAAATACACGGTATCGATCATTTCAAGCTCCCTCAGAAATTTATTTCCTGCGCCCGCCCTTATTTGAAATAAATCTTATTTATTTTTTATTTCATATTGAATTGCATTCTATTTATTATAAACACCCTTGTCAACTACTTTGTTTTTTTGATTATCCAATTATTCATCCATCATTCGCCATGTTGAGTTTTTGTGAATTATTTTATTCGTTTAAATAATGATACCTGGATGCAGCCTGCCCTCCTGCCACCTCTATTCATACAACAGGTGCTGGGCTGCCATTGTAATATCATTCATTATTATCTTATTATTAACCATATTAATTCCATCCGGCATGCCTTTCCGCTGTCCGGCGATACGCGCAATACCCTGATTCAGGCCATGCGACCGGCAGGAGATTCTTTTCCGTGAGCGTAGCCTCATTCCCTGCTGCCCGCAGAAAACGGGCTCGTATCTGCAGTGATCGCTCCGGCATCCAGACGCCTGTTCCCCCGTCCAACAAAGTCCCCTGTGCGGTTCTGTTCACACGGCTTCCACGCCGGCCGAGGAAACGGGGGGCTGAGATGCATGTGATCCGGGAGCGCACCGTACGGTCAGGGTGCCGGATCGAAGACTCGCGAGGAACATCCACTGCCGTGGAACACGAAAGGCCGTGACCAGAGGGCATCCGGAATGCAACGCCCTGGAGATCATCCTCGAATCGGATTCGGGGAGGTTGGTCCGCCGGGAGAACCCGGCCTTCCATTGCTCAGGGCTGGATCCTGCCTGCATCGTCCTGCCGCCCCGATGGAATCCGGACTCCGCGTGCACGGACCTCTTCGCCTGCTTCATCAAGAGGGCTTTGGGACCGCCTTGGCAAGAATGCGATTCAGGTCTGTGGCTTCATCAAATGATTATATCGCTTTCCTTCAAGGCTCCAAGACCGGTCAGGTGTCGCGGTCGATCAGATAGACAGCCCCCGGGACGAGGACGACCTGAACCACGAGAACCTTCCTGACGGACAACTTTCCGTATTTCCCCCGGCTCATGAAAGCTTCTGCCATATGCATCCGGCATTGAACAGACACTGCCGGCCTCTCCGGCACCGGAAGGGGCAAGGGAGCTTGGAAACGAAAAACCTCTCGGTGTTCTCAGTCACTATGCGGAGAAATCCGATAACCGACATCATTCCCGCAAGCCCGATGCACGGCGCGTCCGGGGATATCGACAGCCGTCTTCCGTGTCTCGCCGATCCGGCTGAGATCAGGCCTTATGCCTTCCTCTGCCCGACAAGCGCCAGCCTCTCAAGGAGTTCGTCCGGACCGGGCTTGCGTCTCGAGGGCCGGAGCGGGGGAACCTTGAGCCTGCCTTCGGCGCACTGTATCACCTCTTCGAGGCGGGATACCTGGTGGCTCAGGAGATGCGGGCCGATCTTTTCTCTCAGAAGGCGCACGACCATGTCCACATCGTCCAGGGCGTGGTGCTTCTGCTGCTTCGCGATCCCGAACGCCTTGAGCACCGTGATCAGCCGGTAGTTGTAGAGGCGCGGCACCACGTTGCGGACAAGGTTGAGCACACAGAACCCGGGCCGCGGGGTATCGGGCATGCCCATGCGCCGGAAGGTGGGCGCCAGCACCCGGTCCCAGTCAAAGGAGAGATTATACGAGGCCAGAGGCAGATCGCGGACAAAGAGACGGAACCGCTCAAGGGTCTCCCGCGGGGGGCTGCCCTGCTCTCTGAGATAGCTCCGGGTGTAGCTGTGGATCCGCACGGCGGCGGGCTCCAGGGGAACGTCGAAGTCTATGAGCTCCCTGAACGGCTCACCCTCGGGCTCCCACCCCTGCATGATCCGGGCGGCAATCTCTACCGGGTACACCGGATCGTTGAGCCCGGTTGTTTCGGTGTCGATGAGCACCCATCGGTCTGCATGATTATTTCCGCTGTCTGTCACCTGTTCAACCCCCTTGATAGAGAAGATGAACCCTCCATTGCACCTGGGCACAAGGGCCATGCCAACGCACCTTGATAGCCTTGTATGGATATCGAACAAAATACACGCAAGCACAAGAAAGAAATGAACGGCATGGGAAAACGCCAGCCCGGAAAGCCCGGCACGAGCGGATCCCATTGTATGGCATGTCGCTTGGGGGCGGGAATTTCTCCTGCCCCGGGGAAGAGAAAGACAGCGCAGGAAAGGACCGGCTCATGCCGCCCCGGGAAGGGCAGCCTCTCTCGCGTGGCCTGTCCCGCTCGCGCGCGGCCGATAATGCGGGCAGGCGGGCCAGGAAAAGGCCCGCATGCCCGGGTCACGTTCGGTCTGCATCTCCGGTGTTTTTCTTTGCCTTGCTCTTCCCATCCTCGACCGGACAGGTGCGGCTCATTCAGGTCCGCACGCCCAGCTTGGGAAGCAGCCATGCCTGGAGGAAAAACCAGGCACCGATTATGAGAAGAAGGATCCCGATGTCGGCCATGATCATACTCCTTGCCTGTTTCGATGCTCGATCAAGAGTCCCTGGAGCGTCTTCCGTCATTCCTGTCCGCATCATGCACTTCAAGCATTCTCAGGGTCATTGATCCGGATCAATAAACGATACTTTTTTAAAAGGGTCAAATCCCAGCACAGGCAGAAGACAAAAAAAAGGATGGCGGTTAGGGCATAGGACGCGCCATCCTAAAGAGGAGGTTTTATGTTTGTACTATTTGAGATGCACGGCAACGGAAATGGATTCATATTTTGTGGGTAATCTAAAAAATATCCGCACGCGGTCCCCGTTCGAGGGAAATCCATCCTATATTAGCTCATAATGTCCTTTTGTCGGATGTCATAAGATCCGGCAATCGTCCATCATTCCTATCTGCTCAATAGGCAATTAATATATTTATTGCCTATTGGATCCATGAGCGGTCAGATACGCCGTTTTCGGCCCGGGCGCTCGGCGCCCCGCGTAATGTGCCCTCAAAATGACAGGGGAAGATGGGGACAGGTATCGGGAGAACGGCAAAGGCAACGCGCAGCCGCACGAAAATGGGCGCGTACGAGATCAGAATCCCCCCACCCCGGCAGGTCTCATACCGGAAGCGGTATCGCTGATCGGGATGGGAGGCTTTCGCTTATTGATGAGCGCTGTTAGGCTTTATAGACGTTTGACGCCTGGGGTCCCTTCGGTCCGTTCGTGATGTCGAAGGTCACTCTCTGCCCCTCTTCGAGAGACCGGAAACCTTCCTGCTTGATGGATGTGTGGTGCACGAAGACATCCTGCCCGTCATCCGATGTAATGAAACCAAAGCCTTTTGAATCATTGAACCACTTTACTTTTCCCTGTGCCATGAAAGACCTCTTTCCAGATGCCCTGACCGGCAAAGCCAGAGACCTGTTTTTTAGAATTTCTGAAAATGAGAATTATCGTGAATGATCCGTTGGCTTTTTGAAGTGAACCGAAGGTTGCATTCATACAGCACTTTTCATATCACATAGATCTCTCTTTCAGATCTTATCTGCCTTTAGTGCAAAACAGGGGGCATGTCAACAAAAAACATTTTTATGAAAAAGAAGGCCCCCGCAATCACTTTCCGATACCGAGCTTCTTCATGCGGGCCTGGAGTGTGGTCCGCTTCATGCCCAGAATTTCGGCAGCGCCCCCGGGCCCTCCCAGCCTGCCGCGTGTGAGGTCGAGCACGTGCAGGATATAGCGGCGCTGGATCTCGCCCATGGTGGGCGTATCGGCAAAGGCAGATTCCAATACGGGTCGCGACGCCGCAGGCAGATTGAGCTGGAGCCTGTCTCCGGACGAGAGAATGGCGCAGCGCTCGATCACGTTCCTCAGCTCGCGCACGTTGCCGGGCCAGGAGTATGCCGCGAGTGCCTTTTCATCCTCGCGGGTCAGGGCGGGCAGGCTCCGGTGATACTTTCTTTCGTACTGCCTGAGAAACTCCCGGGCCAGCTCCACCACGTCCTGCCCCCGGTCCCTGAGCGGCGGCATCACCAGCGGCACCACATTGAGCCGGAAATACAGATCCTGACGGAAGCGCCCCGATGCCACGTCCCTGGTCAGATCCCGGTTGGTTGCCGCCACGAGGCGAAAGTCCGAAAGGATGGTCCGCGTGCCGCCCACGCGCGAGAAGCTCTTTTCTTGAATGACCCTGAGCAGCTTCACCTGTGCGCTCAAGGGCACGTCGCCGATCTCGTCGATGAAGAGAGTACCCCGGTGGGCCAGCTCCACCCTGCCCGGCTTCTGCCGGTCGGCCCCGGTGAACGCGCCCTTTTCGTGACCGAACAGCTCGCTCTCCACCAGGGTATCGGGTATGCTCGCCAGATTCACGGCCACGAAGGGGCCGTCTCTGCGTGTGCTCGTCTCGTGTATTCTCCGGGCCAGGAGCTCCTTGCCCACGCCGGTCTCCCCGGTAATGAGCACGGTGGCCTCACTCAGGGCCGTCTGGTCCGCGAGGCCCAGGAGAACCTCCATGACGGGGCTGCTGCCGATAATCGCTCCCGATGCATCCTCCCCGTCCCCCGAGGGACTGACCGATACCGTGCGCGACCTGTCCGCCTCGATCATGCCCGCGTACCGGAGAATGCGCTCGATGGAAAGGCTGACCTGCCTGGCGATGCGCAGCGCCGAATCCCGGTCGAGATCTTCTCCCTCGTCTTCCGCATAGGAATGATCGAGATAGAGAACACCCCGGGCCTCGCCCTTGATGACCACCGGCAGGCAGTACACGGAAAGTACACGGGGACCGCCCTCCATGAGGTTTCCGGCCGGGGCGCACTTGATGATCAGGGGCTCCTTGTTGCGGAAGGTTTTGAATACGAGTCTGAGCGAATCCCGGAAAGGCCCTGATGAGATATCGGCCTTTTCGAGATTATAGGCCGCCCTGAGCGCCGGACGGCCCGTATCCCGCCCCCCCGAGAACCAGAAGAGACCTCCCCGCTCCGCCCCGAGAAACCTTCCCGTGGCTGCAACGAGCCGGTTGAGAAGCTCATCTCTGTCCGTGCTCGGGATAAAGCCGTCCATCAGGTCCGCAAACCTCTCCGCCAGATCCTGCCTCCTGGTGCCGGGACGTCGATCCACGCCGATCCTCAGCAGGGGAACCAGGTCGTCGGGGAAGAAATCCTGCCCGTAGCCGCTCAGGCCCTCCCAGGCCATGAGGGCATAGTTCCGGGCGCCCTGCCTGTCATGTGCCGCGAGCTTCACCCGTGCCATCTCCGCCCTGGTTTTGGCGAGCTCCACCGGGTCTCCCGTGAGCAGCAGCTCGGTCTCGCTGGACGTGAGGAGGGCCAGTGCATCGTCGCAGCCCTCTCCCCTCTCCTGGGCCTGGAGCGCACGGATCCGGAGCGCCACGCCCCGCAGGTGATGGTTCGGCCCGGCAAGGACCCGCATGATTTCCTGCTCGAACGCCAGAGAGGGCATAGCGGGGAGAAGATCCTGCCGTTCGAACGCATAGAGCATCTCCAGATGCACGGGCCAGTTGTACTGCGGCCCGATGGACTCGGTGTACGGCATACTCATGGTGATCCAATAGGCGTCCTCGATCCTTCCCTCGAAGTAGGCGTGATAGGCGAGCCCTTTTTTGATCACGTGAAGGGCCTGTTTGTTGTCGAGCTCGAGGGCCTCTTTCTGGGCCGCCTTGAGGTGGGAATAGGCCTCGCTCCTCCTGCCCATGATAATGAGCACGATCCCCAGCAGGGCCTCATAGAAACATGCGTTGCGGTCGTTCTTCCTCATCCGGGCCCTGCGCCAGTGAGAATCCAGGAGCCCGACCGCCCGATGGTATTGACCCAGAAGAGCGCTGATGTACCCGAGAGCAGAGGAAGACGCGAGATACTCGGGCAGGAAGGTGGGAACCCTCTTGCCGGCCTGCAGGCTATTCATCTGCATCACCTGGTCGAACGCATCCACGGCCTCCTTGTACATGCCCCTGAGATAATGATAGATGCCGCGGAACTCTGAAGAGATCACCATGATATCCTCGTCGCCCAGGTCTTCCGCCTGCTGCAGACCTGACGAGATGTGCTCGAGCCCCCTGGCCGTTTCACCTATCAGGTAGTGGTACAGTCCCGAGACAAGATCGATCCGCGCAAGGGTCCGCTGGTCTCCCAGCCTCAATGCCACAGGCTTCTCCCTCTCCAGGAGGGACGGTATCTCTTCGATGCCCCGGGCAAGGGTGACTCTGAGGCGACACAACTCATTGATGATCTGGACGAACAGGGTGTCCCAATGGAGGTCTCCCAGATTCCGTGCAGCGATCTCGCAGGCGGTATCGAGGAGATCGATCGCATGGTGTGCATCGCCTTCATGGGCGGATTTCTCAGCAGCCCCCTGCGCCAGGAGCGCCGCATCGTAGTCGAGGCCGGCCCTGACAAGAACAGCGAGCCGCGCGGCCACGGGAAGCCTGTCCTGGAGATCGGGGCGCTGAATCCGCGCTGCAAGGGACGCCGCATGCCGTTTCGTGTTTATCCGCGAGAGCCTGCGCATGATGTGCGGCGGCAGGTCCGGAGCCAGGGCCGGGCTTGTGTCTTCCGCCTGCTCCACGATGCCCAGAGACACGGATTTTTCCACCAATGCCTGAAGCTCCTGTCGCGTGAGCGGCAAAAGCCGTTCCAGGACGTCCAGGCTCACCGCCCCGGACAGCGCGTCCAGGACGGCCAGGGCCTGCCATTCCGCTCTGCTCAGATCCTTCATGAGAAACATCTCCTCCCGCAAGCGCCGGAGACCCCAAGGAATGCATCCAACCGGACAGACGGCCGGGAAGAGGAAAACACCGACCGGCTGCCCTGTCCCGGCCTGCGGGAAATCATCCGGCTGTTCATCGACTTATCTTTCACCCATCACCCCCCGACGTCAAGCCCATATTTGGGCTTGTCGTTGCCCATATATGGGCTATCCGCAATAGCATGAAGCTGATTATCCTTCAATAACAATATGTTGAACAATACCGCAGGGTGGCATGAGACGTGCTCTATGACCCGCACGCAGGCAGGCACGCATGAAAGAGGGAGCTTGGAGAGCCGGCGAATTTCATTGTTGCGTGCAAGACCGGTTGTCCGGTCCGGGAAAAATTGGCAGCACAAAATGTTAAAATTATGTTAACATGATAAAACGATTACGATGACACCCGTCATGACCTGCATCAAATGCCCTGCCGGTGTTCGCGGCGCGGCGGATTTTATTGGAATAAACCCCGGAGAAGATCTTGGGCAGGGTCTTTCGTAGCGCCTTATCCGGACTGCCGGGGGAATGCAAGAGGCGGGCATGTGATATCAGGGCCGTCGCGTAGACGCCACATACCGTTTCTGGATAATGATTGAGCATATTAATGAAAGAAGGAGAGTGATATGAACTATTTGATTCAGCCGAAAAAGTACGTTTCGCTGATGGCGGACGAGGGTTCCCGGGCTATCATGGACAAGACCATTGCCTTTTTCGAGGAAATGGGCAAAACCCGGCTCCTGGACGACTACAACAAGAAGGTCTGGTACCGTGAATTCGTGGATTTCATCGGCCGCGAGCAGATCTTCGCCAAGCTCCTCACCCCGAAGGAGTATGCCGGCGGCGATCCGGACTGCCGCTGGGACACGGCGCGCAACAGCGAGTACAGCGAGCTGCTCGCCTTTTACGGACTGGGATACTGGTACTGCTTCCAGGTGACCATCCTGGGCCTGGGCCCCATCTGGATGAGCCCCAACGAGGCTGCCAAGAAGAAGGCGGCAAAGCTCCTCAAAGAGGGCGCCATCTTCGCGTTCGGCCTCTCCGAGCGGACCCACGGCGCCGACATCTATTCCACCGAGACCGCGCTCACCCCGGATGGCGACGGCACGTACAGGGCCAACGGCGAGAAGTATTACATCGGCAACGGCAACGAGGCCGAGATGGTCTCCACCCTGGGCAAGGTCAAGGACGGCACGGACGACTACACCTTTTTCGTCACCAACTACCGGCACAAGGCCTACGAGCTGAAGAAAAACGTCATCTCCCACCAGGAATACGTGTCCAACTTTGCCCTGCACGACTACCCCATCACCGAAGAGGACATCCTCTCGCGCGGGCCGCACGCATGGGACTCGGCGCTCAACACCGTGAACATCGGCAAGTTCAACATCGGCCCGGCATCATTGGGTCTGGCCGAGCACTGCTTCTACGAGGCCATCACGCACGCGTCGAACCGCATCCTCTACGGCATGAAGGTCACGGACATGCCCCATGTGAAGAAGAACTTCATGGACGCCTGGCTGAGGCTGGTTGCCATGAAGATGTATCAGCGCCGCTCCACCGACTATTTCCGGGGCGCCGGCGCGAACGACCGCCGCTACCTGCTCTATAACCCCACCAGCAAGATGAAGGTGACGCTCCAGTCAGAGGACGTGGTCAACCTGCTCTGGGACGTCATCGCGGCCAGGGGCTTCGAGAAGGACACCTACTTCCACATGGCCGCCGCCGACATGCGGGGCCCGTCCAAGCTCGAGGGCACGGTGCACGTGAACGTGCAGCTCATCCGCAAGTTCATGAAAAACTACTTCTTCAACCCTGCCGAGTACACCCCGGTGGAGCCTGACTTCTCGCTCGATGACGACCTCTTCCTCTTTGACCAGGGCCCGACCAAGGGCCTGGGCAAGGTGCAGTTCCACGACTACCGGCCGGTCTTCGAGGCCAGCAGGGATCTGCCCAACGTGGCCACCTTCATGAAGCAGACCGCGATCTTCAAGGAGATGCTGGAGAAGGCGGGCCCGGACAAGATGCAGGACATGGACCCCTCGTGGTCCCTGCCGCTGGGCGAGATGTTTTCCATCGTGGTCTACGGCCAGCTCATCCTCGAGCAGGCCGGGTTCGACAAGACCGATCCGGACATCTTAAACCAGATCTTCGACTTCATGGTGCGCGACTTCTCGCTCTTCGCACTGCAGATCTACGGCAATCACAGCACTAAGGACGATCAGCGCGCGTACTGCAGGGACATCATGCTCATCAAGGCCGTGCCCGATCCAGCTCAGTACAACAAGGTCTGGGAGAAGTACGTTTCCGTGCTCAACGGCGAGTACGCAATGAACGAGTAACCGGGTTATAGTGAGCCTGCACGCCGGCACGGCTGCAGGCTCACGGGACAATACCCGTAAGAACAGGGGGAGGAGCCCCTTTCCTCCTCCATCCATGTCTCATAGTACTTCTCTCCCCGGGCTTCTTCCGCGAAGCGGCCACACCGCTGAGGCAGGGGCGGGGAAGAGGGGTATTTTTCCGCGGTTTCACCACGCTACTCTCAATATGGTATTCTTATACTGCAACCGCCACTTTGTAGTACATGGCAAATGAATCGAGATGACCCAAAGTCTGTACGATTCGACCTATCGGAACTTGGCCGGGCTCATGATGCAGGGAAAATAGTATGACGATTGCAGTACTAATGAAGCGCTAGAATTTATAGACCAAATCGGCGTGGTAAATCACCCCCTCGGGTTCATTATCCCGCTCCAGCGCTTCATAGATATAGACGTTGCCTCCTACGGTGAAACACTTGGTCACGTTGAAATCGAGGCTGATGATGTGCCCCTTGACATCCGTGTCGCCAACCCCGCTTCCAAAAGTGGCATCGGTGAGTCCGGGCACAAACGAATCGGCACCGAGCTCCGCGTAGGAATACTCCAGCACGAACTGCATGACCTCCGCCTCGATCCCCGCTGTCCAGCCGATATTCTCCTCCTCGGGATCGAGGGTGCCCCCCAGCACGCTCTGCCCCGGGTCCCCTTCGGCCCCGATGTTCTCGAACACCTGCCCGTACACCGTGAGCCCGATATCACCGAAATCCATCCCGGCACTGGCGTACAGGTCAACCACGTTGAACTCGTAATCCTGGTCAAGAGCAGGGTTGTCCCTCCTGAACTGTCTCTCGAAGTCCCCGTCGAAGTCATAGTATGCAAGGGCAAGACTGATTCCGGCATCCTGAAGCTCTATTTCCGTGCCTGCCTGCACGGCATAGAGGATCCCGAAATCCTGATCGACCTCGATCTGTATGACGTCGTATCCTCCCAAGGTGACGAAGACCGGGCCGGGTTCGACCTTCAGGGTGAAGCCGGCGGGACGGACGTCGCTGTCCCAGAGGAGCCAGCTCGTCTCGTACGGGTTTTTCTGCTGCCCGGCGATAAACGTTACCGGCCCGAAGTTATGGCTTGCATAGGCATAATCGAGACGTATGTCGCCGGTTTCGAAATATTCTTCCTCGCTCCAGGTATCATTGGTAGAAGTCGATGACAACCCTCCGGTCGCGAGGCCTGCACTCAGCTCCCAATCCTTGTCAATGCTCTCCCAGACAAATCCGAGCCTGAAACGTGTCAACATGCGGTCTCGAGTTTCATCGGGCTCCTCTGGATTGTCCAGATCCCGGAGTTCGTACCGGATCCTCAAATCACCCTGCAATGTCAGATTCTCGATACAGTCGCGCAGGGTGACATTGCCTGCCGCCTGCTCTTCCTCGGCCTGCCCGTTCTCCTGCCCGAAGAGCGGAACCGGGAGAAGCAGACAGGCAATCAGGGAAATCAATAAGAAATTTCTGAGCTTCATTCTTCCTCCTCCTGTACATCGGTAACTGGTAATCGTTAGGTGTTATTTGGTTTATGCAGACATACATAAATAATATGATGGCGTGATCATCACTCAAGGAGGAAAACTGCATCATTGATATGAGGTAATGCATGCATGGGGCGGACCCCGACTGATCATTGGCGGGTGGCCGGCTCCTTGGGGAGGATATGAACGCGAGGGCCGATCAAAGGGGAAATGGCGCTCCTTGAGAAAACCTGCGGAAACGAGGGTCGAGAGGAGGACCCTTTTTTCAGCAATGTTCTTTTTCCGGCAGGCAGCCTTCCGGCGCGGTCCATGCCGGGAACCGGACCGCACTGTCAGGCTCTTCCCCGCCTCACTCCCCGAAGAATCTGCCCTCTTCCCAGGCCACCTTGTGCTCCATGATGACCTGGAACTGGTGGCTGATGTCCGAGATCTCCCGCTGCCAGAAGGTCTCGCCGCCCCAGTCGGGGTGGTTTGCCCGGAAATCGTAGTCGTCCAGCTGCCGGGCGCACCAGGTGAGGTAGTAGATGATGCGCATGAAGCGAAGCGGCTCGATGAGCGTAAGGGACGGAAAATCGAACTCGCGGAACTGCTCGTAGCCGTCCATCAGCAGTTCGATCTCGCGCCGGGAGCGGCCCGCGTGATCGGGAAGGAGCATCCAGAGGTCCTGGACCGGCGGGCCCAGCATCATGTCGTCAAAGTCGATGGCCATGAGCCCCTCGCCCGGACGGTCGAGCAGGTTGCCGCGGTGGCAGTCGCCGTGGATCCGGATGAATTCTTTCTCGTGGAAGAGCCCGGAGATGTTCTCAACGATCCGCGAGGTAAGATCTGCAAAGGCCGCCCGGTGCTCGGGCGTGATGAACCCGCCGTGGATGAGAAAATCCAGGTCGCTTGAGGTCGCCGTCTCCGGGCTGAGGACGACCCGGTCATTCGGTACGCGCTCCTGGCCCGCGAGGTGGATCCGCGCGATGAGGCTTCCCACCCGCCTCAGGTCGTCGCCGGTGTTGATCTCGAACTCGCGGCCCGATTTCTTTGGAAAGAGCGCGAAGAACCCGCCGTCCGTCCCGGCCAGGGTGCCTCCGCCGGGCAGGACGAGGGGGCAGACCACGGGAATCTCGGCAGCCGCGCAATCCGCGAGGAACCGGTGCTCGTCTTCGAGCGCGGTCCTGCTCCAGCGGCCCGGGCGGTAGAACTTGGCGATGATCCGCTCTCCCCTCCTGGCCTGCAGCTCGTAGACCCGGTTGATATAGCTGGGCAGGGGTATGGTGAGCCCGGTCATGGGAATGCCGGATGCCTCTTCCACGAGGTCCAGCAAAACCTCTGGCGTGAGGTATTTGAAATCGGCGATCTTTGCGGCTTCGTTCATTATCACTCTTCTCGAGCACGAGTATAGGTCAATTATGCTCCCGTGTCTTCAGGAAAACCAGATCGGGCCATTCCTTCATGGTATGGTTCAGCCGCCACTCGCTGGGCGCCATGTAGGTGAGGTATCCCCCTGCGTCCCGGGCCAGGTGCGTCTGGAGGGCCTTTTCGAAGTCCATAAGCATCTTCCTGTCGCCGCACTCGATCCAGCGGGCCGTGACATAGTCCACGGGCTCGTAGAAGGCCTCGGCTCCATACTCGGCCTTGAGACGCTCCATGACCACGTCGAACTGCAGCGGCCCCACCGCGCCCAGGATATAGTGGTTGCCGGCCAGGGGCTTGAACACCTGCACCGCGCCCTCCTCGCTCAACTGGGTGAGCCCTTTGATGAGCTGCTTGAACTTCATGGGGTTTTTCAGGATCACCCGCCGGAAGTGCTCGGGCGCGAAATAGGGGATGCCGAGGAATTTCAGGTGCTCCTTGTCGGTGAAGGTGTCGCCGATGGCGATGGTGCCGTGGTTGTGGATGCCGATGATGTCGCCCGGATAGGCTTCTTCGACATTCGCCCGGTCCTGGGCCATGAACACGGTTGCGTTGGCGAGGGTCATCTCCTTGCCGGTGCGGTGGTGGACCACCCGCATACCGCGCGTGAACCTGCCGGAGCAGACCCGGAAAAAGGCGATGCGGTCCCGGTGGGCCGGGTCCATATTCGCCTGGATCTTGAACACGAAGCCGGAGAAGGACCTCTCGAAGGGGGAAACGTCACGGCTCTCGGCGGTCCGTACGCCCGGGCACGGGGCGATTTCCACAAAGGCGTCGAGCATCTCCCTGACCCCGAAGTTGTTGATCGCGCTGCCGAAGAAGACCGGGGTCTGGTTGCCCTTGAGATATTCCGCGCGGTCGAACCGGGGCAGCACGCCCTCGATGAGCTCGACGTCTTCCCTGAGCTGGTCGGCCTGGGTGCCCAGGTGCTCGTCGAGCGCGGGATCGGCCAGGTCGGTGATCACGATGCCGTCCCGGTCCCTGGTGGCCCTGCCGAGCGTGAACAGGTGGAGCTGCCTGCGGGAAAGGTCATAGACCCCCTTGAACGCCTTGCCCATGCCGATGGGCCAGCTCGCGGGCACGCACTCGATCTGCAGCTTGTCTTCGATGTCGCTCAGAAGATCCAGGGGCGAGAGCCCGTCGCGGTCGAGCTTGTTGATGAAGGTCACGATCGGGGTGTTGCGCATCCGGCAGACCTCCATGAGCTTCTCGGTCTGGGTCTCCACTCCCTTGGAGCTGTCGATCACCATGAGCGCGGAGTCCACCGCGGTGAGCACCCGGTAGGTGTCCTCGGAGAAGTCCTGGTGGCCGGGAGTGTCGAGCAGGTTGACCTCGCAGCCCTGGTAGCTGAACTTCATCACCGAGGTGGTGACCGATATGCCGCGCTCCTGCTCGATCTTCATCCAGTCGCTGGTGGCGTACCGGCCGGCCTTGCGCGCCTTCACCGTGCCGGCGAGCTGCACCGCCCCGCCGAAGAGCAGCAGCTTTTCGGTGAGCGTGGTCTTGCCCGCATCCGGATGGCTGATGATGCCGAAGGTGCGCCGCCTGAGCACCTCTTTTTCATGATGTTTTCCGGACCCCTGCCGGTCGGCTGTTTCCCGGTCCTCTCCGATTGTGTGGCATCTCTCGACTGCTTCCATGACGTCTGTCCTGCTTTTTGTAAGATTTGTAAGAAGTGTGTACGAAGGGCTTACAGACCCGAACGTCGTTTTGTGCACTCCGTTCGAGCGTAAAAAAAGGTTCGCTTCAGAGAAATCCGTGTTTCATATGCGGGTATGCTTTAATCTGCCCGGACCGTGATGTCAATGATAAAAATCGAACCTTATTCCAAGACTTATTCTCGCATGGGAATCGTCTCTGCCCCCTGAAGGGCCCTGAGCGCAACCCGCGCCGCATCCCTTTCGGCCCCTGCCTTGACGTCCAGATCGATATCCTCCCCCGTGGTGCGGTCGTCGAGCACCGCGCACACGCATCCGGCCGAGAAGCCGTAGACCCCAGCCATCTTGAGCAGGGTTCCGCACTCCATCTCGAAGTTGAGGATATTGAGCCTCCGGTATTCCTCGGTGATGCCCGCGAGGCGCCGCAGGAGGTACGGGTTTGCCGAGGTCCGGGTCCGCTCCTGGCCCTCGAAGAAGGTGTCGACCGAGGCGGTGATGCCCAGATGCCAGTCCACCCCGAGCTCGCGGGCCGCCTGCACCAGGGCCATGGTGAGAAAGGGGTCCGCGGCCGCGGGGTACTCGGGCGGGGCGATATCCAGCGACGCACCCTGCCGGCACAGCGCGGCCCGGGTGATGACGACGCTGCCCGCCCGGACATGGTCCTGGATGGAGCCCGTGGTGCCCACGCGGACGATCCGGGAGACCCCGAGGGAGACGAGCTCGTTCACCACGATGCTGAGCGAGGGCGCGCCCATCCCGCTGGTCGCGCACACGACCTTCCTCCCGCCCGGTATTCTCACCAGGAAACTGGAGAGCCCCCGGCTCTCGGACAACGGCCTGATCAGCTCCACGCCGCCGGTCTCTGCGGCGATCCTGCGCGTCCTGTCCGGGTCGCCGCACAGAATCACGTCAGTGGGAGGATCCTCGCCCAGATCCTGCCGGGAAAAACCGATATGATACTTCCTGCCTGTTTCCATCACGCTCTCCCTGTCTCTCCCGCCGGCACACGTTCAGTCCTCTCCGTTATCCTGCCCGCCGTTCTCCAGCAGATCTCCGTCCTCGCCTCCGGGAACGGGCACGGCTCTCGCCGCGGCGCGCCTGATGGTATCCGGCTGCATCTTGCGGGCGAATATCAGGTAGCTGGTGTGACCGATCATCCGGTCCATGGGACGGAGCCTCGCAGGCACGGGCTTATAGGTGCGCAGGAAGGTCTCTGCCACCTCGGTGACCAGGAAATCCCAGTTATTGAAGGCCAGCAGAAGCCGGCTCACCTGGTTGGTCGTGGGCACCAGGACCCCCAGGTGCCCTCCCGCTTTCAGGCAGCCGTACACCTCACCGAGCAGCTTCCAGGGCTCTCTCACATCCAGGAAGAACGCGTCGAGGTCCTGCTCGTGAATTCCCTGCTCCAGGCTCTGGTGATGGATGACTACATTCGTATCACCTGAATCCAGCTTGAGGTTCTTCACTGCATGGTTGATGAGCCCGATATCCTGCTCGTAGGAATAGACCCTGCCTCCGCCTCCGACGGCCCGCGAGAAGATCGCGGTCATGGCGCCCGAGCCGGTGCCTGCCTCGGCGATCCTCTTGCCCGGGAAGATATCCAGCTTCAGGAGGATATAGCCCGAGTCCTTGGGATAGACGATCTGGGTGTTGCGCTTGAGCCCCTCCATGACAAAGTCGTGCATGTCGCACGGCAGCACGTAGTAGCGCTTGTCGCGCACCTCGAACGACCCGCCGGCAGGAATCTTCTTCAGCTCTTCGCGGCTGATGTGCCCGCTCGGAAGCCCCACCGATTCGGAAATCCGCAGATCGACCACCCTTCTGAACCTCGACAGATCGGTGATCAGCACTTTCTCAGCGAGCACGTCTTCCATGGTATTCCCTCTTTCCTGACCCTAAAAAAGAATCGTCTGCCGGCGCTTCGGACCACGGACGGGCAACAGGGCACCTGCCCTGCCCCTCCTGTCCCACTGTTCCGTCGCGGCAACTCCTTCGGTGCTGCCCGCATTCCGCGGTCTCTGTCCGGGCAGGAGGCTTCGAACCCTGCCTCATCCCGGGCCGTCACTCGATTGCGATACCGGGCTTTTCCCTTGAGCATGCGAAAAATCCCTTGAGAACTTCTGCATACAGGGAGGTCTCAGGGCGTGTCAACCGAACAAGTAAAATCTACAGGCTTATTGCCAGGCATTTGTGACATGCGCCTGACATTCCTCTGTTGTTGATCAAATGATGCTGTTATATAGTGTACTTGCTGATACCTGATTTATTGGAAGCATGTACATTTTTCAATGTGGATGATGTTAAAAAAGGAGGCCCTTTCAGATACCTTTTGCCTCCCACAGATGGATTATGCACAGAATCATGACATTGCAAGTGATCAAAAAAACTTCATATTCAGCGTTTCCGGCTCGGCTCAGCAATCAGAACCTCGAAAGAAAGGAGCTGCAAAGACGCATGAAGGAGGATACCCAACGTCCGCTCTCCCTTGGGAAAAAATTCAGCACGGGCGGTTATGTCTGAAACCAGGGCTCGAAGGATCATATAATGAAGAGAGGATAGGAGTCCGGAAAGTACAGGGCGGTGAAGATTATCAAGCCATGTGAGACACCCGCACAGGAATACTGGCTGCAATCCATTTTCTCTGAGAAATGGCTGATAGCTGATATAAGAATATAGAATTCGAGGAGATTATGTCATGAGTTTTCGAATTTCACCCTTATGGTGGCCGGTTCTGGCTGTCTCCTCGCCGGTCATAGCACCTCTGCTGGTGCTCCGGAACCGTTGTTTCAAGGAAAACAGGGCACTGGCCGCCGAGAACAACCGGACGCGCATAAGCCGGGCAGAACATATCGACCTGCCCGAGCTCAACTCCATGGAGCTCACTGTCCTGGTGGAGTCAAAAGCAAGAGAAGGGTTCATAGGCGATGCGGGAGTATCCTATCGATTCAAAACCGATCTGGGATCCATGCTGTTCGACATAGGATTCGGACCGACCCGCCCGGCTTTCAGCCACAATGCATCCAGGCTCGGCTTCACCCTGGACCAGGTCGATGCCCTGACGATCTCACATCTGCATTGCGACCACATGGGCGGTTTGTCGGCTCAACGGTCCGGCAAGGTGACGGTGCCGGAAGAATTCATGCCTTCGAGCCCGATCCCCTGTCTCCTGCCCGACAAGGCCGAAGCGCCGGGATTCGACACCAGACTGATCGATATACCCCAGGTGATAAGCGCCGGCATTGCATCCACGGGCCCTCTGTCGAGAAGCCTCTTCTTTTTCGGCTACACGGAAGAACAGGCACTCCTGGCCCGCATCAGGGGCAAGGGCCTCGTTGTCTTTACCGGCTGCGGGCACCCGACCATCGAAGTCATTCTGGAAATGGTGAAGCGTCTGTCCGATGAACCCCTCTACGCTGTCGGAGGAGGGCTTCATTTCCCCGTCACCGATGGAAGAGGCAACCGGGCCGGTATCAAGTTCCAGATGATCATCGGCACAGGAAAACAGCCTTGGAAGAAAATCACGGATGAAGACCTGAGCAGGACCATTCGGGCCATCAACGAGGCCGGCCCCCGGAAAGTTTTCCTCTCGGGCCACGACACCTGCGATCATTCCCTCGACCGGATGAAGAAGGAGCTTAAGGCGACGACCGAGGTGCTCGCGGCAGGGGGTACCTACCATATCTGATCCTTCCCCCACTGCACGACCATACAGCACGGGAAAAAGGGGGTGATTATCTGTGACGGGTACGCGCCGCCGGCCTCAACCGTTTGAGCGCACCATCATTTTTCCAGGATAGCTTGCTCACAGATGAGGTTGTGGAATGAAGAAGATCGGCATAATCATTTGTCACCGTTATCACACTTGTGCAGGCGGAAAGTGTCGAATATGCTCCGGCAGAGATGAAAAAGGATGAAAAAGAATGGCGCGGACGTAATACACTTGGCCGCCGGGTTGGTTGAGGACGAAATGGGATGAAAAAAGTTCTGCTGACTATTACGATGGTGCTCGCCTTTGGGGTGCTGGTGCTGCTCATGATAAATGCGTGTGTGGACACTGATGAAAAGCCTTTCCGCTTCCACGTTCCGGATGTTGAATATTGGCAGGACACGGATGTGAGCTACCTGGATGCAGATGATGCTGTCAGGCTTGCATACCGCGAGAGCGGGGATACCTCTGCCGATATGGCAGTGATACTCGTTCCAGGCAGTACCATGTACGGGTATTATTACATTCCATTCATCAACGGTCTCTCCGGCGAGGACACCTATGTGAGGGTAATCGATCTGAGAGGCCACGGCGACTCGGAAGGTCCACGCGGTGATGTGCCTCACGAAAATGTCCTCATCGAAGATCTGCATAAGCATATCGAACAGATACGATTGAAAAATCCCCAGGTGAAAATCATTATTTCCGGCCATTCCATGGGGGCCGGAATTTGCGGTCGATATCTCGAAAAACATGGTTATAATAGTGTTCATGGCGCGATATACCTGGCGCCTTTCTTCCACTGGCGCCAACCAGGGATGAAACCAGCCCGCTATGTTGATGTGGATATCTTCAAAACAATCTTCGGCGGCGACCATGAGGTGACCCAGGTTTATCATCCTGCGAGCGATGACCCGAAGCTGGTGAGAGAATATACCAAGATGATGAGTAAGGCGTCTATGGTAAAGGATTACCGTTCATTCAGAGTCAACCACACCACCCAATCGCTTTATCTGATAGGAAAAAACGATGAGTTGTTTGACTGGGAAAAGTCCCCTGCGATTTTCAAAAATCAGGAGAATATGCACCTGCTCATCGTCGATCAGGCCGCGCACCTGGACATTCATATCAGCGCATCCCGCGAGATATCACAATGGCTGGATAACCGGCGCTCCATGGTGCAAGAAGCGGTCGATCGCACTCATCCCGGTATCTTGTCACCCTTGAGCCGCTCAGATGTACCGTCAGGAGCACCGGATTTACCGACCCTCAAGTTGTCTCTCATGAACAGCACCGTGAGCACGAGCCCCACGAGTGCGGAGATTGCGATCATCCCGATCGCCCACCCGTATCCGCCGGTCACGCCGATCAGGATCGAGCCGCAGAACAGCCCGGCTACGGACCCGAACGCACCGATCCCGTACCACCACCCCATCATCCGAGCGACCCCATCGGCAGGATAGACCTTTACGATGTACGAGCTGATGGCGGGGTTCTGGAAGGGAATGGCAAAGCCGGCCACCATGAGGATCAGGGCGATGAGCGGGACATTTGCCTGTACGAGCGGAAGCACGAGCAGGATTGAAAGCGCCCCCAGAACGAATGCGCTGCCCACATGAGGCCGTGCGCGCCCCTTGAACACCCTGCCGTAGGCGAAGCCGCCGATAAGGCCGGAAACCACCCCTATCACCATGAGGCTCAGCGAGAGATAGCCTGACGCAACCGGACCCAGACCGACGCCCAGAGGCGCGGGCGAGGCGAGGAAGCTCGGGATGAAATTGTACAGCCCGAAGAAAACCCAGCCATTGGCAAAGACAATGAGCGGACCGATCCAGGTGATGGGGCTTCTGAGGCATTCGCGGAAGCCGGCACTGTCCGGCTCATTCCGGCCCGGGGCGGCACCCTGCACCGGGACGACCGGGGCCTTCTGCCGCGCAACGGCCAGGGCCAGGAGGATCGCCGCAGCGTTGAAGACCCCCAGGGATGCGATGGACATCCTCCAGTCGCCGATCGCCTCGAGGATGAGCGGGGTGACGAACACCCCCACCGCAGACCCCAGGGACACGAAACCGAAATAGATGCCCGTGGCCAGCCCGTGCTCCTTTTCAGGAAACCATCGTGCACCGATGAATCCGATGACCGGGAAGACGAATCCCACGGATGCGCCCTGGAGCAGCCGGAGAAAAAAGAACGGCCAGAAGCTGCTCCCCGCCACCGGGGTGAGCAGCGCTGACGCCAGCGAGGCCAGCATTCCCGCCGCAATTGCGACGGTGAGGCCGAAGCGGTCGCAGACAAACCCGAACACAATGCCCGACACCGCCATGGCGAGCTGCCACCCGGTCATGAACTGCGAGGCCGTGCCCATATTCAGGTTCATGTCCCCGGCAATGGTCCCTAAGATGACGGGGACCGAGGTCATGTGTATATGGGTGGTGCACATGGCGAAACAGCCTACGAACAGGACAAACCACCTCAAACGTGGGAAAACCGTATCATGATCCATACATACCTCTCGTGCTGTGGATAAGAGTTTTTCTTCTCGTCCCGGCTGTGCTCGGGCAGGGAGGAAGATTCCCGGTTCTGCATCCGGGAACGTGTATACTCTAGCACTTACCGCCGCCCGGTTCCACACCAAAGGATGCAGCGGGGAGGCGAAAGTGGGATGTATCAATATTCTCATTCGAATAGAAACGTCCCCGTTGCCTGCATCACAGGCTGCATGTCCCTTCACGGGCCAGGCCGGGATCTCCGTGCGGCAGAGGGGAGTGTTGCGGCGTGCCGGATCGCCCTTATACATAACCGGTAGAGGATGCTGAAAAAAATCACCCGAAACCGGGAGAGCCGTGCTTTTCCGCATGGCTGGGAAGGGAGGCAGTATGGCCGATCACGGATCCTCGGGGCGGCATGCCGCTCTGTTCGAGCTCGAGGTGACCCATTCCTCCGAAGAGCTGATATGGAGAGAGGCGCGGTGGGGAGGCATGCGCGTGGGCTATGAGACCTATCTCAAGGACTTCACCGACGAGGAGCTGCTGAAGGGGCTTCCCGGCGACCGGTGCCCGTGCCCCCATTGGGGATATCTAGTCGCGGGGCGGATGACTGTCAGGTATCCCGACCACGAGGATATCGTCAGGGCCGGCGAGGTGTATTACATGGCGCCGGGCCACACGATCGCCGTGGATGCAGGTACGGTTCTCGTCGAGTTCAGCCCCTGGGACGAGTTCCGCAAGCTGATGGAGTTCGCCGAGCAGAAAATGGCGCAGACAAAGGGCAGGAGCACGCCAAGGTGAGAAAAGGCCGAGAGGAGACGGGGGGAGGCCCGCCGTTTCCTCTATTCTTTTCTACGGCTTCTCGGTCTACGGCTTCCCGGGATTTTAGTAATAGCAGGAGGGCAATGAGGAACTGGAAAAATTAGAGCCCATCAATTATAAAAGACAGAACTCTCGTGCCAGCATCAATGTCCTGAATTTCACGACAGGAAAACATAGATATCTTCAGGATATCATAGGTTTTTGAGATATTTGAATATCAACATTTATTACAGGTATCGTAAGTCGGGGCCTGTGCAGGGCGCATGGTAATATATGATCATTGGAGAGAGAAAAAGAACGTATTGCCCGCCATCGTGAAGCTGGAAATGCTCACACTTCCATTGCGCTGAGCACATAGTAAAAAAGCCCCCCAGCCGATCGGCTGGAAGGCTTTTTGGATATTGAAATGGTCCCGGCAACTACCTATTCTCCCACGCAGTTACCCACGCAGTACCTTCGGCGTAATAGGGCTTAACTGCCGAGTTCGGGATGGGATCGGGTGTTTCCCCTATGCCATGGTCACCGGGAACATTCGTCTAATTTGTCCGGTTAAACCCGGTATGATACCGAAAATAAAATAAAAGGAAGAGAGTGATTAATGGGTCAAGCCTCACGGCCGATTAGTACTGGTTAGCTCAACGCATTGCTGCGCTTACACACCCAGCCTATCAATCCTGTAGTCTTCAGGAGGCCTTCAGTCTACCGAAGTAGATGGGAGATCTAATCTTGAGAACGGCTTCCCACTTAGATGCTTTCAGCGGTTATCCGTTCCGAACGTAGCTACCCTGCTATGCCGTTGGCACGACAACAGGAGCACCAGAGGTTCGTCCATCCCGGTCCTCTCGTACTAGGGA
>JAHDQN010000036.1 GCA_018433775.1 Deltaproteobacteria bacterium
ACCGAAAGGTAATCCATATTTGCAGAGTTGTCCCAGTTTGCAAGGTCCCCGATAAAGGTGAGCAGGGCTTTGCGCAGACCCTCTTCCGATCTCAACTGTTTGTTCATTTTCGGGGTATTCCATCCCGGCACTTCAAGCAAGGCTTCCTTTGCTTTCGATTTGAAATCCACCGGACAGAGCGGATCGCAGGGATCGGGCAGCAGAAGCGCCATGAGCATGGCCCGGCACGCTGCGAGCGGCCTTCGTGCCCACCACAGGTGAAGTGTGGAGGGATGGCCATGGCGTATCGATTTTTCCCGGGCCGAGTGTTTCGATACCACAGCGATGGGAAAATCAACCTCTGCCAGGCGCTTACATTCTTTTGGAATCATTTGTCATCCTTGGCTCAAATTAAAATTCATTGCTTACGAGATCAGGTTCTTCCCGGTGAATATTTTCATTTTCACTGCCAGCTAGCGAGTCGATTTTTTGAGGACATATACCTTTTTGGGGTCCCTCGGGCCGGTGCCGATCTCGGCCAGGACCCCCTGCGTCACGAGCTTCCGTAGCCGCGCCCGTGCCGCCCGATCCGACACATTCCAAACATGCGCTGCATGTGCTGTGGAAATTTCATTATGTTCAAGCAGATAGTGCTCCAGCCGCACTTGCCATTCTTGTTCTTTCTCTGATGGTGCGCTAACGTGCTTGTTGAAAAGGGTCACCCTGAAGCTGTTTCCGACCTCTTGGAAGAGAGGAGGCTGGAGTCCGGACTGCCTGCATACTGCCATTATTCTGCCGATCCCGGACCCCCACTGTTCGATGAGCTTCAATTCCCGGAATACCCGGCCGATCACCCGGTTTCGCAACTTGGACACGCCCGAAAGGGCGGCCTCAAGCGTGAGTCCGAAGGGCAACATCCCGGGATTGGTGATCTCAATCCGGTCGTCAAAGACCGCAACCCTGATGTTCATTCCGGAGATGGAATAGTCGGCATGAACCACGGCATTGATTATGGCCTCCCTGATCACAGCCGGAGGGTACTCATGGATGTCCCTGCGCTTGACAGCGCCGATCTCGGCAGCGTGCATGGTATGGCGTTCGATAAATGCAACAGCGATTTCGACAGCCCGGGGGAGATACTCATCTATTTCCGTCTGATCGATAATATGGGCTGTGGTGAGTCCGCTGAAACGGGCACACCGGATGACGGCATCAGGAAAGATCGATCGGCGGTCTTTCCCAAAAAGCAAGATGGCACCACGGGTTGGCAATTCCTGACCGCCATGGTTCACTACCAGGCCAAGGGAGCGCCGAACAGAATCAGAGATCGGGCGGGAGACCTGAGAGAAGAACTCGGAAGCAGCTCGGAAGTCTACAGCTTCCGAGTTGACTTCCGTGCATGGCAACTCATCAAACAAAGTATTCCTTGCCAGACGATGGATATCGGCAATAAGCTCCGGCCCTGCACGCCGGTTTGTGGAGCCAAGGCGGATATAAACCCCCTCTTCAGGGCCTTCTGACCCGACATAGTAGGGGCCGACAAGATGCGGGATATTGACCACGATCAGCTCCCGGTCCCGCCAGGAAACGATCTGTATTTCCGGAATCAGGGTGGGTTTGATGCTGTCTGCAAAGGCACTGCTCATTCGTTCTTCATCACTCAAGGGGTCTTTGACGCCTATAACCTCTTTGGTACGGTCACGGACACCGATCAAGAGTGTCCCTCCCGCGGTATTGGCAAATGCTACCGCGGTTCGTACAATGTTCTGCATCGAGCGGCAATTCTCTTTGAACTCAAGGGTCTTGCCCTCATTTTGTGTCAAGAGATCCTTTATCAAATCAGATCATCTCCTATCATGTGTCTTCAGTCTCCATACGGCGGGAGGTCTTCCCTCACCTGCATCGGTTTTGTCATGGCATTTACTTCCATCTGGTAATGGGCCACCTTGGACACCTCCCGCCAGGGGAACCGTGCCGGATCTTTGATGGGTTCCTGCAATGTGGGCTGGGCCGCGCAGTTGGTGACAATATAAAGCCAATAGCAATCGCGCCGGTCTTCGGCCACTCGCCTCTCGTTGGGGGTGAGCAGTATGGTGCCCGTGACCGCAGACAGGCCCTTTACCTCAATAAGGCGCAGTTCGCCGGAGTTGACGTCAAGGCTGGTTACGTCATATCCAAGATTTTTTTCATGCACATCAAAGACCTGCCGGCCTTGAGACCGCTCATATTCCATCACCGTATTCATAGCAATCACTTCGGTCTCAAAATTCGGACGCAGCCGCTGAACATCCGGGGCTTCGCGTTCAGGATGGGGGAGGACCAGCACGCTGGCAATCCGTTCCACGGCCTGCAGCGATAACGACCGCTGTCGTTCGAGCTCATGTCTGCGTCGCTCACGCCGTGCGAGCAGTTCGGCGTGACGGTTTTCGGCCTGTGCCAATCTGCCGTCGGCGCCGGTAATACCCTTGTCCTTCTCTTCTATGGCTTTTCCGATCTCTTCGTCAGCGCGTTGCATCAGCTCGGTCAAGGAAAGCTCCACGTGATCGGAAATGCGTTGCACCTCGTTCATGCGATCTTTTCGCGTTCTTTCCAGGAAAGGCTGGAGAGCATTATCGTACAGCCATGCAGAGGCTTCTGGCGCAAGGACCACAGTCGGAACCTGTTCCGGCAGCGGTGCGGGCGAGAAATTTCCAAGCATGTTTGGTTCGCGCAGGCAGGGTTCGCCGTGCTCAGTGAGTTCCACTGCAAACAGGTTCTCGTGAACAATGTGTCCGAGGCCATCCACAACTCGGGCACGGTAAAAATCGATCCGGGAGGGTTGCTCGTGCTGTAGCGAATAAAAACAAGCCCCCTTGCTGAACACTTCGGCGGCCTTGTCAGAGGCGTGCCTCCGAATCGCCTCGAAGAGTGGATGACCGGGCGTGACCCATTCAAGGTTGTTTTTCTCTGCAGTTTCGCGGTCAGTCGAACATCGCGGATACTTCAGTGCAAGGCTTGGGAGTTTCCATGTAGGCTCACGCTCGAATCGTTTCAGTGCTGGCGGCGTGCGGGCAGGCTCAAAGGTGTGAGCCATTGTTTCAATGACCTTCAGCTTAAGGGGAACGTATTCGGCTGCATCACGAATGAAACGCGCAATGGTTTCGGGCACAACGCGGCATTCCTGCGCACGAGCCCTGCGTTCGACAAGCATCTCCAGATTGAGCTTCTTTGAAGCCAAGCCTTCAAGGGCATTTTGGCAGATAGCCCGGAAACGTCCCTCATCCACGTTCTCTAGCAGGCGTTCTTCAAGGTCCGCATCGCCGAGCTTGCCCGAATAGTAATCCCTGAGTATACGTTCGACATGGGCGGCAGGGAGTATCTCCCCCACGACATTGAAGACCGCGTCATCATCCAAGGCATCACGGATTTCCTGAAGCTTCTCCAGTAGCCGCTGAAGAACCCGCCCCTCAATTGTGTTGGTCGCAACAAAGTTGAAGATCAGGCAGTCTTTTCTCTGTCCATACCGGTGGATACGGCCCATGCGTTGCTCCAGGCGATTCGGGTTCCATGGGATATCGTAGTTGAAAAGAACATGACAGACCTGCAGATTGATTCCTTCCCCGGCGGCCTCGGTAGCAACAAGGATTTGAATGCCCCCCTCGCGGAATTGCTGTTCCGAGTAGAGACGTGTGCCAGGTTCGTCTCTTGAGCCAGGCTTCATGCCGCCGTGGATACACCCCACCCTGAACCCCCATGCCTTGAGCTTAAGTGAAAGATAATCGAGCGTGTCCTTAAACTCAGTAAAGATGAGCAGACGCTTGTCCGGCTGATCGAAAAATCCTTCCTTTTGAAGAAGATCCTTGAGCTTTGTCAGCTTGGATTCGGCATCAGAGTTTTCCACTGCTTGCGCCTGTTTCGCTAGTTCTCGAAGCTCCGCTATTTCCTCACGGATCTGTTCAGAGTTTCCCGCCAGGGTAACCGCTTCGAGCATCTCTTCAAGTCGCTCGCGCTCGTGTTCCTCCATCTCTTCCAGTTCCTCAGGATCGGGAAGGTCCGGTGGTGCCAGCCTGGCCAACTCCTGTGCCCGCTTTAAGCCTTCTTCCAGTCTGCGTGCACGATTTTCGAGGCTGTGCCTCATGGAATACGTGCTGGATGCCAGCCTGCGCTGGTAGAGAGACATCAAAAAGCCGACAGCCCGGGCGCGGGG
>JAHDQN010000045.1 GCA_018433775.1 Deltaproteobacteria bacterium
CATTGCGCAATATTCCTCACTGCTGCCTCCCGTAGGAGTCTGGACCGTGTCTCAGTTCCAGTGTGGCTGGTCGTCCTCTCAAACCAGCTATGGATCGCAGCCTTGGTGAGCCATTACCTCACCAACTAGCTAATCCAACGCGGGCCCATCCAAGAGCGATAGCTTGCAAGCAGAGGCCATCTTTCCTCAGCAGACTTGAGTCTGCTGATCGTATGCGGGATTAGTCAGCCTTTCGGCTGGTTATCCCCCACTCAAGGGCAGGTTACCCACGCGTTACTCACCCGTGCGCCGCTTTACTCGCTCCCCGAAGGGAACTTTCTCGCTCGACTTGCATGTGTTAGGCACGCCGCCAGCGTTCATTCTGAGCCGGGATCAAACTCTTGTGTTTAATCTCGTTTATACGCTGTTTCCTGCGTATTAATTACCTTACGTACGCCTTCCACTATTCAGTTTTCAAAGATCTATCATTTCCTCGTGCTGAACTGCATCTTTAAGCACGCCTGTAGATTTTCTGTCAACTATTTTTTGTTGTTCAAAGAGCTTGTCGTGTTCAACGCGGTTTGCTTTCTATTAAAGATCAGCTGCGTTGTCAAGGGGGATGTTCAACCAATTTCCCGTTTCCCCCTTGCCATTTAAGGCCTGCACTTTCTAAGTCAAATCCTTTGCAGTGTCAAGAGGGATGTTCAACTTTTTTTCTTTCCCTCTTGCCCTTAAGGCCTGCCCTTTCTAAGTCAAATCCTTTGCAGTGTCAAGGGGTAAATTGAGATAATATTTTTATTCTCAAAACCCCCGTCAAAAGGGCAAATATATTAGATGAAGCGCCATGAAAAAAGGACTCTCGGCACCTTTTTGGCCTATGGCAAAATAGCCGCCTTCCTATTGATTCGCGGCTGGTCGTCACGTCATTTTCAAAAGAACTATATATTAGATGAACCGGATCGAAAAAGGATTCGCCGATGACCCTGGTCCAATCTTTTCTTTATAAAGATCCCCTTGCCTTCCATCCGGCGATATCTCGACCAGACAACAGAGGCTGAGACGCTCTCAACGCCAGAAAATCGCCCCGGCCTTGGTTATGCAGACGTTTCTCAGAGCAGCGTGAGTAAAGACGCGCCCGGAACAAAAGGGATTCATCCGCATCCACATTTCGATAACAGTGTGGAATCACATCTGTACTCTTACTTTATGGTCACTTTTGCGAAACGCCTTTTCCCTACCTTTATAATATAGGCCCCGCTGCCCAGCACCTGCTCGGGGTCGGACACCTTCTCGTCGTCGAGACTCACCGCTCCCTGAGCCACGAGGCGCTTGGCCTCCGAGGTGCTCTTCACCAGCGAGGCATCCTTGAGCACCGAGCATATCCACGGTCTCTCAAGCGCAAGGGTGACCTCGGGCATGTCCTCAGGCACGGCCTTTTCCTTGAACACCCGGGTGAACGACTCGCTGGCGAGCCCGGCCTCCTGAGCGCCGTGGAATCTCTCCACCATTTCGCGTGCAAGGGCCATCTTGGCGTCCATGGGGTGAACCGCCCCTTTGAGCACCTGCTCCTTCAGGTTCTGGATCTCATCGAGCGACCGGGAGCTCAGCAGCTCATAGTACTTCCACATGAGCTCGTCGGATACGGACATGATCTTCCCGAACATGTCGGCAGGCGCATCGTCAACGCCCACGTAGTTGTTGTAGGACTTGCTCATCTTCAGGACGCCGTCGGTCCCTTCCAGAAGCGGCAGGGTCATGACCACCTGCTGTTCCTGGCCGTAGACCTTCTGGATGTCCCTGCCGATGAGGAGGTTGAAGATCTGATCGGTACCCCCCAGCTCCACGTCGGCCTGAAGTGCGACGGAATCGTATCCCTGGATAAAGGGATAGAGAAACTCGTGGATGCTGATGGGGTGCTGCTGCTGGAACCGCTTTTTGAAGTCGTCGCGCTCCAGCATCCGGGCCACGGTCTGCACCGAGGTCAGCTTGATGAAATCCGAGACCACCATGTCGTCCATCCACTGGGAGTTGTACGCCATGGTGGTGCGGTCCGGGTCCAGGATCTTCTTGACCTGTTCCTGATACGTCTTGGCGTTCTCGAGCACCTCCTGCCTGGTCAGCGGAGGCCTGGTGGAGCTCCTGCCGCTCGGGTCGCCGATCATGCCCGTGAAGTCGCCGATGAGGCAGATCACCTCATGGCCCGCATCCTGAAACTGGCGCATCTTCTGCAGCACCACCGTGTGGCCCAGATGGATGTCGGGAGCGGTCGGGTCGAAACCCACCTTCACCTTCAGGGGCCTGCCCTTCTTCAGCTTGGCTATGAGTTCTTCTTCGGAAATGATGTCGACGATTCCCCGCTTGAGCTCTCTCAACTGGTCCTGAATGCCCATGATTCTCCCCTCTTATTTTGCATACCGCACAGCCCGGGTCTCCCTGATCACCACCACGCGGATCTGCCCGGGGTAGGTCATCTTCTCCTCGATATCCTTGGTGAGCTGCTTGGCCAGGAGATCGGCATCCTCGTCGTTGATCCGGTCGACATCCACCATGACACGCACCTCTCTGCCGGCCTGTACGGCGAACGCCTTTGCCACCCCGTCGAGGGCACAGGCAATGGCCTCCAGATCCGCGAGCCTCTTGACGTAGTTCTCCAGCATCTCCCTTCTGGCCCCCGGCCGCGCCGCGGAGAGGGAGTCGGCCGCCTGGACCAGAAAGCCGTAGACCGAGTTCACCGGGGCCTCGTTGTGGTGCGAGGCAATGGCATCGACCACCTTGGGCGATTCACCGTGACGCTTGGCGATCTCGGCCCCGATGACGGCGTGCGACCCTTCGACCTCGTGGTCCATGGCCTTGCCGATATCGTGCAGCAGACCGATCCGCTTGGCGATCTTCTGGTTCACGCCGAGCTCTGCCGCGATGATGCCGCAGAGGTGTGCCACCTCAAGTGAGTGCTGGTAGACGTTCTGGGAAAAGCTGGTCCGGTACTTGAGCTTGCCCACCAGCTTGATGAGCTCGGGGCTGATACCGTGGACGCCAACGTCGAACGTGGCCTGCTGGCCCGCCTCCCAGATGCCGTCGTTGAGATCCTTGGTGACCTTCTCCACCACCTCTTCGATGCGCGAGGGGTGAATCCTGCCGTCGATGACCAGGGTCTCCAGGGAAAGCCTGGCCACCTCTCGCTTGATGGGATCGAAGCTCGATATGATCACCGCGTCGGGCGTGTCGTCGATGATGAGATCCACCCCGGTGACCGCCTCGATGGCCCGGATGTTGCGCCCTTCACGTCCGATGATCCGCCCCTTCATCTCCTCGCTGGGAAGGTTGACCACCGAAACCGTCCGGGAGCTCACCACGTCCGCCGAGTACCGCTGGATGGCGGTCGCCAGGATGCCCTTGGCCTTGCGGTCGGCCTCGGCCTCGGCCTCGTCGGAGATCTGTTTGAGGAGCTTGGCCGCCTCGTGCCGTGCCTCGCTCTCAAGAGACTGCATGAGCTCCTTCTTCGCCTGCTTGGAATCCATACCGCTGATCTCTTCCAGCTTGGCTATCTGCTGCTTGCGCAGGTTTTCGACCTCGGTCCTGATGTTTTCCAGGTGCCGCTGCCGGTCGGCCTGGGACTGCTCGTTTTTCTTGAGCTCCTGCTCCCGTTTGTCAAGGGTGGTCAGCTTGCTGTCGATCAGCTCTTCGCGCTGGTGAATCCGCTTCTCGATGGCCGACACCTCCTTGAGGCGTTCCTTGGCCTCCTGGTCGCTCTGGCTCTTGGCGGTGAAGATGATCTCCTTGGCCTCGATCTGGGCGTCGGCAATGATGTTCGACGCCTCCTTCCGGGACTCTTCGGTCATCCTCCGGGATATCTCTTCGGCATCCCGCCCCTTCTTTTTGCTGATGTACGTATTGAGCACGTATCCACCGGCAAGGCCGATGATCACGGCAATGAGTAAAAAAAGCATCTCCATTATCGCACCTCATTCTTTGATCTAAGAAACACCTCTGTCTGAGTCACTACATATTCCACTTGCACATCCCAGGAATCCGCGGGCAAACGATCCACCAGACACTCATCGAAGCATACTCCGATGGTGATAACATGAACGTTCGCCTGCATCAGCCGGTCATAATATCCTTTCCCGTATCCGATACGGTGACCGGTGCGGTCGAAAGAAATACCGGGAACAAACATCAGGTCGATGCCGCTGACAGGAAAAATCGGGCACTCAGGCGGCTCGGGAATCCCGAACCGTCCGGGAATGAACGTGTCGACGCCCGCTGCGGGATAAAACGCCAAATCCTCTCCGTGGACCTTTGGGAAAAGAGTCGTCTTTCCGGTGTCTTTCAGGAGCGGGAGCAGATCCACCTCACCCCGCACCGGCACATAGAGCGCGACCGTGCGCGCCTCCCGGTATTGCGGGAGGGAACGGATGCGGGTGATAATCTGCGATTCCGACCGAATCTTGTCTTCGCCGGCGATGCGCTGGCGACAAACGAGCATGGACTTCCTGATAGCCGATTTGCTCCCCATCTTCTCTTCATGGTATACGGTTATCTTAAAGGAGAGAAGGGAACAGGGAGGTTCAAAAGATGCCGGACAACGGCTCTCGCCTTCTGTTCTCTTTCACGCCCGTCACTGCAATCACGCCAGCCCCGGGTGATTGCGCCGGACTATCATCTCAAGGGAGAATGTGCTCCTGCCGGACTGTTCAAAAAAAGGCCTCTGCCCCGACTTCGGGCTCGGGGGGCCCTTGAGCAGCCCGTTTACCCGGAAAGGCCATTATTTCACTCCTCTGTCGATGGCTTCCACAAGCTGATCGACCTTTCCGGCAACCGATTCTTTGTAGCTCCTCAACTCCGATTTCGCCTGTGCGACATCGTCAGCCAGATTCAGCATCACCACGGTCACGAGCTCCATGGTGGAAACAGCCGAGCCCTTCTGCTGAATGTCGAGAATCCTTTCGTTCACATACCGTGATAATGACTGGACGTGTTCTTCATCACCGCCGGTCTTGACCTTATACTCCTGCCCTAATATTCGTATGGTTATCGTGTCATGCACAAGATATCAGAATGCTTCCACGCACTCGATGAGGTGCGCGACCTTTTGCTTCACCTGTTCTTTTTCTCCCAAGAGACTCTCCATCTCCTGTCTCAACCCGTTTACCTCTTCCTCCTTTTCTTTCAGCTTGGCG
>JAHDQN010000022.1 GCA_018433775.1 Deltaproteobacteria bacterium
GGGCATCGATACGGTCTGGGAAACCATCACGGGCGACGCCGACTTCTTCCAGTGCACCAAGCTCATGCACAACACCCTGCAGGGGAACCGGTTCGATATTCCGGATTATCTGCTCAGGCATTACGAAGCGGTGAACAGGGAAAACGCGGAGAGTCTTCGGGGACTGCTCGAAGAGGCCGATGTGGTGTTCATACACGATCCCCAGCCGGCCGCCATGATCGAGAGCATGCCTGCGAGGAAGGGGAAATGGATCTGGCGGTGCCATATCGATGTGAGCAGCCCGTACCGGCCGGTGTGGAAGTACCTGCGCGATTTCGTCAGGGGCTACGACGCGAGCGTCTGGTCGCTCTCGGAATTCGCCCAGCGGCTGCCGCACCCCATGTACCTCATCCCCCCGAGCATCGATCCCTTGAGCGACAAGAATGTCGACCTGAGCCCCGAGGAACTCGAGAAGGCGTACACCAGGTGGGGTCTCGATCCTGAGCGGCCCATCATCACCCAGATATCCCGCTTCGACCGCTTCAAAGACCCGCTGGGGGTTGTCCGCGCCTACCGGCTGGTCAAGGAGTTCACGCCGGTGCAGCTCATTCTCGCCGGGGGAGGGGCTACTGACGACCCCGAGGGCGAGGAGGTGTTCAACGAGGTCAAGACCAGCGCGGGTGACGACCCGGATGTTCACATCCTGCTCCTGCCCCCCGACGACAACCTCACTATCAACGCCCTGCAACGGATATCGGATATCATCCTCCAGAAGTCCACCCGCGAAGGGTTCGGGCTTACCGTGACCGAGGCGCTCTGGAAGGGCAAGCCGGTGCTCGGAGGCGATACCGGCGGGATCAGGCTCCAGGTGGTCAACCATCACACCGGGTTTCTCGTCAACACACCCGAAGGCGCGGCCCTGCGCATCCGCTATCTCCTTAAGCGCAGGGAAAAGCTCGAAGAGATGGGCCAGAAGGCCCGTGAGTTCGTCCGGGAGAACTTTCTCATCACGCGCCATCTGCGCGAGTATCTCACCCTGATCTTTGCCGTTGCCAACGAAACCCAGGACAGGATCGAGCTGTTATGAGAACCGGGAGGAAAAAGAAGAAACCAAAGGTCATCGGTCTGCCGGACTTCTGGGATGTTCTGTCCTGTCACGAAACGAAGCTCCTGGCCCTGGACTACGACGGGACCCTGGCCCCTTTCTGCGTCCAGCGCATGCAGGCGTACCCATATCCGGGCGTCCCCCGCATCCTGGAGAGCATCTCGCGGCGCAGGGATACCGTGCTCGCGATCGTCTCGGGACGCCCGCTGGCCGAGGTGCTCATCCTGGCGGGATCGTTCGACGGCATCGTGATCGGCAGCCACGGGATGGAAAAACGGCTCTCCAGCGGAGACATCGTGGTCAAGGCCGCCGATCAGGAGCAGAGACAGGGGCTGTGTTGCGCGCAGAGCATTGCAGAGGAAATCGGATTGGGGGATCGCATCGAGCTGAAACCTGCCAGCGTGGCACTGCATACCCGTGGCCTCGACCCGGAAGAAGCCTCGCGTCTCGAGGACCGCGCGGCCCGCGTCTGGAGAGCGATCTCCGACGGGCACGGCCTGGAAGTCCGCAGATTCAACGGCGGTGTGGAGGTGCGCGCCACGGGCTGGAACAAGGGAGACGCCCTGGAAGAGCTCCGCAGGGGGATGCCCGTGGGGAGCGCGTGCGTCTATATCGGGGACGACGACACGGACGAGGATGCCTTTCTCAAGATCCGCAGACGCGGTTACGGCATCAGGGTGGGAGACGCGGACCGGCCCACCGCGGCCCGGGGGTTCCTGCCCGGCATACCGGCTGTCCGGGAATTTCTGGAGGCGTGGGCGGACCTTGCCGTACCCGCCCGTGAGGAGAGCGTATCATGGATCCGGGACGGTTAGTGGTCGTATCCAACCGCCTGCCCATCGTGATCAGACGGGCGGGCTCGAGCCAGTGGCAGATCAGCCCCGGTTCAGGGGGGCTTGTCACCGCCATGGGGCCGGTCCTGAAGCACCGGGGGGGGCTGTGGCTGGGCTGGCTCGGCATCCCCCGGGAAGACTGCCCGAGCGAGAGGCGCCTGAACAGTCTGCTCACCACGGGGACGAGCCGTACCGGGTATTCCCTGAGATACGTGCACCTGCGCAGGGAAGAGATCGAAAAGTATTACCATGGTTTTTCAAACGAGATTCTCTGGCCCCTGTTCCACGATCTCTTCAGCCACTGCAACTTCGACCCGTGCTACTGGGAGACCTATCAGCAGGTGAACAGAAAATTCGCCGAGCATGTCAAGAACCACACCCAGAAGGGTGACTACCTCTGGGTGCACGACTACCAGCTCATCCTGGTGGCGCGCGAGCTCAGACGGCTGGGCCTCGACCGGCAGATAGGTTTCTTCCTCCATATCCCCTTTCCGCCGCTGGATATCTTCCTGAAGCTCCCCTGGAGGTTCCAGATCCTGGAGGCCCTGCTCGAGTACGACCTCATCGGTTTCCAGACCGCGCGCGACCGCAGGAACTTCATCGGCTGCGTGCGTGCACTCCTGGGCTACAGGGTTTCGGGCAGGGGGCAGGTGAACACCATCACGGTGGACGACCGTCAGGTGCTTGCGGGCTCGTTCCCCATCAGCATCGACTACCGGGAGTTCGCCGACTTCGCCAAGACCCAGGAGGTGGCGGACCAGGCGTGGATCATCCACGCGAACCTGCCCAGGAGGCAGATCATCCTGGGCGTCGACCGTCTGGACTATACCAAGGGCATTCCCCAGCGCCTGCTGGCCTTTGAGAACGCGCTCGCGCGCTACCCCGAGATGAGGAGAAGGGTCACCCTGCTCCAGGTGGTGGTGCCCAGCAGGCAGGGCGTGGAGGAGTACGAGAAGCTCAGGCACGAGATCGAGCGCCTGGTGGGCGAGATCAACGGCAGGTACACCGAGGTGGGCTGGACCCCGGTGCACTACATCTTCCGGTCCCTGCCCCGGAAAGAGCTGGTGGCCTATTACCGCACCTGCGAGATCGCGCTCATCACCCCCTTGAAGGACGGCATGAACCTGGTGGCCAAGGAATACTGCGCCAGCAGCACCGAGGGGAACGGGGTCCTGATCCTGAGCGAGTTCGCAGGTGCCGCGGCCCAGTTTTACCCCCACGCCCTGCTCGTCAATCCCTATGACCTCGAAGGCGTGGCCGACGCCATCTACCAGGCGTTCACCATGGGCCAGGAAGAGCGGCAGTCCCGGATGAGGAGGCTCCAGGCCGCGATCCAGAAAAACGACATCGTGAACTGGGTCAATTCCTTCCTGCGGGCGGGCATCTCCAAGGACCTCAACGACTTCCCGCAGATGGAGTTCTTCGTGCCCAAGCAGTGATCCTCCGGCCCCTTCAGATCCTGGGAAACGGTCCTCCTCAGTGGATGTTCCCTGCAGCCGGACAAAAAATCCCGGCAGGGCCTTTTTTGAGGCCCTGCCGGGATTCGCGGTCTAGTGTACCACCGCTCTTTACGTGCGGCGAACCGGAGCCTCAATCAAAGACGAAAACGCCTTTGACTCCCAGGCAGATGCCCGCATCATCAGGCTCGTCCGCGTCACGCATCATGACGAAGAACTCGCCGTCCCGGGTGGCTATCCCGAGCAGGTCTTCATCTCCCGCTTCCCCTGCCACCACGAAGTAGTCGAACGTCAACTGTGCCTCATCGTTGCTGGTGAATGTCTCGTATGTAGTGGCGAGAGATTCGCCGTCAGGGTACGAGTGATTGAACGGGCCGGTAGCCGCGCCATTCGCCATGGTCAGATTGGCTCTCGCGGTGTAAGCCGCTGTCGACCCGGCGCCCGGGGCGACGATAAGATCGGAGTACAGCTCCGAGAGGTAGTACTCGCCGTTCAGGCTCGATTCACTCCAGCCATCCTTGCTCGATGTCCGCACCAGGACGCTGATTTGCGCCTCGGCAGATGATTCGTCATAGACGGGCACCACGATCACGTCGCCGCTCTTGGCCACCATGCCGGACAGGGCGCCATCGGGGGAATTCACGGTGATCCGGCCCGTGTCTGCGTCGACCGAGTAGGTGCCGGATTCACCTTCAGCGGTGTAGCCGCCGCTTCCGTTAAAGGTGGCGACCGCTATTTCTGATGTCGCATAAGCGGTACCGCCGTCCGTCTCCCTGCCGAGTTCCATGGACAGGTAGGTGCCGGAGATGTCGGCGGCGGTGAGGGATGTGTCGCGCTTGCACAGGATGGAGATGCCCACGTCGTCCCCGTCCAAGGCGTCCATGTCGGGCATGACGACGATATCACGGTCAAGTGTCATGAAGCCCGGCTCGGAAGAATTGCCGTCGAACGTGATTATCCCCGCAACATTCCTGGCATATTCGCCGCTGTATGTTCCGCTCGAAGGCGACTCCTCGACAGCGGTGTAGGTGGTGTCCGTCACGAAGGTCATGTAGCCCGCGCCCGCGTTGGATCCATTGCCGCCGGCCGGGGTGTCGAAATACAGGTAACAGTAGTTGTAGGTTCCCCACAGGAGATCAGTGGTCACGTTGTCAGAGAGAGGCGCGTCCGGGTCGATCCCGGCGACCGGGGTCTCGTCCACGACGACGCTGCTGGTTGCCTTTTTGGTGATCGTGAGGTTGCCTTCGGCAACGGTGAAATCCAGGGCGTCGAAGAGCGCGTCGATCCCGTCGTGGTTGACCGTGCAGTCGCCGGAGAAGGGGTCGAAGTCCTGGTCCACACCGAAGCCGTTAAAGAGGTTCGCGAAAAGAGCCTGTACGTCTTCGAGCGCGGAGGCGATCGCATCATCGGTGACCTCGGACGGGTCGGCGTACGCGTCCTCCGGATCACCCGACTCCACAGCCATTGCCAGGGCCAGCATGGTCAGGGGGTTGACGTTGGCCGTGCCGGGGCCCGCGGCATAGGAAAACCATCTCTCGTCACCGGCCTCGGCCTTGATCACGAAGGGCGGGGTCAGGCCGTCGACAACGAAGCTGAAGCTCCCGTCCGCCCCGATGTCCTCAGGCCCCAGCTCTTCGCCGTTCGCGTCTTTAAGCGTGACCGTGCCGGAGATGGCGGCTCCGGAAGACGCGATGCCCGTAACCGTGGATGGGTTGTTCGAGCTGCTGCTGTCCGAGCAGCCCGCGAGTGCCAGCAGGACGCACAGCACGGATGCAAAAATAAATCGATTGATCTTTTTCATTGATATTCCTCCTCAGTAGCTTTTTATTCTCTTACACCATGAAAATCCTCGGTGGTGAGGCGCCTTTGACCGGCATCTGCATGATATATCGTGAACAGTTTTTAATTATTCAAGTTACCTTATCAAAGATATTGTTTCAACCCGAATCGGTATGCTGCAAGAAATCAAGCGGTTAAGAAAATGGAGGAGCCAAGGGTGATGCCATACCGGCGGGCAGGTGCGCCCGGGCAGAACCCTTTTTAAGCTTCCTGTTCCGGGGTCCCTTCCCGCGCCTGAAGCCGGGCGAGGTGCTCGATACCGGGGGTGATACCTGCTTGCGGCAGCAGGCATGGTTCGTGCTTGTAACCTGGGGAGGAAACCCTTTCGAGGGATGTGGACAGGGGCAATGGTCTGATCAGGAGTTGAATGCTTATGACAAAAAAACAGTTGAGGAGCATGGTATTGGCGGTTTTCACGGCAGTTTTCCTGAGCGCGTGCGGGGCCGAGTCATCGAGCGAGGACGATTCCGCCGCAACCGGCGCAGGCCTTCATACCTTTACCGAAGACGTACAATTATGTACACCGTACCTCGGGTCCAGCTCCCTGGACCAGTGGACCGACTGGGACCCGGACAATGCCGGCAGCGTGCTCGGCCGGATGTTCGATCCGGGGATGGGGGGAGACGAGTGTCTCTATGCCCATAGTGTAATCCTGGATGACCATATCGAGCTGGTCAACCGGTTCAGCGACTATTGGGACCAGGACGGCGAGCACACCGGAGACGGCGTGACCATGACGGTGGACACGGGCGTGGAGTCGGTGGTTATCCCGTATCTCGACCAATACATCTTCGGCGGGATGTCGGTGGCCGTGGACAGGATGGTCATCCTGCAATCGGGCGACCTGACCGTCCGGATGGCCTTTGCCGTCGACGGGGAGATGGAGACGATCGTGGAGCAGTACGAGATCGGCGACACCGATGCGGGCGTCTTCTACACCGTGAGGGACGGCGACTACCGGGCGCTGTGGCAGGCGAGCGTGAGGGGCGCGAGGACGCAGCATATGTGGGAAGGCGACGTCGCTCAGAAGTGGTTCAGGATCACCGAGTGCACCGATGCCGGAACCAACTGGGAGATCATGGGGGGAGGCAGTGTGGCCGATGACGACTCGATGATGGCCTTCAGCTCCCGCAGCCACGAAGACTCCGGCTCAGAAGATGAGTTCTATCTCAGCATCAGTCTCGAAGAGCTGAACAACGGAATCATTCCCGCCGCCGGGGTTGTCGATGCGGCGGTGGATTCGCCTGACGGCGTCGACGAGCGGGCATATATCACGATAACCAGCAGCAAATGCCTCGGGTTTCTGGGGATTTTCGCCTATCCCAACGACGTGGACGAGCTCGACTGGGTGTTCTGAATCCTCGCCGGCGGCAAATACGCCGTGACGGAACAGAGGCCGGGTGCTTTTTAAACCCGCACCGGGTACGGTCGACACCGGACCCCGTCCCGATCCTTCTGCCGGATGAGCAGGCGTGAACCTCAATGATCCACGGCCAGCCCGGGCAACACCGAAGCCCATCCGTGCGGGAAATCCCGGGCAAAGGATGTGCGTGCATATCTCTCCTGATGCCGCTGGAGACTCTCGGCGGAAGAGGGCAGGTACAGGGAAATTCCCGAGAGGCTTGAATTGATTGCCGTGTGGTTCACCACGAAGCGTTTTTCCGACACGAGTAAATCCAGCTCAGGATCCCCCAGGGCCGAGACGAGCGGCAGCAGGTCGGCCATGGGGTACCGGTCGCGGTGCCTGCCGGGGATAAGGCGGGCCTCCCGTGCCGCTCTCCTGATGACGGGCAGCCTGCCCGGGTCTCCCACGGCCTGATGGAACGATTGCACCAAGGCATGGAAGCCCTCTCCCAGATCAAGGGCCGCGGCCGAGATGTCGAACTGGCGGGAGTCCCCGTAGGTGTCGCGGTAGGCCTCGACCACGTCGTGGGCGATACCCCCGGGCGTCCACGCAGCCCTTTGCCCCAGCCTCTTGAGCAGCATCTCGTAATCCAGGCCCATGGTGGGGATGGCGGTCTGGTTGCCCACCAGATACCGGGCGCATTCCCGGAGCTCCCACGCGGTCTCGATATCACCCATGGAGCACATATCGAGCACGAGCACGTCCACGGGGTTTTGGGCGAGGGCCTGCCGCAGCGAGGAGATCTCGAAGTTCTGTGCGTATTCCGCGGAACGATTGTCAGGGGGCGGGGAGGTTCCACCGGCGAACCAGCCGTTCCCGTGGCCCGTGATGCACAGGAGCACGCGGTCCGAGGGGAAGTTGTCCTTGACGAAGTGCACGAAGCGCGAAAGGGTCCCGGCGTCGGTGGCGTCGAGGTTGACGTGTCCGCCGCGAAGCGGCAGAAGGTATCCCGCCTGCCGGTCGAGCAGGGCCCTGATCCTCTCCCTGATAGAAGGATCGGACTGCTCGAGCACATAACGGCTGCCCTTCCTGGTATAGCACCCGGACAGAAAGACCCGGTCCTCCTCATTTTCAAGGCGCCCCAGTATGGCCCGCTCGAAGCGTTCCGCGTCCACGGATCGGGGGATGTCCACGGACACCGGTGTTCTGATGACCTTCAGGTAATCCTCTTGAGTGACGAGAAAGAGCCTGGTCCCTTTCCAGGCGCTCAGAATGCTGTCGCGCGAGACATCGTCGTCGCGGTCCACGAAGACCACGATGGGGGCGCCGGATACTGCCGGCGACCCGGCGCAGATCTCCCTCAAGTTTTTGATCTGGTCTCTCTCCAGAGAGTTGTCCCCGGCCAGGTAAAAGGCCAGGGTCCAGCTTTCCCGGTCCGGGGTTGCCCCGGGCAGGGGAAGGTGGGTCAGAAGCCTGGCAGCCATATCCGGATTCAGGATGAGAGCGCCGGAGCCCGCGGCCGCGATCACGAGCGCCAGGAGCAGTGTCTTCACGGCACGGCCCGCGCTTCTTCCCGACAGGGTTGCACCCGGTCTGAGGGTGCCCTTTATTCCGCGGCGGCTGAACGCGTTCATGGCCCAGTATGATCACACCCTGAAGGGTAAAAGGTCAACGGGAATCATCCTGTTTCTTCCCCGCTCCCGGTTTCCGCACGGTGCAAGGCCGCTCATTCGGAAGCGGCCTTGCACCGTGTAAGGGTGTGCTGCTTTTAGCGCCCGGCCCTGTGCTTCACTTGAGGCCGGATCGGGACATGATCTTTTCGACCGTGCCGTCCCGGGTGATCATCTCCAGCCCTTTGTTGAAGTCGTCGCAGAGCTTCCCGGACTGGGGCAGGGACCGGGGAAAGACTACGAAAAGAGGATGGATGACCAGGGGCGGGTCCATGAACTCGAGCTGGCCTGTTGCCTCGGGCATATGCGCGGCGATCAGGCTCTGTGCAACCAGCTTGTCGATCACGATCAGATCCAGCTCACGATTGAAGAGCTTTTTCAGATTTTCCAGATCGCTGTCAGCCTCCACCTTTTTCAGGAAGGGAGCCGAGTCGAACTCCTCGGTATTGATGTATCCCTTGACCGTTCCTATCCGGTAAGGCTCGAGATCCTTGAGCTCCGTATAGGAGGCTTTTGTGTCCGTGCGCTTGTAGAACCCGAGCAGACTGTGGGAAAAAAAGCTCGAGTAGACGAAGCCCTTCTCCCGCTCCTTGGAGTAGTACTCGGGAAATGCCGCATCGTACTTACCTTCAGCGGTCTTTGCGATCACGTCGTCCCAAGGCATGTACTCGATCTTCACGGAATGCCCCTGGCTCTCCAGGGCCGCCTTGACGATCTCCGCGGTGAATCCCCCGCCCTCCATATCGCTTCCCACGTAGGGCTGCCAGTCGAGCGTGGCCAGGGTGACCTGCTGTGCGTGCAGGAACAGGGGAAAGACAATGCAGGCGAAAAGGGAAAAGATTGTTTTCTTCATCGTAGCCGGTTCTCCTTTCATGAAAAAACTGGTAATGAATGAACATATGGTATCATCGGAATCCGGGAGGATTTTTTTGACGAATATTCACACTTGAGAAACGCCCGTGAGGCCGCTATTTTTCACATACCATGGCATATTGCTATTCATGGGGTAGAAAATATGCTACCCTGGCAAATCACTCTATAAAACAAAAAAGGTGCAGGTCATGATGTTCACGAGCGTAGCAGATGTGCAGGACAAGCTGGAAAAGGCGGATTACATCACCTCCCGCGAGATAGCGACCGTGGTGTTCCTCGCGGCGGCCACGAACAAGCCCGTACTGGTCGAAGGCCCCGCAGGGGTGGGCAAGACCGAGCTGGCAAAGGCGGTGTCCCGGTCGCTGGGTTTGCAGCTCATCCGGCTGCAGTGCTATGAGGGGCTGGACGAGGCAAAGGCCTTGTACGAGTGGGAATACGCAAAGCAGCTCCTCTATACCCAGATGGTCAAGGAGAAGATCCAGGATGTTATCGCCGGGGCGAAAACCCTGTCCGACGCGGTGGAGAAGATCGCCTCGCAGGAGGACGCCTTTTTCTCCGAGCGGTTCATCCAGCCCCGGCCCCTGCTCCAGGCCATCACCTCGGAGAAACCGGTCGTGCTCCTCATCGACGAGGTCGACAAGTCCGACCCCGAGTTCGAGGCCTTCCTGCTGGAGCTGCTCAGCGACTTCCAGGTCTCGATCCCGGAGATCGGCACGAAAAAGGCCGTGAAGATCCCTTTCGTGGTGCTCACCTCCAACAACTACCGGGACATGAGCGATGCCCTGAAGCGCCGCTGCATCCATATCTACATCGATTACCCCGAGAAGGATCTCGAGCTCAAAATCGTGCGGCTCAAAATCCCCGGCATCGGGCAGCGGCTCTCGGACAGGCTCGTGGAGGCGATCCGCGCCATCAGGAACCTCGACCTCAAGAAAAAGCCCTGCATATCCGAGACTCTCGACTGGGCACGCTCCCTCATGGCGCTCTCGGCGGAGGAGCTCACGAGCGAGGTGCTGGTGGACACCCTGAACATGATCTGCAAGTACAAGGCGGATGCGGAAGCGGTCAAGGCGAACATCGAAGGCATAGTCAATTAGGTTTTCCCCATGGTCAATGCCGTTCTGAAATTCGTGGCGTGCTGCCGGACCGCGGGATACCGCATCTCCACCTCGGAGGTGGTCGACTGCATCTCGCAGCTCGAGCTCATCGACATGCTCGACGAAGAGGGCTTCCGGGCCGTGCTCCGGGCCAACTTCGCCAAGAGCAGGCGCGAGCAGGCACAGTTCGACCGGCTCTACCACCTCTATTTCCATGAGCTCAGGCAGGACATCGATCTGGACGATCCCGAATCCATGACCGAACGGATGGAGGATGTGCTCCGGACGCTCCAGGAGCAGGCCAACGGCAACCGTGCGCAGCGTGCCATCCTGGATTTTCTCCAGGGAGATCCCATGGGGTTTCTGGAGATCATGCGCAGGCTCCAGACCGAAGAGGTCGATATGAGCCAGGGCCGCAAGTTCAACCTTGGCCCCCTTGCCAGCCGGCTCCAGGTCATGGTGCAGCTCAACGACGTCAAGGGAAGGGTGGAGCGCGTGCTCGAGGAAAACCCTTTTCACTATGCCGCGGATACCAGGCGTAACCTCGCCAGGCGCTTCGAATCCCAGCTCGAACGGGCGTACGAGCTGTTGCTGAGGGAGGCCAGGCCCCACAACGAGAGCCTCAGGCAGGTGCGCACGCACGAGCAGTACCTGCGGCAGCTGGGCGAGCGTCCATTTACCTCGCTCACGCCCAGGGAGATCGAGCAGGTGCGGGAGGTCATCGACCGCCTGGTGCGCAAGCTCAAGGACATCATGTCCCGGCGCTACGCCTCCAGCAGCCGGGGTGTTCTGGACGTGAAAAAGACCCTGCGCAGGGCCGATCGGTACCTGGGCGTGCCCATGGAGATCAGGTTCAGGAAAAAGCCCCCGAAAAAGGGCAAAGTCGTGACCCTGTGCGACATCTCCTCGTCCGTGTGGGCCGCGGCCAGGTTCATGCTCAATATCCTCTACTCGCTCCAGGAGTGCTTTACCAAGGTCAACAGCTTTGTGTTCGTCTCGGGCCTGGCCGAGGTGACCGAGATCTTCGAGAACGAAGAGATCAACCACGCCATCGAGAAGGTCCTCAAGGACGTGGACATCGACTACCTCGCCCAGACCGACTACGGCGAGACCTTCAGGCAGTTCCGGGACAGGCACATGGACGCGCTTAACAAGAAGACCACGCTCATCATCATCGGCGATGCCCGGTCCAACTACTTTCACCCGGAAGACCGGATTCTGGAGGAGATGCGCGAGAAGTGCCGAAGGCTCATCTGGCTCAACCCCGAGCCCGAGGGCTCATGGAACACCGGCGACAGCGAGATGTTCGCCTACAAACCCCACTGCCACGAGCTCAGGGAGTGCAGAAATCTCAACCAGCTTGTGGATTTTGTAGAAGAACTTATTTTATAATCAGTCGGATGCAACCTGATCCGGCATGCACCAGGAGATGCGCCGGTATTTCCAGGCAGCCGGGAGGCGGAAGTGATTCTTACGGACGAACTGAATGCGATCAGAGAGCTGGTTACCCGCTTTGCCGGGGAACATGTGGCCCCGCGCACCGATCTGTACCGGCTCACGAGCTTTCCTCAAGACCTGCGCGATGCCCTTGCCCGGGAAAACCTCTATGGCATCGGAATTCCCGTGGCGTACCGGGGCATGGGAGGCGGGTGGCTCCACATGGCGGTCGCCGGCGAGGCACTGGTTGAGAGCGGCTGCAGTCTCGGCGTCGCCCTGTCGTGGCTCATGCATGTTTTGATCTCCCGTTTCGTGTTCTTCGGGTTCGGCACCGACGAGCAGAAGATCGCCCACCTGCCTTCCCTTGCAACAGGCGCCTGCACACCCTGCCTGGCCATATCGGAGCCCGGGGTTGGCGGGCATCCCGGGAAGCTCACCACCAGTGCCCGGGAAGAGGGAGGCGTCTACCGCATCACCGGCGAGAAGGCCTACCTGACCAACGGGCCCATTGCAGACCTGTACGTGGTTCTGGCAATCACATCTGAGCAGGACGGCAGAAAGAGCTACACCGCCTTCATCGTCCCATCGGACACCCCGGGGCTCAAAAGGACGGAGCCTCTGGACCTGGGATTTCTCAGGCCCTGCCCCCATGGGGGGATCATCCTCGACGGGTGCGAGGTGGGTGAGGAGAGCATCCTGGGCCGAAAAGGGCACGCCTATCCGGACATGGCGATGGCGTTTAGAAGAATCGAGGACGTCATGATGACGGCCCCCTTTGTCGGCGGAGCCAGGGCACAGATCTCCCGGATAGCCGATGCGATCAGGGCCGGGGGCATACAGCCCGACAAGGATACCGCATCCGCTCTGGGCGAGACGGTCTCGACCGTCGACTCCCTGGAGGTGCTCGTGTACGAGGCCGCGAATCTCCTTGACCAGTACCACATCGATCACCCGGCCCTCACGTCCGTGTCCCTGTTCATGCGGCAGACCGCGGGCATGGTCCAGGACCGGATCGGGGAGATCGTGCGGATGTCCGGGATCGATGCGGGGCAGCCATGTAAGGCCCTGGCAAACGATATCGAATCGTCCCTCCGTATTGCCGCCAACGTGGCCCGGATCACCCGGGAGAAGCTGGGAAGGTCGCTGCTCTGCTGATTCCTCCTTCTCAAGTCCGCTTCTTATAAGGATTTCAGAAGGACGGGGTGAATTCCCGTTGAACGCTTCTCGGCTTGCCGATGTGCTGGGCAGGGGGATCAGGCAGGTCAAGGACCCGCTCCGGGCAAACGCTCAGGGGGGCTGCTTTTATCGCGTCCGTAGGCCTTGGTATGATCTCCTTTCACGACATACCCGTGCTCATGGAGTACGGAGAGACCCTGATGCCGCAGAACAGGGCTGTGTATGAAAAGCTCTTTGACGCCTTCCTGCGTATCTACAAAAACAACCGATCCCTGCTCAGATGGCTGAACAGGGGCTAAAGGCCCTGCTGAAGCAGGCAGGATATCCGATATCTTCAAAAAAAGTCCTCTATCCTTTCATTTTCTCGCACTTTAATATTGATTCCCGTTTCTGGAGATGTTAGGGGATAACGCGATAATTGCTTTTCATTTTCGGTAAATGAACCGAATGGAATAAAGAGAGCGTAATTTTTTTGAGGTGGGTGTTTTCTTATGACGGGAGATCTCAAATTGGGCGGTACGGGCAGGGCAGAGCCTGAGACGGGCAGGGATTACCCCGCGCATCTGCGCATGAAAGGCGTGTTCGGTTATCACTCCATGGCCTTTCTCCACCGTGTTCCTGCTGCCGTCCTGGTGCTCGAGAATGGAAACATCATTTTTGCCAATGCAGCGGTGAAGAGGCTTTTCGGCTGGAATTCCCGCGACCTGCAGAAGAAGACCCTGGATCTCTTCGCCTCCGGAAACGATCATGGGAACAGGTTCAGGCAGCTGGCCGAGGAAGCCGGCGGGACCACCGGCTCTGTGCAGGGACAGATCGCCTGTGTGTGCCGCGACGGCAGGAATATCGTCTGCGAGGTGAGCTGCCAGGCGTTTTCGGACCAGGGCAATGAGTACGCCCTGGTGACCTTCCACGACATTACCGAGCATGCCCGAGCGCGGGAGGCCCTGAGAAAGAACGAGGAGAAATACAGCAATCTCCTGGACACCATCGGGGCAGCATATTTCGAGCTGGACCCGAGCGGCGGGTTCACCTTCTTCAACGGCGCCCTCTGCAAGGGGCTCGGCTATCGCGAGGAAGAGGTCAGGTCCATGAACTTCCGTGATTTCATGGACGGGGAGACCGCGGAGAGGCTGCGGATGCTCTTTCTGGACCTGTACTCCACCGGGAAGCTGCCGCTCATCTTTGAGACGGAAGTGATCCGCAAAGACGGCGAGAAGATCGCCATCGAGGTGTGGGTCTCTCTCCTGAAGAGCGAGGCAGGCAGACCCATCGGGGCGCAGGGTATCGCCCGGGACGTCACCGACCGCAGGAGGGCCAGAATCGCCCTGGAAGAGAGCGAGGAGAAGTACCGGCTCCATTTCACCACGGTCTCGGACGTGATCTTCACCGTGGCCCCTGATTACCGGGTCATGAGTATTTCTCCCAGTATTGAGAACGCGCTGGGGTATACCCCGGACGAGATCGTGGGCAAGGCCTTCACCGATCTGAACATCATCGCCCCCGAGTACCTGCAGGAAATGATAGACAACGGCCTGAAGGTATTCTCCGGAGAGGCGACATTCGGCTCGATCTATGAGTTCATCGCCAAAGACGGCACGAGGAAATACGGTGAGATCAGCGCCTCGCCGATCATCCGTGACGGCAAGGTGGTCGCGTCCCTGGGGGTGGCCCGAAACGTCACGGAACGCGTCCTCGCCGAGAAGGCCATGATCGAGAGCGAGAAGAAATTCCGGGACGTGTTCGACAACGTGTCGGACTACCTTTACTTCCACGACCTCGAAGGCTTTCTGGACCTGGAGCAGACCAACAGGACCGGGAGGATGAGGTGGGAATACGCGAAAAACGAGCAGGGCAAGATCAACATCAGGGATCTCATGGTGCCCGAATACCGTCACGAGTTCGATGCCTATATCCGCAGAGTCCTGGAGAAGGGATGGGACGAGGGATATATCAGCGTGCGGGACGAAAGCAGACGGACAAGGGTGCTGGAGTACCGGAACTCCCTGGTCATGGAAGGCAGGAAGGCCGTGGGAGTGCGCGGCTCGGCGCGCGACATCACCGAGCGCATCCGTGCGGAATTCAAGCTCAAGAAGAGCGAGGAGAAGTACCGGACGATTCTGGAAGAGATCGAGGACGGCTACTACGAGGTCGATCTGGCCGGCAACTTCACCTTCTTCAACGATTCCATGTGCCGGCTGATCGGATACACCCGCAAGGAGATGATCGGCATGAACAACCGCACGTTCACGGACCATGCCTGCGCAAAGGACATCTACCGGGTGTTCAACCGGGTGTTCAGGACAGGCAAGCACGACAAGGGGTACCGGTGGGAGCTCATCCGGAAGGACGGGTCGAGGGTGCACGCGGAGACGTCCATATCGCTGATCCGGGATCTCGAGGGCAAACCAAAGGGCTTCCGGGGCATCTGCCGGGACATTACCCAGAGGGTCCAGGCCGAGGAGGAAAGGAAGAAGCTCGAGTCCAGGCTCCAGCAGGCCCGGAAGATGGAGGCCATCGGGGCCCTGGCCGGCGGAGTCGCGCACGATCTCAACAATATCCTGAGCGGTCTGGTGAGTTACCCTGAGCTGATGCTCATGGACCTTGCCGCGGACGACCCGCTGAGAAAGCCGATCACCACCATCCAGCGCTCCGGGGAAAAGGCAGCGGCGATCGTGCAGGATCTCCTGACCCTTGCGCGCAGAGGGGTGCCGACACGGGAGGCCGTGAGCATCGCGTCGATCCTCTCCGGCTACGACAAATCCCCCGAGTTCAAGAAGCTTTGTACCGTGCATCCCGGGGTGGAGGTCTCGGTGGCCTTCGACGGCGATCTGCTGCCTGTCATGGGCTCTCCGGTCCATCTCTCGAAGACCGTCTCCAACCTCATCGCCAATGCGGCGGAGTCCATTCAGGACCGGGGCGCCATTACCGTCACCGCACGGAACACCTACCTCGATACCCCGGTAAAAGGCTATGGCAGCGTGATCGAGGGGGAGTACGTGGCCGTCTGTGTCGCCGACACCGGGCCGGGCATGTCGGGTGAAGACCGCGAACGGATCTTCGAGCCGTTCTATACGAGAAAGGTCATGGGCAGGAGCGGAACCGGCCTGGAAATGACGGTTGTTCTGGGGACCGTGCAGGACCACCAGGGCTATATCACCAGTGAGAGCAAAGAGGGAGAGGGCGCCGCGTTCACCTTCTACCTTCCCGCCACCAGGGCCCGGGTGGCGGACCGTGAATCCCAGGACATACAGGATTATCTGGGCAGGGGCGAGCACGTGGTCGTGGTGGACGATGTGGACGTGCAGCGAGACATCGCCACGCAGATCCTGCTGCGGCTTGGGTATTCGGTGCACTCGTTCGCCAGCGGCGAGGATGCCGCGGAATACATGAAAGGCCATTCTGCAGACCTCGTGATTCTCGACATGATCATGGATCCCGGGATCGACGGCCTTGAGACGTACCGGCGAATTCTCCGGCACCACCCCAACCAGAAGGCCATCATCGCCAGCGGATACTCTGAGACCCAGCAGGTGCGGGAGCTGCAGCTCCTGGGCGCAGGGTCGTACATCAAAAAGCCCTACCTCATCGAGAAGCTGGGCATTGCGGTGCGAACCGAGCTCGACCGATAACCGGCTGTCTTCTGAAGCCGGTGCGCGAGCAAGACGAGCCCGGTCGTTTCCAGCCGGCAGCCTTTCGCTGCATGTTCATACCGTTTGTATTACCGTATTATTTCATGTCTTCAAAAGCCTTCTTGTGACAAAGACTATAAGATATTGATATCATTGTTAAATGTATTTGTTATCCGATCCTTCTTCTTGGGAAAAACAAAAGATCTGCTGCCTTTAGATTGAACCTGGTAATCACTTGTGATATTCACTGAGATGGTCTTTGGGGGATAAGAAGCAGGGCATCTATTTCAATAAGCATATCAGCTCGCTTGAAAGGGAGGGACATGGATGGAAGGCTTTCGTGAGACATCGATGGGGGCGATATTTCAGAACCGCGTGCAGGAGTTGGGTGACAAGGCGTGCGTAGCCTGCAAGGATGCGCAGGGGGTGTACACGGACATCTCATGGAGGCAGATGGATGAGATGGTCAGGAAGGTCGGGTATTACCTGCTGTCCAGGGGGATCAAGCCGGGCGATAAGGTGGCCCTGTTCTCCCCGAACCGCTACGAGTGGTGGGTGGTGGACCTGGCGATCCTGTCGGTGGGGGCGGTCAATGTGCCTATCTATGCCACCAACTCGGCGCAGGAGGCCCGGTACATCATTCTCAATTCCGACGCGGTCATGTGCTTTGCCGGGGAAAGGGAGCACCTCGACAAGATATTGAAGGTGAGAGGAGAGGCCCCCCAGCTCAGAGAGGTCGTGGTCTTCGACGACCTGGAGTCTCCGGTGGAGGGGGTTCTGGATCTCAAGGCGGTCATGGAAGCCGGCGGCGGATATGACGGCAGGGTCGAGTTCGATGCGAGGATACGAGACATCAGGCCAGGCGACATGGCCACCATCATCTACACTTCGGGCACCACGGGCGACCCCAAGGGCGTCATGCTCTCACACGACAACTTCATCTCGAACGTCAACCAGATCTACTCGGTGGACCCCGAGCTCTTCAAGGAGGAGCATACCCTGTTGTCCTTCCTGCCGCTGTCGCATTCGTTCGAACGCACCGTGGGGTATTATTCGGCGCTCAACGCGGGCAAAAAGGTCTGCTTTGCCGAGGACTTCTCGAAGATCCTGCAAAACCTGCAGGAGGTGAGGCCCACCCTGATCGTGAGCGTGCCCAGGCTCTATGAGAAGATCCATGCCGGGATTCTGGCCAAGGTGTCCCAGGCGCCGCCCGTGAAAAAGGCGCTGTTCAACTGGGCCATGTCCGTGGCCAGGAAGAACCTTCCCTACATCTGCCACGACAGGCCCAGGAAGGGACTGTTCGCCATGCAGTATGCCCTGGCTCACAAGATCATCTTTTCCAAGCTCAAGGCTGCACTGGGAATGGACAGGCTCAGGTTTGCGCTCTCCGGAGGGGGACCGCTGTCGGTCTCCGACGCGGAGTTCTTCCTGGGCATGGGCATCAAGGTGTGCGAGGGCTTCGGACTGACCGAGACCACCCCGGTGACCCACGGCAACAGGCCCGATCACATCAAGCCCGGCACGGTGGGTCCCGCGCTCAAGGACACCCTGGTCAAGATCGGGGAGGGCGGCGAGATTCTCATCAAGGGGCCTCAGATAATGATGGGCTATTACAAAAACGAGGCAGCCACAAAAGAGGTGATGACCGAAGACGGCTATTTCCGGACCGGGGACATCGGCGAGATCGACAGCGACGGATATCTGAAGATCACGGGCCGCATCAAGGATATCATCGTCACCTCGGGCGGCAAGAACATCTCGCCGCAGAACATCGAAAACTCGCTCAAGGCCTCCGCGTTCATCGAGCAGGTTGCGGTCATCGGGGACAACCGCAAGTATCTCTCCGCCCTGATCGTGCCGGCGTTCGACGAGCTGGAGAACTGGGCGAAGAGCAACAGCGTTTCCTATGACTCGCGCAGGGAGCTTCTGGAACATCCCGAGGTGAAAAAGCTGTTCGAGGGCGAGATCAGGGAATACACCCAGTACTTTGCCCGTGTGGAGCAGATCCGGAAGTTCAGGCTGCTCGATACGGAATGGTCCCAGCAGACCGACGAGCTCACGCCCACGCTGAAGGTCAAGAGAAGGGTGATCAGCGACAAATATTCCCGTGAGATCGAGAGCATGTACGAGGGGGAGTGACTCTTTCGGGGTGAATGAATACATGTCCAGGACGTGCGATGAATGATCAGCGGCCGTCGGTCCTCGTGGTAGACGACGAGATCATCAACAGCAAGATGATCGTTCACATGCTCCAGCAGCAGGACTATCGGATTGCGGTAGCCGTAAACGGCGAAGAGGCCTGGGATCTCCTGCAGGCAACCCCTGATGCATTCGATGCCGTGCTTCTGGACAGAATGATGCCGGGCATCGACGGTCTCGAAGTGCTCGAGCGCATGAAGAAGCACGATGTGCTCAAGGGGGTTCCCGTCATCATCCAGACCGCGATGACTGAAGAGGCGGAGATCCTCAAGGGCATCCAGGCAGGGGCGTTCTATTATCTCACCAAGCCCTATCGCAAGGAACGGCTGCTCACCGTTGTCAAGGCCGCGATCGATGATCGTACCCAATACAAGATACTCCGGGAAGAGGCGCATCACACGGCCCATGCGTTTTCTCTTCTTGTCCGGGCGGACTTCTCCCTGAAGAGCCTCGCCGAGGTGGACAACCTGGCCGCGCTCCTGGCAAAGTTGTGCCCCGAGCCCGACAAGGTGGTGCTGGGGCTCTGGGAGCTCCTCATCAATGCCCTGGAGCACGGCAACCTGGGGATAACCTACGAGGAGAAGTCGGAGCTCATCCGCAGAAACATCTGGCGTGAAGAGGTCAACCGCCGTACCCACTTGGAAGAAAACCGGGACAAGAGTGTGCTTGTCCGATTCGAAAAAACCGGAGAGGACATCGTCTTCACCATCGAGGATATGGGTCCGGGGTTCGACTGGGAACCGTACATGGAGCTCAACTCCGACCGCGTGTTCGACTCGCACGGCAGGGGCATCGCCATTGCCGGCAACTACAGCTTCGACCGGCTGGAGTACCTCGACCGGGGGAACAGGGTCAGGGCGGTGATCAATAATCACCGGCCCGGCGAGGGGGATTCGTAGTTCTGAGTCCAGTGTGCGGGCTTATCGACACCGCCGGGGTCGTCGTCTCCCTGAAGCGAGCGGGAGGTGAGGGAGGAAGATCGTGCGGGCGCGTGCAGCCATACCGGTTCTCTGAAGTGGGCATGAGGGCGTCATCATTCCCCCCGGACCCGGTGGGGTTCATCCCGTTGTCCGGCCGCACGAACAGGAATACGCCGTCTACGGGGAAACCGTGAGTGAATTCGTGAGAATATAGTCGTATGCGGCAAGCGCCGCCTTTGCCCCTGCCCCTGCAGCGACCACGATCTGCTTTTCCGGCTCGTCGGTGACGTCGCCCGCCGCAAAGAGCCCGGGTACCTCAGTGGACTGATCGCGCCCCACCGGGACCTCGCCGTTCTCGTTGAGGGTCAGGAGGTCCTTGAGTGCATCGGCATTCGGTTTCAGGCCGATCTCCAGAAACACCCCGTCCACCTGCAGATCGAACCGGGTACTGCCGTCGACCGATGCCACCCGGATTCCCTGGAGCTTCTCCCCGCCGAGAAACTCATCAACCCGCATGCCGGGGTGAAGCCTCACGTTCCGGTTGCTCTTCACCTCGTTTATGAGGACCGGATCCGCCTGGAAATCGTTCAGGATGTTTATGACATGGATCTCCCGGGCAAAGGGGAGGAGATCCCGCGCCGAGGAAAAGGCCGAGTTTCCCCCGCCGACCACGGCAATGGATTTGTCCCGGTAGATCGGGGCGTCGCAGGTGGCACAGAACGCGATTCCCTTGCCGATGAACCGGCTTTCACCGGGCACGCCGAGCGTGCGGTATTCCTTGCCTGCGCAGAAAATGACCGAGCGGGCCTTGAAGGTGGTCCCATCAGAAGTCTCCAGGTGGAAGACGCCGTTGTCCTTGGTGATGGAGCTCACCGCCACGTCGAACAGCTCTGCAATGGGGTAGCGCTCCACATGGTCTCTGAACTGACGCGCCAGGTCCTGACCGTTGATATCCGGGGTTCCCAGCCAGTTGTCGATGCTCGCGGTATTGGTGATCTGGCCGCCCATCCTGCTGCCGATGAGCGCGAGGTCGAGATCCTTGCGTGCGGCGTACACGGCGGCCGAGAGCGCGGCCGGACCAGCGCCCACGATGATGGTCTGATACACCCTCTCGGGATCCACCTCCGTGGCATAACGCTCTCCCCTGGCCTCGCGCATCTGGGCGTCGATACGATCGTACACGTGGGGCTTGACGAGTTTCAGGATCTCCATGATGGCCTCGAAGGCGGGGAGCGCACCCTCGAATGCGGGGAACTCGTTGATGACCGTCCGGGGAACCCCCTGTACGAAGTACCTCTGAACGAACTGGGGGAACTCCGCGGCATCGATCATGTCCGCACGGATGGTCTCGTTGGCAACGGCCATCTGGTGGGCGAGGTGCACCATCTGGGGACAGTAGGGACAGGTGAGGGTGATCATGACCTCCAGATGCACCGGCACGTCGATGAGCAGGAGGATGTCCTCGATTTCTTTTCCCAGGCCCGACGTTCCACGGGATACCATGCGGACCGCCTCGATGAGCGAGCTGAATTCATACCCTGCCGTGACCCCGTAGAAGCGGATGCCATAATCCTGCTCCCCGATGACCGCGGTACCCGGTACCTTGGCGATCCCGTACTCCCGGGCCTTGCCGGAATCCTTCACCAGGTCGTAAACTTCCAGGGAGAGCTTGTCGGAGAGCCCGGCAACGGTGCGGAGAAGCTGGTCCTGCTGCCTGCATGTTTCACAGGCCATTTCCTGGGTGAAAAAGACCAGCTTCACGGGTCGCTTCAGCCCTGCCAGAATCGACTGGAGCTCGCGTCTGGTTTTCTCATCGATCATCTGCGGCATAGACACACCTCCGTTTCGGCTGTGTACCCGGCGCTTCCGGTTCCGGCCCCTGCGCCGAAGAAAAGGATTCCTTGGGCTGACGCCCCGGGCCGCGCGCGATAGCGCCTTGAGTTTATAGTAACGTCTGTGTGCCCATTGTCTACCCGGCAGGTCAGGACAGGAGGTCGAGAAGGTGCACCCTCCAGGGGCCGAGCTCGACATACAACCCGTCGGCGGTCACCTCGTCGAGGGAGCGGATGTAGATCTCCTCGGTCAGGGCGTCACGAAAGGCGAGGGGATGTCCGGAAACGAACTCAGGCGGTATCCGGAGCCTGCCCTGTGCCGCGGCGTCAGAATAGTTCACGCATACGAGCTTGAGCCTTTTCCCGCCGTGCCACAGCCAGGCAAGCAGGCCCTCGGAGCTCATGTTTCCCTCCCATGCAGGCCTGATGTCGAGCTGCTTCCAGGTTCCTGTTGCCATGGGCTCCTCCGAGCTGAAGGCCAGCAGGGTTTCGTAGAACCGCGCCATCTCGGGGTCGGCGTGCTCTTCAGCCTTTCTCGCGAGCTGGACCGGCACGCGGACCGCGCAGCCCTCTGTCTGGCCCTCGTGAAAGAGGTGGAGACCGGGCAGGGTGGCCATGACAGAAGCTGCGGCGCACGATCGCTCCTTCCCGAAGGCAGAGGCCGACCTTGGCTCGTCATGGTTTTCGATGAAGCGCAGGCACTGCCGCTGCACGCCTTCGTCGATCCGCACATACTGCCTCAGCTCCCGGGAGGAGGCGTGGAGCATGAGATCGTACAGCGATTTGTCGTAGGTGTAGTCAAAGCCCAGGTCCCGGAGCCTTTGTTCGAGCCCCCAGTAGGCCTCGGCGATAAAAATGCATCCCGGGTGTACCGCCCTGACCGCAGAGAAGGCCTCTTCCCAGAACTCCGTCTCCGGGGGCCTCTGATTCTGCGCGTATTTTCCCCAGGTGGCGGCAAACACCTCGCTGAGTGCGAGCATGGCCATGTCGCACCGGACTCCGTCGGCATATTCCGCAATGCGCCTGAGCTCTGCCGCGAGCGCCTCCCGCGCCCGGGCCGAGAAAAAGTCAACCTGCACAGTGTCGCTCCATGGCGGAAAATGCGGGTCCCGCCCGTGGGCCAGGATACGGCCCTGTCCGGTGTGAAAAAACAAAGCAGGGTCGCGCTTCATGTCCTCCCTGCTCCCCCGGACGAAGCAGTCCGGCATGCTCTCCGTCCAGGGGTGATCCACGGCCAGGTGGTTGGGCACAAAGTCCAGAACGAGGCGCATGCCCAACTCATTGATGATGCTTTTAGCCCGGAGCAGATCCTGATCCGTGCCGAGATGCGGATCGATGCGATACGAGCGGACGGCGTACGGAGAGCCCGCAACGTCGTCCTCACCCCAGCCGGGAAGGGCCTCGCCGTAGGCCAGCCTCAAGCCCTCGTCGTCGAAGGCGCATCTCCGGGAGGCGGGGCTCCGCATCCACACCCCCATGAGCCAGACAAGGGAGAACCCTCGGGAGGCGATCTCTTTCCACTCGCTGCGCGGTATGTCCCCCAGGGTCAGGTTCGGACCGTATTTCCTCCGCATGCGGTCCATGAAGGCAAACGAGTGTATCTCCAGGAGATGGAGGCTCGACCGCCCGGTTCCGTCCTGAGCGCGGGCAGGGGTTTCACGGCCGCATTCCCTTCCGCCTGCCCCGGGAAGGGATGCGGAGCCTGCTGTGGAATCCTTCCTGTTGATCGGATTGTTCTGCATCACACATCAGCCGCCTTTCCTGTTGTACTCTCCACCGCCGCTGGAGCCCGGATCGGGCTCCAGCGGTCCAAGGCCGTGCCGTACGCCAGATTTCTCAGGGTCCTATGGCCACGGACACCCGCTCGGGCTCAAGGGCCTTTTCCAGGTCCCGGGGGTCCATTTCAACCATGAACCCACGCTTGCCCCCGTTGATAAAGATTCTGTCGAGATCGAGAATCGACGACTCCACAAAAACCCTGAGCCGCTCCCGCGTGCCGAAAGGACTGATTCCTCCCACCTGGTAGCCGGTGCACCTCTGCGCCGTCTTCACGTCGCAGGGACCCGCCCGCTTCACGCCGAGCAGGCGTGCGAGCGTCTTGGAGGAGACCTCGCAATCGCCGTGCATGAGCACGATGACGGGCTGCCTTTCGTCGATGTCCATCAACAGGGTTTTGATCACCCGGTGCTCCGGAACGCTCAGGGTGGTCGCGGCCTGCCTGGTGCCCCCATGCTCCACAAAGGGATACCGGTGGGGGACGAAGTCGATACCCTTCGCCCTGAGAAACCGCACTGCCTGGGTGATGGGATATTCGTCTTTTCTCATGGTGGTTTCTTATCTTATATCATCTCAAACTCGGGTTTCAACCCGGGCTTCCTGTCGGGCTGAGGGGCGAATGCCGCGTACCGGGGTCGCGACCGGCCCTTCGGGCCGGGATTCGGATCGTGCTCTACCCCGGAACGTGCCCGCCGGCGCGCCTTGAGGCCCGGGCTTTTTTCTCAGGGCAAGGGCTTGGGCATCGGGTGTCTTTTCTAAGGCTTTTGGTCGGGGAAGGAATCTTCCCGATCGTCTCCTGAGTCAATGTGGCCGGAGTCCGCGGCTTCCCGCGCGTCTTCGCAGGCCGCGCAGGCGCCCGGGTCTTCCTGCACGGGCACCTCCTGCACGGGAAATTCCCGTATGGGGGCTTCCCGGTCATCCTGCGGCGGGGAGGTCCGCGCGCGCGGCATGGTCTCGTCCAGCCACAGGGGATGGCGCGCCTTCGCATAATCCAGAGAGATGTATCCCGTGAAGATGGAGCGCACCATGGGACGATTGGGCTTGATGGCGATGGCAGCCATGTGCGCGACAAAGGCGAGCACGAACAGGACAAAAAAGGCATTGTGAACCCAAGTCGCCCACATCACCAGGACGTAGGACATGTCGGGCGCGTAGACGTTCTTGTAGGTCTTGATCAGACCGGAGACGATGAGGCCTGCAATGATGACGGCCATGCCCGCATAGGCCAGCCTCTGCTCGGGCAGGTACTTATGAAAGGCGGGCTCCTCACCCCGGCCCAGAAAGCTCTTGATCACCTCCACCGACGCCTTCAGATCGCCCTTTTTGGGGAGCATGCCCGTGTGGCCCTGGAGCCCGTGGTACACGACATGAAACAGGGATGCGGCCACGAAGACCACCGATGCCGCATAATGGAGCTTTAGAGAAAAGATGAAGTCTCCGGACCATGTCATGCCGGGCAGGCCGGTGATGTAGTATCGCCCGGCGATGGGCAGCTCGAAGATGCCCGTGACCACCAGGACGAGGCCGGAGAGGGCCACGGCCCAGTGCTCAGCGATTTCGATGCGGCTGTGACGCCGGGTAAGATCCTTCTTTTTTCCGGTCTTCGGGCTCATCATTTCTTCTGCTCCTCTTCGGGGCTGCCGTTTTTCCTGCCCTTCAGGGCGCCCGCCACGGCCAGGACCCCCGCTGTCAGACCGATGGCCGGAGACAGGAGCACCGAGTTGCCCAGGCTGTCGGTCTTTGCCATCCGCCGTTCGACCGGGGCCATATGAGGCCTTCCGGGACCCTTGTCGATGGCGGCGTCGATCTTCTCGAAGGGTACGGGCGAGACATAGAGCGTCGCGGTGCCGCCGTTTTCCTCCCTGCCGTAGAGGTGGCCGCCCATTCGGTCGGCCCGCCTCAGGGCCTCGGCGTGGATGACGTCCCGGGGCCCGGAGAGCAGGGCGTTTCTGGGGCAGGCGTCCACGCATACCGGGTTTTTCCCCTCCAGCAGCCTGTCGTGGCACAGATCGCACTTGAACATGACCCCGTTTCCGGCCAGCGTGGGCGCGATCTGCAGGTAAATGCCCACTCCGGACTGGCGCTGGGGGATGTTCCAGGGACAGACCGTGCGGCACTTGGCCCCGCCGAAGCAGACCTCGCTGTCGATCACCACCGCCCCGGTCTTATGCTTGTGGTTGGCCGCAAAGGGGCATATGGTCGCACAGGCTGGATTGTCGCAGTGCATGCACCGCCTGGGGATGTTGAGGGACCACCTTTTCCCGTCGTGCTCCACCTCTGCCTTGTGGATGAACAGATAGTTGTAAGGGGTGAGCCTGCCGGTCAGGTGCTTCCTGTCCGAGAAGTCCTCTGTCTTTCCGCGGGGGAACACCTCGGGCAGGGGATCTACGGGCTCGGGAACGTGCCGGAGGTTCTTTTCCCTGCAGGCCTGGATGCAGGCGGGAGTTTTCCGGTCCGGGCACCCGTCGCATCGGCTGATGTCAATCAGGGCCGCCACGGCGCCCCCGGTGCCTGTACGGGCGTGGACCGATGAGCCCAGCCCCGCTGACACGGCCGCGGTCATGGCTGCCTTGAGCAGGGTCCTGCGCGAGATTCCGTGTTTTTTTCCCTCAGTCATTGCATCACCTCCGGATCAGTCAAGTCGATGCGGAGCACAAATATCTCCCTGAGAATATACCACAGAGTCCTCATCCTGAACAGGAATTCGAAAGACCCTGCGGATTGAGCCGGGAGATGACCCGTAAGCCCAGAAACGACCCGTCGATAGTGATGTCGCCGGTGAGCTCCAGCACATCCTCTGCCACAACGAAGATGAATCCGTCCACCCGGAAGGTGTGATCGCCGTCTTTCGGCTCATCCAGAGCCAGCCGCAGCTGCGGCCCTCCTCAACCGAAACCCAGATGGATGCGCACAACCGGATCGTCACGACGGGAGGTGAATCTGGCGAGCTGTTTTTTCCCATTTTCGGTCAGGGTGATCATCGATAAATCCTCCTTTCATGGTTCATGCCTTTTTGGTAGTACTGCCGATACCGGTTGTCGAGTATGTGGGGGAGAAAAACATTGATCTGTATCAAGAAAACGAAAAACAGGGATTCGGCATGGATGCGCTGAGTGTTTTGCTTCACATTCCCCTCTTTGCAGGCCTGCCTGCGGACCAGATGAGGATTCTCGCCGGTTGCGCCCGTGAGAAAAGCGTCCGAGCGGGACAGATGATCTTCGCCGACGCCCAGGAATCTCGTGGGCTCCACCTCGTGGTGTGGGGGAGGGTGAAGATTTTCAAATCCGCTCCCGAAGGCCGGGAGCAGACGATCTTCGTCTTCGGTCCGGGGGAGCCCTTCTGCCTGACGGCCCTGACCGACCAGGTTTCCCCTGCGGGAGCCATGGCCCTTGAAGACACGCGGATCCTGCTCTTTCCCGCAGAAGTGCTCGAAGCGGTGGCCAGAAAGGAGCCCTCGCTGCTGTTCAACATGATCCTGGCCCTTTCCCGCAGGCTCAAGGAATCCATCGACCTGATCGAGTCGCTCTCGCTCAAGGAGATTCCCCAGCGGCTCGCCTCCTTTCTGGTCAATTCCCTCGATCAGGATGGCCGGGACGAGCGGATCGATCTGCACTTTCCGCACAGGGAGCTGGCAAAGATCATCGGTGCCACACCCGAGACACTCTCGCGGGTTCTGAAGCGCATGAGCGAGGATGGCCTCCTGAAGCTGGAGGGCCGGACCATCAGGATACTCTCCCGGCCGGGACTGAATCTGATCGCTCAGGGCGGACAGCCTACCTCGCGCGAGGACTGACACGCACGGGCCTGAGCGTGTCTTTCCCGGTATGCCGCCATGCCCGGGCGGGCGGGAACAGCCCGGCGGAACCCGCGGCTGGTTGGACCTGACGGTCTCGCATACGGCATAAAAATAAATCTTTTCCGCATACAGTGTCCGGGAAAAGGCAAAAAGGATAACGAAGTTCATCTACTGGTAAAGAATGTACAGGGAATACGGCCTCGCCGGTTCCTTAGTAAGGCAAGAATAATCAAAGAGTTGAGAACATCTATTGAAAATTCATTATTCATTCGATATAATCCATCTTTCGCAACCTGGTGAGAGAGAAACCATGAAAGGGGAATATTCAGTCATGAATGCAGGTATCAGACATGAAAGACTCCGCAGTTGGATTCAGGAAATAGAGCAACTCTGCCAGCCCGACCAGGTATACTGGTGTGACGGCACACAGGAGGAATACGACCGGCTCATCGCACAGACCATCGAAAACGGAAGCTCCATTCCGTTAAAGAAGCGGCCAAACAGTGTCCTGTTCCGTTCTCATCCAAGCGACGTTGCCCGGGTGGAGGACCGCACCTATATCAGCACCAGGGACCGGGACGATGCCGGCCCAACGAACAACTGGATCGACCCCGGCGAGCTCAAGGCCGTTATGAAGGGCCTGTACCGGGGGTGCATGAAGGGCCGTACCTTGTATGTGATTCCCTTTTCCATGGGTCCCATCGGTTCGCCCATCGCCAAGATCGGCATCGAAATCACCGACAGCCCCTACGTGGTGTGCAACATGCACATCATGACCCGGGTCGGGACCAAGGTGCTGGAGGCCCTCGGCACAGACGGCGAGTTCATTCCCTGCCTGCACTCCGTGGGGGCACCGCTCGAACCCGGGCAGCAGGACGTTGCCTGGCCCTGCGCGCCCATGGAAAAGAAATACATCAGCCACTTCCCTGAGGAAAACCTGATCTGGTCGTATGGATCGGGCTACGGCGGCAACGCCCTGCTGGGCAAAAAGTGCCTGGCCTTGAGGATCGCTTCGGCCATGGCCCGGCGCGAAGGCTGGATGGCCGAGCACATGCTGATCCTCAGGCTGACGAACCCGGAGGGCAGGCAGTTCCACATCGCGGCGGCCTTCCCGTCTGCGTGCGGCAAGACCAACCTGGCCATGCTCCAGCCCACGATCGAGGGCTGGAAGTGCGAGACCATCGGGGACGACATCGCCTGGATGAAGATCGGCCCGGACGGCAGGCTCTATGCCATCAACCCCGAGGCAGGCTTCTTCGGCGTCGCGCCCGGGACGTCATACGATTCCAACCCCATGGCCATGGACACGCTCCACGAGAACATCATCTTCACCAACTGCGCGCTCACCGACGACGGCGATATCTGGTGGGAGGGCATGGACGGAGAGCCGCCCGCCCACGCTATCGACTGGAAGGGCCGCGACTGGACCCCTGACAGCAAGGAGCCGGCTGCGCACCCCAACGCCCGGTTCACCGCGCCTGCCGGCCAGTGCCCGATCATCTGCAGCGACTGGGAGAAGCCCGAGGGGGTTCCCATCGACATCTTCATCTTTGGCGGCAGGCGCGCGGGCGTGGTGCCCCTGGTGAACGAGGCGCTCAACTGGGACCACGGGGTGTTTCTCGGCGCCACCGCCTCGTCCGAGACCACGGCCGCCAATATCGGCGACATCGGCAACCTCAGGCGCGACCCCTTCGCCATGAAGCCCTTCTGCGGCTACAACATGGGCGACTATTTCCAGCACTGGCTCGACATGGGCGACCGGCTGGGCGAGAATGCCCCCCGGATCTTCTATGTGAACTGGTTCCGCAAGAGTCCCCAAGGCAAGTTCCTCTGGCCCGGCTTCGGCGAGAACAGCCGCGTGCTCAAATGGATGTGCGAGCGCGTCGAGGGCAAGGTGGGCGCCAGGAAGACCGCCATCGGTCTCGAACCCGAGGAAGGAGGGCTCGACCTCACGGGCTTGAGCGTCCCTGCCGAGAACATGAAGGAGCTGCTCACCGTAGATTCCGATGCCTGGAAGGCCGAGATACCGAGCCTGGAGAAGCACTTCGCCCAGTTCGGCGGCCGTCTGCCCGCACGCGTGAAAAAGCAGCTCGATGAGCTCAAGGCGCGCCTGGGCGTGTAAGCGTGGTTAGGGTTGCTGTTTGCGGCATGGCCTTGAATCCTTCTTATGAAAATCCTGAAAGTTGAAGGACAAAGAAGGGGGGGCACATTACCCGCAAGCTTGCGGCTTTGAGCACGGCCGAAGGGTCTGTACGACAAGGGCCCGCAACACTGGATCCTCCTTCCAAAGTCCTCAAGAAGCGGACTTGAGAAGGAGGATTCATGCAAATCCCATGAGTTCCCTGATGTGGTCCGCATTCTCCCGCGAGGTGAGGATCTCGAGCAGCAGAAAGGCCACGTCGATCGCCGTGCCCGGCGAGGTGGAAGTGATGAGGTTCCCGTCCCTGACGATCCGCCTGTCCTGCACCAGGGCCCCCGTGGCCGCGAGCTGCTTCCTTTTTTGCTCTTCGAGGTGATAGGTCGTGGCGGATCTCCCCTTGAGGACCCCGCTCATCCCCAGGCACAGCGATGCGACGCACACCGCTGCAACGGGTTTTCCCCGTCCGGCGAAGTCCCGGATCACCTCCAGGAACTCTTCGGAAAAGGAATCCTCGTAAAAACCCGCCGTGCCGAACCCGCCGGGAATCGCCAGGGCATCGATCCCGTCGAGGTCCAGCTCGTCGATCAGCGCTGCGGGGACGGTCTGGTGGCCGAAGGTGCAGGTGAGCTCCGGGTGGAGGCCCGCAGTGATCACCCGTATGTGCTCTGTCCCGAAGGTGTCGGCCCAGCCGAGCACGTCGGTGAACGCGGCCGCCTCATACACCTCGAATCCGTTTGCCAGGAGGATGAGTACGTGCTTCATGGCATGATTCTACAGCAGTGATGCATGCAGGGCCAGATATTCCTCTGTTTTGAAGAACATCGATCTTTCCCTTTCACCCTTTGCCAAAAAAACAGGGGACCGACGATCAATGAACCGGCAGGCCGGCAGCGGGTCTGTTATTTGACCAGTACGAGCAGCATCTTGAAGCGGGAAGCCGCCTTCACTGCATGCGGCCTGTGGGCGGGCATGATGATCATCTCGCCTCCTTTGAGCGAATGAGGCGATCCTTCGATGTACACCTCTGCCCGGCCCTCCAGGATATACACCAGGGCGTCGAATGGAGCGGTGTGCTCGCTTAAGCCCTCTCCCGCATCAAAGGCAAAGACACTCACCGTGCCCGTGGGTTTTGTGACGATCTCCCTGCTCACCACGGAATGATCCTGGTAAGAAGCGAGATCCTTGATGGCGTGCACCTTTGCCAGAAGCTCTTCTTTTACCCCTTGCCCGGTCATGATAGTTGCCTTGCTCATCTTTTTCCGAGCCGGTACCCTGCAACACCGAGAAAGCCCGAGATGAAAATGAGCAGTGATGCGGGCTCGGGCACCGGAGCCGACCCCGGCACGGTCGTCCCGAGATCCGTCTGGAAGGGGACTCCCCCGGACAGGCAGTGGCGCACCGCCTCGAAGCATTGGCTGCCGGGCATGCCGGCAAGGGTGGAAACAAAGCTCACAAGGAAGCTGCACCTGCCGCCGGGCTGGATATCGTCGGCGGTATCGTGGAGCCCGTTTCGATCGTCAAGAGACTCGAAGAGCCACATGTCGTCGGCGGATTCATGCACCCACCCGTCCGGCAGCCCGTTGACAGAGAGGATGTCACCCTGCCGGGCATACCCGCTGGGAGATTCGCCGGGAACATACAGGGCCAGGGAGAAGACCGTATCGGGCGTGTCGTTGAGAACGTCGTAGCGATACTGCCATGCATTGGGAACACCGCAGCTCAGCTGAGAGACCGTGTACGATATGAGTGTCGCATGCAGGCCGGCAGGCAGGAACAAGACAAAACCCAGGGCAACCAGTGAACAGTGAAATTTTTTCATTCCCCCTCCAGAGCGAATAGGTCATACAGTACATGATGGGAAGGTAACCCGGTGATTCAATACCAGGGGGAAAGGGATTTTTTCACTTCTGTGAGAAAACCATGTGCAGGACAAACAGCACACCACGGCACCCGTACAAATTACATCTCACGGCGGGTTTCCTGTTCATATTTCGCACCGTAACGCAGCCCGGCGAGAAGGCTGCGGCACATGAACAGCATGATGATCGCAAAAGGCAGGGCCGCGGTGATAATGATTTTCTGTAGGGCATCGAGCCCTCCGGAGATGAGCAGTACCACGGCGGTCATGGATATCGTCAGTCCCCAGAAGATCTTCTTGGCGGCCGAGGGCGCGAGATTGCCGTTCGAGGTCATCATGGCGATGACAAAGGTGGCTGAATCGGCCGAAGTGACAAAAAATACCCCGAGAAGCACGATGGAGATCATGATCAGCACGCCGCTAAAGGGGTAGTGCTGCAGGAGAAGGAACAGGGCCGACGGTGGTGAAGCGGCTGCGGCGCCCGCGATGTCGATGCCCTGCACAAGCTGCAGATGAAAGGCTGCGCCCCCGAAGATGCTGAACCAGACAAAGGTCAACAGGGTCGGCACCAGCATGGCCCCGATGACGAACTCCCGGATCGTGCGCCCGCGGGAGATACTGGCTATGAAAAGGCCGACAAAGGGCGACCATGATATCCACCAGGCCCAGTAGAACAGGGTCCACGACCGGGTCCATTCATGGCCCTGGAAAGGGTTGGTGGAAAGGCTCATCGCCAGGAATGAAGACAGGTACTTTCCCGTAGTGGAAGTGAAGATTTCACAGATGTAGACGGTGGGGCCGACAGCGAGCATGAAGACCGCCAGCAGCACGGCCAGGAGGATATTGGCTCGGCTCAGGATCTGAATGCCCTTGTCGAGCCCCGTGAGGCTCGAAGCCAGAAACAGAACCGTGGCCACTGCGATGATCGCCAGTGTCATCCCGAACGAATCGGGCGTATGAACAACCGCGGCAAGGCCGCTGGTGATCTGCAGGGCGCCGAATCCCAGGGAGGCCACGATGCCGAACAGGGTGGCGAAGACCGCGGTGATGTCGATCAGGGCACCGGCCCAGCCATAAATGCGGTCGCCGAGCAGGGGATAGAAACAGCTCGAGATAAGGGGAGGCATGCCGCGCCGGAAGGAAAAATAGGCGATGGCCAAGCTCATGGTGATGTAGATGGCCCATGGCTCGAGCCCCCAGTGAAAGAAGCTCGACTGCATGGCGAATTCGGCTGCGGCACCGCTTCCGGCCTCCAGAAAAGGCGGCGGTTCCATATAATGGCTCATGGGTTCGGCAACGCCCCAGAACAGCAGCCCGATGCCCATCCCGGCCGCAAAGAGCATGCTGAACCATCCGAAATAGCTGTACTGAGGCTTCTCGTGATCCTTGCCGAGCCTGATACTGCCGTACTTGCCAAAGGCCAGCACGAGACAGAAGATGAAAAACACCAGCGCTGCGACCAGGTAGCCGAATCCCGAATATGCGATGATGCGGTCATAGAGAAAGGTCGAACCCGCGTCAAAGAGGCCGGGGTTGCTCAATCCCAGCGCAGTCATGAGCACGACCAGCAGCAGGGAGACGAGAAAAACTCTTCGATCCGGCTTCATCCAGCGGCTCCTGGAGTTTTGATGCCCGGGACGGTCAGGACCGAACAGGGCGCCGAATAGGTAATGCCCTGGGCGGTGGAACCCAGGACCTGATCGAGAGCATCAGATGAATCAAAGGTTCCGACAACGACCAGGTCTGTCTTCAGGATCCTCGCCTGGCGAACGATCTGCCGCCGGGGAGTCCCGATCACCTCTCTGGGGGTTATGCTGGAAAAAAATGGAGCGCACTCATGTGTCAGGCGCTCGAGATTTTTGTTGACCCGTGTCAGGCGCTCCTGCTCGGCAACCGGGTCCGGGGCACGCCGGCCCACGTGCAGCAGGGTTAGGTGCTCGGCTGTCAAACCGGAGCTGGTAAGAAAGGGAATAACCCTGGAGTCGGTTCTGGCGAATCCGGTTGCATAGAGCACCCGGTTCAGGCCGGGCCCGTCATGGGCAAGACCGGGCTTTTTGAAAACAAACACCGGGATGTCGGACATGCGGATGATATCCGTCGTGGTGCTGCCCAGCAGGCTTCGTTTGAGCATCCCCTTCCCCTTCCAGGGGATGCAGATGAAATCTCCCCCCACTGCAGAAGCCGCCTCGACCACTGCAGTGGCAACATGCCCCCTGCGCAGGACAAGCTCGGTCTGAAGGCCCAGACCGGCGAGCTGTTGCCTCTGGTCGTCGAGGATGCGGGTGGTCTTGTCCCGGTCCCGGCCCGAGTCGATATGGACGAGACAAACCCGGCGGGTGGTGAAGTGTTCGAGAAAGGCAGCCATTGCCACGGTGTCGTCAAAGCGCCTGTGAATGTCCACGGGAATAACCGCATGCTCTAACATAGAAGCTCGCAAGACATTTTTCTCATTAGTAAAGCAGGTGCCCTCCCCACTGTCAACAAACGATCAACAGACGTTGCTTGCGAGATCGGATCGCTGAAGACCGGCAAGGAGTCGGAAAGGGCATGTCCTTATGAAAAGCACATGCCCGAGACCGGACTCGAACCGGTACGGGGGTAAACCCCGAGGGATTTCTAGCACTCGAACCTGATTGCCTGTCATGGGTCATTACCAAGTATGCTCAATCCTGAAGTACCTTATAATTTTATTGTTGATTTCGTACGATACGACATTTATATATATCATCGGGTGATAATCATAAGGGAGAGGTGGATGAGCGTTTCAGTTTCAGGCCTGGATGTGCTTCTCAGTTTCGATGGGGAAACGTATGTTATGGATTCGGGGTACTGGATTAAGATGAAAGCCCATAAGGTGAGTGCTTCTGAGCACATTCCTCATGGGGTGAGGTATTCCCTCACGCTTCACGACAGGAACAACACCAGGGTATTGGGATACGACAATGCTCATGCGGTGGAAAGCCCGACCCGGAAGAGGTTTGCAGGGGTAAAGGTAACATGGGACCATATTCACAGGAGAAATGTAATAGAACCGTATGAGTTTGATACAGCGGCCCAACTTTTAGAGGATTTCTGGGGCGACGTTGAAAAACACATCGAAAAGATGCGAGGCTAAGTCATGAAGAAAAGAGTGGTAAAAATCGGCGTGATGTCAAAGGACAAATATCGAGAAAGAACACTGGCAATCGCCAGGGGCGAGTATGTCCCCAAGCCGGGTGAGCCCAAGATCTGGTTCGAGTCGATGCAGTCGATGGCCCAGGTTTTGAGCGAAGACAACCAGGAACTTCTTCGCATTATCGCGGAGAAGGAACCAGCTTCCATGAAGGAGTTGGCCCAGCTTACCGGAAGAAAGAACAGCAATCTCTCCCGGACGCTGAAAACGATGGAGCGAGCCGGGGTTGTCGAACTGAAGAAGGAGAACAGGGAGGTTCGGCCTGTGGTAAAGGCGACAGGCTTCAGGCTCGAGATTGGTATCAGAGCACATGCCCGAGACCGGACTCGAACCGGTACAGAACCAAGTTCCGAGGGATTTTAAGTCCCTTGCGTCTACCAATTCCGCCACTCGGGCACGATGCAAGGGATGTAATATTTGCGGGGAGATCTGTCAAGCATATCGAGGGCTCGCAGGGGATAAAGTTCCTGACTGCCGCAGGCCCCAGGGATTATTGCCGTATTCACAAGGATGTTGTCTTATTCAAGGATGGCTGGTATCATCCCGATAATACTCTGTAAATAGCCTGCTCCATAATAACGGGCGGCCGAGGAAAATATTCAGCAAAGAGGAGCGCTTATGATCAAAGTGACGTGTCTCGGGGCGGCGGGCAGCGTAACCGGGTCGTGTTTTCTGATAGAGAATGTGCACGGGAAAAAGGTCATGGTCGACTGCGGCCTCTTCCAGGGCGGCAAACAGATGGAGCTGCGCAACTGGAGAGACTGGGACTTCAGCCCCTCGCAGGTAAGCACGCTCTTTCTCACCCACGCCCATATCGACCACAGCGGTAGGATTCCCAAGCTGGTCAGAGACGGGTTCAAGGGCAGGATCATCACCTCGGCTGCCACGGCCCAGCTCTGCGAGATCATGCTCCTGGACTCGGCCCACGTGCAGGAGATGGACGCCCGGTGGCAGACCAGAAAGAACCGGCGAAGGGCGGGCAGGGACATCAAGCCCCTCTACACCGCCGACGATGCGCAGGCCAGCCTGCAGTACCTCCACCCGGTGGAAGAAGACGAGATGGTCGTGGTCGAGGAGGGAATCAGGGCCAGGATCAGAAACGCCGGGCACATCCTGGGGTCGTCGATCCTGGAACTCTGGATCAGAGACGGGGAGCAGGACATCAAGCTCGTGTTTTCGGGCGATCTCGGTATGGAGAACCAGCTCATCGTCAAGAGCCCGCAGGAGATCTTCAACGCCGACTACCTCTTCGTGGAATCCACCTACGGCAACCGGGAGCACAAGGATTTCGCAACCAGCAAGGAGGAGCTCCTGGACGCCATCAACTATGCGGTGTTCAACGGTGAGAAGATTCTCATCCCCGCCTTTGCCGTGGAGCGTACCCAGGAGATCATCTATATCCTCAACGAGTTCCACCGTGCGGGCAGGCTCCCCGACATCCCCATCTACCTCGACAGCCCCCTGGCCATCAAGGCCACCGAGATATTCCGGCAGAACAGGAAATACTACGACGAGGAGGCCCTGGCCATGGTGAACCAGGGCATCGATCCCTTCGAGATGCCCAACCTCACCTACACCCCCACCACCGAAGAGTCCATGGCCATAAACGAAAAAGCCGGCCCGGCCATCATCATCGCGGGCAGCGGCATGTGCACCGCGGGGAGGATCAAGCACCACCTCAAGCACAACCTCTGGCGCAAGGGCGCGAGCGTGGTGATCGTGGGCTTCCAGGCCCAGGGCAGCACGGGCAGGCAGATCGTGGACGGCAAGACCACGGTGCGGCTCTTCGGCGAGGACGTGGCGGTCAGGGCCAAGGTGTTCACGATTGGCGGGTTCTCGGCCCATGCCGACCGGAAGAACCTGCTGAAGTGGGTGGGAAACTTCGCCGAGTCGAATCCCCAGGTGTTCGTGGTGCACGGCGAGAACTCCGCGAGCCTCGACTTCGCGCAGCTCATTCATCAGGATCTCGGGTTCAAGTCCTATGTGCCGGGCTGGCGCGAGACCCTGTTCCTCAAGCCCCGGGAGTTCCCCATCGAGGTCGCACCGCCGGTGCTGGAAGAGGCGGTCAACCTCGGCGACGACATGCTCCAGGCCTACCAGGCGGTATCGAGCGAGCTGGATCAGCTCCAGTGGCGTATCAAGCGGGCAGACGGCCGGATCAGGATCACCGAAGAGGATATCGACCGGCTCAAATACATCCAGGAAGAGCTGCAGCAGATCCTGGCTGCGTGATCGCCTGTGCCGGGGGCTAGTCCCGGTTGTCGAACAGCCGCTGAGCCTTTCTACCGGTTCGCGGAAGGCTTCCGTAGTCGACGATCTCCACGATCCCCCGCACCAGCAGCGCCTTGCGGATGTCAACGCCGATCTGCCGGCCGAGCTCCGTGTCTCCTCCCGGGCCCGCCCCCCGGGCCCTCTCGACCTTGATGGTCATGTAGTCCTTGCCGTCGGGACCCCGGTCGAGGAGGATCTGGTGCTCGCTGCCGATCCCCCGGTGCTGGGAGAGGATCTCGTCGATGTGGCTCGGGTAGATGTTCACGCCCCGGATGATGAACATGTCGTCGGAGCGGCCCGTGAGCCTGTCGTGGCGGGGCAGGACCGATCCGCAGGGGCACTGCCCGGGTATGAGCCGGGTGAGGTCGCGCGAGCGGTAGCGGATGAGCGGCGAGCCCTCTTTTCGGAGTGTGGTGTAGACCATCTCGCCCACCTCTCCCTCGTTCACCGGCTCCAGGGTCTCTGGGTCGAGGATCTCCAGGATGTAGTAGTCCGCCCAGTAGTGGATGCCGGTGTGGTGCTCGCAGTCGAGCCCGGTGCCCGGGCCGTAGACCTCGGTCAGCCCCGGGATGTCGAAGAGGTGGTCCGCCCGGAAGAGCTCCCGGATCTTGGCGCGCATGGTGTCGCTCGATCGCTCGGCCCCCATGATGATCTTCCTGACCGTGAGCTTGTCCAGAATGCCGTGCTTTTCGGCCTCTTCCGCGAGAAGGAGCGCCATGGACGCGGTGGCGCAGAGCACCGTGGGCTGAAAGTCCACCAGAAACTGCAGATGGATCTCGATGTTGCCGGGCCCTACGGGCAGGGCGATGGCGCCGAAGCGCTCGCAGCCGTTCTGGAACCCGGCGCCTGCGGTCCATACCCCGTAGCCCACGCAGATCTGCACCCGGTCTTCGCGGGTGAGGCCTGCGGTCTCGTAGCACCGGGCGAACATGTCGGCCCAGTCGTCGATGTCCTTGGCCGTATACACCATGACCTTGCGCTTGCCCGTGGTGCCGGACGACGCATGGATCCGGACGATGTCCTCAAAAGGCACCGAGCGCAGCGGCCAGGGATACTCGCCTCGCAGGTCGTCCGCCGTGACGAAGGGAAGGCGTCTCAGATCGTCGAGGGTGCGGATGTCCTCCGGCCTCACCCCTGCCTTGTCCAGGCGCTCACGGTAGAACGCCGAACCGCTGTAGGCGTGGTCCACGGTCCATTTCAGACCGCGAAGCTGCAGCTCGAGGAGCTCTTCTCTCGTTCGGAACCCGGGCATGAATCTCTTTTCCATCGCCTTGCATCCTCTCTGACGGAATTTATCGCGCTCCGCCCTCAAAACCGGCTTGAAGCGCTTTTCTGTTCGTCTCCACGACCTTGGCCGGAGAGAGCCTTTCCACGATCTCTCCGATATCGGCCCGGTCGATCCCCAGGACCAGCGCCGCGCGTCCGAGCACGATCATGTTGGCTGCACCCGGGGCGCCCAGGGATCGTGCTATCCCGGAAGCATCCACGACATGGCTGAAGGTCCCGGTGTCCGTTGCCGCATTGACGACGGAGACACCGCCCTGTCTGAGCATGGGCAGGTGAGACAGGGCCTCCTGCTCGTCGAGCCCGATGAGAACGTCCGCTGCCCCGGGCGGAATCAGCGGGCCTGCATATCGGCCGACCTTGAGGCTCGCCGTGACCGTGCCCCCGCGCATCGCCATCCCGTGGGTCTCCGAGGTGATGACCTCGCGGCCCGTTGTGGCGGCCCACACCGCAAGGGCGCGCGCCAGGAGCAGAATTCCCTGGCCGCCCAGGCCCACCATGAAGATCTGCCGGTCGGAGAACGCACCCGGGCTCATGACTCTTCCTCCGCGGCGATGGCTTCTACCGGGCACACCTGCACGCACACCCCGCAGCCGATGCACAGGGAGGCGTCGATCCGGGCGCGCTTGTCCGCAACAGAGATCGCCGGGCACTCGAACTCCCGGACGCACAGCCCGCAGCCGGTGCACTCTTCGGTGACGCGCATCGCATAATGCGTCTGCGCCCGTAAGGCCCGGCGGTCTCTGATGCAGGGGTGCCGTGCGATGACGGCTGTCACGCCCTCGGCCTCTGTCCGGGTGTAAGCTTCCTTTACCACCTTCGTGAAGCCGTCCACGTCATAGGGGTCGTGGATCCGGACAGTTTTGACCCCGCATCCGGCGATCGCCTCTTCCAGCGAGAGCATGCGGCCGCTGTAGTCGTTGGTCATCCCCCCGGTGGCAGGCGTGGGCTGGTGTCCGGTCATGGCCGTGGTGGCGTTGTCCAGCACCACGAGCACGAACCTGGCCCCGGTGACCAGTGCGTTGATCGTGGGCGGAATGCCCGCATGGAAAAAGGTGGAGTCGCCGATGATCGCCGCGACAGGGGGCGGAGCGGAAGTGTCCTTGAACGCGTGGAAGAACCCGGCCGCCTGGCTCACCGCAGCCCCCATGCACAGGCAGGTGTCCACGCCCCCCAGGTTGAGCCCCAGGGTGTAGCACCCGATGTCCGAGGCATAGATGCCGCCGGGCAGGGCGCGCTTGACGGAGTAGAACGCGGCCCGGTGGGAGCATCCCGCGCACAGGGAAGGCGTGCGCTGCTTTGCGGAGACAGCCGGGTGTGTAAGAGACCGGGTCCCGGTGAACTCTTCCAGCACCCGGGCCACGACATCCGGGGTGAGCTCGCCTGCATCGGGAACCATACCATCCATCCTTCCCGATACCCGCTCACGGTTGATGAACTGCATCTCGATCACCGGCTCGGTCTCTTCCACCACCAGGATCCGGGAGTGCCTTCCCGTAAGGGATGAGAGGGCGTGCCTGTCCAGGGGAAAAGGCATGTCGATCTTGTAGATGCTTAAATCCTGCCGGCTGCCGAGCTCGGCGATAACATCCAGGAGGTAGGCGCACGCAACCCCGGAAGAGACCACGGCCAGGCCGGTGTCCCCGGACCCGTGAACCAGCCTCGGACGGGCCCAGGGATGCTGTTCGATCTCCCGGAGCTTGGCGTTGAGCTCACGGTGCAGCACGAGCCTGGGGCCCGGGGTGGCCGCCCAGCGGGACGGGTCTTTCCGGAAGTCGGGCCTGCGGCTGAAGGGCTTGATGTCGGGCGGCTCTACGAGCTGGCGCGCATGGCAGACCCGGGTGGTGGGCCTCAGGATCACCGGGGTTTTGTAGCGCTCCGAGAACTCGAAGGCCTGCATGGTCATCTCCAGGGCCTCCCGGGGGCTCATGGGGTCGAGCACCGGCACCTTGGCGTGCACGGCAAAGAGACGGGTGTCCTGCTCGGTCTGGGACGAGTGGGGACCGGGATCGTCGGCCACCACCAGGAGCAGCCCCCCGGTCACGCCCATGTAGGCGGCGCTGATCACCGGGTCCGAGGCCACGTTGAGCCCCACCTGCTTCATGGTCGCGGCCGAGCGCCTGCCGGTGATGGAGTTGGTGAACGCCACCTCCACGGCGGTCTTCTCGTTGATCGACCACTCCACGTGCACGGGCAGGTCTCTCTGCGACGCCAGTCTCATGGCCGTTGTGCACACCTCGGAGGCCGGGGTGCCGGGATAGGAGGCCACCACGTTTGCGCCGCTCGCGAGGATGCCGTGTGCGATAGCCTCGTTGCCGAGCAGGATTTCGTGTGCCTTGTCGCCTTTTTTTTCGGTTGCTGCCGGTGCTCGTGTTTGCGTGCTCATGAAAAGATCAACGGCTCCCTTATCTACGATGTTCTCGCCCGCTCCCCATCGCCGGTGCGCGTGCGCCATGCACGTGTCCGGCGGATTGCCTTCCCGTCAACGGGAGGCTGATAGGGCAGAACTCGGTATCCTGCCCGGGTAATAAAAAAGGCGGCTAAAGGGCCGCCTTCCGGGATGCTGCACTGGAGACGGACCACATCATCCATGGGGGAACCGCCACCAGAGTCTCGAAAGGGCCTTGCCGTCCATGGAGCACAGTTAAACGTCAAACGGATTTGTTTGTCAATGGAAAGGGCGATAAAAAATCGCTGCAGTAATGAAAAAATTACTGTCGAGAGAAACGGCACTATCTTGGGAATCCGCTGTGCAGGCCCTTTTTTTCTGCTCCCGGAGGATGCCCGCTCCATCACCCCGGAGGGGCTGTCTCTTCGGAGGATGCCTCGGATGAGCAGGGATTCAGAATTCACACCGCCATCACCGGACGATCAGGGAAAATGAAACAGGGGGATGAGGTTTTTTCAAGGGGGCTATTGATTTGAAAATGACGGTCTCTATTATCTGTCTTTATATCCAATGGAACCTTGGGCAGCAGGCCTTTCTTAAAAGCGTGGGCACGATAAAATCTGTGTAAAGGAGCAGAAGATGGCATTAGATCGGGAACACAGAACACACCAACGGATGAGCTGCAGGATTCCTATGGAGTATACCTTCAGGAGATCTCACAAGGCTTACCAGGCAACGGTCTACAACGTCAGCGATGACGGCCTGTATGTTGAAACCGACCGCGAGCTCAGGCCGGGCCAGGACATCCGGATTTCCATCCGGCAGGACATGCCCGAAGGGTTCACTCATCTCGCCCTTGACGATCAGTCGGGTATCATTCGCTGGTCCCTGCCCGTGACCAGCGGCAGGCGCCATGTCTACCGGGCAGGTATCAGGATCTCTTCACCGGGCATGAAGAGAACCTTCCAGGGACTGCCCGAAGCCCAGTATTTCTGCGATATCTGCGGCGAGCAGGTCAGCTACCGGCAGGTCAGGAAAGTGGGGCTGATCTGGATGTGCCCGCATTGCAGCGAATATGTCACGCATCTCCCGGTCGCGGTCCGCAGGGTGGCGTCCCGGCATCTCATCGGGAACGTGATCTGACGGGACGGCAATGCCGGCAGGCGGACAGTGCCCTGCGAAGCCCGTGCCCGTAAAAATCGGATGCGTCGGAAAAAAGAAGAAAGAACGTCCTTCTCCCAGGAGGCGGTATTCGCCCGGGACGCGGTGCCTGTGCGGCGTTTCGTCCCGGGACCCCTTATCCCCCTCGCAGGGCGTGCTCCCCGGACAATGCTCGTAAGGAGCCGACCTCTTCGATGCCTTCTCATGGCAAGGTGCCGAAGACGTGATCTCCGGATGATCGTTGGAATCCCCCGTCTCAGTGCTCTTGAGAGGGTATCCGCCTGCCGTATTCTATCTTATGGTGCATGAATACGATCTCCGCATCCGCTGCCCTGCCTGCTGCTGCGGGCGGCCGGGACAGGATGCACCAGGGGTTTCCCATGGAAAATCTGAAAATCGTCTCACACAGTGAAGAACCCTTCATGAACCGGGAGGAAGCAGGCCGCCTCCTTGCGGAAGAGCTCAGGGAGTATGAAGACAAAGACACCGTGGTGCTGGGTATTCCCCGGGGCGGTGTGGCGGTTGCACGGGAGATTGCCCGGATACTCCGCGCCGATCTCGACGTGGTCCTGTCCCGCAAGCTGGGCGCACCCGGGAATCCCGAACTGGCCATCGGGGCCATCAGCGAGGACGGCACGCTGTTTCTGGATGAAGATCTCCACCAGCGGCTGGGTTCCTCCAATGAATTCACCGGCTATGTGGAAGACGAACGAGAGAAGCAGTATACCAGGATCGCCGAGAGCATCGAGCGCTTCCGCCGAGTGAGGCCCAAGATCCCGGTTCAGGGACGCACAGTCATCGTGACCGACGACGGGCTGGCCACAGGCGCTACTATGCAGGCATCTCTGAGGACCGTCCGGAAAGAGAATCCGGAGAAGCTCGTTGCCGCGGTTCCCGTAGGGAGCATGGAGGCTCTGGAAAAAATCGCCTCCGACGCCGATGAGACCATCGTGCTCAAGGCGCCCCCCATCTTCTATGCCGTGGGCCAGTTCTACGAGTATTTCGGCCAGACCAGCGATGAAGAGGTCATTGCCTCCCTGAAGAAAAGCAGGGAACGATGAAGCCGGACAATGACCGGACGGCCTATCCCGCCTCTGTCCGCGGAGAGGTCGCGCCATACATGCCCCAGATCTCTTTCCGGAAGCGTTCCTTGATGACGCGGCGCTTGAGCTTGAGCGTGGGCGTCAGCTCGCCCCCTTCCACGCTGAAAGGCCTGGGCAGGAGCGTGAAGTACTTGATCTGCTCGTAGCGGGCAAGCTGTTTGTTCACCTCGTTCACCTGATCCTGGATGAGTTCTCTGATCTCGTCGTGATACACCAGCTCGGCAGGGTCGCTGAAGGCGATTCCCGATTTTTTTGCAAAGCGCTTCAGCTCGGGGAAATCCGGCACGATGAGACAGGTGAGGTACTTTTCTCCGTCGCCCACCAGGCATGCCTGGTCGATGTAGGGCCGGCCGGTGACCTTGAGCTCGATGGGATGCGGGGCGACGTTTTTGCCCCCGGAGGTGACGAAGAGCTCTTTCTTACGATCCGTGATCTCCAGGAACCCTTCCGCGTCGAACCGGCCGATATCACCCGTCATGAACCAGCCGTCTCCGGTGAAGCTCTCCCTGGTCTCCCGGGGCATCTTCCAGTATCCTGTGAAGATCTGGGGGCCTCTGGCCAGGATCTCGCCGTCGTCCGCGATCTTCTCCTGCGTGCCCAGCACGGCCTTGCCCACGGTGCCCGGCTTGATCTGAAGACGGTATGCCAGGGTGTTGTAGGCTATGGAAAGCTTCAGCGAGCGCAGCGGGTTCGTGTGGGGGGATTTGCCTTGAGCCTGCTTGCGGACCATGCAGTCGTGGGTCCAGTCGATCATCTTTTTCTGGAACCACGACAGGTTGTCCCGGTCGATACCCGAGAACTCCGGGGAGTTGAAGTTGAGAATGGCCGCGGTTTCGGTGAGACCATAGCCCTCGGTGAGCTGGATTCCCAGGGAGCGGATAAAGGTGCACACCTCCTTGCCGAGCTTGCCGCCGCCCGAGCCGGCCATGACCAGACGGTCCATCCCCGCCTCCTTGCGCAGCCGGTTGAAGACCAGCACATTGGCCTGGGAAAACAGGAACAGGTCGAGCATGCCCAGCCGCTCTCCCTTAGCCATGGCGTCGGTGAACTTTTCTCCCTGGCGCATGGCCCACGCAAAGAGCTTTCTCACATACCCGGGCTGCCGCGATACGAGTGAGGTGACTTGGTCGTAGACCTTTTCGAAAAACCGGGGAATGCTGATGATCACGTTGGGCCTGAGCTCCAGCAGGGTCTTGGGAATCCGGCTGAAGTCGGGCTCGAAGGCGAGGATGCCGCCCTGCTTGAGGCCGCCTACGTGGTAGTCGCAGCTGCGGCCGTACACGTGGCAGACAGGCAGATGCACCAGGAAGAGCAGGTGCAGGTCCTTATCCTGAGCCTGGCGGCGGATGAGGGTGGGGTCGGTGAACTGCTCCATGGCCGCCATGAAATTCGCATGCGTGAGCATGGCGCCCTTGGGCCTGCCGGTTGTGCCTGAGGTGTATATGATGCTCACCACGTCTTCGGGCCTCGCCTCTGCGATGCTCTTTTCCAGAGCGGCTGGGTCGAGGTTTTCCCGGCCCATCTCCATGACCTCGTTGAAATGGTAGACCCCCTGCTCGTGGCCGCCTTCTCCGGATTCCATGGTGATGATGAACTCCAGGCCCGTCCCGGGCTGTACCGCCCGGGCCATGGCGGCCTTGTCGCGGGTGGAGCAGAACACGGCCCGGGACTCGCTGTCGCCGATCATGTAGGAGAGCTCGTCTAAAGAAAGGGTGGGGTAGAGGGGAACCTCAACGCCGCCCACGGCCTGGATGGCCTGGTCGGCGATCACCCACCGCGGCCTGCTCTCGGAAAATATGGCGATTTTGTCTCCCCGTCCAATGCCCAGCGCCATGAGGCCGGAGGCGAGGTCGAGGACCTGACGGCGCGTCTCTTCCCAGGTGAGGGTGCGGAAATCATCGGTGGGATCACCGTTCGCATCGAACCGTCCCATGAGGAAGGGCTGCGCCGCCCTCATCTCCCGCGCCCGGGTATGGAAGAATCCGCACAGCGTGTCATTATGGAATGTCATAGAACACCTCCTCGCTATAAAAATTTTCACGATGCAGGGTCTGCCCATGCGTGTGGGGTGTGCCTCTGCATCCGTCCACGAGATCCCGTCACTTTCAAATAAGAAGAAATTACAGGAGAACTTCATATTATCACCATTTCCTGTGCCATGAAATAGAGAAATAACATGAGTTATCTCATAGGAGGACCATGTTGCCTCAGTCCGAAGCCGTGCATGGAAAGAAAAAGGTGCCCCCGGAAAAAGGCAGGATCCCCCCTTAAAGAATCAATCAGGCATGCCGAGGTGCAACGGCAAGGGAGGCCGTGTATCATTCCCCTACGGAGCGGCCGGGAGTGATGTCCTCGAATGCAGGTCTGATGGCCTGGATGAAGGCGTTTCTGAGCAGGTTGATCACAGCGGCCCAGTAGTCAACCTCCTGCTCATCGAAGTCTCCTTCTATCAGTATGTTGGTGGCGACCCTGCCGGTGGGCTTGTTTTCCAGGATGCTCGCCGCTCCGCCCACAATGGCTTCCCAGGCCAGCTCGAGCGGGTCCTGGTCTTCTTTCCAGTCCACCACCTTCAGATCTTCGAACAGGGGTTTGACATATCCCTCATACGAACCCTGCTGTGCCACGATCTCCGAGTAGACGGTGAAGGTACCGGACTCCACATCGAAATTGCCATAAGCCCGCAAGAAATCGTTCAGACGGGTGAGCGCGAGATCGTTCAGGACAAACTTCATATCGAATGTTGGATCTTGCGCAAAGGTGTCGAGGTTGAGAGAGACTTCGAGCTTGGGGTCGCCTTCATCCGGCAGGTTGTACAGGGTGGCGGTGGCGAACTTGCTCTGTCCCACTGAGCGGCTGTTCCGGAGGTTGGACGCGACCAGGTAGAGCTTTTCCATAGAGACATCGATCTCAGGGTCGCTGTGAAAGTCGCGGTAATGCACGATTCCGTCCCTCACCTCAAGCTGGTTGATGCTGAAAGGGAGCAGGTCGCCAGTGACCTCCATCCAGGTGGCGGGGACCTCGGTCTGCGAGGTGTCGTCCGTGGGGCCGGCGACGAAATTCAGCTCGGGCTGGTGAAGGACGATCTCTCCGACGTAGGCCCCGCTGAGGATCTCGGACCACTGGATGGACGATTCGATGCGGGCCACATCCAGAAAAGGCACAGGAACTGTGCCACCGCTTTTCTCAACGGCCAGCCCGTGTACGTCGAACGCGCCGCGCCAGAGGTGGAGATCGATATCCTGAATATGCCCCTGATAGCCTTCCATGGAGTCCAATGAACGGTTCACGTAATCCAGAGCGAGGTGAGGAAGCGCTATGCGAAAGGCAACGAGCGCCGCGATAATCACCAGGACAACGATGGTTATCCTGGATGTGAGGATATTTCCGACCCGATACATCTTTTTCTCCCATATGGCCGTATTCCACCCTGCGGGCGCATGATGCCGGTATATCCTTAGATGGATAGGTTCCTGGACGAAGATTCCCGGGGGGCGCGGGGTTCCCTTGCGAGAGCGCGCCGGGGGAGCATTTCCGTGATCGGGCAATCACTGGAATCCCATGATCTCGTACATGCATTCGCCGGATATCATATCCTGCACCCCGCCACGGGTGATGGTCCCTTCATAATCCGCCATGATGCGGAAGTAGGTGGGCCGGGCCACGAATGTGCGGGCAATCCACTGAACAACGGGGTTCAGATCTGATACCGTGAGCAGGTCCACATCTTCCACCAGGGCCTTGGAGCGTATCCGGATATCCGCCCTCACGTCCCCGTCGCTGAATTCGATTCGAACCTGTCTGGGATAATGCCGCCGGAGCCCCGGGTGAGTGGTGAAGTCCCACTGACGCACCGTGGGGCTCCCCGTTCCCACGATCACCTCCGATCCACGGGCGATGTACAGCGGGCGGGAGTTGATGGAAGGGTCATGGTAATCCACGTCTGCATAGATGATCGTGTATTCACCGGCCAGGATGCGTCCCCAGATCCAGTTCCTGGTGATCTCGTTGAGCGGTTTTCTGCCCCAGTTGTGGTCGGCGTATCCCACTCCGGTCACATTCCCGGTGATGCCGTTGACGGTGATGGTGCCCTCGATTCGGTTCCTGGCCTGGTGCACGACCCAGAAGAAGTCCAGGTGAGCCTCGTTCACGCCGTCACCTCCGCTGGGCCTCCACCCTGGTGCGACCGTGGTGAGCGTGAGTTCGGCACGGATATCCTCCATGTCCCACAGGACATGGTAGGTGCCGCTGTCCAGCCTTTTTACGAACCCTGCCGGACATTCCACGCGCACATCCTCTGTGGATGTGCGCATGTCATTCTGATCGAGCGTCATGAGTCTCGTTTCCTTGGACCAGTCCTTCCCATAGAGTGAAAAGACGACACCTGGCTTGCCTGTGGTGAAGCTCGGGTCGAGAAACACGCCCACGAAGGTCCGGCCGTCATCCAGGTGCCCGTCGAAATACCACCACTCGAAGGGCTGCTTTCCCTGAATCAGATGCCGGGCGCGATCGCACGCCTCCGGCGGTTTCTTTCCCCAGTCGATGGGGTGTTCCGAGCGGCCCACCACCTCGCGGGGACGTTCCAGATGGGTGCAGGCCGGGAGTATGAAGACCAGCCAGATTAGACACGCCGCCATGATACCGGGCCCACGGCGCCGGTGATAAGAAAAGATAACCTGCATGGACGTCCTCCTTGTCATCAGGCAGTGGATCCTCCTTCTCAAGTCCATTTGTTGAAAGACTTTTACAGGGTGCGTCTGATTCCCGTTCAAGCTTGCTGCCTAGAAAGAGTCCAAGGCTTGCTGTTAAAGGTCCATACCATTGGTTTGCACATGCTGCGCGATGTGTGGCAAGTGATGGAATACTTTTGAATTCTTAAATAATCCCGTTCCGGGAAAAAGCAAGCCCAGCTGCAGGGCAGGGAACGTGTTTGACCGTTCTCCCCCTGCCATACATGCACTCTCTGCAGGTGCTCAGCAGCCGGACTTGGCGATGAAAAAACTTGTTTCCGCAGGCATTCAGGGGTATTTTTAAAGATATATCATGAAATCTCGTACAGATTGACTGTGTGGAGGAGGTATGCCGGCGTGAAAAAAATATCTCAGATCCCTAAGTATGAGCGCCCCCGCGAAAAATTGCAGATGTTCGGCCCCCGGACACTGTCCGACTCGGAGCTCATGGCGGTTCTCCTGGGGAGCGGCTCGGCAAGACACGGCGTTCTGGAGTTGTCGGGAAGGGTCCTCCGCATGATCGATGAAAGCAGGGGGAGGCTGGAGCTCGATAAACTGCTCGGCCTGGAGGGAATCGGACCGGCCAAGGCCGCCATTATCACGGCTGCGCTCGAATTCGGCAGGCGGCGCATCAGGCCCGAGGGGATGAAAGTCGTCGTGCCCACCCACGTGCTCCCCATCATCCAGCATTTCGCGGACCGGAAGCAGGAGCATCTTCTCTGCGTCTCGCTCAGCGGGGCGGGCGAGGTCATTGCCTGCCGGGTGGTCACCATCGGGCTGGTGGACAGGACCCAGGTGCACCCGCGCGAGGTTTTCGCAGACCCGATTATCGACAGGGCCTCGGCCGTCATCATCGCGCACAACCACCCCATCGGGCCGCTCGAACCCAGCGACGAAGACCGGGAAATCACCAGAACCATCAGAGCGGCGGGGAAAACCCTGGGCATCTGGCTGCTGGACCATATCATATTCAACAAAAAAGGATACTACAGCTTCATGGAACACGACGAGATGGAGACACTCTGAAATCACGCGGTTCCATAAAAAGCCCCTCGAGCCATGAAAATCTACGGATGTGCTCACGTGCAGGGGTATGGTGAGAGAACGCCTCACCACCTTTTTTTGCATATCCTTAAACTTTTTCCTCAGAACTATCGATAAGAAACCATAGTCATTTCTCTTATGACTGAAAGGGACTTCTGGTTGTGAGGGAAGCGGAATGAACAATTATTCTTACCTGTTTCTCGCATTGATATGCAACCTGGCGTGCATGTCATCGGCGACACAGATCTCGGAAGACGGGAACTGCATCACCATCTCAAACGGCGGCTATGTGCTGACAGCCCAGGCAGTTGCCAAGGTTGACCAGTCGTATATGCTCGTGACATGGGACAGTTCGGAGAGCGACGGTTTCGCCGACGCAGCAGTACTGTGCATCCCGCTCGATCAGGCCGATGCCCTTGGAAGGCAATACGGCGATTTCACGCAAAGCAAGAACCCCGGTATGCGTGAGGCCCTGAAAAACGCCATAGATATCCGGCTGATCACAACAGACGCCTCCTGCAGAAAGGCCCTCAAGAAGATGCGGGATACCTGCGCCGGCCTGGACAACCCCGTGTTCCGGGTGGGGGGCCGGGATATCAGGATTGGCCAGGCCACCTACCGGGGCGTCCCAACGCCGTTCGGCAACCCGCCTGCAACCGTGATTCTGGCAGACACCATCGAACTCGAGCAGACAAGGTATTCATCGAGAGAGATAGCTCTGAAAACCGACCACTAGGGCAGCTCACTCCGGAAACACTTCATTCCATATCACGGCCGAGACACCGGCCTGAGGTGAAACACGCCGGCTTCATTCAGGAGTTATTCCGTGTCTTCCTCTGTAAAACTCGTCTCGGGCAAAGGACGACCATCTCAGAAAAGAAGCGGTCATCCCCAGGCAAATGCTATATAGCTGGCAACGCTGCAATATGGCAACAAGGCATTATGCGCCCTTTCCTGTTACAGAAAAGCACATCACCATCCCAAGAAACCATGATCTCGGCATCAGCCATCAGGGTATCGTAAACAGGAGCAGTCACGGTATCGGGGAAACGTCTGATACGGCCCCGATGGACTTCCATAAGGCAAGCGGATGAGCCGGTCCTCAAACTAGGGGAGTGTCCGAAGACTGCCTGATGCTCACCCTTGTTTCCCACTGGAGTACTATGGCATCATGATCTTGCTGCCCGGCGGAGTGCCGGGAACCACGATACGGGATTCCGACTGGCGCTGTGCCTCTTTCATCTCCTCCACGAGTTCTTCGAACGCCTTCTTCACCGCCTCGGGGAAGAGGTCCATCGCCTGCTTGAGAGATTTGGCCTCGATCTCGAACTGGAGGGGGAGCGCCCCTCCCGGGGTCACCATCTGCGTGTGGCCGAAGTAGAGAATATTGCGCCTGCCGTCCCGCTGACCATCGGGAAGCACCGGGGTGAGCTGGCGAATGGTGGCGAACTTCATATCGGTGAACACCTCTTCGCGGTAGAGGTTTTTCTGATCCACCTTGAGGTCGCTCATTTTGGCAAGGTCGGGGTTGTTCATCTTCTCTCTCCTTTTCCCCTTTCTGTAAGGATAAATCGCTGATTGTCAAGGCAATTCTCCTGGGAGAGCGTCTCCTGAACCCTTCCTGTCGAAATCCGGGTGGAATGCCCCGCCGTTAACCGGGGGTAAGGGGCCGGTAAGTGCCGGAAGATTACCGGGATCAATCAATTTATGCAGGCAGACTTCCCCTTGATGAGGGCAAGGGCGGAGGTATTCTTATCCTTAAAAGCAGAAGCGGCGCAATCGGACGGCTTGAGAACACCGGCCTTTCCCTCGTCCGCCGCGCGCCGTGCATCGGGATGGGTGACTTATATCGGCAGCAATGGGGCCAGGTGGCGGATGGAAGAAAAGGCGATGAATCCCGGGCTCAAGTCGATGATGGATTTCCGTCTCGGCGATGCCCTGCTGGGCCGCTGTTCGAGGCGGTTTTTCATGGGGGCCGAGATCCCGGACGGCGTGTTCTCTTCCCGGTCGAGTCACCGGATCACCCCTTTGTCCGAGCTGGAAAAGCGGCTCGTTGCGGCGGCTTGCGGCGCGCGTTCAGGTTGGAATCATCTCATCTGTCATGCCGCCCGGTATGCCCCGCATCTCTCGAATTACGCAGGATCCGCTGCGGGCAGCCGTCGGCTTCCTCCCGAGGTGCACGGGCTCGGGTTCCGGTACGATGCCGACGATCGCTGGCCGATTCCCAATCCTACGGGACTGGCCGGGGTCATGGAGGGATACTGCCCGCCCCCTTTTTCGGATATGCGCTCCGCAGTCGAGCCGCTGTGCGAAGGCAAGTTCGGTCCGGGCGGACCGTTCAATCCCGGCACACCGGGGCACTGGAAAGACTCGCGGCGGGTCCGGTCCGCCGCACAGGTGCACAATGAGGAATTCCGTGAATGTGTCGCCCTGCAGGCGCAGAATGTCTTCGACACCTTCGGCAGATTTTCGGCAACCGTACCCTCGATATTCGTCGTGCTATGCCTGCAGGCACAGCACCTGGACACCGAGTTCTGCGACAGATTCTACAAGCCGGGATCATACCTGAAGACCCATGCAGAGCACATGGAGCGGCGGCACTCTTGAAGGCCCCGGGCCGAAAGGAGAGAAAAAATGACTGAAGGACATAATGTCAACGGCATGAGTGTAAGCCAATTGATCAACACCATCGATCAGATTCGCGAAAATCCCGAGATCGCCAAGTTCAGGTTCCGGGCGACCAACCAGTGGGTGGACGGAACCCACTGCCAGGGGACTGTCCGGCACTTCTACGGCGCTCTCGTGGAAGACACCCGGCGCCCTCCCCAGACCTATGACATGGATGAACCCCCGGTGCTCATGGGGCACAACAACGGGCGAAACCCGGTCGAGTTTCTTCTCGTCGCCCTCTCCGGGTGCCTCACCACGACCCTGGTGGCCTATGCCTCTGCGAAAGGGCTGAATCTCAAGGGCGTGCAGTCCTGGTACGAGGGAGATATCGATCTCAGGGGTTTTCTCGGGATATCGGACGAGGTAAGGGCCGGCTATCAGCAGATACGCGTGGGTTTCAAGATAGATGCGGACATATCGGACGAGCAGAAGCAGGAGCTGGTCCAGCTCGCCCAGCAACACTCGCCGGTCTTTAACACCATCTCCCGGTCGTCGCCCGTGTCGGTGCACCTGGAAAGATAGCGGCTCGGCCTTGCCCGATGCGTTCGTTCCCGTTGATCCCCGTTTCATCAGAGCTGCCGGCAAGGCGAGACGGTCCGGGCTTCAGGTGGTGCAGTCAAAGTGCATCATGCGTCAGCACCACAAGGCTACATGATTGTTTTAAGGGGTGATGGGAAACAGGGTCCCGCTTGCTCCGACAAGAAACAGCGGTGTGAGCGATGAAAAGAAAAAAAAGTGCCCGTCAGTGAAGAGGGCACAATCTTTCTCATGCATGATTACATAATTGGTGGAGCCGAAGGGAATCGAACCCTCGACCTCATGAATGCCATTCATGCGCTCTCCCAACTGAGCTACGGCCCCATGCAACGTTGATCAGCTATCATAACCTCTCGGGTGGAGTCAAGGTCAATGAAGCATTCTCAGATGAAAGCGCAAGGATTCCCGCAGGATCGATATTGTTCCTCTGCCTTTTTCTCCCTCGCTCCTGGCATCCTTTTCCCTTGGGAAGGAGGGAAGCAATGGGTTCCTTCTCCTGAGATCGATCCTCGGGAAGATTCGTGTTGCCAGATATAAGGTGTTAATATCAGATATATTTTATGATATAACAGAGAGGTGGATCATGATAATGTCAGCAGAGGATCCTAAGGGAAAACAGACAGGGATATCCTTGCCCCGGTTTGCACATGTGCCTGTGAACAGGTGGACAGTGCCATCTCTCCCTGCAAAAAAACCATATGCAATATGGCTGGCAATAAAGCAATACAAAATATATGCAACATTAATTGTAGTATTGACATAAAATATGCAAGCATGATAGAGATCATGTTATGGCAAGAAAGGTCGCGTTCAATACCCGCGTGAGTGAACCGATTCTCAATGAATTCAGGGCCCTGTCGGTCCTCCTGGACCGCAATCTCAACGATTTTTTCGAAGAGGCGATGGTCGATCTCATCCGCAAGTATGATCAGGATAATCTCATTGTCGAGCTGAGAAAGCTCAAGGCCAAGGCCCAGAAGAGAATGTAGCCGGATGCCGGCAACAGGATCCCCGGCATGCCGAACGGCCGAAAGATCCGGGCCCCGGGTGGACACCGTTCGCGGGAAAAGCCATCTCCATGGACGGAGCCGGGACATGACCCGCCCCGGAGGGGTTCCTTTACGGATGCTCCCGCTTGCGCGTTCCCTGGGCCTTGATGCTGTTGAGGGTGTCGGAGAGCACCGGTATCACGTGCTCGCGGATGTCGCCTGCAACCACGATGGTCAGAAGATCATCGCCGACCTCTAGTCTGCCCTCGTTCACCTCCACGAGGATTTCGACGATGCCGGGACGCTTCTTCTGTTCGTCCACGATTCCCTGGATGGTCTCGCGGTCAGCGGCGACATCGACAGCGCTCACCGGCGACCCGTCTCTGGATGTCCCTCTCACCACACCGTTGTGGCACAGGATCATCCCCACCCTGTGATAGTCTTCTCGCTGCTTGATCCTGTCGATCAGAGCGTTCAGGTCCATGGCTCACTCCTTACGGATCGTTTTCTGTCTGGATATGATCTTTTCGTGGCATGTGTCAAGCAGCGGCGGCTCTCTCCTTTGAGCCCCAAGGCGGAGAGGCCGGTACTGGAGGCTTGAAATGATAAGGGTTCGGGTATAGTAAGAATAAATGGTTCGTTTGACGGGCCTCGGGTCTGTTCGAGGACGGCCTGAAGAGGAGGTGTCCGGCATGAAAGAGCTACGGATAAAAGAAGCCAGACTGCAGTTCGCGGTGGGGGATATTACGGCACAGGATACCGATGCCGTGGTCAATGCCGCCAACAGCAGGCTTGCGCCCGGGGGCGGCGTTGCAGGCGCCATTCACCGGGCTGCCGGAGAAGGCCTGTGGGAGGAGTGCTCCACGCTCGGCGGGTGCAGGACGGGCGAGGCAAAGATCACCGGAGGTCACCGTCTTCCGAACCGGTATGTCATCCATACCGTGGGCCCGGTATACAGCGGGTCGCCGGACGACCCGAAGCTCTTGCGGTCGTGCTACCTCAGTTCGCTCAAGGTCGCCGACGACCACGGCGTGAAGTCGATCGCCTTTCCCGCCCTGAGCACCGGCATATTCGGCTACCCTGTCCGCGATGCGGCGCGGGTAGCCATTCTGGCGCTCAAGGACTACCTCTCGGGTGATACAGGCATCGAGCTCGTTCGCATGGTGCTCTATGATCAGCAATCATACGATGCCCACGTGGAGGTTCTGGAAACACTTGAGCGCGAAGGGAAGCTGGCTTGAGATGAGGGTTGTCGCCGTTATCCCAGCCCGGTATGAGTCATCCCGTTTTCCGGGCAAGCCCCTGACCGACGTTAAGGGCAAGACCATGATCCGGCGGATTTTCGAGCAGGTGAGCGCGTGCCCGGATATCGACGAGGTGCTCGTGGCCACCGACGACGTGCGCATCTTCGAGGAGGCGCGGTCTTTCGCCGCTGAGGCTGTCATGACGAGCCCCGATTGCAGGTCCGGCACCGACCGGGTGGCCCAGGCAGTAAGGGGCCTGTCCGCAGATGCCGTGATCAATGTGCAGGGCGATCAGGTGGTGCTCGATACGGTCGCGCTCTCGGAGGTTTCCCGGGAGCTCAGGCAGGGCTTCCCCATGGTCACGGTGGCCGCGAAGGCGCATCCCGGCGAGTACCGCGATCCCAACTGCGTCAAGGTCGTCTGCGATCTGAGGGGCTACGCCCTCTATTTCTCCCGGGCGCCCATACCCTTTGAGAGGCCGGGTGCCGGCTTCGAGCCGTGGAAGCACATCGGCATATACGGGTTCGGCAGGGAAACGCTTCAGCGCTTTACCTCGCTCGCTCCGACGCCGCTGGAGCTCGCGGAATCTCTCGAACAGCTCAGGGCAATGGAAAACGGCATACCCATCAAGGTGATCTTCGCTTCAGGTGAATTTCTGGAGATCAATACCCCCCAGGACAAAGAAAGGATTCTGCGAACGTGGGACTCGTTCTGACAGCGGTTTATCGTGTGCTCACGGCCTTGCTCATATGGCCGGCCGGAGCGGTTCTCTCACGCTATCCGAATTTCAGGGGCACGATCCTCAACCGGCTCGGCCTCGTGCTCCCGGATATCCCTGCTCATCTGCCGCTCATCTGGATTCATGCATCATCCGTGGGAGAGGTGAGGGCGGTGACCGGGCTGGTGAAGGCCCTCCGAAGGGAAAAGCCGCACGTGATCATCTGTCTGAGCGCCATGACCGCCACCGGCAGGCAGGTTGCATCGTCCATTCCCGAGCTCGACCTGGTGTTTCCCTTCCCCTTCGATGCCCCGTGGATCATGAGGCGCTACCTCTCGGCACTCTCGCCCAGGTTGCTCATCATCGTGGAAACCGAGATCTGGCCAAACATGATCCTCGAGTCGAGGGGCAGGGGAATACCCGCGGTCATCGTCAACGCGCGCATGACAGAGCGTTCGTTCCGGCGCTATGCCATGTTCTCGCCGCTTGCCGAGGAGATCCTCCATGACGTTCATATCCTGGCCATATCCGAGAATGACGGGAGCAGGTTCACACGCCTGGGGGCCGGGGACGTCCACGCGGTGGGCAATCTGAAGCTCGACAGCATCCAGGACGTCGATCCGGCCAGACGGCAGGAGGTGAGGGCCGGTCTCGGGGCCGGGCAGCGGCCGGTTTTCATTGCGGGGAGCATCAGGGAAGGCGAGGAAGGCATGGTCTTCTCCGCTCTCGCAAGGGTTGCGTCGAGTGTTCCCGGCCTCTTCTCCATCCTCGCTCCGCGACATCCCGAGCAGATCCCCCTCCTGAAGGACCTCGCCGACCGGGGAGCCTACCGGTGGTGCCTGAAGAGTGAGGTGAAAAGCGATGCGGACCTGGTGATCGTCAATACCATGGGAGAGCTTTTCGACCTCTACGGTGCCTCGGACACGGCGTTCGTGGGAGGATCCCTGGTGGATCTGGGGGGGCAGAACATCCTGGAGCCGCTTGCCTGGGGAGTTCCGACGATCCACGGCCCCCACATGGACAACTTTGCCTGGGCGCTCGATGTGGTTGCGGGATGCACGGTGCCGGTCGGCAGCGCGGAGGAGCTCGCCGATGCCGTTATCGAGACCCTCACACAGCCCCGGAGGTATCGTGACATGGCGCAGGAGGCCCGTCGCCTGCTGGAGAAGCACAAAGGCGTGACCGAACGGTGCCTCACGGTTCTGTCGGAATATCTCCCCTAAAAAAAACCCGCCGGAGCCGCTGATCGGACATGGCTGACCGCCCCCGGGGAATGGTGCGGTAAGGGCGGGATGACAACGCCCCTGGTGAGGGTGCCGGCCGCAGCACCTTATACGGGATGCGGGGAATGCGACCTCATGGGTAATTCTTGAAGATTCCCGGCATTTTCTGCCTTTCTCCTTGACTTCGCCAAGGGGGCAATTTATTAAAGGTTTATGACTATGGACAGAAGCTTATGCCCGATATGTGCCTGGAGAGAAGACTGCAAGAAGAAGTTCAAGAAGGGTGCAGGCATTCACTGCCCCGACTTCAGCAGAGACCTGAACGTAAAGAACAAGGATCTCGAGGAAGAGCTCGACAAAGAATCCAAACCCGAAAAAAAGAAAAAGGGCCTCTTCCCCCTGTAGGGTTTACAGGTCGATACGCTGCATCAGGCTTGTGGTTTTTTTCACGACCAGCACGATGAGGTCGCCCTCGTCCAGGGCGATGTCCGCGCAGTAGTGGTTCCTGATGGTCACCAGGTCCCTCTCGCCGTCTCCTGATCTTCCGGGGTCGAGCATCAGAATCCGCGAAGAGTCGTAGTACTTGACGTTTCTCAGGAATTTCAACGGTCCCTGCTCGTTGGCGATGGTGATGACGCCGTTTTCATAGGGGAGTATTCTCGGCATCAGATAGTACCGGGAATCGGGTTCGTCCACTTTGTTTTCGAAGTACAGCGGCAGTGTCGCCAGCTTGGTCTCGGAGCTCCATAATGGATTCTTCCCGTTGAGCAGGGTGATGCGGCCGAGCTTGTCGAAGGCGACCGTCTCGAGCCCGTTCTGCGAGGGGAGCACGTCTGCAACCCGCGCGGAGACGAAGTCGAACCCCCGGGGGAACTCATAGGCCTCGCCCGTGCCGGTCACAGGGTTTTCCCAGTAATTGACCCCGTCGGAAAACATGAGGTCCGTCATGAGGCGCGACATGACAAGGGTGTCTCCCAGAGGGATCACACAGCGCTCCCAGCTCTGCACGGTCTCGGAACCCCTGATCTGATAGGTGTGGAACGATTCCCGGCGGTTGGTAACCGCGAGCAGGGAGTCCCGGTAGGGGTAGATCCGGTATATTTTTGCGCTGCCGGGCGTGCTCCAGAAGGGTACGGCGCGGTCCCCCTCGATGCGGTAGAGGGTTTTGCCGTCACTGACGAAGATGGCGCCGTCGAGCACGGCCAGGGAAGTGGCGATGAAGGGGAGCTCGATCCCGGATTCGATCGGCAGCGGGGCTGCGACCTCAACCAGCGGCTTCTCCCCCGGTGCCGGTGCCTGGGAGGGGACAGCGGCCGGCCGTGCCTTGCCGATGACGATTTCCTCGATCATCAGGTCGATCACCCCGGACAGCTCGCCCCTTGAGCCGACGTCGCGGTGAAAGGCCCTGGGCGGCTGCGAATCGAGCACCGCGTCAAAGGATATGGTCTCCCCCAACTGCAAGAGGGAAACCGAGAGGGTGGTCCCGTCTCCAGGGAGCGTATCCGCGGCAAGGCACCGGGCCGTGATGGTCTTCTGGATGCCGTCTTTGAGCTGCGCGAAATCCTCGGCACCTGTCATTTCGACCACCACCTCGATGGCATGAGACGGGCTGGAAGCGATAAAAAAAGAAAGGAAAAACAGGCATATAAATGATCTCTTCATGCTGACTCCCCGACTGATAATTTCAGACAAAGTAGATTATATCACAGTTTTACCCGGGGACAAGCGAAACGTACGAGACACGGCCGGGCGTTTCTGAATGATCATTCATTTTTCCTTGACCTCGCCAGGCTCTTTGGTTATATAGTGCAGATGCAAAGCAAATTTTCTCTTAAGGAGGCGTTACATGGCTGAGGATACCAAGGATTTTGGAGAACAGTTATTCCCTGTTCCTCCAAAGGTAAGGGAGAAATCTTTTATCAAGAGCAAGGCCGAGTACGAAAAGATGTACCAGGAGTCCATCGAGAATCCCGAGGCTTTCTGGGCCAAGCAGGCCGAGAGGCTCGACTGGTTCAAGAAGTGGGACAAGGTGATGGACTACTCCTTCAAGGACGACATCCATGTCAAGTTCTTCGAAGGCGGCAAGCTCAACGTGAGCTACAACTGTCTCGACCGCCACGTCAAGAGCGGCAAGAAAACCAAGGCTGCCATCGTCTGGGAAGGCAACGATCCGTCCGAGAATAAGACGTTCAGCTATCAGGACCTCTATCGCGAGGTCAACAAGGCCGCCAACGTGCTCAAGAGCCTGGGCGTGAAAAAGGGCGACCGCGTTTCCATCTACCTGCCCATGATCCCCGAGCTGGCCATCACCATGCTGGCCTGCACCAGGATCGGCGCGATCCACTCGATCGTGTTCGGCGGCTTCTCGGCAGAAGCGCTCAGAGACAGGGTGAACGACTGCGGTGCAAAGGTCATCATCACCTGCGACGGCACCTACCGGGGAGCAAAGGCAGTTCCCCAGAAGGACAATGCTGACAAGGCCCTCGAGGAGACGCCCAGCATCGAAAAGCAGATCGTGGTCAAAAGAACCGGCACCAAGGTGAACTGGAAAGAGGGCAGGGACGTCTGGTACGAAGATCTCATGGCCAAGGCGCCGGTGTACTGCGAGCCCGAGCAGATGGATGCCGAAGATCCGCTGTTCATCCTCTACACCTCCGGCTCCACCGGAAAGCCCAAGGGCGTTATGCATACCACCGGCGGCTACCTGCTCTACGCAGCAATGACCCAGCAGCTCGTGTTCGACTGCCACCCCGAAGACATGTTTTGGTGCACCGCAGACATCGGCTGGGTCACCGGCCACAGCTACATCGTATACGGGCCGCTTGCCAACGGCAACACCAGCATCATGTTCGAGGGCGTGCCGAGCTATCCGGACTACGGCCGTTTCTGGGCCGTTGTCGAGAAGTATGGTGTCGACATCTTCTACACCGCGCCCACCGCCATCCGCGCCATTGCGAAAGAGGGCGATTCCTGGGTCAAGCAGCACGACATCTCCTCCATCAGAGTGCTGGGCTCCGTGGGCGAACCGCTGAATCCCGAGGCATGGAGATGGTACTATGATCTCATCGGCCGCGGCGAGTGCACCATCGTCGACACCTGGTGGCAGACCGAGACGGGCGGCATCCTCATCACCCCGCTTCCCGGCGCGATAGACATCAAACCGGCAAAGGCCACGGTGCCGTTCTTCGGCGTCGAGCCCTGCCTGGTGGATGACGACGGCAAAGAGATTCAGGGTGTCGGTAGGGGCAACCTCTGCATAAAGAGGCCGTGGCCCGGAATCATGAGGGGCGTTTGGGGCGATCCGGCCAGGTTCAAAGAGACCTACTTCGTGCAGTTCCCGGGCAACTATTTCACCGGTGACGGCGCAGAGCGCGACGATCTCGGTTATTACAAGATCACCGGCAGGGTCGACGACGTCATCAACGTATCCGGCCACCGCATGGGCACCGCAGAGGTGGAGAGCGCGCTCGTTTCCCACCCCAACGTGGCCGAGGCAGCGGTCGTGGGCTTCCCGCACGATATCAAGGGCCAGGGCATCTTCGCATACGTCACCCTGAACACCGGGGTGGAGAAGACCGAGGAGCTCCGCAAGGCGCTTATCGCTCACGTGAGAAAGGAGATCGGCCCCATCGCGACTCCCGATATCATCCAGTGGGCCGACGCCCTGCCCAAGACACGTTCGGGCAAGATCATGCGCCGCGTCCTGAAGAAGGTCGCCGCCAGCGACTTCTCCGATTTCGGCGACACCTCGACTCTGGCCGACCCGTCGGTGGTGGATGAGCTCGTAACGAACAGAAAGAAAATAGGCTAGGTAAGCATTTGCAAAAAAAGGGAGGCTCCGGGCGGGCCCGGGCCTCCCTTGTGATGTGAAATTGAAAATGGGCAAACGGGTAGCGGATGAAAGGTTATCATTGAATCCTTCTTCTTAGTCCGTTTCTTAAGGACTTTGAATGTGGGGTTACATTCCCCGCCGCTTGCGGCGGAAGAGGGTCCAGGGCTTGCCCTGGGGTTCATACCATTGATTTAGTAAGGAAGGGAACAGATGAGAGGCGAAGAGAAATATCGGATGATACTGAATGCTGCAAAGCATGTCTTTGCCATGGAGGGATTCTACAACTCCAAGGTATCAGAGATCGCACGTGAGGCTCATGTCGCTGACGGCACGATTTACTTATATTTCAAGAACAAGGACGACATACTTATTTCCCTGTTTGAGGAAGAGCTCAACAGGATTATCATAACCGTAAAATCAAAGATCGAACATATCGAAGATCCCCGGGAAAAGATCATCGTGTTCTGCGACAATCACCTGAACATGGTGGAGTCCGACAGGGCCCTTGCCGAGGTCATTCAGGTGGAGCTGAGGCAGTCGAACAAGTTCATGAGGGAATACAAGAACAAACATTTTCTCGCCTATCTGAACATCATCGCGGATATCGTAGCCCAGGGTCAGGAGCAGGGGATCTTCAGGACCGATATAAAGCCGGACATCTGCGCGAGAATGATCTTCGGATCCCTCGACGAGCTCTCAACATACCTTGTTACCGCCAGAAGAAAGCGGTTTGATGTGCATGAGGTTGCCATCATGGTCGGCAACTCTTTTCTGAATGGGCTGGTGAAACTGTAACGGACGAAAGCCTGAAACCAAGGAGGTTGATCATGATGCAGATTAAAAAGGCCGCCGTTATCGGCGGTGGAGCAATGGGGGGAAGCATTGCGCATCTCCTCTCGAGCGCCGGTATCGAATGTTTCATCAAAGATATCGAGCAGAAGTTTATCGACAAGGCCGTGGAGCAGTCCCGGAAAATCTATGACAAGCAGGTGAAAAAGGGAAAGCTCGATCCGAAGAAGGCCGATGAGATGCAGGGCCTTCTCTCCGGAGCAGTCGACTATGACAAGAAATTCATGGGGGATGTTGACCTCGTCATCGAGGCGGTGCCGGAGATCATGAAGATCAAGCAGGGCGTGTTCGCCGAGCTGGAGAAGATCTGCCCCGGGCGCACCATCCTCGCCTCGAACACCTCAACGCTCTCGCTCTCCGAGATCTCGGCCAAGCTCAAGGACAAATCGCGATTCGTAGGGTTGCACTTCTTCAACCCCGCCCACGTGATGAAGCTCGTGGAGGTCATCCACGACGAGAACACCTCACGTGAAACCGTGGGCACCATGATGGAGTTTTCCCAGATCATCGGCAAGGTGCCCATCAAGGTGAAGAACGGCCCCGGATTCGCCGTGAACCGGATACTCATCCCGTACATGAACGAGGCGGTGCTGGCCCTCATGGAGGGTGAGGGCACCATGGATGAAATCGACGAGGCCATGGCCGATTTCGGCATGCCCATGGGCCCCTTTGCCCTGTGGGATCTGGTCGGGCTCGATGTGGGCCTGCACGCGTCCAAAACCCTCGAGGAGGCGTATCCGTCCCGGACCCCCATTCCGGAGCTGCTCAAATATCTCGTGGACAAAAAGATGATCGGGCAGAAGGCCGGCAAGGGTTTCTACGACTATTCATCGGCAGAGAAGGTCCCGTCCAAGGACGTGGAGACATTTCTCAACAAGTGGAAGAAAAACAACCCGCAGAGCGACCTCGCCTTTTCGCCCGACAGGCTCCTGGCCGTGCAGATCAGGGAGGCCCTGTGGATTCTCTCCGACGGCCTGGCCTCGGCCCACGACATCGACACCGGGATGGTCTACGGCACCAACTTCCCCACCAAGGCCGCCTGGGGGCCTCTGCACTATGCCGAGGACGTGGGCTGGGACGCGGTGAACGATCTTCTGTGCTCCCTCTCGTGCGAGTACGGTCCCGAGCGGTTCACGGCCCCTGTTTTGCTGGAGGGTCTCCTCAAGGGGGAGAGCGTCTTCAAAAACTGCACCTATGAGGTGGACTCTGACGGCGTGGCCGTGATGACCATCGACAACCCGCCCATGAACACCCTGGGCCGCAAGACCAAGGAAGACATCACCAGGGCCGTCCTCCATGCGGTTGCAGACCCATCGGTTCGCGTCATCCTGCTTACCGGCAGGGGCAGGGCGTTTGTCGCGGGTGCGGACATCGAAGAGATGAAGCGCTTCAAGGCCATAAGCGACGGGATCGATCTCTCCAACCGGGGCTACCGCATGACGGACACCATCGAGGAGGCGGACAAGCCCATCATCGCGGTGATCAACGGGTTCTGCCTCGGAGGAGGTCTGGAGCTTGCCATGTCGTGCCACATGAGGATCGCGTCCGACAAGGCCAGGCTCGGTCTTCCCGAGATCACCCTGGGGCTCATCCCGGGGTTTTCCGGCACGCAGCGGCTCCCGCGGATCGTGGGCAAGGCAAAGGGCCTGGAGATGATTCTGAGCGGATCGCACTACAGCGCGCGTGAGGCCTTCGAGATGGGCCTGGTCAATCGGGTGGTGCCTCACGACAGGCTGATGGACGAGGCACGGGCCCTTGCGAAGACCATCGCATCCAGGAGCAGGGTGGCTGTGGGCGCCGCCATGGACGCCGTCATGGGCGGTCTGGAGGTGTCCTTCGAGGAAGGGCTGCTCATCGAGGCGGAGAACTTCGGACGGGTCGCCGTCTCCCAGGATGCCAAGGAAGGTCTCGATGCCTTTCTGACCAAACGGAAGCCCGAATTCAAGGACAGGTGATCCCTTTTCTTTGTCCGGGCCGGGTCGCGGCGTTTTGTCGCGGCGGCGTACTGATATGGCAACAAGCCTCAAGGCTAATAAATATGTAGGAAGGAGGATAATGTGAATACAGTTGTTTGTATTAAGCAGGTACCTGATACAGAGACTCTGATCAAAGTTCAGGGTGCAGGTATTGTGACGGAAGGGATCAAGTGGGTCATGAATCCGTACGATGAGTTCGCCGTTGAGGAAGCCCTGCAGCAGAAAGAGAAGATGAAGGCGGGCGCAGTGGCCATCGTTTCCCTCGGACCGGACAGGGCTATCGAGGCGATCCGCACGGGCCTTGCCATGGGCGCAGACACGGCGGTGCACATCAACGACGCAGCCTACTACGACAAGGCTGACCCGTACGCCACGGCGGCGGCGCTCGCGGCTGCAGTCAAAGGATTGCAGTATGACGCCATCTTCCTGGGCAAGCAGGCCATCGACGACGACGCCGCGCAGGTTCCCGCGATGTTGGCCGAGATGCTCGGTATCCCCGCGGTCACCATGGTGATCAAGTTCGAGGTGGCGGCAGACAAGAGCACGGCGACCGTGACCAGGGAAATCGAGGGCGGCCAGGCCGTTGTCGAGGTTCCGCTTCCGGCCGTGTTCTCGGCCCAGAAGGGTCTCAACGAGCCCCGGTATGCCTCTCTTCCCGGCATCATGAAGGCGAAGAAGAAACCCGTTGACGTGAAAACGGCTGCAGACCTCGGCGTGAGCGATGGTCCCAAGACCGTTGTCAAAGAGATGACCCTGCCGCCTGCGCGCCAGGCAGGAAAGGTCATTGGGGGTGACGATGCGGCTGCGAAGGCGAAAGAGCTCGCAAGAATCCTTCATGAAGAAGTGAAGATTGTCTAATAAAGGGGGATACGAACATGGCAGGTACACTTATTTATGCGGAAGTCCAGAAGGGCGAGATCAAGAAGGGCTCTTTTGAGGTAACGAGCAAGGCCAAGGAACTGGGCGGCGATGTTGCCGTGTGTCTGATCGGCAGCGGGGTGGAAGGACTCGCCTCTCAGCTTGCAAAGTACGGCGCGGATAAGGTATACGTAGTAGACGGACCCGAGTACGAGAATTACGTGACCGAGGCATACGTCCAGGCGTTCAAACAGGTGGCGGACACGGTGAGCCCGACAGTCATTCTTGCAAGTGCGACCGCGCAGGGGAAGGATTTCGTTCCCGCCGTCGCGGCGAGGCTCGGCGTGGGTGCGATCTCCGACTGCGTTGATCTCAAGAAGGAAGGCGACAAGGTCGTTGCCAAAAGGCCCGTATATGCCGGCAAGGCATATGCCATGGTCGAGGCCGCGGCAGACCCGCAGGTCATCGCGGTGAGGCCCAACTCGTTTGCCGTCAAGGAAGTCGCCGGCGCCGGCGCGGTCGAAAAAGCGGCGGTCAGCCTCGACGCCTCCAAGATCAAGGCGGTCGTCAAGAGCATCGAGGTCGCACAGACCGACGAGCCCGACCAGACCGAGGCCGAGATCATCGTATCCGGCGGCCGCGGAATGAAGGGCCCCGAGAATTTCAAGATGCTCGAAGACCTGGCCAAGCTGTTCGGCCCCACTGCGACCACCGGTGCATCCAGGGCTGCGGTTGACGCAGGCTGGAGAGAGCATTCCTACCAGGTGGGCCAGACCGGTAAGACCGTGAGCCCGAACCTCTACATCGCCTGCGGAATCTCCGGCGCCATCCAGCATCTGGCAGGTATGGGCACCTCCAAGGTCATCGTGGCCATCAACAAGGATGCCGAGGCCCCGATCTTCCAGAAGGCCGACTACGGCGTCGTCGATGACCTCTTCAATGTGGTCCCGGCCTTGATATCCGAGATCCAGAAGGTGAAGGGATAAGAAGTAAATACTGCGGGGTGGATTTTTTTCACCCCGCAGAAAACAAGATTCAGGGGGGTTGCAATGCACGGATCAGGAGCGGAAATTTCAAGAGAGGTATTTTGGAATATCTTGGGACCTGGGTTTCCCACGGAACAGGTTCTCCTCTATGTGCTTGTTGTCATAGCATTCTTGCTGTTTTTCCATGGCCTTGCGAAAAGCGGGTTCTTCACCCGCATGAAGGCGGTCACCAGTGCGAAGGGTCCCGATGTCGAGAGGGTCAACAATGCATGGGACCGTTTCTGGTATATGGTGGTGGATGTGTTCGGACACCGGAAGATCTTGCGGGAGCCCTATCAGGGCGTGTTCCACCTGTTCATCTTCTGGGGCTTCATCGCGCTGGTCATCACCACGGCGGTCGTGTTCCTTCAGGCCGACGTCATCTGGCCCATCTGGCACGTGTGGTTCATGGAGGGCAACTTCTACCTCGGCCTGTCGCTGTTCGCGGACGTGTTCGGGCTCGTGGCCATCGTTGGCATACTCATGGCTATGGCGCGGCGGTATTTCATGAAGCCCACGTGGCTTGACGAAAAGGGCGAAGACAAGGTCATTCTCTGGTTCATCCTCGCCATCCTGGTGACCGGATTCGTGGTCGAGGCATTGAGGATCCAGGCAACCGAGACCGACCCGGCCAGCCCCATGAACCCGTACATATGGTTCTCACCGGTGGGAAGGACCGTTGCGTTCCTGTTCTCCGGCATGAGCATGGATGCACTGAGAGACACCCATGTGGTGCTCTGGTGGACCCACGTGCTCGGCGCCCTGGGCTTCATCGTCTTCATCGCCTACTCCAAGCTGCTCCACATCGTCATGACCCCGGTGAACATCTTCCTGCGCCCCGATACAGCGCAGCCGCCCATCAAGGTGATGCCGCCGGAGATGTTCGAGAATGCCGAGACCTTCGGTATCCACAACCTGGAAGAGTATTCCTGGAAAGACCTGTTCGACACCGAGGCCTGCATGCGCTGCGGCCGGTGCGTCGAGGTCTGCCCGGCGTTCAATACCGACAAGCCGCTCATGCCCAGGGACGTGATCCAGAACATCCGGACCTATATGGAAAACAAGGCCAAGTTCGCCTTGGATGCCGACGGGAACTATCACATCATTCCCGATGAGGAATATACCGGCCCGGCATTGATCGGCGACGGCATCGAAAAGGACACCATCTGGGCCTGCACCACCTGTATGGCCTGCGTGGAGGCATGTCCCGCCTACATTCTCCAGTTCCCGAAGCTCATCGACCTCAGGCGCTATATGGTCATGATGGAGTCCGACTTCCCGGCCGAGGTCATGGATGTATTCAAGGGCATGGAGAACAACTCCAACCCGTGGAGCATCGGCGCCCATACCAGGGCCGACTGGGCCAAGGGACTCGACGTGCCCCTGCTCTCGGAAAAGGGCGAGGCCGAGTATCTCTTTTATGTGGGCTGTGCCGGTGCGTTCGACGACCTGAACAAGAAGGTGGCCGTCTCCCTGGCAAAGATCTTCAAGGCTGCCGGGCTCGATTTCGCCATCCTCGGCACCGAGGAAGGCTGCTGCGGCGACTCGGCCAAGAAGATTGGGAACGAGTACGTCTATCAGGCCCTTGCCATGGCCAACATCGAGACCTTCAAGGCATACAACGTGAGCAAGATCATCACCATGTGCCCCCACGGGTACACGGTCCTGAAGCACGATTACAAAGAGCTTGGCGGCAGCTTCCAGGTGTTCCACTACACCGAGATTCTGGACAAGCTCATCAAGCAGGGCAAGATCACCTTGAAGCAGCCCATCGAGAACCTGGGCGCCATCACCTACCACGACTCCTGCTACCTGGGCAGGTACAACAAGATCTATGACCAGCCGAGGGATATCCTGAAGGCCCTGAAGTCCGGAAGCCTGGTTGAGATGAAGAGCAATCACGCAAAGAGCTTCTGCTGCGGCGCGGGCGGCGGCAGGATGTGGATGGAAGAGGATCTGGGCACGAGGATCAACCAGAAGCGCACGCAGGAGGCCGAGGCCTCGGGCGCCAAGACCATATGCACGGCCTGCCCCTTCTGCTACACTATGCTCTCCGACGGCATCAAGGAGCTCGAGCTCTCCGAGAAGCTCCAGGCCTTTGACATCGCCCAGCTCGTTGCCAAGGCCGCCGGACTCGACCAGAAGACGAACAACTCCGGAAACGAGGACGAGCAGGAGGCGGCAAACTGATCGAGTAAGCCTTCTTGAAAAGAAGGCAGGTATAGCAACCCCTTAAGCAAAGAAAGAAAAAAGGGGAGACAGTGATGTCTCCTCTTTTTTCTTGCCAGTACCGGCTGTTCAAAGGTATTCTTTTGTAAAGAAAGGGCATTTGAGGGGGGAATGGGCATACAGGTCGGCATTCTTCTTGATGAAACCGGGCGCCACAACGATCTCGCAGATGGATTGAAGTCTGCGGGGATCGGGGTTGACGTCCTCGTGATGCCGCATGATCTGTCGGAAGAGCGGTCCCTGGCGCTGGGAAGCTCTTTCCTGGAAAGCGCGGCCTGCTGCGACCTCATCCACAACCTCTCGGGCTGCCGCGGTCTCCTCTTCGCCGGTCTGTCGCGTATTCCCTTCGTGACCTCCATCCCCGGTGAGATCACCGATGCCGAGGTTCTCATATGCAGGGCCATAGCCGGGTCATGCTTTTTCGTGACCGAGGGGACGCGGGAACTCGGCGGGCTCAGGACGATCCCGGGCGTCGGCCGTTTCCAGGGGGACCGGGTCGGGTTCTATCTTGATGTGTACTCCCGCGTTCTCGCGCTGGGCAAACAGACCGAGCACCGGCCCTGGGGGAACTACGAGATCCTCTCCGAAGACCGGGACGACCACAAGGTCAAGCGCATCACGGTCCTGCCCGGCAAACGTCTGAGCCTCCAGTATCACGGGAAGAGAAGGGAGCACTGGGTCATCATCTCCGGCCGCGCCACGGCGACCGTGGGAGAACGGACGATCGAGCTGGGGCCCTCGGAAACCATCGACATACCCTGCGGTGCAAAGCACCGGATCGAGAATGCCGGGTTGCAGGACCTCATCTTCATCGAGGTGCAGCAGGGCGACTACTTCGGCGAGGACGACATCGTCAGGATAGAGGACGATTTCGGAAGGATATGAGCACTGAGAGCAAGGGTATCAGAGGTCAGAAAGAGCTCTTCGGGCTCCTTTATGAAACAGCCGTCAATGCCGGGATAGAGATCATCGAAGACCGGATAAACCGCAAGGGTGGGGTGTGCAGGCTGCAGGAGAAGCTCATGGTGGTCTACGATGCCCAGGCCCCGATTCATGAACGCAACCGCCTGATCCTGGACGCCATCTCACAGGTGAACCGGGACTATCTCTATCTCCCCCCCCGGGTCAGGATGCTCCTGGAAGAGGACGAGGAACTACCGGATCCTGCGGGCGGTTAGGGAAGGTTATTTGCTGGAGCGCATGGTATAGAGCCGCATCTCGCGCTGCGCATCGGTGTTTTTCGGGTTGATCTGCAGGGCCTTCCGGAATGCGTCGGGCGCCTTGTTGGACCCCTCTTTTTTCAGCACCCAGCCGAGCACCACATAGAGGGCGTCCGAGGAGGGGAATTTCTGCACCCCTTCGCGTATGGCCGATTTGATCTCGATGCTGTTACCCCTGCCCGTGTTCTGCCACCTCAAAAAGAGCGCCCTGACATATGCCTCGGTAAAGACCCGCTCCCCGGGCTTCATTTTCACGCAGAGCCGGAAGCTGTCCAAGGCCTTGCTGTAGTCTTTCTCTTTCATGGCCTCCATGCCCTGGCCATACAGTATTTCGGCTTGGAGCTCCTGATCGATCCCCTTCTTCTCCTCCGGAGGCTTGCCCTCCCTGATCCGGTTCACAACGGTATAGGCCTTCTGGATCTCTGTGAACACCTCGGTGGCCAGCCTTTTCACCTCGGGGTCGTCCGCATAGGAATAGATATCGGGATGGTTCTGCTTCACCAGTTTGATGTACGCCCGTTTGAGCCCGCCTTCGGAAATGGCCTTGTCCACGCCCAGCGTCTGGAAGGGGTCCTGGTCCTTGATCTTTCGCAGCATCTTTCTCAGGTGCTCGATAATCGCCTTGTGCTTGCTCTCCTCGAAGGAGGCCAGGCCGGTGCAGTAGAGGGCCAGAAGCGCGCGGGCCGGGTCCTGCCCCAGCAGGAGCAGCTCCGAGACCTTGAACTGGTCGAAATTGTCCATGGTGACGCCCAGGTCTGGGGGTATTTCGTCGGATCGCCTCTTGGGAACAGCATCCGCATGGGGGCTCAGCGCCGAGATGACGACCGAGAAAGGAGTCTGGTCCATGATTCCCCTTCTCACCATGCGCAGGAATTCCGGCCTGGTCATATCGGGCGATTTGTCGATGGTGTTTTTCACGACCTTCCGGATGGTTCCGGTCTCCCAGGAAAAGATGTCGATAAAGCGTTTCTCGAACTGTACCTTGAGCGCCTCGGTAACGGCCTTGGGCTCGACCTTTCCCATCTCCAGAAGGATCACGCCCTGTTTCCTGCGTTCGATCCGGGACTGGGCGAGGGATTCTTCACTTTCCTCTTCCGTGATATACCCCAGGGCGACCAGGACATTGCCGAGAAGCTCTTCGGTTTTGTTCGACTGAATGGCGCAGAGTATGCCGTCACGGAAAATAAGGCCCTTTTTCCAGTCGTCAGCAGAGACGAAGATGATCCCGGTGAAATGGGAGTCGATGGTGTCTTTCACCAGGAGAGGAAACGTAATGTCTTCTAATTTGAATACGGTATCCATTTGTCTTCACTATCGGCAACCTGCCGGGGCATGCATAAATAAATTCATCGGAATCGGGGACGGGTTCAGATTTCTGAAAGGAAATAAGCAAGATCGTTCGCGCCGTGTGCCGGTAAAGTAGAAGGAAGCCCTCGTGGTGCCGTACATGACGGGTGACGGGCTTCCTTCCGGGCGACAGCTGTCCTGCGCGAAATTGTCCTTTGTCGATAACCCCTAGGGCGCCGGATCACGAATACCGGGTCATGAGGGTCTCCCAGTAGAGGTTACCCCAGGTATTCCTTTTTTCATCTTCGCTGCAGTCGGCGCAGTAGTGCCTGACCTCGATAACCTGAGGATCGAAAGAGACGATCTGCCTGGCGGCACACACGCTGCACACGGGCTTCCCGCACCCATCGCACGACAGCTCTGTAACGGCTCCGCAAGCACAGGCAAAAATGATTTTTTTTGCAGCCTCCATGGCCTTCTCTCCTCGGCTTTTCGTGTTGTGGCAGGAGTTGCTATTTCCATGCCAAGGAGTACGGGATGTGGTTAATCATCATAATACGCTGTAAAATAAGCAGATATGAAGAAATGCGCGAAAGGGGAGGGTTTCGGGCACGGGGATATGATTCCTGCCCGGAAGGGTCCTGCCGCCATAGTTATGGTCATGGTGCCCGAAGTGTATAACAGGCCCTATCAGGCGGTACCCCGTCGGAGAGGAATCCTCTTTCAGTCGGGTGTAAGGGACAGCTCGCCGGAGAATACCGACAAGCGGGAATATCAGGACGGAATTCCGGCCTAGGTGAAGAGGCTGGGGTGAAGTACGGAGTGAGAGAATGACGGCCTGAAAGTTTGGCTCCTCGGGAGGGACTTGAACCCCCAACCTAGTGGTTAACAGCCACCCGCTCTGCCGATTGAGCTACCGAGGAACGAACACAGTATCTATGATGATTAGGAAGTGTTGTCAAGAGCGAATAGCCGGGAACATACGGGAGATAGCGGGGGGCGTCCCCCAATCGACGCTGCTTGGGGCGATGGGGAGCGGGAGGGGTGACCTCGCCCGGAGAAACGATAGCCGGGCGGTGCTCATCCTTTGGGGATGAGAGTGAGGTACTTCTCGTGCCGGGGCGATCCCCCCCGAAGCACCTCTTCCATCTTCTGCCTGACTACGAGCGTTACGGGCCCGGGGCAGGAGAAGCTTTTGAGCTCGATCGAACGGATGGGCAGAACCGGGGTTGTGGTGCCGGAAAAAAACGCCTCGTCGTATTGCTGGATATCTCCGGGCCGGATATGGACCTGCTTCTCCGGCAGGCCCATATCATCCAGGACCTCCATGATCACCCTGCGGGTGATGCCGGGCAGAACGTTCTCCTCCGTGGGGGTCTCCACATCGTTTCCCCTGATGAAAAAGACATTGGACGTGGGGCCCTCCGCCACCAGGCCGCCCGCATCCAGCATGAGGGCCTCGTCGAAACCCCTGCTCCGGCTTTCCATGCGGGCCAGGTATCCGTTTACGTAGTTCCCCACCACCTTTGCATGGACGTCGGTGGTCATGGGGTGGAGCTTCCGGTAGGACGAGATCCCCGCGGACACACAGGCGTCGGCTGATGGCGCTGCAATACCGCAGCTCGCATAGTTCAGGCAGAAGACGGCGACCGAGACCCTGCCCGAGGGGGTGGTGCCGAACTCGATGCCCGGATAGTAGGCGAAGAACTTGGCGAGGCCTGTGGTGACGGAATTGATCCGTGCCAGCTCCATGAGCGCCTCCCTGATGGTCTCGCGGGAAAAGGGGAGCTCCATATAGGTCTGGCCGGCGCTGAAGAGGAACCGGTCCAGGTGCTCTTCCAGGCAGAAGAAGGCCGGGCCTCTCGGGGTGGAGGTGACCGCCATCACCTCGAACACGGCGGAACCCCGGCTGAAGCTGTGAGAGAGAAGGGGAACCGTGGCCTCGGTGCAGTCGACGAATCTGCCGTCAATCCATGTCGTTATTCCACTCACCATGTGCACTATCCCTATACGGGCGCCACCGAGATGTCAATATCCCAGGGCATGCCTCAACACTCTGGCTTACGCAGAAATACCCGCCGCCAAAGCGGGAAATGAATCACGAGCCTTCACAAAGGGAAAATATCTTCTGTTCTTTTTTGCTTACACGCGGCTGTACCGGGCATGTTTGCTTGACAAAAGCATGAGTATGAAATAGTAGCAAGTGCTATTGTGGAAAAGATAAAGAGGATGGAAGACATCCATATATCCCCTGAGACCGTCGGTGAGGCAGGGGTGGAAAACGAGGTCTTGGTCGTGCCCGAGGCCCTGGATGAGATATTCCGCAACAAGGATCTCGTCGTGAAGGAACCCTTTACCGTCCACTACGTGGTGGAGCGGGAGAAGGACTCGGAAGACATCCATGTGGGCGTCGATGTGCAGGGCGAGATCGAGACGTTCTGCGCAAGATGCCTGGAGACCATGACCTATCCGGTGGATCTCCACCTGGAAACGAGCTATATGCCTGCGTCACCGGAGATGTCGAAGAACCTCGAAGAAGAGAGGACGAGCAGCGCGACAGGGTATTATCGGAAAACGATCCGCCTCGGCGATTATATTGCCTCCGAGTTGGTTCTGGCATTGCCCTTAAGGTTCATCTGCGACGAGCAGTGCAAAGGCCTGTGTCCGGAATGCGGGGCGAACCTCAATCGAGAAGAGTGTCGTTGCGGGGGAAAACCGGTGGATCCCAGACTGCAGAAATTATCCGAGCTCAAAGAAAAGATCAGGAAGGAGTAAAGCAATGCCAGTTCCAAAGAGGAGACATTCAAGCGCCAGAAGGGACAAGCGCAGGGCCAATGACGCCATCAGCGAGCCGGCGTCTTCATACTGCCCGAACTGCCAGGAGCCCAAGTTGCCCCACCGAATCTGCAAGAACTGCGGGTACTACAAGGGCAAAGAGGTCATCAAGGTAGCCGAAGCCGAATAGGCCCTTCGATGCCGTATTGCCTGATATTCCCCGGCCAGGGAAGCCAGTTTCCCGGCATGTCGGCGGGTCTCGATCTCCGGTGGACCGGAGACGATTCGCTGATCGGCCTCATGGAAAACGGGCCTGAAGATACACTCAGGCAGACCACGAACGCGCAGAAAGCCGTTTTTGCCGTGACCGCGGCCCTGTGGGAGAGGTCGGGGCTGGATTGCCCCGCCGTCGCCATGGGCCACAGCCTGGGAGAATACATGGCCCTGGTCGTCTCCCGGGCCATATCCGTGCGCGAGTGCTACACCCTGGTGGAAAGGCGGGCCCGTGCCATGCAGGACGCCATGCCCGGAGGATCGGGCACCATGGCCGCGGTGCTGGGCCTCTCCGCAGACGATGTGGCCCGGCTGATCGAGCCGGTCCAGAATGTGTGGGTCGCCAACCTCAACTCGCCCGGTCAGGTGGTGATCTCCGGTGAAGCGTCATCGGTGAAGGAAGCGGCGATCGTGCTCAAGGGAAACGGGGCGAGGAGGGTGGTGCCCCTGGATGTGGCCGTGGCGTCACACTGCCCGCTCATGGAACCCGCCGGGAAGGTTCTGAGGGAGTATCTCGAGGGCGTCCGGATCGAGAGGCCGTGTACCCGGGTCGTTTTCAACGCCACGGCGAGGGAAGAGTCCGATCCGGAAAAGATCAGGGAAAACCTCGCGCTGCAGCTCGTCTCGCCCGTGCGGTGGGAAGAGTCGGTCAGATATGCCGCGGGCCAGGGGATCGACCGTTTCATCGAGATCGGTCCCAGGCCGGTGCTGGCTCCACTGGTAAAGAGGATCGTTCCCCAGGCCAAGGTGGAGGTGATCACACCCCAATGAAGATCGATTTGAGCTCACAGGTTGCCGTTGTCACCGGTGCGTCGCGGGGAATCGGCGCGTCCATCGCCAGGGCCCTCGCATCCTGCGGGGCGCACGTGGTGGTCAATTACCTGAAAAATGCCGCCGTGGCCCGTGAAGTGGTCGAAGCGATACGGACCGCCGGAGGCAGCGCAGAGGAATACGCCTTCGATGTAGCTGATGAAGCGCAGGTGAGAAAGGCCTTTCAGGATATCGTCAAGCGCTGCGGGCGCATCGACATCCTGGTGAACAACGCGGCCGTGTCAAAGGATTCATTGCTGCTCAGGATAAAGGCCGAAGATGTCGATACCATGATGGACACGAATCTCAAAGGGTCGATTTTCTGTTCTTTTCACGCTGCGCGAACTATGCTAAAGCAGAAAAAGGGAAGAATCATCAACGTTTCTTCAATCGTGGGTATGGGCGGTAACCCGGGGCAGAGCGTATATGCAGCAACGAAGGCAGGGCTCATCGCTTTCACCAAGAGTCTTGCCAAGGAGCTGGGTTCCAAGGGTATACTCGTGAACGCTGTGGCGCCGGGTCTGGTGAAGACGGATATGACCAGAGACTTGGATATCGACGCGCTCCTGGAGCAGGTGCCGCTGCGGAGGATTGGGGGTCCGGAAGACGTGGCCGGGCTCGTTGCATTTCTCTCTTCTGATCTCAGCTCATATGTCACGGGCCAGGTCTTTGTTATCGACGGCGGGCTCTATACTTGATTTCGATCAGGATTGTATAGAAAGATAAAGGAGGAGCTTATCTTATGGTAGATGTAGCACAGCGTATCATTCAGCTCATCGCTGAGCAGCTGGACAAGGATGTCTCTGAGATAACCCCCGAGATGTCCTTTGCCGACGATCTGGGTGCGGACTCCCTCGATCTCGTGGAGCTGATCATGACCGTGGAAGAGGAGTTCAACATCGAGATTCCCGATGACGAGGCGGAAAAGATCAAGTACGTGAAGGATGCCATCAGTTACGTCAATGCAAGGCTATGATCCTCCCTTGAGGAAGGTCGCTGTTACGGGTCTCGGAGTCGTCTCGCCCCTGGGGAGCGACGTCGCCGGACTCTGGAACAACCTTATCGAAGGAATATCAGGCATAGAGCCTATCGAAGAATTCTCCGGCCTTCCGGTCACGTTCGGCGGCCGCGCCCGGGGATTCGACCCGAGCCGGTACCTGGGGCCCAAAGAGTTGCGCCACATGGACCGGTATTCTCAAATGGCGTTGACCGCCGGCCTCGATGCATATCACCACGCACGACTCGATCAGGGCTCCTATTCCCCGGAGCGGATCGGCGTGATGATCGGATCGGGCTCGGGCGGCATGTCCACCATCGAAAGCCAGATCCAGACATTCCACACCCGCGGTGCCCGGAGAGTGTCTCCGGTCACGGTGCCCATGTTCATCACCAACATGGGCTCGGCCGAATGCTCCATACGCATTCAGGCCAAGGGACCGGGCATGGGGATCACCTCTGCCTGCGCCACCGGCGGTCACGCGCTGGCCCTTGCCTCCCGCCTGATCATGTACGGCGAGGCCGACTGCATGCTGGCAGGGGGCGTCGAGGCGTGCCTGACTCCCTTTGCCGTGGCCGCGTTCGCCGCCATGAGGGCGCTTTCCACCAGGAACGACGCGCCTGAAAAGGCGTCGCGGCCCTTCAGCCTCGACCGGGACGGGTTCGTGATGGCCGAGGGAGGCGGGGTGCTCGTTCTGGAGGAATACGGGCATGCGAAGAGGCGCGGGGCCGAGATCCTGGCCGTGCTCGAAGGCTCGGCAATGAGCCAGGACGCCTATCACGTGGTGGCCCCGGACCCCGAAGGCAGCGCCGTGGTGCATGCCATCGAGCAGGCCGTGAAGAACGCGGGCATCGACAAGGCCGACATCGGCTATATCAACGCCCACGGCACATCGACCCCGCTCAACGATTCCGTAGAGACGCGGGCGATCAAAAAGGCGCTGGGCGATCACGCCTTAAGGGTGCCGGTCAGCTCCACCAAGTCCATGACCGGGCATCTCATCGGGGGGGCCGCGGGGCTGGAGACAATCATCTGCGTCATGGTCCTGAAAAACGGGGTGATCCCGCCCACGATAAATCTTGACAACCCCGACCCTGAGTGCGATCTACACTATGTTCCGGATAAAGCTCTCCACTCGGAGGTTTCTTACTGCCTGAACAATTCGTTCGGCTTTGGCGGGCAGAATGTTGCCTTGATCCTGGGGAAGGACAGGGAATGAAGATCGGAATCGCAAGCGACCACGGCGGCCTGGATCTGAAAGAGCTCGTGAAGGAGACTCTTGCCGGGCACGACTGCGAGGTCCTGGACCTGGGGACCGACACCCCGGAGTCCGTCGATTATCCCGATTATGCACGGAAAGCGCTCTCCGCGCTTGCCTGCGGGAAATGCGACCGCATCGTCCTCGTCTGCGGGACCGGGATCGGAATGTCCATCTGCGCCAACCGGATCCCCGGGGTGAGGGGCACGCTGTGCCACGATGCCTATACCGCCCGCATGTCCCGCCTGCATAACGATTCGAACTGCCTCATCCTGGGAGGGAGGGTGCTCGGGCCCGCCGTGGCGCAGGATATCGTGCGCGTGTGGCTCACCACCCCCTTCGAGGGAGGGAGGCACCAGTCCAGGCTGGACAAGATCGAGAAACTTGCCGGGAATATCATACGAGACAGGAGTTGTACATGAGTTATGAACACGTGAAACAGACAGACCCCGAACTGTACCAGTCAATCATGGACGAGCTCAGGCGCCAGAGGAACAAGCTCGAGCTCATCGCATCGGAAAACATCGTGTCCGAGGCCGTGCTCGAGGCCCAGGGCAGCGTGCTGACCAACAAGTATGCGGAAGGATATCCGGGAAAGCGCTACTACGGCGGGTGCGAATATGTCGACGTGGCCGAGGACCTCGCCATCGAGCGCGCGAAGAAGCTCTTCGGCGCCGAGCACGCCAATGTCCAGCCCCACTCGGGCTCCCAGGCGAACATGGCGGTCTACTTCTCCATCCTGGAGCCCGGAGACACCTACCTCGGCATGAGCCTGCCCCACGGCGGGCACCTTTCCATGGGCTCCCCCGTGAACTTCTCGGGCAAGTTCTACAACGTGGTCCCCTACGGCGTGCGGGAAGACACCCACCGCATCGACTACGACCAGGTGCGCTCGCTGGCCAGGCAGCACAGGCCGAAGCTGATCATCGCCGGCGCCAGCGCCTACCCGAGGGTGATCGAGTATCGGATATTCCGCGAGATCGCCGACGAGGTGGGCGCCTACTTCATGGTCGACATGGCCCACATCGCGGGCCTCGTCGCCGCGGGCCTCCATCCGAGCCCCGTGCCCTATGCGGATTTCGTCACCACCACCACGCACAAGACCCTGCGCGGTCCCCGCGGCGGCATGGTCCTCTGCAGGGAGGCGCATGCGAAGACGCTCAACTCCCGGGTGTTCCCGGGCATGCAGGGCGGACCGCTCATGCACGTCATCGCGGCCAAGGCCGTGGCCCTCAAGGAGGCAATGGCCCCGGAGTTCAAGACGTATCAGCAGCAGATCGTCAAGAACGCCCAGGCCCTGGCACAGGGGCTGACCTCAAAGGGCTTCTCCCTCGTCTCGGGCGGCACCGACAACCACCTCATGCTCGTGGACCTCACGAACAAGGACATCACGGGCAAAGACGCGGAGGCGTTCCTCGACCAGGCATGGATCACGGTCAACAAGAACACCATCCCCTTCGAGACCAGGAGCCCGTTCGTCACCTCGGGTGTGAGGCTGGGAACCCCGGCGCTCACCACCCGGGGCATGAAGGAGGGCGAGATGGAGCAGGTTGCATCGTTCATCGCGCGGGTCATCGACTCCAAGGGCGACCCCACGGAAATCGAGCGGGTGCGCACAGACGTGGAGGCCCTCTCGGGCCGGTTCCCCATCTACGGGGGACTGGGATAATCCATGCGCTGCCCCAGGTGCTCCGGGCTTGAAGACAGGGTCATCCAGTCGAGGATAAGCCGGGACGGGAGCTCCATCCGGCGCAGGAGGGAATGCATCCGCTGTTCGTACCGGTTCACCACCTATGAGAAGGTGGAGGAGTCCATGCCCATGGTGGTGAAGAAGGACGGGCGGCGGGAGGCATTCGACCCCAACAAGGTGACCGCCGGGATCATCACCGCCTGCGAGAAGAGGCCCGTGAGCATCGAAGATATCGACGCCGTCAAGGACTCGATCCTGCACGACATTCAGTCCAAGTGGGACCGCGAGGTTCCCTCCACCTACATCGGAGAGAAGGTCATGGAGGCCCTGCACCGGCTCGACCCGGTGGCCTATGTCCGGTTCGCCTCGGTGTACCGCGAGTTCAAGGATGTGAAGGAATTCATGGAGGAGATCAAGGGGTTCGACAAGGGCGGGTCATGAAGGGCGATACCCGGTACATGATGCGGGCCGTCGCGCTCGCGCGCAAGGGCCTCGGCAGAACTGCACCCAACCCTCCGGTGGGCGCGGTTGTGGTCAGAGACTCTCACATTATCGGAGAAGGCTTTCACCCCAGGGCGGGCGAGCCCCATGCCGAGGTGTTCGCGCTGAGACAGGCGGGCGCTGCTGCCTGGGGCGCAACGCTCTATGTGACCCTGGAGCCCTGCTCCCACTTCGGGCGGACGCCTCCCTGCGTCGATGCGATCCTGGAGGCGGGCATTGCCCGTGTCGTGGTGGGCGTCGTGGACCCCAATCCGGTGGTGGCGGGCCGCGGCATCCGGACCCTGCGAGAGCAGGGGGTCAAGGTGGAGGTGGGCGCGGCACGGAAACAGACCGCCGAGCTCACCGCCTGGTACGCCTTCTGGATGCGGCATAAGCGCCCGTATCTGATCGTCAAGGCCGCCATGACCCTGGACGGCAGGATAGCCGCGCCATCGGGCGATTCGAAGTGGATCAGCTCGGAAGAGTCCCGGGCCTATGTGCACGAGCTCAGGGACCGGGCCGACGGGGTGCTGGTGGGCATCGGCACGGTGGAGAAGGACGACCCGCTGCTCACCTGCCGGCGCCCGGGGGGAAGAGACCCCTACCGGATCGTCATCGACCCCGCCTACGTGATCCCGCCGGCCGCCCGGTGCCTGGGCGAGCGTGCCGTAATCTTCACCGCCGGGGAGCCGCAGAGCCGGCCCGAGGTCCTCAAGACCGGGAGCCGGGTCGTCCGGCTTCCCGCCGATGAATCCGGCCGGTTCTCCTGGATAGACGTGCTGAGCGAGCTCGGCTCCATGGGGCTGCACGCCGTGGTCGCGGAGGGGGGCAGCTCGATCCTGTCGAGCCTGATCCGCTCGCGCATGGTCGACGAGCTGCTCGTCTTCGTCGCGCCCAAGCTCCTGGGCGGCGGGGTTCCCCTGGTGGCCTGGGACCCTCCGGACACGGTTGCAGGGGCCGTTCCCCTCGTGGTAACAGGTGCCAGGATCATCGGCGGCGACGTGCTCGTCTCGGCCCGTCTGGAGGATTGACATGTTCACAGGCATTATCGAAACCATGGGAACAATCGTGAGCATCCGGCCCCACCAGCAGGGGTTCGAGCTCTGCGTGGACACGGGGATGGATCTCTCGCACGACCGCGAGGGCGACAGCTTTGCCGTGGACGGCATCTGCCTGACCGCCACCGCCATCGAACAAGGGCGCTTCATTGCCGTCGCCTCGGCGGAGACCGTGTCGCGTTCCACCCTGGGCTCGCTCAAACCGGGCTCGAAGGTGAACATCGAGCGGGCCGTGACGCTCGCCACGCGGCTCGGCGGGCACCTGGTGCTCGGTCACGTGGATGCCGTGGGGACCATCAGGAGCGCGGACAGGGTGGGCGAGTCGATCCGCATCGGGATCCTCTTTGACAGACAGTTCGCCCGCTATCTCATCGAAAAGGGCGCTATCGCCGTAGACGGCATTTCGCTCACCGTAAACGGGGTCCAGGGGGATGTTTTCACGGTGAATATCATTCCCTTCACCGCGGGCGCGGTTTCCTTGACACTGAAAAGACCCGGTGATAGGGTAAACCTCGAATTTGACGTGATCGGCAAGTATGTCGAGAGGCTTCTGAACAGGGAAGGCGGCACCTCCCTGGAGGAGCTCTTGAAGAAGCAGGGATATCTATAAGGAGCAGTATCATGCCCACGTGCACCGTTGAAGAAGCGATTCAGGAACTCAGACAAGGCAGGATGATCATCCTCGTGGACGACGAGGGCCGGGAGAACGAAGGCGACCTCACCATGGCCGCTGAGTTCGTCACCCCGGAGGCCATCAACTTCATGGCCAAGTACGGGCGGGGCCTGGTCTGCCTCTCGCTGGATTCCGGAATCGCGGACCGTCTCGATTTGCCTCTGATGGTCCGTGACAACACGAGCCAGTTCGGCACCGGCTTCACCGTTTCCATCGAGGCGAAGCGGGGTGTGACCACCGGCATTTCCGCCGCGGACCGCGCCGTCACCATCCGCACCGCCATTGCCGAAGACACGAAGCCCGGCGACCTTGCCCGCCCAGGCCACGTGTTTCCCTTGAGGGCCCGGGAAGGCGGGGTGCTGGTGCGCACCGGCCAGACCGAGGGTTCGGTGGATCTGTGCCGGATGGCGGGCCTGAGGCCCGGTGGCGTCATCTGCGAGGTCATGAACGACGACGGCACCATGTCCCGGCGGCCCCAGCTCGAGGCCTTTGCCAGGGAGCACGGCATCAGGATATGCACGATCGCCGATGTCATCGCCTACCGGATGAGGACCGAGATTCTGGTGAGAGAGGCCGTGAGGGCCCAGATGCCCACCCCGTACGGGGATTTCGAGCTCATCGGATTCGAGAACGATGTCGACAGGAAGGAGCACGTGGCGCTGGTGAAGGGGGACATCAACCCCGACGAACCGGTCCTGGTGAGGGTCCATTCCGAATGCCTCACCGGCGACGTCTTCCACTCGGCGCGCTGCGACTGCGGCGACCAGCTCCACCGCGCCATGGAGATGATCGAGGAAGAAGGCAGGGGCGTGATCGTGTACATGCGCCAGGAGGGCAGGGGCATCGGGTTGATCAACAAGATCAAGGCCTACCATCTCCAGGAGAACGGCAGGGACACCGTGGAGGCCAACGTGGAGCTGGGGTTCGCCCCCGACCTGCGGGACTACGGCCTGGGCGCCCAGATCCTCGTGGCCCTGGGCGTGCGGAAGATGCGCATGATGACCAACAACCCCAAGAAGATCATCGGCCTGGAGGGATACGGCCTCGAGGTAGTCGATCGGGTGTCCATAGAAATTCCTCCCACCGAGGAGAACAAGAAGTATCTGAAGACCAAGAAAGAGAAGATGGGTCACATACTGGAGGTCGTATAGATGGCAGGCGTGATTGAGGGGAAGTTAATCGGCAAGGGGAAGAAGGTGGCGGTCGTTGCCAGCAGGTTCAACGACTTCATCACCGCGCGGCTCATCGAGGGCGCCATGGACGCCCTGAAGCGGCACGGGGTGGAGGAAAAGGACGTCACGGTCTACCGGGTTCCCGGGGCCTTCGAGATCCCGCCGGTCGCCAAGAGGCTTGTCCAGGCGAAGAAGGCCGATGGTGTCATCTGTTTGGGCGCGGTGATCAGGGGCTCTACCCCGCATTTCGACTATGTGGCCTCCGAGGTCAGCAAGGGCGTGGCCCTGGTCTCGCTTGAGGCGCTCTGCCCGGTGATCTTCGGGGTGCTCACCACCGACTCCATCGAGCAGGCAGTCGAGCGGGCGGGCACCAAGTCCGGGAACAAGGGCTTCGATGCCGCCATGGCGCTGCTGGAGATGATGGATCTCTACGCGCAGATCTGACGACGGGCATGAGAATCCGGACCAAGGCACGAGAGATTGCGCTGCAGTACCTGTACCAGGTCGATATCACCAAGAACCACACCGAGGAAACGCTCCGGGACTTTATCGGCCATTTCGTCGAGGACAGGGACGTGGTGCCCTATGCCCATGATCTCATCAACGGTGTGTATACCCACCTGCACCGGATCGACGAGCTCATCGAGACAGCGTCGAAAAACTGGTCGGTGAGCCGGATGTCCACCACGGACCGCAACATCCTGCGCATCGCCACCTACGAGCTGGTGTTCAAACCGGACATCCCCTACAAGGTCGCCATCAACGAGGGGATCGAGTTGGCCAAGAAGTTCGGGTCTCCCCGTTTTCCCGCCTTTGCCAACGGAGTTCTCGACAGGGTGCGGACAGAGGTGTCGTCTGATGAAAATTCTGGTTGATACCCGTGATCCGGGTTCTGTTCCCCGCGAGTTCCCGGTCCTGTGGTGCTTCAGCGACGAGCGGCCGCTCAAGGGCCTGACCGGGCTGCTCGACTGGAGGCTCGACACCGCCATCTCCAGGCTGCTCATGGCCGGCACGGTCAACGGCCTCTGGGGAGAGAAGGTGCTCATCTGCGGGTTCGATGCGGCCCTGCCCGAGGGCTTTCTGCTCATGGGCCTAGGTCCCATGGGCGAGTTCGATGAGACAAAGATGCGCGAGGCAGGCCGGCTCATGGCCCGGGCCGTGGTGAACCTGAAGAAGCAGGCCGTGTGCATGGCCCTGCCGGGAAACGGTATTCCCGGGTTCGACACGAGCGCGGTGGCCGAGCATTTCCTGCACGGCCTGATCCTGGAGGCGCATGACACCGAGTTCACCCCCACCTTTCTCTGCGGCATGAACGACGTGGACGAGGCCCTGCTCGGTTTCCAGAAGACCAAGGTGTCGCTCAAGGCGCACCTGCCCGCCGACATCATCCAGGTGAAATCATGAGCGTGCTCATCATCGGCGCCGGTGAGGTGGGCTTCATGATCGCCAAGCGCCTCACGGAAGAGAACATCGACGTCTATATCGTGGAGAAGGACGAGGCCAAGGTCAACAAGCTCTCCCAGATGATCGACGCCCAGGTGGTATGGGGGAGCGGTTCGAGCATCAAGACGCTCAAAAAAGCCAATGTCGAGCACGCCGAGATGCTCATCGCGGTGACCGACTCCGACGAGGTCAACCTCGTGGCCGCCTTTATCGCCGGGTCGTTCGCGGATATCCCCGCCAAGATCGTACGTATCCGCAACAAGGAGTACGAATCATCCCGCAAGATCTTTGAAGAGGAATACCTCGACATCGACCTCATCATCAACCCTGAGCAGGAAGCGGCCAACACCATCATGAACATCATCGACATCCCGGGCTGCCAGGATGCCGTGCGGGTCGCCGAGGGCAGAATCCGTCTGGGCGGGTTCAGGATCGGCCCCAACTCCCCCCTGGTGTACAAGAGCCTCCAGGAGATATCCACCTCGTCCAACACCAACGGCATGAACTTCCTCATCGCGGCAATCTTAAGGCAGATGAATCTCCTCATCCCCAAAGGCGGCGACAAGATCCTTCCGGGGGACCGGGTGTATGTCGTGCTCGACCAGGGAGACAACCGGGAGATCCTCACCTTCATGGGCGCATACCGCAAGCCCATGCAGAATATCATGATCTACGGCGGGAGCATCACCGGAGAGATGCTCGCCTCCATGCTCGAGCGCAGGAACGTGAGCGTCAAGCTCATCGAGCACGACGAGAAGCGCTGCGTCGAGCTGAGTGAGCGGCTCTCCCGGACCACGGTGCTGAACATCCCCGCCATGAACCGGGACCTGCTGGAGGCCGAGCGGGTGTCCAACCAGGACGTCTTCATCGCCGTGTCCAGCGACGAGGAGGCCAACATCCTCTCGTCTCTTCTCGCCAAGCGGATCGGCTGCCCCCACGTGATCTCCCAGGTGAACAACACCGACTATGTGTCCCTGGTGAGCGACATTGGCGTGGACGTGGTCGTCAACCCCCGGATGGCGGCAGTGGCCAAGATCCTCCAGTTCATCCGCAAGGGAAAGATCTTTTCCATGACCAGCCTCTCCGACATCGAGGCCGAGGTGCTGGAGGTGGAGGCCATGGAGACCTCCGACCTGGTTGAGCGGCCCATCAAGGACATCCAGTGGCCCAAGGACGCCATCATCGCAGGTGTCATCCGGGGAGGAGAGGGCAGGGTGATCGCGCCCAAGGGCGACACCGTCATCGATCCCGGGGACCGCGTCATCATCTTTGCCAAGAGAGGAACCATGCCCAAGGTGGAGAAGGTCCTGAGCGTGAAGCTCAACTATTTCTGATGCATCCCTTTCGGGAGCGAAGGGTGGAATGAACTGTGGAACGAGGGACACGGACAATCATTCGGCCGGGGCATGCCTCCATGAGCGTGAGCATGGGGGGAATGCCGGCATATACGCGTGAGAGGCGCGGGCAGCGGGCATGAACGTTCGCATGCTGATCAACCTGCTTGGGAGGGGTCTCCTGTTTCTGTCCCTGGGACTTTTGCCGTGCATCTTCCTCTCGTACCAGACCCGTGGAGACGATCTGCCCGGTCTCGTTGCGGGTTTTTCCGTAAGCATTGCCACAGCCCTGGTCATGCTCGTCTTTTCCTTCAGGCCCTCGGGCGAGCTCAGGCACCGCGAGGGTTTTCTGTTCGTCACGCTCGCATGGAGCCTGGCAGGGGTTCTGGGGGCGCTCCCCTTCTGGCTGAGCGGGTACATCCCCCATTATCTCGACGCACTGTTCGAGACGGTCTCCGGCTTCACCACCACGGGCGCCACGATCCTGGTGAACATCGAGGCGCTTCCCCAGGGCCTGCTCCTGTGGAGGTCCCTCATCCAGTGGCTCGGCGGCATGGGGATCATCGTGCTCACCATCGCGATCCTGCCCTACCTGCGCGTGGGCGGCATGCAGATCTTCAAGGCCGAGTCACCCGGGCCCACCATCGACAAGCTCAAACCGAGGATCACCGAGACCGCCAAGCTCCTCTGGGGCATCTATGTGGGGTTGACCTTTCTTGAGATCCTCCTGCTCATGGGGGGGGGCATGAGCTGGTTCGACGCCGTCTGCCACGGGTTCACCACCATGTCCACGGGTGGCTTCTCGGTAAAGACCGCAGGCATCGCCGCCTATAACAGCGCCTACATCGATACCGTGCTCACCATCTTCATGCTCCTGGGAGGCACCAGCTTCGCCCTGCACTATTTCGCCCTGGCGGGCAATTTCACCCGGTATGTGAGGAGCCAGGAGTTCAGGTGGTACATCACCCTGTTCGCGGTCAGCGTTCTCTTCATCCTGTGGTCCACCCGCGGCATGTACGGTTCGCCCGGCGAGGGTTTACGGTTCGTGTCCTTCCAGGCGGCCTCCATCATGACCACGACCGGGTATGCCACCTATGATTATACCCTCTGGCCCGTTGCGGCCCAGATGGTGCTGCTGCTGCTCATGTTCATCGGCGGCTCCGCAGGTTCGACGGCCGGCGGCATGAAGGTCATGAGGCTGGGTATTCTCGTCAAGTATGCCCACCGGGAGATCCTCAAGCTCGTCCACCCCCATGCGGTGGTGGCCATCAAGTGGGACAAGGCCCCGGTGTCTGCGGAGGTCCTGAGCTCGGTGGTGGGCTTCTCCATCTACTACATCCTCATTTTCATCACCTCCGCACTCGTGCTGGCGCTCCTGGGCGTGGATTTCATCACCGCTGTCTCCGCGGCGATCGCCTGTTTGGGCAACATCGGCCCGGGCCTCGCCTCGGTCGGGCCCTTCGGCAGCTACGCGGACATCCCTTACCCGGGCAAGGCCCTCCTCACCTTCTGCATGCTCGTGGGCAGGCTGGAGGTCTACACCGTGCTGGTGGTCTTGAGCCCGGTGTTCTGGAAAAAATAGCATAGGGGGATACATCCGGACCGGGCTTTCCCTCCGATCCCTGTCTTTTTACGACAGATAGGGATCAAGATGCTCACGGTATGGATCGTGCCCGGATTGCCGCTCCCATACCATAGGCCTTGGGATGCATGCGATCAGCCATCCGGGTTCATGCAGCGTGCTTCACGCAGCGATGAAGTCGCTGCCTGCGAGAAGATCCTTGATCCTCTGTACCATATCGCGCTGCTCCCTGGAGACGCCTCCTAAGGACATCCACTTGTCCAGCATCGACAGGACGCGTTCCCTGTCCCTCTTATCGGTAAGCAGCAGGGGAAGTGCTTCGAGTGTCCGCTCCGGTTCGAAATGCACCATGATCCCGGCATCGGAGCGAATCTGCCGGAGCTGTTCTTCGGAAAGGGCTGACATCACCTTGTCCCCGCGGACGAACACATCTTTTCTCTCCAGATGATACAGGGGTATGCGACCTGCGTACTGGCCCACCAGGTCTATAATCCGGGCGATTGCCTCCGGATACCCGCCCCTGTCGATGGCTGCGAGGGCATCTTGTACATAGGGGAGCTCGCGCGATTCCACTGTTTCATCGTACAGCGGCTCGTGCACCATGCCGGCTGGGGCGCCCATTGCATTCAGCATGCCGTATGTCTGGAAGAATGCCGATTCATTGAACCCGTCTCTCAGATCCCGGAAAAGGTCCCAGCACCCCTTGATGGTTTCCGACCACATCCCTTCGAGTCTGCGGAACGGATTGTCTTCTGAAGACTGCCTGCGGTCTGCCTTTACGGCGGGTGCAAGGATTTCGACGGGCCACATTGCAGGGTTGGAGTCACTGAAGATCCAGCGCTGGGCACGCAGGGAGTGGAGCGTACGACCCATCTGAGCGGCCGGCTCGCTGACCATCTTTCTGACCAGGGGTCGCCCGAAGAGCACGTAGGCTTCCTCGTTCATTGCCGACACCTCGGCAACGAGCTCGAAGGGTTTCTCGTCTCTTCGCTCCACTCGGTTCATTTTCCGGAGCTCTTCCAGGGGGATCTCCCGGAATGAAGATGCATACGTGTTTTTGCCCCTGCCGGACGTCTCCTCGATTTCCATGACATAGAGACCGGGCCTGAGCCGCTCGATGTAATCGAGGGCCTCGGTGATTTTCGTGTGCTCTTTCCTGGCGACTCTGCCCGAGACAAAGATTCCCAGATGCCCGATATCTTCATGCAGGAGCAACACGATGACCTGGTTGTTCGCCTTGATCTCGGCAGTGCTCGAGTAAATGTCAGAGATCCAGTTGAGCGCCTGCTGCGGCGGGGTGATGTTGTCGCCCTTGGATGAGAATATGACAATGGGCGAACGGATGGCCTTGAGATCCACATAGGAGCCGGAGCCGGCCTTCACATCGCCGCGGGCGAGCTTGTTGCCGATGAAGAGGTTTTTCGCTATCCAGTGGATTTCCTTCTCGTCCAGGAGAAAGTAGCCGCCCCACCACCTCTCGAAATCGAGGAATCGCTCGCGCTCCGTGTCCACGTTTTTCCACAGGTTGTAATACTTGGTCCAGAAGGTGTTCGCCGGGTTGAGGTTCTCGAAGTTCGCGACGAGATGCGCACCGTCGAATTTGCCTCTGCCCAGGTCGCTGGCCAGGAGCGCCGCCCAGGAGCCTCCGAGGAGCCCGCCCTGGTAACGCATCGGGTTATTGCCGCTGCCTCCTCTCCAGCTGCCGCTCCAGTACGACATGGGCGCACCACTGACAACGACCGGGCCCACTTTGTCCGGGTCGTTGGCCACAACGAGCATGGAGGCCCACCCGCCCTGGCAGTTGCCGTAGATGGTAGGCCTGGGGCTGTCCGGGTGCCTCTCCAGAACAATGTCGAGGAACTTTGACTTGGCGTCCGATACGTCGTGGACGGTTTGGCCTGGCTCTGGCTCCGGGAAGAAGATCACGAAATAGACGGGATATCCGAATCGAAGGGCGACGCCGACTTCGGAATCCTTCTGGAATCCGCCGATGCCCGGTCCATGACCCGCGCGGGGGTCAACGATGATGAAGGGGCGCCTGGTCTCGTCGATGTGCGTGCCCTCGGGCGGGATGATCCGCACCAGGGCATAGTTGACGGGGCGCTCGAAGGTCCGCCCATCCGAGATCATCTCCCAGTCGAAGGCCAGGAGCGGAGGTGATCCTTGTTTTTCGTGCTCTATGAAGATATTGCCCCTCTCCCGCAGAATATCCCAGAAAAGTACAGACCGCTGGGCATAATCGACGGCGTATGAAACGCCTGACTGCAGGAGGTTCCAGGTATCTGTCGAACTGACCGGGGCAGTATCCCTTATGGTGTTCTGCATGTGCTCCAGAAACGTGTTCTGGGCTCCGAGAGTGCGTATGGTGTACAGCCGTCCCATCTCTCCCATGGTGCGGAGAAGATGGTCGGTCGTATTTGTCGTTTGATTTTCCATCATGATCTCCTTGTCTGATCAGAAGAGTTGAAGAACAGAGCCTTAAATGTGAATGGAAGGGTGTTTTCAGCGGTTTTGAATAATCATTTGGCCCACCTGCTTTTTTTGTGCTGTCTCCGAATCCCTGTATCATGAGCATCCGGGTCTTTACACCCAACCCCGGCCTTCCATACGCTTTCACTCTCAGGGCAAGGGGTGCGGCACGGATATGCAAAAGATATCCATTTCAATTCAGTATGGCCGCGGATAATGGATTATCAAGTTTTCCGTGTTCATAGGTGCTTTTTTAAGCGCGAACAAGGACAGATGGATGAATACACGGAACTTTTATCCATGCTCCTTTCCTTTACGAGGCAGTTTGAGAAAGGCGGGCAATGAAATATTATGTAACACTGTTGCCATGCCCCTTTTTAAGTCGGTTGAGCGACAGGAAAGCGCAGAAGAGCCTGATCAGGCCTCAGGCGCGTGTGCGAATGAAGATATCGATATGTTGGGGATGATATGCCAAAGGAGCCGATGTTTAACCCGAAACCAAGCAAGGAGGAAAACGATGGCTAATCCCAGAAGTTCTGCCGAATTGGAAAAATATCTCAAAGGTGTGGATTATCCTGCAAGCAAGGATGATCTCCTAAGCAAAGCAAAGTCAAACGGCGCTCCCCAGGAGGTGATCGATATGATCAACAGCCTCTCGGAAAGCCACTTCAATTCACCGATCGATGTGACAAAATCCTTCGGCGAGAGTCATTAGGCTGACACGTAACCAGATTTGGAGAAAAGAGAAGCACGGGATAAGAAAAGAATAGTGTCAGCACGCTATTGAAGGGCAGATGCTCTTATTTGAGCAGATGCCCTTTTTCTTTGTCCAGGATAGCCCCTCCCATCATCGTGAGAGGCCGCCTCGGCCCACCGCTTCCCGACAGAGAGAGTGGATACAGGGCGGGCGGCGAGGTCAGGCTGCTACCGGCTGAGGTTCTTTACCTTGGCGCGTTCCATGATGATCCCGCGCTGCATGGCCCCGGTGATGTCAAGGCCTTCTGCGTTGACGAGGGTGAGATCGACCCGGTCAAGGATCGAGTTCTTCAGCTGGACGTCTTCCATGGATGCGGACATGAAAGAGGTCTGGGTGAGCCCGGATTCGTTCATGGTTGTTTTGGTGAATCTGGTCAGCGCGAAATTGGATTCGTTCAAGGTGCACTTGTCCAGGATGCACGATTCCATGATGCAGAACAGGACCTTCATCTTCTGGAGGTCCGACTCCGTCAGGTCGATGTCTTTCAGATGTGAGCAGATGATCGTCGAGCCCGACAGCCTGGATTTCGACATGTCCTGGCCGCTGAAGGTCACCCTGAGGAAGTGACTGTCCAGGGCGGTTATCCGCGTGAGAATGCACGAGCTCAGGTCCGTGTCCTTCAGCGTGATCTCCGAGAGATGGGCGCCGGTGAAGTTCGTCTTATACAGGATCGCGCCTTCGAGATTCACGCGCTCAAGGTGCGCCTCCTCGAGATTCGTGTCCGACAGGTTGACGTTTCTCAGATCCGACCCGCGCAGGTTCGCACCTCCGAGATCGAGCTTGCTCAAGTCGAGGCCCCTCATGTCCTCCCCTTCAATGGGCCGGCCCGTTGCAATGGCCTCTGCGATCTGCTGCTTGTCGTATCCAGACATTATTCAGCCTCCAGGAATTCCTTGATTTCCGGAAGCATCACGAACTCGGTTTCCGCGATCTCATTGTTGCGCAGCGAAAACTGGGTTTTTACCCGTGACTCTTCCACTTCTCGTACGGCCTTGCCGATCATGATGATCGTGCCCTCGTTCGCGACACCATCGATATAGATGTTGCCGGAAAACACCGCATTGATTTGTTCCGTGAGGCCGTGGATCCTGGAATCGATGGAATAGAGGTTGTGCTTGACGGTCTCGATGGCATCGAGGATTTTCGTATAGAGATCCTCCTGCTGCTTCGTGAGCGCGCCCTTGGTCTTGAGGATTCTGAGCTTTCCCAGAGAGGCCTGCAGCTTGAGGAAATCCCCGATTCTCTCGGTCAGATCCTTCTTGGACTGCTCACGCTCGTGGAGAAGAGCAGGGTTGTGGCCGATGATGAGCCGGGTGCTCACCGGGTTCGCCTCATGCCCGATGGTGTGGCAGTAGATCCAGGCTTCTGACGAGACCGAGCTTCCCGAGATCCATCCCTGGGAACTCTTGACAACGATGGGTCCTCCGGAGGTGACTTCGCTGTTGCGGATATAATCCTCCACCACGATCTCTTTCCTGGCCCTGACCTGGGCGTCCTGGATAAACTTCACGTGCAGGGAGCCCTGGGCGGTCACTTGGGCCTTCTCCTGCCCGAGGATTCCACCGGCGATCCTGATGTTTCCGCCCGCGGTGATGATGACACGGCCCACGCTCATGGCAACGGTCACGTCCTCCTGGGCATGAACCTCGTAGCCGTCACCCACCTCCCCGTTCACCACCACCGAGCCGTTGAAGCGGACATTTCCCGTGGACGAATCCACCTTGTCGACCACGTAGACCGGCTCGACGTTCACTTCGGAGTCCGACCAGACCACCATCCCGTCGATGGCGGCCAGTATCTTGCTGCCGTCGGGCGATGTTTCGATGCCCTTGCCGGTGGGGAGCTTTCCCGGGGCGCCAACCTTGCCGATGATTTCTTCTCCCTTGACCGTGGTACCGCTCTTCCCGGTTTGCGGTGGAACGAGCTCGCACAGGACATCACCCGCGGTGACGTTCTGGATGAGGTTCATGTCCTTGATATTGACCCTGCCGCGCAGGTCTTCCTTGAGCGTTGCCCTGGTACCGTCCTTGTTGAAATGGCAGAGGACATACCCGTCTTTCCCCTCGCCGGCCTGCTCGCCCTTGGCGACCGTGATCCACTTGTTGAGGGTTTTGTCTTCGGCGATCTGATAAAGCACATCGCTCCATATGCCGAATGACACCCCTGCTTCCTGCAGGGCCTCGTGAAGATCGGACATGTTGACGGAGGACACCTCTTCGGTCAATGGAGTGACCTTGATGCTGGCGACGAGCCCTCCCTGGGTTATGCTCACTTCTACCTTATACTCTTTCTCCACAAATAGAGGGTTCGGTTCTTGAGAAAAAAAACTTTACCAAGACCGTATTCTTTCGAAAAACATCGATCAAAAAAGACAAGGGGCGGGTTTCACAGGGAAAATCTTCTTGACTCTCAGGCGCGTATTCTTTACCGTTCCCCCATCTGAAGAAAATGGGTGTGCAGGAAGGAATCATGAAGATCAGTGATGTTGCCGCTCTCGATATCAAGGGCTTCCTCGATCACGAAGAAGGGCTGAAGCTCTACGACATGGCAAGGGCCGCAAGCGCAAAAGGCCCCTGTCTCGAGATCGGGGGATACTGCGGGAAATCCACCGTCTACCTGGGGCTCGGCTGCAAGGAGGGCGGGGGTGTTCTCTTCTCCATCGATCATCACCGGGGGTCCGAGGAACAGCAGAAAGGGCAGGAATATTTCGACCCGGAGCTCTACGACGAGGCCTTGGGGAGGGTGGACACCTTCAGGCACTTTCGCAGGACCATGGATATGGCTTCGCTCGAAGAAACGGTAGTGCCTGTCGTGGCCCCGTCGGAGGTGGTTGCGCGCATGTGGGCCACGCCTTTGAGCCTGGTTTTCATCGACGGCGGCCACAGCTACCCCACGGTGTTCACCGACTATACGTCATGGATGCCCCACCTCATGCCGGGCGGCTGTCTTCTGATCCACGATGTCTTTCCCGACCCCAAGGACGGCGGCCAGGCCCCGTATTATGTCTACCGGCTCGCCGTCAAATCCGGACTCTTCGAAGAGACGCCCCTGTTCAAGACCTTGGGCATCCTCAGGAGGCTGTCGACAGGCGAAGTGCCGGAGGCCGTCAGGCGCTTACGCGACTGGTAGCCGGTCCACTTCCCGGTTGTGGGTCCAGTAGAGGCGGGAGTTCCCGTTTGCCGACTCGTACCTGATATATCCCGCGTCGATCAGCGTTTTTAAGGTCCATGACACGAAGGAACCGTCCCCCCCGACCTTTTCCAGGACGGCGGGTGTGAAGAGGGCCGCGGGATCCGCGCCCGGTGCGCCCTGTGCGACGAGCTGATCGATGATGTCTTCGCTGAGCAGCCTGAAGATGAGATGCATCCTCTTTTTGCCTACCACCAGGAGCTCCTCGTGGGGGGTGCACTGTCTGCTTTCGTACCGATTGAGGACCTCCTGCCACTGGCAGTCGAGGATCTCGTCGCAGGTCCGCACGAACGCCTCCATGTCCGCCGGGCTCACCTTTGAGGTGCGCACCACGGGATGATTGGCGTCGTAGAGCGACCAGTCGTCGGTGAGAATCTCCAGATCGTACTGCTCGATCTCCTCCCGCACCGTGGTGCCCGGAAAGGGCGCCAGCATGTGATACCCGAAGTAGATCCCCAGCTCTTCTGCAAGCCGTGCCGTGTCCCGGAGCGTTTCGGGAGACTCGCCCGGCAGCCCCACCATGAAGGATGCGTGGGTGGTGATGCCCGCCTCCTTGCAGATCCGGGTCGCCTCCCTGGCCTGCTCGACGGTGATCCCCTTCCGGACCCGCTTGAGCATCTCGGGATTGCCCGACTCGATGCCGAAGCTGATGGCGTCGCAGCCCGCCTTCCTCATGACGGCCAGGATCTCCCGGTCCACGGTGTTGACCCGGGCGAACGCGCTCCAGGTGAACCTCACGTCCCGCCTGAGGATCTCATCGCACAGGGCGTTGACCCGCTGATTGCTGGCCGTGAACAGGTCGTCGGCGATGTTGATCCGGGTGAAGCCCAGGGCGAGGATCTGCTCGATCTCGTCCACCACCAGCTTCGGGTCCCTGAACCTTCCCTTGTGCCCCACCATGCGCCGGCCCAGACAGAAGATGCACTTGTTGGGGCACCCCCTGCTCGTGATGATGCTCACCGGATAGCCCAGGGCAAGGTAACGGGACACGGGCAGCAGGTGGCGGGCGGGAAGCGGGAGCGCATCCAGGTCTTCGATCAGGGGACGGGCAGGGGTGACGAAGGGTTCGCCGTCTTTGCGAAAGGCGATCCCGGCGATATGTTCCCATTCTTCAGGCGAGGTGAGAACAGGCACGAGCTCGGACAGGGTCTGCTCCCCCTCGCCGACCACGATGAGGTCGAGCTCCGGATATGTGCGCAGGGTGTTCTCGATGTCGAACGAGACATGGGGGCCGCCCATCAGGGTGACGATGTCCGGGTTGTGGTGTTTAGCATCCCGGACAATGGCCGCGGCCTGGGGGAAGTTCATGGTGACCGAGTTCACTCCCACCGCGTCGGGCCTGAAGGCGTCCAGTGCCTGGGCGAGCTTTTCCGGGGTGTACCGGCTCACGATGTAGTCAAAGATCCTCACCGTGGCGCCCGCCGCCTCGCACGCTGCGGCCACGTACGACAGGCCGAGCGGGGGGGAGGGGGCCTCTTCCAGGGGATAGGGCGAAGCGACGAGCGCGATTCTCATGGGGTTTCCTCCGTCTCGTTCCTGGGGAAGGCAATGGACTTGAGCCATCCCAGGAGCGTGTTTCCTTTCAGCATGTCCCGGTCGATCGCGTCGATGTCCCGCTCGAGCTTGGCCGCATCGGCGAACCAGTGCTCCCGGGTTTTCATGGGGCGGCCTGCGTCGAGATCGCGCAGGGGCACGGCCGGGCTCCCGGCGGCGATCACATTGGGCGGGATGTCCCGGGTGACCACCGAGCCTGCGCCGATGATGCTGTTGTCCCCGATGGTGACTCCCTTGCACACGATGCTGCCGTCGCCGAGCCAGACATTGCTGCCGATGACCACGGGCGCCGTGCCCCCGATGTAGTCGGTCCGGTCGTAGATCCCGTGCCAGTCGGCGTCGGTGATGTACACCCCGCTTGCCATCATGGTGCTGTCGCCGATCGAGATGCCGGTGGCCGAGCTGATGCGCACCCCGGGGCAGACGAGGCAGTAGTTTCCGATCGTGATGAACCCCTTGCCCTTCTCGGCGGACCAGACCGTGAGCCTTACCTTGTGCTCCGGGGTCGTGATGACGTTCGCGTAGTCACCCAGGTCGATGGGCGCCCCGAAGACGCGGACGTGCCACGGCTTCATGAAGGTGCAGTTCTTTCCGAGGCACCTGAACTGCGGCCTCAGGAAATGCCCGGCATACCAGTCCCGGAAACGGAGATCGAGCTTTTTGATGTAGTACGGTCTGTAATCCCTGATCAATGAGCTTAAGCCCTCATATCCTGCATGTGCGAGCAGAAGGCTTCCTTGATGCTGAACACCGGATGCCTTTTCTTGAGGAAGCGATACATGTGGGACTTCTGCCCCTCCTGCCAGAAGGAATGGTTGAAGAGCTGGGATGCAGGGGTGATGTGATACAGGGCGTCGGCCGCCATCATGACCGCTGCATTGGTCCAGGTGAGCTTCTCTTCCGGCCAGATCACCATGTCGGGGAAGGTGACCCCGCAGTAGTAGCTTCCATCGTCGTGCCTCTTGTTCAATATCCACATAAGGAGTGTCTCCGCCAGCTCGGTCTCTCCCATGGCCGCCAGAGCGATGATGAGCTCGGACGATTCGGCCATGGTGACCCACGGGCTGTCGCACACACACCTGACGCCCAGGCCCTCCACTACAAACTTGTTCCAGTATTTGTCAATTCTCTTTTTCGCCTCGCCGTCCGTCAGCGCGCCACAGAGCACGGGGTAGAACCAGTCCATGGAGTAGCGCGACTTGGTCTTGTTGAAGAGATACCTGCGGTAGCGGATGGCATCCTCGAGCCTTCTCAGGGCCATCTGCCACCGGGGCCTGCTTTCGCCCAGGAGCAGGGCCAGAACCAGGGCGCACTTGAGGCTCATGTACACCGAGCACGAGCCCGTGAGCAGGCTCATGGGGTCGATGCTGCCCGCGGGGTTCCTGGCCCAGTAGATCTCCCCGCCCGGGCCCTGCAGCGCGACGGCATAGTCGATGCCCGCGGACACCGTGGGCCAGATGTATTCCAGGAACGCCCGGTCCTGGGTGATGAGATAGTAGTGGAAAACCCCCACCGCGATGTAGGACGAGTGGTTCGATTCCCGGGTCGTATCCTCGCCCTTGCCCTGACGGTAGGCCGAATACCAGCTCCCGTCCGGAAGCTGCGTGGACGCGAGCCACTCGAAGGCATGCCTCGCCTGCTCCAGGTAGCCGCCGATGGACAGCCCGATGGCCGCCTCCACATGGTCCCAGGGATCGGTCTTGCCCCCGGCGTGCCAGGGTATTTCACCGGTCTTGAGCTGCACATCGGCTATGGATGCCGCCAGGATGTCTATCTCCACCGGGTGGGACAACCTGTGATACTGGAATTCACGCTCCATAAGGATCACCTTTCCTCAAGTAGAGTACGATGCTCTTCGAAATAACAGGGTTCAACACCCGGTCCAGAGTCCGGGTCAAAAGGGGTTTCTTCATGATGTCCCATACGAGAAACCGGTGATAGAGCTTCACCAGGGGGAACTCGTCGTTTTTGTGCCCCACCAGGCATTTCAGCCACCAGTAGGGACTGTGCAGCGAATGCGCCCATGCGGTGCCGATGCACCGGGTCCCGGCGCTCTCCAGCAGCTCTCGGAGCTCTTTCTTCCGGAAGATGCGGATGTGGCCGCCCTCTTCATGATGGTAATCGGAGGAGAGGGCCCAGCAGATCCGCTCGGGCATATACCGGGGCACGCTCACCACCAGCGACTTTCCGGGTTTGAGCACCCGGACGATCTCCCGGACCGCCTGCACGTGGTCCGGGATGTGCTCGAGCACCTCCGAGCAGATGACCACGTCGAAGGACGCGTCCCGGAAGGGCAGCCTGGTGATGTCGCTCACGCTCACCAGCTTGATCCCGCCGCCGTCCTGAGCCGCGCCGATCATGGTGTTGAGCGTGCGGTTGGCGGTGTCCGCGTCCTTTCTGCTCATGTCGATGCCCACCACGTTGACGTCGCGGCGGCGGAAGGCCTCGCTCAGGTGGCGGCCCGAGCCGCACCCGGCATCGAGCACCCAGGACCCCTTCGACAGGGGCAGGCGTGAGAAATCAACCGTGAGCACCGATGGCCTCCCGGTAGACATCCACGACGTTCTGCGCCGTGTTCGACCACGTGAAATGACTTTTTACCCGCTCATACCCGGCCTTGGCCAGGGTATCTCGCTTTTCGGGATCGTCCAGCAGGTCGACGATGGCCTTTTCCAGTGCGCGGGCATCGCCCGGTTCGACCAGCACGCCCGCGTCCCCCACCACCTCGGGCAGGGCGCCTCCCGTGGTGCTGATCACCGGCACCCGGCACGCCATTGCCTCTCCCGCGGGCAGTCCGAACCCCTCGTACAGGGAGGGAACGACCGCCATGGTGGTCCTGGCATAGTAGCGGGCGAAGTCCTCGTCCGGGATGCGCCCGGTAAAGGTGATGAAGTCGTGAGCGCCCAGGCTGTTCACGAGCCGGTCTATGACCCCGTCTTTCTTCGGCTTGCCGATGACTGTCAGCGTGACGTTTCGGTACCGCCGGATGGAGGCGACCGCCTCGATGAGATAGCGCAGTCCCTTCAAGGGGGTGTCCGCGCTGTTGGTCACCATGATCTGGTTTTCCTCGCGCTCGATGCCCTCGACAGGATGGAAGATGTCGGTGTTGATGCCGTTTGCCACCACGCGGAACCGGTAAGGCGGGATCGCGAACTGCCTGCTGATGTCGTGCCTGGATGCCTCGGACACCGTGATGATGTGGGAGAGCCTCCGGGACACGCGCTTTTGCATGTTGATGAAGGAGTACCACCGCCTCACCTTCAGCTTCCGCCACCAGACCTTTTCCGAGCTCACCTCCACGTCACGGTCCACGGTCATGGGGTGGTGGATGGTGGCCACGGTGGGAACGCCGATGGCCTGAATGCCCAGAAGGCCGTAGGCGAGGCACTGGTTGTCGTGGAAGACATCATAGTTCCGGGCGTTCTTTCTCATGAAATTCCATACGCGGATTCCCGACGTGAAGGGTTCAGGAAACCCGCCGCTGGATACGCCGAGCCATTCGATGAAGTTGACCGGCGAGGTCAGCTCTTTCAGGCTCGGGACCCGGAAGAGGTCGTCCGGGTTGTAGAGGTCGAGGCTCGTCAGCCTGTGAAGGGTGATGTCATCGTCGAGAACGGGGTAGGGCGGCCCGGAAACCACGTCGACCTTGTGGCCCAGATCCGCCAGGGCCCGGCTGAGCCTCTTGGTGTACACCCCCTGGCCGCCGCAGGTGGGGTTCCCGCGGTAGGTGAAGAGACAGATCCTCAAAGGAGATCCGGAACCGGTGGACGCGCCTGGTGCGATGGCATGCTTTCTGCCCTGAGTACTCCCTGCCATGGAATTGACTTCCTTTTCAATGAATTACTGCAGCCGTGTGCCACAGACAGCAGCATTTCACACTACCAGCGGCAGATGGAAAAATCAATGAAAATCACCAGAATAAGGCGGGGCGTTCCTGAGATGGCGATGACGGGAGGGGTGTGTGGTTTCACAAGGGAGGAAAGATAGCTACAGGGGCCTTTGACCGGACGGGAAGATCGGTACGGCTCCCGGCTCTCCGCATCCGGGGAGGGTCCGGTCTTTTATACGACTGCTCCGCGCTGCTTGGAAAAGTTCTTCCGGATGATCTTCCTGAGCCGGTCGAGCGTCTCGCGGCTCACGCAGCAGGGCGGATCGACCTTCCGGGAGAGGGTGACGGTAACGGTATAGGTGCGCAGCGACACCCTGCACTTGGTGCAGGTCCGAATGTGGTTCTGAACCTCGACAATGAGTTCCTCGGACAACGAGTTCTCCAGATACTCCTGAAACAGGGCCGAACAGAGCTTGCAGTTCATTCTTCCTCCCTTGAAGGCTCGGTGTACTTGCTGAAGTACTCTGAAAGGAGCTGCCTCAGAATGAGCCTGCCTCTGTGCAACCTGGATTTGACTGCCGGGACGCTGATACCGAGTGTCTCGGCGATCTCCTCATTCTTGAGCCCTTCCACGTCCTTGAGGACTACCACGGTCCTCATGGCCTCCGGAAGCGAGTCGATGGACTTTCTCAAGACCTCCTTGCTCTCCTCGGAGAGCAGCACGTCGTCCGGAAGGTTGGTCCAATCATACTCCAAGTACTGTTCCTGATCAATATCTTCTACAGGAGTCTGTTCGGAGAACTTTTTCTCTTTCCTCAGATAGCCGTACGCGGCATTGGTGGTCACCCGGTAGAGCCAGGTGGAGAAATACGCCTCGGTGGTCAGGGTGCCGATCTTGGCGATGACGGTCAGGAACACGTCCTGCATGATCTCTTCAGCGGCGTGGGCATCTCGAGTAAGGTGATATGCGAGGTTGTATACCTTATTCGAGTAGCGCTTCACGATTTCCTCCATGGCCGAGGGATCGCCCTGCTTGACTTCGCGCACCAGATCCGCGTCGGTCTGTTTATCCTTTTTCTTACCCATTTAGATACCTTCTTCTCCGGGTTGGATTCGCCCGTCAGGCCAGGTAAGTATGAGATTCCTCGCCGCCCATACCTCATCCACCCGGGAGACAGGGGCGGTCCGGGGCGATTCGTGGGTTTTTTCCGGCTCCTCGCGGCTCATGGCTGCGATATTTTCCATGGCCTGGACGAACCGGTCCAGCTCTTCCAGAGGCTCCGTCTCCGTGGGTTCGATCATGAGCGCACCGGCCACCACCAGGGGGAAGTAGACGGTGGGCGGATGGAATCCGAAATCCATGAGGGTCTTCGCCATGTCCATGGTCGTCACGCCGCCCTCCTTCTGCAGCGCGTCGCTCAAGACGAACTCATGGAGGGTGGGGGTCTCGTAAGCGAGGTCGAAGAGACTTTTCAGCCTGTTCTTGAGATAGAGCGCATTGAGGCTCGCGGTGGTCGCCGCCTCCCGCAGGCCCCGGGACCCCAGGCTCAGGATATACGCGAGCGCCCTGATGCACACGCTCACGTTTCCCAGGCAGGAATGCACCTTGCCGATGCTCTCCGGATGTGGTTCTTCTTCAAGGGCATACGCCCCCGAGCCGTCACGGACGATCCGGGGGGCGGGAAGGAAGGGTTCCAGCTCCTGCCTGACCAGCACGGGGCCGCTGCCCGGGCCGCCGCCTCCGTGGGGGGTGCCGAAGGTCTTGTGCAGGTTGACGTGCATGCAGTCGACCCCCATGTCTCCGGGCCGTGCGACGCCCATGATCGCGTTGAGATTGGCCCCGTCCATGTAGAGGTACGACCCGTTCTTGTGCAGGAGCTCTGCGATGGCGCCGATCTCCTGCTCGAAGATCCCTAAGGTGTTGGGGTTGGTGATCATGAGCGCGGCCGTGTCCCGGTCGAGATGCTGCCTCAGGATGGACGCCTCCAGATATCCCTTCTCTCCCGAGGGGATGGCCTTGGTGGCGAAACCGGCAATGGTGCATGAGGCCGGGTTGGTTCCATGGGCCGTGTCCGGGATGAGCACCGTGCGCCGCTTATCGCCCCTGCTCTTCAGCGCCCTGCTGATGACCATCATGCCGGTGAGCTCGCCGTGAGCGCCTGCCGCTGGCCAGAGCGAGCACGCGTCCATGCCGCAGATCTCCCCGAGGTGCTCCTGGAGCTGGGCGAGCCGCTCCAGCACGGGCTCCATGGCCGCAGTGTCGGCGGGATGGATCGGTGCAAGCCTGGCGGCAATCTCCTCGGTGATCTTGGGGTTGTACTTCATGGTGCACGACCCCAGCGGGTACATGCCGTGATCGATGCCGTAGTTCAGGCGGGAGAGCCTGGTGAAGTGCCTGACCGTCTCCACCTCCGAGACGTCGGGAAGATCCGGCAGATCCCCGGTGCCGGGCAGATCGGCGGCCCCGGCCGTGTCAAAGGGAGCGGGGAGCACGCGCTTGTTCTTTCCGGGCGCGCCTTTCAGGTTGAGCAGGGGTTCCCTCACCTCCGGGAAACGCGTTACATATTCGTTGCCAGACATCTGCATTCCTCCTGGGTGTTCATCTCGGTTACGGTGACGAGCACGGAACCGGGAATCTCCGGATACTGCCGTGAAACCGGGACGCCCGGGACGATCCCGGCGCTCTTGAGTTCTTTCAGCTTGTCCTCGTCCATGGGGATCGCGAACTCGTGGAAGACCGGGGCGGAGAAGACCGGCGCAATGCCCTTTTCCTTGAGCAGACCCATGAGAAAGCGTGCCCCGGCCGCGCACTGCAGTGCCGTTCTTTTAAGTCCCTCCGGCCCCATGGCGCTCAGGTAGATTGCGGCCCTCAGGGCACAGAGGCCCTGGTTCGTGCAGATGTTGGAGGTGGCCTTTTCCCTGCGGATGTGCTGCTCGCGCGTGGAGAGGGTGAGGCAGAAGGCCTGGGAGCCCTCACGGTCTTTCGTGAGCCCCACCACCCTGCCGGGCATGCGGCGGACATGCTCTTTCCGAGTGCAGAAAAAGCCCAGCAGGGGGCCTCCTGCGCCGGCCGGATTGCCGAAGGACTGTGCCTCGCCCAGCACCACGTCGGGACCGTACTCTCCGGGGGCCTTCAGGACGCCCAGGGAGAGCGCCTCGGTGACCGCAACCCCCCAGAAGCCCGCCCTGCCCGAGACGACCCGGGCCACCTGTTCCATGGGTTCGATCACACCGAAGTAGTTTGGGCTCTGGATGAAGAAGGCCGTATCCGGACCCGCCGACTTTTCCAGGGCGTCGAGATCGGTCTGTCCCGTTACAGGGTCAAAGGGAATCTCCACGATCCCGTCAACTTCCGCATGAGCGAGATAGGTCCTGAGCACGCTGCGATAGGAAGGCTGCATGGCCCGCGTGACCGCCACCCGCCTGATGCCCTTGATCCTTAAGGCCATGAGGGCGGCCTCGGCCAGGGCCGTGGCCCCGTCGTACATGGACGCGTTGGACACCTCCATGCCGGTGAGGCCGGCCATCATGCTCTGGTACTCGAAGATCGCCTGGAGGGTCCCCTGGCTGATCTCGGGCTGGTACGGGGTGTAGGCGGTGACGAACTCCTGGCGCGAGGCCAGTGCGTCCACGGCCGCGGGGATGTGGTGGCGGTAGATCCCGCCCCCGGCAAAGACCACCCGGGAAGGACGGAAATCCAGCTCCCTGCGGAGCGATTCTTCGTCCTTCGGGCCTTCCACGGCAAGCCCGGCCCCGCAGAGCAGGGCGGGGGGGATGGTGGAGAAGACCTCGTCGGGGCGCTCGATCCCTATGGCGGCCAGAATTCTCCCGAGATCCTCACCATTGTGGGAGATATATGACATCTATTTCGCCTCTGCCTCGACATACGCCTGGTAGGCCCGCGCATCCATGAGCGTGTCGACCTGGGCGGGGTCGTTGACCTTCAGGACCACCATCCAGGCCTCTCCATAGCAGTCCTGATTCACGAGCTCGGGCGTGTCCGTGAGCGCCCCGTTCACTTTGAAGACCTCGCCGTCCACCGGCGCATAGATCTCGGAGACCGCCTTGACCGACTCCACGGTTCCGATCGGGTCTCCCTTGGCAACGACGGTGCCCACTTCCACAAGCTCGACGAACACGATGTCTCCCAGCTCGTGCTGGGCATAGTCCGTGATGCCGACTCTCATCATGCCGTCTTCCACCATTTCGCCCCACTCATGATCTTCCGTATAATAAAGCTGCTCCGGTATTTCCATGGAAGTTCCTCCTCTGCATCGTTCATTTTCCGGCCGCTCTCACGAACGGCGGCCGCACTACGGTTGATTTCAGGTGCCTGTCCCTCACGACGATCTCGACCTCGTCATTTTCCTCTACAGACTTGTCGAGGTAGGCCAGCGCGATCCCGGTGCCCAGGATCGGAGAGACGCTTCCCGAGGTGACGGCGCCTACCTTCTGCCCGTTCTTCATACATACGAACCCCTGCCGGGGAACGCCCCGCTCCTTGAGAACCAGCCCGCGCAGCCGCCGTGAAACGCCCTGCCCGGACTGCCGCTTCAGGGCCTCTAGGCCGATGAACCCGGGCTTGTCCAGGTCCACGGCAAAGTTCAGGCCGGCTTCTATCGGCGTGGTGGTCTCGTCGATGTCATTGCCGTGCAGGGGGTATCCCATCTCGAGCCTCAGGGTATCGCGCGCGCCCAGCCCGCACGGCCGGGCCCCCTGCTCCACCAGACTCGACCAGAGACCCGGTGCCTTCTCCGAGGGGAGGAAGATCTCCACCCCGCCCGCACCGGTATAGCCGGTCTTTGATATCATGATATCACAGTACTGCACGGTGGCAAGGACGGTGAAGGTGTAATTCTTCAGGGTATCCGGGTCGAAATCCAGATAATCCTTGAAGATGCGGGCCGCATCCGGGCCCTGGAGGGCGATCAGGGCCGTCTCTGCGCTCCTGTCTTCGATGACGGCGCCCTCGCGGTTCTGCCCGATGACCCAGCGGAGGTCGTTTTCGGTGTTGGATGCATTGACGCAGAGCATGTAGGCTTCTCCGGGCTCCACGCAGTATACGGTGAGGTCGTCGATGATGCCGCCCTGCTCGTTGAGGAAAAAGCTGTAGAGCACCCGGTTCTTCGGCATGGCCGGGATATCCCTGGTGAGAATCCGGTTGAGGAAGGGAACGCTCTCTTTGCCGCCGACCCGGATCTCTCCCATGTGGCTCGCATCGAAGAGCCCTGCCGAGTTTCGGACGGCCAGGTGCTCTTCCCGGATCCCGGTGTACCACACGGGCATCTCCCATCCGTGGAAATCCACGATCCTGGCCCCGAGTTTTTCATGTTCATGATACAGTGGAGTTCTCATTGCTCCCCATCCTTTCTGCATGCCGGTATTTTATTCGAGCGTATCCCTCTTATGCCTGCGCGCGCACGTATTCTCACAGGAAAGGCGCCTCCTTTTTACGAGACGGGTGCTCATAAGCCCCGCCGATTACATGCCGCAGCGCCAGGGAAATGAGTCAGGACACACGGGCCTTTGCCGCGATCAGGGTGTTGTCCAGCAGCATGGTGATCGTCATGGGGCCGACGCCGCCGGGAACCGGGGTGATGAGCGACGCGCGTTTCTTCGCCTCATCGAACTGAACGTCTCCCTTGAGCCCGGTTTCGGTCCGGTTCATGCCCACATCGATCACCACCGCCCCGTCCTTGATCCATTCGCCCCTGACGAACTCCGCCCTGCCGATGGCCGCCACAACGATGTCGGCCGCGGCCACCTTGTCGGCGAGGTTCCGGGTGCGCGAATGGCAGATCGTGATGGTGGCGTGCCGCATCATGAGCAGAAGCGCGGCAGGCTTGCCCACGATGTTGCTCCTGCCGATGATCACCGCGTCTTTCCCTTTTGGGTCCACCCCGTGCTCGTCGAGCATGTAGATGATGCCCCGGGGTGTGCACGGAACCAGGGTGGGCTCTCCCATGAGAAGCCTGCCCATGCTGTAGGGATGGAACCCGTCCACGTCCTTGGAAGGGTCGATCCGCAGGAGCACCTCCCGCTCCTCGAGGTGAGCGGGCAGGGGGAGCTGGACCAGGATGCCGTCCACCTCGTTGTCGGCGTTGAGACGGTCGATCAGGGCCAGGAGCTCTTTCTGGGTCGTGCTCTCGTTCAGCAGGTATTCGAAGGATCGGATGCCGCACTGCTCGCAGCCGGCCTTTTTGTTCCGAACATAGATGGCAGAGGCGGGGTCCTGTCCCACGAGCACCACGGCCAGCCCCGGGGGCCTGCCGTATCTGCTGAGGAAGTCGTTCGCCTGCCGTGTTATTTCCTCGCGTTTTCTGCGGGAAAGTTCTTTTCCGTCGATGATGTTTCCCACCGTGTTCTCCTTAATTATTATCTAAGTCTTGTAGACCCACTTGACCGGAAGCGGGCGGAAGCTCACCGCGTGGGGCATGGGCAGGATCATCTCCATGTCCACGGCAAGCCAGCTGTAGTCGGGCCTCAAGATCCTGAGCTTGCCGTCCGGCGGCGGGGTCCCCCATTCGGTGTGTTTGTAGGTCACGAAGAGGATCACGTCGAAGAACTGCTCGGACTCTCCCAGGGCATATCCCTGCCGGAAGCTCTCCTCGGTGATGTTGTAGGTTTCGACGAGCTGTTTGACCAGCGCCTTGTCGAACTGGATGACCGCATAGCGGCCAACGCCCTTCTCGGAGTAGCGGGTGAGCGTCTTGGTCTCGGCGCTGGACACATATACGGTGGCGAGCCCGGGCACGGACTTGAGGTACTGGGCCGCGCTGAGCGCCCCGGTCCTGCGGCCCCCCGTTGCCTGATGGTGGCAGCCGTAGTATTCGAAGAGCTTCTGCTGGAGGATCTCCGCATAGCGCTCGCCTTTTTCGTAGAGGCTCTTGGAAACGTAGCGCAGCTCCTTTGCCAGGCTCTCGGCGGCCTCGGCGATGGGCCAGTCCATCTTGACGTGGAAGTGCGTCAGGGAATAGCGGTTGCGCTTCTTGTAGCGGTTGTCCCGCTGGATGAGCAGGCAGTAGTCCACGTCGATGAGCTTTTCCAGGAGCTCGAAAAAGGAGTCGCGTTCGAAGAACCGGATCGTAGAGTAGAAGGGGCGGTGGAACTTGATGTCGGGCACCAGGGAGATCGTATCCTTGCGCACCCGGTTGGTGTCGGAGAACCGGATGTACTTCTGGTGGACCTCATCCAGGGTGTCTTCGCAGAACATGAGGAAGAAGGGCCTGGTCTCGGACGACTCTTTGGAGAACTCCTTTTTTTTGGGCCTGAGCTCGCTGGAATCGACATAGGGGTAGGGTATCTTCCTGGCCTGGCACCGCTGGTAGGGCTCTTCGAGGGCGATGGTCTTGAGCTTCCGCTCAAGCTCGTCCCGCAGGAACACATAGATCGAGCGCCGTATCTTCTCGGTGTGTCCCAGTTCGAATCGCGAATTCTTTTCCATGGAAAAAACCGATACGCTCCGTTATTCCTCAGCAATCACTATTAAAAAACAAGGCATGAAGCAGTCCGTAAGCCGGGTTCTGTGTCCTGAGCCGGGTTGCCCCGGAACAGGCGGTGATCATTCATCTAGGGCGACAGTTGCCTGCCGCCTCGAGCGACCTACCCAGGGGCGGGACGGGCAATCCCTTGTGCTTTCGGCCCCTCTTTTGGTCTTGCTCCGGATGGGGTTTACCGAGCTTCCCCGGTCACCCGGGGAACTGGTGAGCTCTTACCTCACCGTTTCACCCTTGCTCCCACTGAAAAAGGGAAGCGGTCTGTTTTCTGTGGCACTTTCCCTGGGGTCACCCCCGGTCGCCGTTAACGACCATCCTTGCCCTGCGGAGCCCGGACTTTCCTCTCGCGTCAGGCCGTTCGACCGGACGCCAGCGATCACCTGTCCTGCTTCAACCTTTCACAATCCTTACAAGATGAAGATGTCGAATTCAAGTATGAAATGGGAAAACTCTTAAAATCCTGGTATGATGGTACCTCTTATGATGCATGAAAGGTAAGGATGGATTCTTAAGGACTCATGCCTTTCCGCCCGCGGGGAAAGGCGATATGGTGCGTGGTGCCGGCCGTGTGCGGCTCACGGAAACAAGAAACGGGAGGAATGCCAGGTGAAGGGAAAACAGGAATTCTTCAATATCTACCGGCACGGGTTTGTCCGGGTCGCCGCCTGCATACCGGAGGTGCGCGTGAGCGATCCGGCGTTCAACGCCGGCAAGGTCCTCGACCTCGTCCGGAGCGCGCACGCGGGCAAGGCCGTTCTCGCCGTATTCCCGGAGCTCTGCCTTTCGGCATACTCCAACGAAGACCTGTTTTTCCAGGAGGCGCTCCTGCGTTCGGTTCAGGACGCGCTTCTGCTCATCCTGCGCCAGACCGCCGGGCTCGACATGGTCATCGTGGCGGGCGCCCCGTGCAGGATCGAGGACGGTCTGTACAACTGCGGAGTGGTCATGCACCGGGGCAGGATCATGGGCATCGCGGTCAAGAGCTACCTGCCCAACTATCGGGAGTTTTACGAGGCACGCCAGTTCCGGCCCGCCCGGGAGCTTCCCGTTGATACCATCGACCTGTGTTCCCAGAGGGGGATTCCCATCGGCGCCGACCTTCTGTTCCGGGTGCCTGCCGTGCCCGGTTTCCGATTTTTCGTGGAGATCTGCGAGGACCTCTGGTCCCCGGTGCCGCCGTCGAGCTATGCCGCGCTGGCAGGGGCCACCGTCGTGGTGAACCTCTCGGCCTCCAACATCACCGCTGGCAAGGATGAGTATCGCCATGGGCTGGCGTCAAGCCAGTCTGCACGGTGCATGTCCGCATACATCTACACCGCGGCCGGATTCGGGGAGTCGACCACGGACCTGGCGTGGGACGGCCATGCCCTCGTGTATGAAAACGGCAACCTGGTGTCCGAGTCGAAGCGGTTTTCGTGGGAGCCCCAGGCTGCATTCGCGGATATTGACCTGGACCGGCTGATCTGCGACCGCATCAGGATGAACACCTTCCATGATGCGAGAGCCTGCGCAGGATTCACCGCCTTCAGGGATATCTCCCTGGACCTCGAGCCCCCGGAGGGGCGGATTCTCCTGGAGCGGGGGATATCCCGCTTCCCCTATGTCCCGCTCCGCTCGGACTTGAGAGACAAACGATGCTTCGAGGTATACAATATCCAGGTGCAGGGGCTTGCCAAGCGGATGAAGGCCACCGGTATCCAGAACCTCGTCATCGGCGTATCGGGGGGGCTCGACTCCACCCATGCGCTCATCGTGTGCGCCCGTGCCATGGACGAGCTCGGCCTGCCCCGGACGAACATCAAGGCCTTTACCATGCCCGGCTTCGCCACCTCGCAGAAGACCTACACCAACGCCTGCGACCTCATGTCGGCTTTACAGGTCGAGGCGGGCGAGATCGACATCAAACCGGGCTCCATGCGGATGATGGAGGACATCGGCCACCCCTATGCCGGGGGCGAGGAGGTCTATGACGTGACCTTCGAGAACGTCCAGGCAGGGCAGCGGACATCGGTGCTCTTCAGGCTGGCGAATCACCTGAACGCCCTGGTAGTGGGCACCGGGGACCTGAGCGAGCTCGCGCTGGGATGGAGCACCTACGGGGTGGGGGATCACATGTCCCACTACAACGTCAATGCCAGCGTGCCCAAGACCCTGATCCAGTACGTGATCCGGTGGGTGGCCGATCGCGACCTCTTCGGCCCCGAGGCGTCACGGTCGCTCAAGGATATCCTCTCTACCGAGATCAGCCCCGAGCTCGTGCCGGGCACGAACAAAGAGCAGCCCGCCCAGAGCACGGAAAAGACCATCGGCCCCTACGAGCTCCAGGACTTCAACACCTTCTATATCACCAGATACGGCTACCCGCCCTCAAAGGTGGCCTTCCTTTCCTGGTCCGCCTGGCACGACCGGGAAGCAGGGTCCTGGCCCGACATGCCCGAGGATGTCCGGAACGAGTATTCCCTTGCCGAGATCAAGGGCTGGCTCAGGGTTTTCATCAGGCGCTTCTTCAAGCTCAGCCAGTACAAGAGGTCGTGCGTCCCGAACGGCCCCAAGGTGGGCTCCGGAGGCTCGCTCTCCCCGCGCGGCGACTACCGCGCGCCCAGCGACAGCGAGGACGCCCCCTGGATGGCCGATCTGGATACCGTGCCCGGGGAGTGAGCCTTTGTCTCCGGGCATGCAGCCCTGCTTAAAGATTCCCGCCTTGACGGCCGAAGGAGCATGAATCAAGGGAGCGTGTGTGATGGCAAAGGCCAGGACCGGGAAGAAAAAAGGCGGCAGGACCGAAACGGCGAAGAAGAGAAGCACCGAGGTAGAGAATATCCTTGATCAGGCGGATGCCCTGAAGATGTATCTGGAAAAGGGGGGTGCGGATTCCGTCAAGCAGCTCATTGTATTTATGGACACCCTCAAGGACGCCATCATCTCGCTCACCCAGGGGGATCTGGAAAAGGCGGCCGAATGCATGAAGCGCCTGAGCGTGATCGCGACCACGGATCTCTTTCTGGGAATCGGCGAGATCACGCGAGACCTCCACGACTCCATCCAGGACATCCAGAGCTTTCTGGAACCCATCCTCACCAATATCACCGAAGCCGACATCCAGGGTCTCTCGACCAAGCTCACCCATGTCTCCAACCTCGTGAAAGACACCTCCGAGAGGACCCTTGATCTGCTCTTTTCCCGGCAGGAGGTGGCCCTGGCGGACAACATAGCCTTTGACGCCGTTGCACGGCTCATCGTCTCCGATGACAAGAAGGGGGCGCTCATAAAACTCAAGGATCTCAAATCACACAACTCCGAGCTCGTCAACGAGCTCATGCGCATCAGCGAGCTGCAGATCCACGCCGACCTGGTGGATCAGATCATAAAAAAGGTGAGCAGGGTGGTCGACAACATGGAGCAGCGTCTGGTCGAGCTCATCAGGCGATACGGGCACCATCACCCCGCCGTGCCCGGAACCGCCGCAAAAGACAGGCTCAGTCTCCGCGGCCCCGCCATTCCCGGAGAACGGAAAGGTGTCGCGTCGTCCCAGGACGAGGTGGATGATCTCCTGAAGTCTTTCAATCTCTAGGTTTTTGCTGCATATAAATTTCTATGAGACCTTCGTTTCTGCCCCGTCTGGTGAACGGGCCCCTGTTCGATCCGGTGGTCTATGTCCGGATACTCAATGAACGCAAGGCCCTGCTCTTCGACTGCGGTCATTTCGAGGGCCTAGCTCCCCGGGAGCTTCTCTCCCTGGAGGCTGTCTGCATCAGCCATACCCACATGGATCATTTCATGGGGCTGGACAGGGTCCTGCGCGCAATCCTTCACCGGGACAAGCCCCTGACCGTCTACGGACCCGAAGGAATTACCGGGAAAGCCCTCTCAAAGCTCCAGTCCTACACCTGGAACCTGGCTTCCGGATACGGTCTGGAGATTACCATCTGCGAGATACTGCATGACAGCATGCACATCACCAGGACCAGGGCAGATGCCGGGTTCGCCGAAACCCACCGGAGCACAATGCCCCGCGAGGGCACGAGAGTATCCGCGGACTCACGCTACACCCTGGACGCGGTAATCCTTGAGCATACCGTTCCCTGCCTGGCATATGTGCTCAAGGAGCCCTTTCACCTCAATATCCTGAAAAATGCATTTGCGGGCAGGGGCTATCTTCCGGGTGCCTGGGTGGGCACGCTCAAAGAGCACATCTTTGCCGGCCGGATGGATGAGCTCATCCCGGTGGACACCCATACCGGCATAAAGGAGGTGCGGGTCTCGCAGCTCAGGGAAGAGCTCGTGACCACAACACCCGGACAGTCCCTGGCCTTTGTCACGGATATCGCCTGTTCCCGGGAAAACCTGGCGGCGCTGCAGGGTCCGGCTCACGGGGCGGATATGCTTTTCATCGAGGCATACTATCTCCACGAGCTGAAAGACCACGCAGGCGCACGGGGACACCTCACCGCACGGCAGGCGGGTATGATCGCCGGGATGCTGGATGCCGGGCAGGTCGTTCCCATGCACATTTCTCCGCGATATCACGACCGGCTCGACGAGATCCGCGCTGAGGTAGATGCAGCATGGCGTGGGGCTTCAGAACCCGGCGGATCAATGGGATGAACCCTCAAGCCCTTCGACCCTTTCTAAGCAGCAGGCTTGAAGGGGAGTCAGGCCCCCACCTTTTGTTCGCCCTGAAGAAGTGAGCTTCAGCAAGGGGGATTGAAAGCGGAGCACGGGCGTGGCATTTGCTTGTACGGCCCGTACGGAGATCATCCTGCCTTGCCATGAGAACGACAATGCGGTAATGAATCAGACAACATGCATGCATTTGCTGTGGGGACTATATGAAGATAACAGAAACTGAGCTTTCCGGGGCGTTCCTGCTCGAGCCCGACGTCTACACGGACGAGAGGGGATTTTTCCTGGAGTCGTACAGCCTCGAGTCCTTCGACGCGCTCGGCATCACGGCCCGTTTCGTTCAGGACAACTATTCCTTTTCCCGGAAGAGAGGGGTGCTCAGAGGGTTGCATTTCCAGTACCCGCCTCATTCGCAGGCAAAGCTCGTCTGGGCGGTGACCGGGGCCGTGTTCGACGTCATTGTGGACCTCCGCGAGAACTCTGAAACGCGCGGCAGGTGGATATCCGTCGAGCTGAGCAGCTCGCCTATGAGGATGCTCTATGTCCCCAGGGGGTTCGCCCACGGATTCTGCACCCTCACCGATGATACCCGGGTACTCTACAAGGTGGACAACGCCTATGCCCCAGAGGCCGATGGCGGCATCAGGTGGGACGATCCCGATCTGGGCGTCACCTGGCCGGTCACCCGCCCGATCCTCTCGGCCAAGGACGGGAAGCTTCCCCTCCTGAAACAGATCCCCTGGCAGCCTGCCTCTTAGTCCGTACACCGAGGCAGCCGCGGCCGAATGGGCGCATGTGTGTAATCATTTCAAACGCTCCTGTCGATAGGGGGAAGTACAGAGAGCGGATGTCTTGCGTTCCCTTTCTCATAGCAGGGACGAAAGATGAGCATATACTCAGGGAGGAATACGGTATTTCCATGAATACAGGGATTCGGAATCCGGCTGGGAGAAAAGGGGGAGGGGTCTGATCGTGTCGTCTCGTGTCAAGGAAACCGGGGAGGAGAAGGGAATCGTCTTCAGGGATCTTCCCCTGTCCATCATGAGGATCAACGAGCGGTACGATTTCGATATCTACCTGCAGATCAGGGGAGACTACCGGCTCTTTGCCGCAAAGGGTGCGCTCTTCACCGATCAGCACACCAAGCTCCTGGCGGACGGAAGCATCAGGCTCTATGTCAAGAACGAGGAATGGGACAAGGTCGAGGAGTACCAGATCAACTATCTGAGCCGCATTCTTGCGGACCCGTCCGTGAACTCCCACGACAAGGCCAGTGTGGCCTTTACGGCCTCCATGAAATCGATCCGGGAAATCTTCCATTCGGTCGAGTCGAGAACGATTCGAGACGTGGAGAAAAACGCCGAGGAAATGGTTCAGCTCATCCTGTCGGAAGAAGAGGTGATGGAGAACCTCGTCTGGATCGAGAGTCACGATCACTTTACCTATCAGCACTCCGTCAGGGTCGGCATATACGCTACGGCACTGACCATCAAGCTCTTCAACGACAAACTGACCAAGCAGGAGATGGCGGCCTTGAGCGCGGGCTATTTTCTCCATGATATCGGTATGGCCCAGGTTCCCATGAGGGTTTTGGAAAAGAGCCATCCACTGACTCCGAGCGAGTGGGGACTCATCAGGATGCACCCCATGTGGGGATATGACCGTCTCCTGGAGACCGGACACCTTACCCCCGAGGCTGCCGCCATTGTCCTGTCCCATCACGAGCGGCACGACGGCAGCGGCTACCCCTTTGCCCGGGAGGGCGATGGGATCCCCGCATATGCAAAGATCTGCGCCATTGCCGATACCTTCGAGTCGCTCACCGCGTCGAGGCCTTACCGGAAAAGCGTAAAACCCTTCCACGCGCTTAAGATCATGCAGCAGGAGATGGCCGCAGAATTCGATGCCGAGATGTTCAAGTCGTTCATCCTGCTTCTCGGGCCGGGCAGCTGACACCTGGTTTTCCCAAGGCGGTTTTCCCGACCGCGCCGTTTCCTTCAGAATCACTCCGGCAAGAGAGGATTGCACGAAAAAAGGGTGTAAATCGGAGGGAGAAAGCTCTCGCTTGACTTCGCCTGCCATTCGTTGTTAATTCGCCATATGTTTCTGATCGTATCCGGGGGAGATGCGCCCGATCCTGTCTTTCTTCTGGCAAGGGCGAAAAAGGCCAGGATGATCATAGCCGCCGACAGAGGCGCCGGGTATTGCCTTCGTGCCGGAGTCAGGCCCGATGTCGTGGTGGGGGATATGGACTCCATTTCCCCGTCCGCCCGCCGCGAAGTGGAGAGGTCCGGGGTCCCCCTCATACAGCACAGCACCGAGAAGGACCAGACCGACACCCAGCTTGCGCTGGATATCGCCCTGGACCGGGGCGCCGGCTGCATCGAGATGGTCGCCTGCACCGGTGACAGGTTCGATCACAGCCTCGCTAATGTTCACCTGCTCTACGCAGCTCTGAAGGCCGGCGTCGATGCCGCGATCCTCGCCCCTTCCCACCGGATTTTCCTGGTGGATTCCGAGGCAGGGATAGACGGGATGAAGGGCGCGATCCTGTCCCTGCTCCCGCTTTCCCTGGAGGCGAAGGGGGTGATCCTTTCGGGGTTTCAGTGGCCGCTTGAGGACGCCGTCATGGAGGTGGGGAACCCCTATGGGATCAGCAACAGGATCGTCTCGGAGCAGGCCCGGATACACGTGCGTGAAGGGGTGCTCGTCGCTGTGCTCCTTTTCCCGGAGGCAACGGGCGGGGAATGGCCTGTCCCGGAATGCTAGGGCTCGTGGAGCCGGATTGTTTTTCATGACATTGGGGTGGGCTTTTCCAATACATACACAGACCAAAGGGAGGGATGAATTGAAACGATATCTGATACTTGTTGTTCTGGCCTGTTTCACTCTCGCAGGATGCGCGCAGGATACGGGAGAATCCGGCAGGGACGCCCGGTCGGATGAGGATGTCGTCGCTCAGATCGCAGGCGAGACCATCACGGAGGGCGACATCGAGGAGATCATCTCCCATATCCCTGCCCAGTACCGGGCGAAATACTCTTCTCCGCAGGGCCGGAAAGAGATCGTCGACGGGCTCGTCGAGATGAAGATGCTCGCATGGGAGGCGCGCAGGAAGGGCATCGACAAACAGGAACCCGTGAAGGTGAAGATCGGTTACATCATCGACCAGACCCTGGCAAAGGAGCTGGAGAACGACCTGAGAAAGTCCGTGAAGGTGAGCGAGGCGGACATCGAAAGCTACTACCGCGAGCATCTCGACAAGTACGTCACCCCGGAGCGTGTGAAGGCCAGGCACATCCTGGTGGAAAAGCAGGGCCTGGCCGGCGATCTTCTGGGCAGGCTCAAGAAAGGGGCCGACTTTCAGGAGCTGGCCAAGAAACACTCCACCTGCCCGTCCGCGGACAAGGGCGGAGATCTCGGCTGGTTCGGCAGGGGCAAGATGGCGCCGGAGTTCGAGGAGGCGGCTTTCGCGCTGAACAAGGGCGAGCTCAGCGGTGTGGTGAAATCGTCATTCGGGTATCATGTCATCCGGTTGGAGGATAAACGGGAGTCCAGAACCAAAACCCTGGATCAGGTGAGGAAGTCCATCGAGCGGACCCTCCAGAAAAAGCAGGCGGAGGCGAGGATGGCCGAGCTCAAGGACGACATCAGAAAAAAGGCGGGCGTGACCGTGAACGACGGATATTTCAGCAAGTTCCCGGCGCAGGGCAGGCCCGGGGTGGAAAAGGTCCGGGAGCCCGCGGAGCCGGAAGGGGAATAGGAGAGGATCGTGGCGTTATACACCTGGAGCGGTTTCACGGAAAAAGGCAAGGTCACCCAGGGCATGATCGATGCCACGTCCACCCGGGAGGCCAAGCTCAAGCTCCGCTCCCAGGGCGTGTTCGTGAGCTCCATTGCCGAAGAGGCCTCAACGCCCGCCCCCAGTGTGAAAGATATCTCGCTCAAGCGGTTTCTCGGCAGGGTCAAGCTCGAGGATGTCACGGTCATGACCAGGCAGCTCTCGACCCTGGTGGGGGCGTCGATCCCCCTGGTGGAGTCTCTGAGCGCGCTGTACGAGCAGACCGACTCGCCCGCCATGAAGAAGACGATAGCCCAGGTCAGGGACGCGGTGAACGAGGGTCTGTCCTTTGCCGACGCCCTCTCCCAGCACAGGCGGGTCTTCTCCGACCTCTACGTGAACATGGTCCGCTCCGGAGAGGCCAGCGGGGCCCTGGACGTGGTGCTGCTGAGGCTGGCCGAGTTCCTCGAAGGCCAGCACCGGCTCAGGTCCAAGGTGGGGGCGGCCCTCATCTATCCCCTGGTGCTGTTCGCGGTGTCGGTGGTCGTGCTCTTCTATCTCCTGACTTCTGTGGTGCCCAAGATGGTGGGCATGTTCGAGAGCATGGAGCAGGTTCTGCCCCTGCCCACCCGCATCCTCATCGGGGTGAGCGATTTTCTGGGCATGACCTGGTGGGCCTTTGCCGCGGCGGCCGTGATCGCGGCCATCTTCTTCGTCAAGTGGAGACAGACCGTGCAGGGGGCGGCGAAGTTCGACCGGTTCAGGATGAATATGCCGGTCTACGGTGCCATCTACCGGAAGATCTCGGTGGCCAGGTTCGCGCGGACCCTGGGCACCCTGCTCTCGTCGGGAGTGCCCATCATCGAATCCATGAAGATCGTCAAGACCGTGGTGCAGAACAAGGTCATGGAGTCCTGCATCGAGGATTCCATCGGCGAGGTCATGGAAGGCTCCAGCATCGCGGCGCCGCTGAAGAAGTCAGGCGTGTTTCCCCCCATCATCGTTCACATGATCAGCACCGGGGAAAAGAGCGGGACCCTGGAAGAGATGCTCGTCAAGGCGGCGGACGCGTACGAAGAGGATGTCGAGACATCGGTGGCGGGGTTGACATCGATACTCGAACCGGTCATGATCGTGGTGATGGGGCTGATCGTGGGTTCCATCGTGCTGGCCATCCTCTTGCCCATGCTCGAGATGAGCACCATAGTCCGATAGAATGGAGGAACATATCATGAAGAATAGGGGTTTTACCCTGCTGGAGCTGCTGGTGGTTATCGTCATACTCGGTATTCTGGCGACGTACGTGGGCACCAAGATCATGGGCAAGCCCGACGAGGCCAGGCAGACCCAGGCGCGGATACAGATCCAGGCGCTGGAGAACGCGCTCAACATGTACCGGCTTGACAGCGGCGACTATCCGTCCACGGAGCAGGGGCTCAAATCGCTGGTGGAGAAGCCCGTTTCCGGGAACGTGCCCAGGAACTGGCGGGAAGGCGGATACCTGGACAAGTCGAGGGTACCCAGAGACCCCTGGAGCTATGATTATGCATACCTCTATCCCGGGGTGAGGAATCCGAACGGATTCGATCTGTTCTCGTATGGAGCGGACGGCCAGCCCGGAGGAGAGGGCAAGGATGCGGACATCGGAAACTGGGAAGCCGAGACGGACAGCCGGTACTAGGGCATTCACCCTCCTGGAGCTGATCATCGTCATCGCCCTTCTGGGGATCGTGGTGGGCTACATCGGACCCAGGCTCTACACCGGCATCTCGTCTTCGAGCATGGACAAGGCCACCCGGGAGGTCCTCACGGTGCTCCAGTATGCCAGGTCCACCGCCGTCACCCGGCACAAGCCCTATTACGTCCGGTTCGATATCGACAACGCCAGGATCGGTGTCTTCCCCAAGCCCGAGAGCTCCGGCGAGACCCCGGCCATGCTTAAGCAAAAGGATCTCCCCAGAGGCGTGAAGCTCAAGGGCGTCAAGAGCCCCTATCAGAGCGAAAAGCTCCAGGGCCACCTGGACATCCTGGTGACCCCCGAAGGGGTGATCGAGCAGGGGGTGATCTACCTGGAAGGAGAATTCGGGAAGATCTATACCCTGGTCGTCAAGCCCTTCTCCGGCATGCTCACGATACACGACCACTACGTGGAGATCGGCTATGGGTAGGAAGGGCTTCACCCTCCTTGAGGTTCTCATCGCCGTGACGCTCCTGAGCATCACCTTCGTGTGGCTCCTCAAGTCGACGAACCAGTCCATCGACATGGCCTCCCGGGCGAAGTTCGTGACCACCTCCACCCTGCTCGCCCAGCAGAGGATCGCCGAGGTGACAGGGGAGAGAACCGTGCATTCCGGTAACGACGAAGGCGATTTCGGCGAAGATTTTCCCGGGTACCGGTACACCGAGGAGATCGAACCCACGCCTCTGGACGGGTACTACAAGTACACCCTCACCATCAGGTGGGGAGAGAAAGGAAATCTTGAGACGGATTTCGTCGCGTTCCTCTCATCGAGATAGCGGGTTCACCCTCATCGAGCTGCTCATGGCCATCGCCATCGCGGCCATCGTCATGACCGTGGTGAACCTGTCTTTTTTCCAGGCCCACCGGTCAATCGAGTCGGTAGGCTCCCAGAGACAGACCTACCAGATGGTGAGGGTCGTGATGGACCGCGTGATGAAGGACTTGAGCTGCGCCTATGTCCCGGCCACCGAGGGGACCGGCCGCACCCTGGGCGAGGAGGACGTCTCCCTGTATCGATTCGTGGGAGAAGACGACTCCGACGGGGATACCGACCTCGACAGCATTCACTTCACCACTGCGGCGGAGCTGGGCCTGCCCGGGAGCATGGGCGGCCTGACCGAGGTGGGCTATTTCCTCAAAGAGATGGAGGATCTCCCGGGCCGCTATATCCTGATACGCGCGGAGGATCCCCTGCCGCACTACGGGGTGAGCGAGTCGGCGCGTGAGATGGAAGTGGCCGAGGACATCACCTCGCTGAACATCGTGTACCTGGACCACAACGACGACGAGAAGGACGACTGGGACCTCGAGCAGAAGCTGGCCCTGCCCCGGCAGGTGAGGGTGACCATCGCCTTTGCCTGCGGGGACGAGCCGCTGAGCTTCACGGGGACGGCCCATCTGCCCCTGTCAGAGTTGAAGCTCACCGTGAGCGAGGGGGCCCCGGAGTGAGAAGAATAGTGAGAAACAACCGGGGCGTCGTGCTCCTGATGGTGCTCGCCACCATCGTCTTTTTCACCGTCCTGGTGGTCAGCTTCAGCGCGGACCAGGGCCTCGACATGGAGCTCGCGTACAACTTCCGCGATTCGGTCCAGGCCCAGCATATCGCCCGGGCAGGGATCGAGGCCGCCCGGGTGATGCTCAAAGAGGACGACCCCGCCTACGACTCAGACGACGAGGAGTGGGGGAGCTTCAGCGAGTATGCCATGGGCGCCTCCGCGTACCTCGACGGGCCTTCCTTCAGCGGCACCCTGGCGGACGAGTGCGGCAGGATCGATCTGAACAGCCTCGTGACCGAGGGCGAGCAGATCTACCGGGAGGCCCAGCTCAAGTATCTCTTCGAGCTCCTGGAGATCGACATCACGGACGACGAGCTCGACGAGCTCATGAAGTCTCTCAGGGACTGGCTGGACCCGAACGACGAACCCGAGTTCGGCGGCGCGGAGAGCGAGTACTACCTGTCGCTGGATCCTCCCTATATCTGCAAGAACGGCCCCCTCGACACCCCGGAGGAGATCCTCCTGGTGAAGGGGATGAAGCCGGAGTACTTTTACGGCACGGAAAACTTTCACGGGATCAAGGATTACGTGACCGTGGGCACGGGCGGGAAGATCAACATCAACACCGCCTCCCGGACCGTGCTCCTGAGCATGTCCCGGACGTACCTCACCGAGGATGTGGCGGACGTCATCGAAGACGGCAGGCCCTTTCTGAACGAGCAGGACCGCAGCCGCATCCAGGGGCTGGACCTGAACGATCCCGCAGACGAGATGAAGTGGATCAAAAAGACCCTGGACGTCAAAAGCAACCTGTTCAGTGCCGATATCAACGGAAATATGCCATCGGGCGCCAGGATCAACATCAAAACTGTTCTTCAACGCTTTCAAAACGACGTGCGGATAGTGTATTATAAAATATATTGAACCTTCACTGAAGAAACAGGATGGAACATGGCTCGATATAGTTTGGGAATTTATTGGGACAATGTCTCGGTGCACGCCTGTCTGATCAGGACGGGCATAGCCGCGGAGTTTTCCCTGGAGAAGATCATCGGCATGCCCCGGGAGTACGGCGAGCACTACGAGCCCCTGCACCCCGCGGAAGAAGACATCGCCGCGCTGCTCAAGGAGCTGCCCGTAGACGCCCTCGGCTCGGTGGCAGTGGGCATGCCCGAGCGGGAGATCATGCACCGCTCTCTCATGAGGCCCTTCGGCGACCGGAAGAAGATCGCGCAGACCATAGCGCCCGAGGTGGAGACGCTCCTTCCGGTCCTGGACGGACAGATCATCGTGGACTATGTGCTTCTTGGCAGGGACGAGGCCGGGCTTCATCACATCGAGACTCTCTCGTCGCGGCACGCCTCGGTGCAGGCCCTGATCTCGGGGCTCAATGAAAAGGCGGGCATCGACCCCGAGATCGTGGACTCCCCGTCCGCCGCCATCCTGGCAGGGGCCAGGAATATCTTCAGCCTCGCCGATGACACCACCTACCTCTTCCTGCACATGGGGTGGGACGATACCTCGCTGGCCGTGCTGCAGGGCACGGCGGTCAAGCATATTGGGGCCTTTCCGTACGGGTTCGGAAAGATCGCGCCCCGCCTGTTCGGGAGTTCGGCCATTCCGGCCCCTGAGCTGGAGAAAAAACTCGAGCAGGGGGTCGAGGCGGGCGAGCTGCTGGACACCTGCGTCCGCGAGGTGCTCATCGCCCTGTCCCGGATCGATTCTCCCGGTCAGAGCTTTGCCCTGGTTCCCACCGGGTACGCCCGCTCCATCACCGACCTCGCTCAGAGGTTCAAGACCTCGGCGGATATCCTCCCCGGGGTTCCCGACAGGGACGAGGACAAGGGCGGTGTTTCCATGGACGAGGTGCTGGACCATTTCATGCCCGTCTCGCTTGCCCTGCGGGGAATCGACGGCGCCGACGGGGTCAATTTCCGTAAAGGGGAGCTCGCCTACACCCGGAAGATCGAGTGGCTCAAGGGCCATGCCGGGGCATGGGGCAAGATCGCGGTTGCGTTCGTCGTCCTGTGCGTCCTCGGGCTCGGGATCGACCTTTTCACCAACGCCCGGATAAACGGCGAGCTCACCCGGCGGATACAGGCGGAGTTCGGGTCGGTCATGCCCGCAGGCACCCCCATGGTGGACCCGGTGAGGCAGCTGGAGCAGCACCTGTCGAGAATCACGTCCAAGAACGGCGGCCCGGGCGGCAAGGACACGCCGCTGGAGATCATCCGGGACGTCAGCGCGGGTATCCCCAGAAACATCGACGTGCTCGTCGACAACATCCTCATCGACGAGAACTCCATCATGATATCGGGCACGGCCAAGTCATACGAGAATGTGGAACGGATAAAGGCGAGCCTGTCGTCTCTCCCCTACGTGGCCGAGGTGAAGATCGTATCGGCCAACGTGGACAAACTTGATCAGCGGGTGAGGTTGAAACTGGTATGTACCAGAAAATCGAGCGCTACCTGAATAGTCTCTCAAAACGCGAAAGGATGATTCTCCTTGCCGCAGGGGTTGTACTGGGGGTGTTCATCCTCATGGTCGGGGTGGTCTCTCCGGTCATTGAGTACAAAGCCCGGCTGACCTCCTCGGTAAAGGCCCATGAAAGCGAGCTCAAGAGGGTATACGATCTCTCGTCCCGGATCAGGGCCGCAGGCAGCGCTCCCAGGACCGCCGGGGCAGCCCAGCCTGCGGACTTCACGCTTTTCGGGTTCCTTGAGGAGCTGGCGGCCAGGGTCAAGGTGAACGACCGCATCGAGTACATGAAGCCCATCAGCGAGTCGGGCGGTTCAGCCCGGGAAGCCGTGGAGGTGAAGATCCGCTCCGTGTTCCAGGACGACCTCATCAGCCTCCTGTACGACATCGAGCACAGCCCCCACTCCCTGAAGATCAAGCGCCTGAACATCCGGCGCGTCGAGAGGGACAGCTGTCTCGACGTGACCTTCCAGGTGGTCCACTATGGCTGATGAAAAGAGGGGGTCCCCGAGGCTGGCAAAGGCAGGCATTGCGCTGTATCTGCTTTTCTGCCTGGTGCTGTTCGTCCTGGTGCGGTTCCCCTATGACACCTTCCGGGGCCGCCTGGAGGGGACCATGAGCTCTTTGGCCGGCCGGGCCATAACCCTGGGGCGCATCAGCTCCAGCCTCCCCTTCGGGCTCAGGGTGGAGGGGGTAAGCATCGACGAGAATCCGTTTGCGAGGGAGCTGAAGATCAGGCCCGGGCTCATCTCCCTGCTCTCGGGCAGCCTCGATCTGGACATGGAGGCGCTTTTCCCTTCGGGCAGCCTCTCCGGCAGCGTCCGCACGCCCCTGGGCGCCATGGGTGAGTCGCTGAGCGTGTCAGCCCGGATGGACAGCCTCGATTCACAGGCCTTCCAGTCCCTGTTTCCCTCGGGCGTATGCCCCAGGGGGATCATCACCGGCACCGTCGATATATCGAGGCCGAACGCCTCGCTTCGCGAGATGGAAGGCAGGGCGGACATCGTATGGAAGGACGGGTACCTCCCCATTGTGCATTCGCAGCTGAACCTGCCGCTGCCCCTGGACGGCATTCAGTTCACGACATTGAAGGTGGAGTCTGTCGTGGAAAAGGGACTGGTTACCCTGGAGAGCCTTGAGCTGGCCGGTGATATCTCGGGGAGTGTCAAGGGGTCGATCCGGATCATGGAGCCTCTCTCCCGGTCCCGGTTGAACCTGACGGGAGAGGTCGGTCTGCCGCCGGATCTGGCCCTGCTTCTGGGCCCGCAGGCAGGGTCGTCAACGGATGGGATGCGGTTCAGTATCAGGGGCACCCTGGACAGGCCGAGGTTCCGCCTGCTGAACCGGTGAGGGGAGAGACGGTAAACGTTAAAGAGATGAAAGGCATATTCCGAAAGAACGTGAGTTGACAAGGTGATTCTATGGAAGATATCAATGGTTTGAAAAAGACATTTCCCGAATCGGTACGGTTTTCCTGGGAAGACGTGGAAGAGCTCCTCTGGGGGGTCTTCATCGAACTCCGGTCTTCCGGCTACCATCCGGACGTCGTGATCGGCGTATCCCGCGGTGGGCTCGCCCCGGCGCGTATCCTTACGGATTATCTTAAGAGCAAGTATATATGCACCTTTCAGATGGGTCACTGGGGAGAGGATACGAGCCTGCGCGAGAGGCCGGCCATCGTATTTCCCCTGCCCGAGGTGGACCTTTCCCGAAAAAAGGTTCTCGTGGTGGACGATGTGAGCGATGAAGGCGGGACCATGGAGGAAGTGGTCCGCTACCTCTCACCCAAGGTGGGGGAGGTCCGCACCGCGGTCCTGGTGAGCAAGGCCGACTCCCGTTTCAAGGCCGACTACTGCCCCAAGATCATGACGAAGTGGAGATGGGTGCTGTTTCCGTGGTCCAAGCACGAAGACCTCCTTGCCTTCACGGAAAAGGTCCTTCAGATCACCGGGGGAGCCACCATCGAGGAGATCGTCCGAATCCTCGAGGAGTCCATGTCCGTAGAAATCGTCTCCCGGGAGATCGAGAAGGTCCTGTTCGACATGCAGCAGGCAGGTGAGGTAACCGAAGGCGAAGACAGGGTATGGACTTTGATATAGAAAGGCTCGCGAGTATTCTCACACCCTATGTCGTCCTGAGAAAAACAGCAGATGTCGTTTCTGTGAGCCATGCCCTTGCCGCGAGAACAGGCATGGGGAAAAAGGAAATCCGCGGTTTCCTGGACGCGAACCGCACGGTCTTGGACTCCCTGAACAGCCGGAATCATACCGTCTCCCTGCCGTCGAAAGATCGGCAGGGCTTTGATTGCGCCTTCACCACCACCATCATCAACGATACCGAGATCATCGCCTTTTCCGAGACCGGGCAGCCCGTGTACGACGACGATGCCGCCTGTATCCCGGAGACGCTGGTCACCATGGCGCGGTATTCTCCCAGCGCCTATCTCATTGTAGAGAACGGGATCATCGTCTATGCCAACGATGCATTCCACAAACTGATCATGCATGAGCCCTCGGATCTGATGGGCAGCCAGCTCATCAGGATCATATCCCGGCAGAGCAGGGAGGGGTTCATCAGGGCATGTGACAAGGGTATCCAGGATCCCGAGGGAACCATCCCCCCAGGCGATCTGATGCTCACCTCGGCAGGAGGAAGACGGGTCTTCGTGAGCATGAAGGGCGGGTGGCTGAAACGGGACAAGGGGAATCTCCTCTGGATGGTCCTGCACGACGTGACCGAGCAGGTCACGCTCATGAGAAAGATAAGGGAGCAGGAAGAGCAGTTTTCGGACCTGTTCGACGTCTCGCCCATCGGCCTTCTCTACGTGAACCCGCGGGGGGTGATCACCAGCTGCAACGCCTTTGTGAGCAACCTCATGGGCTATGCCAGGGAAGAGATTCAGGGATCGCTCTTTACCAAATTCGTGGCGCCCCACGAGGAACAGCGCCTGCGCGAAGAGTTTCAGGGGCTCTTTGTGGAAGGCAGCGAGATCCACCGCCGGGAGTGCGTGCTGAGGACCAGGGAGGGAGACGATCTCACGATCGAATACGATGTGCAGGTCATTTCCCGGAAAAAGCGCATTATCCAGGCACTGATGGTGTTCTCCGACATAACCGGCAAAAAGGCGCTGGAGATGGAGCTTCTGGAAAAGAACGCGGAGATGGAGAAGACCCTGTGGGAGATGGCCGAGGTCAAGGACGCGCTGGAGGCCAGGGCAGGGGAGCTCAACCGGGCCACCGAGGAGCTCAAGGTCCTCAATGAGAGGCTCAACCAGCTCTCCATTACCGACGGCCTCACCGAGATCTACAATCACCGGCATTTCCAGGACCGCCTGAGCGAAGAGGTGGAGCGTGTGCAGCGGAGCAAGGACAGCGTGGTGTCCCTGCTCATCCTGGATATCGACGACTTCAAGCACTTCAACGACACCTACGGGCACCAGTGCGGAGACATGGTGCTCAAGCAGCTCGCAGGCATCCTGAGAAACAGTGTTCGCTCGATCGACGTCCTTGCGCGCTACGGGGGGGAAGAATTTGCCGTGATCCTGCCCAACGCCGCCACGGAAGAGGCGGCGAACGTGGCGGAGAGGATCTGCGAGGCTGTGCGATCGACCCCGTTCTCCTTTGGCGAAGGCACGTCCGTAAAGGTCACGGTCAGCATCGGGGTGGGGAGCCTCGCCCGCGGCCAGGGAGAGAAGTCCGAGCTCATCAGGAAGGCTGACAACGCCCTCTACGCCGCAAAGGCCAAATGGAAGGACAGGGTGGAGGTGTGGGAAGAAGACTGACCCTATCCTTTGACCTCGACGGCACCCTCACGAGCAATCATTTCGTTGACAGCGTCTGGATGGAAGGGCTGCCCGAGCTCGTCTCCCGCAGGCAGGGCATGGACCTCTCCGAGGCCCGGCGCGTGTGCCTCGGGGCATACGAACAGGAAGGCCCCTCATCAATCCGGTGGTATCAGCTTTCCTACTGGCTCGATCATTTCGGACTGAATGATATGGAGCCTGCCGGGCTCGTCAGCCGGTATGCGTCCAGGGTCGAGTTCTACGACGATGTGCTGCCCGTGCTCGGAGAACTGCAGTCACAGGGCTTTCCCCTCGTCCTGTTCTCGAACGCGGCACGGCATTTTCTCGACGTGGAGGTGTCCCGGGGCGGTCTTGCGCCCTTTTTCGATCAGATGATCTCGGTGAGTGACGACTGGGGCATGACCAAGGCCGAGGCGCGCGCTTTCCTGCGACTGAAGCACCTTGCAGGCGGCGACGTCGTGCACATCGGCGATCACCCGGACTTCGATTACCTGGTCCCCAGAAGCGTGGGCCTCCAGGCATACCACATCCTCCGGGCCGGAGGCCCGGGGGTCGAGGGCTCCCTGAACGACCTCCGGGAATTCGCCGCCAGGGTCAAAGGTGAGTGAACAAAGGCGCAGCTTCCTCATTATCGTCGTTGCCAGCTTCTTCTTTTTCCTGAATTTCTCGGAGCTCATACTCCTGCCGAAATACATCGTATACCTGGGGCTTTCCCCCGCGGACATCGGCCTTGTCATGGGGGCCTTCAGCATTACGGTGCTCATGACCCTGCCCCTGGCGGGCATCTTTTCGGAGAGGCTTTCCCGGAAGTATGTGTTCACCGCAGGGGCGGCCCTGCTCTGCCTTGCTACGCCGTTCTACGCACTGGTTCAGGGGATGGGCCCGCTCGTCTTTGCCCTGAGAATCATCCAGGGAGTGGGGTTTGCCGGCGCATTCGGCATCCTGGGCGCCTTCGTGTTCGATATTGCGGCCCCGGGCTCCCGGAGATACCTCCTGGGGATACTCACCGCAATCAACATCTCCACCCACGCGATCGGTCCTGCCCTGGGCGAGTATATCATTCATGCCCGGGGGTACCCCCTGTTCTTTTATACCGCAGCATGCCTCGGTTTCGTCGGTGTGATCGCAGGCTTCTTCCTCCCGGGATCCGCAAGGACCGAAAGGATCCCGTCGTTCTCTCCCGCGCGGGGGCTCCCCCACATGGCGGCCGCACTCGTGCTGGGAACGGTCTTCGGCTCACAGGTGGTGTTCGTGCCTCCCTTTCTTCTCACCCGGGGGATAGACGACTCCAGCCTGTTCTTCGTCTCCTTTGTGGCGGGAAGCCTCATGGTATGGTCCTTCCTGCACAAGCCGCTCAGAGGCGCGGGCGATGTGCGGGCATGGATCATATCCCTGGTTTTTATGCTGGTCTTCCCCCTCGCTGTTCCCTTTTTCGAGGGCAGAGTCTCTCTCATGGCGCTCGCCCTGGTTTTCGGGATTGGGTACGGGTATCTCTACCCCACGCTGAACGCCTATCTCCTGGACATCTATCCCGGTGCGCGGTCCCTTGCCAACTCCCTGTTCGTCTGGTCGTTCAACCTGGGCATGCTGGTCTCTTCCCTGGGATTCGGCGCCGTGTCCGCAGCATGGGGCTACGAGACCGCCTTTCTCGTGTCCGGCATCCTGGGCCTGAGCATGCTGGCCCTGACCTTGAGGCTGCGGGACCGTTAGTCAGCAGTCCCTGCCGGGGGCAGCCTTGTTCCTTATTCCCTCAGAAAGGTTAACAGCGGCTGTCACTTATCATCGGTATCAACCAGTCAGATCAGTTTCCGGTTCGAGATATCGGTCATGTCCGCACTATCCCGGGAATGAACGGACCAAAGGCTCGTGGATGCATTATATACTTGGTGTCAAAAACTATTCCTCAAGACCAGACATGTCACCCATTGTATGCAGGCTGCTGCTTGCTATCGATCTCAACCTGTCCAGATCAGCCCGCAACAGATCACCTTCTGCTGAATGAGCACTGCTCGCTTGGGGACGATCCGCCACCGGAGCCGATGGCTTTGGCCCTGCCTGGCTCCCGCCGGAAAGCAGATATCAATGTATATGAATTTATGGTAGTTATAATCCCGATCCGTGGCAAAAGGCGTGAGCAGGAATGAAGCGGCCGGTTTTCATCCGCGGGCGGCCCTTGTCGTATAATTAAGACAGCAGGAGAACAAATGAGCAGCACTCGATCCAAGGAACTGTTCTTCACCATTCCCGGCGGAACGATCCATGCGAAACAATGGAGTCCGGAAGACCTTCGATACAACGTGCCAGTGGTACTCCTTCACGATTCTCTCGGAAGCGTCGGTCTCTGGCGGGATTTTCCCGGGAAACTGTCCGGCCGCCTGCGCCGGACCGTGTTCGCATATGACAGGCTCGGCTTCGGGAAATCGAGCGCACGCGATGCCCTGCCAGGCGAGGCGTTTGTCTGGGAGGAGGCGGATATCTATTTTCCCTATATCAGGGAAGCTCTCTCGCTTGACCGGTATGTACTTTTCGGTCACAGCGTCGGCGGCGCCATGTCCATTGCGATTGCCGCAAACCGCACCGATTGCAGTGCCGTTATTACGGAAGCGGCCCAGGCCTTTGTCGAAGATGTGACGGTTTCAGGTATTCAAAAGGCCAAAAAGGCGTTTAAGGATCCGGAACAGATCAAGCGGATAGAGAAATGGCATGGGACAAAGGCCCAGTGGGTGCTCCGGGCATGGATGGATGTCTGGCTCTCGCCGGAGTTCGCTTCATGGAGCCTGGAGCAGCGCATCGGCAAGGTGAGGTGTCCGCTTCTTGCCATCCATGGGGACAGGGACGAGTTCGGTTCTCTGGCCTTTCCTGAATTCATCAGCAAAAAAGCAGGAGGGAAGTCCGAGATGGCAATCCTGGAAAACTGCGGGCACGTTCCTCACAGGGGAAGACCGCAAGAGGTGATGGATCACGTCGCGTCCTTTCTGGACAGGCACGGAATAGATTAACTATCAGGGGACGGGTTCACATTTCCCTCCGTCCTCTTCTCCCACCGGGAGAGTTTTCTCCCTCAACATATCTCCAGCAGCATCAGGAAAGCCCTGTCCCGGCACCGCCTCATCGGCAAGTTTTTCTCCTGCACCGTGTAATTTTTACCAGGGGGACAAGAAGCGTGCGATGACCATATAAGGCCATTCCAGGGAAAGGCCGTCCTGGCACCTCAGTTGCTCTGTATGAGGGCACTACAGCAATGGAGGTGAATATGCAGTTGCCTTTTGCAGGATTGCTGGGCCTTGCATCAGGTGCCATGGGCTTTGTCCAGAAGGTGTTCTCGCACCAGGGGTCGGGTGCCGCCGACTTCGATGCCGAGCTCGCCTCTGCAATGTCGGGCACGAACGATGCGGGCAAGACGCCGCTCTCCCGGATTCTGTCGGAAAAGGACTCCCTCGATGAAGAGGCCTTCCAAGAAATCATCGCCACGCCTGCCGGGATGCTCCTGTTCCAGTTCATGACGGCGCTGCGGGAAATGGGCTTGCAGTCCTCGGACATTCAAATGCTCGTGAACGGAGGCGGGTCTCAAATATCTGACGAGGCCCTCAAGGCGATCCTTGCCCGGCAGGGAATGGGAAGCAAGGATATCGCGGCACTGATGGCCGACCCTGCCATGAAGGCCGGGATCAAGACCCAGATCGCGGCATCCTTCACAGAGGCCCTTCAAAACCGGGCTAACTCAGACGGGATCGATCTGGATGCCCTGCGGGCTCTCACCGCCTCGGATGCAGATGCGGTGGACTCCATCATCGAACGGATCATGTCGGGCAAGCAGCTCATCAAAGGACAGGGCGCGGCATCAGGACAGAACGATTTCGCAGGCAGGCTGTCAGGGCAGCAGACAGACGCGCAGATCAGCCTGATTCAGCGGAATGCCTCCCATATCGCGGCCGAGATCAGGACAATGGTTGCCGAGGCACTGAAAAAGGCCTCTTCCCAGGGGCTGAGCAGTACGTCAGCCGGCAGCGCCATGCACGTCGAGAAAATGATCCGGACAGCGGGCGACACCTTCGGGGTGAGCAGCGAGGTCATGAGCGATCTCTTTTTCGCTGCGGATGAGGCTGCTCGAAGGCAGGCAGTAGAGCAGGTTATGGCCCAGGTGAACGCATATCTGAAATCCAATGCGGGTCAGAAACTGAGCGCGGAGTCGGCCGAAGCCCTTGCCTTTTTGAAGTCGGCCATGAGCGAGCAGGAGTTTGCAGGGATCGAGAACTCGCTCAAGCTCTGGCATACGGGACAGACACTGCCCGATACCAAGATCGTGCTCAACAGGGAGACCTATGAGGCCCTGGCCGGCAGGCTGGGCAACCGTACCCCGGAATCCTTCTACGAGCAGCATATGAAGAGCGTCATGGACCAGCTTCGGCAGACCCTGCCTTCCCAGATGAAAAACAGCGAGGGCAGCGTGACGCTCCGGCTCTATCCCCCCATGCTCGGGCGGGTGGACGTGAGCATGACCATGCAGGACGGCCAGCTCCAGGCGATCTTCAAGACCGATCAGCTCGTCACCCGCGACATCCTCGTACAGAACATGCATGTGCTCAAGGATGCGCTCACCGAACAGGGCATCCGTGCAACCCAGTTCTCGGTCAGCACCACCCTGGACAACCGGTCGTTCCATGAGGGAGGCTCCGCCTTTGCACAGCAGGACGGGCACGGCAGAGGGGCTTCCCGCGGCGGACAGGGCTCCGACTACCATAGTGCGGCCTACCGGGATGACATGGAATACCTGCATCCCCGTCCGTATCTGTCTGACGGCGGCGGGCTCGATCTCTTTGCCTGATAAGAGGAGGAATAGACAATGTCCACAGTCGGAATGGATTCAATACTGGCCAACCAGGGCTCGGTTAGCGGCGGCACCGCGTCAGCGACCGCAAAGTCCCTGGGAAAAGATGATTTCCTGAGGCTGCTCGTCAAGCAGCTGCAGTACCAGGATCCCCTGAACCCGGTGGAAAATACGGATTTTACCGCTCAGCTCGCCCAGTTCACCTCGCTGGAGACCCTGAGCAACATCGACGAGAACATCTCCCAGCTCGGCATTCTCCAGAACTCCATCAACAATATGAACGCTGTGTCCTTCATCGGCAAGCAGGTGAATGCACAGGGCAATATCCTCAACTACACGGGCACCGACCTGAACATCGACTTCAGCCTGGATGCTTTGGCGGCAGCCGTCAGGGTGAATATTTATGCAGAAGATGGAACGCTCGTACGCACCATAGAGGGGACAAACGTTCAGGAGGGAAACGTTCAATATGTCTGGGACGGCACCGATCACGACGGCGAGCAGGTGGGCGGAGGCCGGTACCGGTTCTCTATCGAGGCGGTCGATTACGAGGGCAACGCCGTGGGAACAACCTCCTACGCGGCCGGACTGGTCACGGGAGTCAGGTACGACAAGGGCGTCACCTACCTTATCATCGGCGATAAGGAAGTCAACATAGCAGATATCGATAAGATACAGGGATAAAGGAGGGAGCAATGGGTATTTCCAGTTCACTGTTTTCCGGAATCAGCGGTCTTTCCACCCATGGCAACGCCATGAGCGTGATCGGCGACAACATAGCGAACGTCAACACGATCGGGTTCAAGTCCAGCAGGACCACCTTCGAGGACGTGCTTTCCCAGTCGGTGTCCACGGCATCGGGTTCATCCCAGATCGGACGGGGCACGGCGCTGAGCGATGTCGACACTCTGTTCCAGCAGGGGTCACTCGAGTCGACCTCGAATGCAACCGACCTTGCAATCGGCGGCAACGGCTTTTTCATCGTGTCGCCCCAGGGAAGCCAGACCGAGTACTACACCCGTGCCGGCCAGTTCCGCTTCAATGCCGACGGGTATTTCGTGAACCCGGCAGGATACGTGGCGCGGGGATGGGCCCTGGACGAAAATGGAACCGACCAGGGCACGCTGACGGATATCCAGCTCAGCGCATTCACCTCCCCGCCCGAGGCGACCGAGGATATCACCGCCATCACAAACCTGGATTCAACCGACACCTCGAACTCCGACAGCCTGTTTGGAGCGTGGGACGCCACGGCTGCCGAGCCCATCGGTGACACCGCCTATGGGTATCAGACCGCCATCCGGGTCTACGACGCCCTGGGCAACGCCCATGACGTGACCATCTACTATGACAAGATCAACGCCGCCAGCGAGTACAATGACGGGACCGTGGATCTCGACAACACCTGGGAATACATCATTGCATGCAATCCGGCGGCCGACGAGCGGCCCGGGTTTGCCGGAGAGTCTCAGCAGGGCATTCTCATGCGGGGCACCATGACATACGATTCCTCCAGTGGTGCGCTGGACCGGATAACCTCCTTTGTCTGTGACCCCGCCGATGATCCCTCCGTGGCGGCCAACTGGACCACGGCCGCCTGGTCGCCCGAAGGATACCCGATATGCACGGCGAACTTCGTGACCGGAGTCGATCAGGAGATATCCCTGCAGTTCGGCATCCGGAGCACCAATGCCACCTGGACCACCGGCGCCGGAATTGCCGATGACGTGGGCGACATCGCCGGAGGGGCCACGCTTCCCACCTCTTCGTGGGAACCCCAGGCCCTGACCTCCACCCAGTATGCGGATGCATCCACCACGGTCTACCAGACCCAGGACGGGTACGGCACCGGCTTCCTGGAGAACATCTCCGTGGACACGGACGGGGTCATGGTGGGCCACTACAGCAACGGCCAGATCCTCTATCTCTACCGGGTAGGCCTTGCCAAGTTCAATAACGACCAGGCCCTGAACAAGGTGGGCGGCAATCTCTGGGCCGCGACCCGGGCCTCGGGCGATGCAATTACGGGCCATCCCGGCGAAAACGGCCTGGGCAGGATCGCATCCAACTCCCTGGAACAGTCCAATGTGGACATCGCATCCGAGTTCGTAAGGATGATCACCACCCAGCGGGGATTCCAGGCAAACTCCAGGATCATCACCACCACCGACGATATGCTCCAGGAGCTCATCAACCTGAAGCGCTAATTCTTTAAAAAAATGCTCCTTCAGATGCACCTGGGTGTCTCTTGGCATCCAGGTGCATCGAAAGCGTCAAATTAATGACTTGTCCTGCCAGGGACATCCCGGTTCATCAATTCTGCAACATTATGAAATAAAACAATATTTACCAAAATCCTCGCGATGGCATATCCCTTGCTCATTCCTGATGCGAGATCAATTTCGCTGAAGGGGCATATATGGATATTGCAACCGTCATCGGTGTCGTCTTTGCCTTTGGAATGGTCCTCATGGGGATCATGTCGGGTGGACCGCTGACCCTGTTCGTGAACGTACCGAGTCTGCTCATCGTTATCGGGGGTACCTTCGGCATCATCTTCATCAATTATCCCCTGCGTGAGGTGCTCGGCCTTGCCGGTGTGGTAAAGAACGTGTTCTTCACCCAGCCGCGGGACGCAAAGGGACTCATTCCCACCTTTGTGGACTATGCCACCCGGGCGAGGAGGGAAGGGATCCTGGCGCTGGAGAGCGCGGCGAACGAGCTGGAAGACCCGTTTTTCAAGCAGGGGCTCGAGCTGGTTATCGATGGACTGGAACCGCAGTCCATCCGGGAGATCCTGGAGACCGAGATCGAGCATCTGGAGCGGCGGCACACCAAGGGCGCGGATATCCTCAACGGTCTGGGAACCTTTGCACCGGCCATGGGAATGGTCGGCACCCTGATCGGGCTCGTCCAGATGCTCCAGTCCATGTCCGACCCCTCGTCCATTGGGCCTGCCATGGCAGTTGCACTGATCACCACCTTCTATGGCTCCATCATGGCGAACATGATCGCACTGCCCATGGCCGGGAAGCTCGCCATGCGCTCGAAAGAGGAATCGCTGGAAAAGGGGATGATCATCGAGGGGATCATGTCCATCTCGGCAGGGGACAACCCGAGGATCGTGGAGAGGAAACTCCATTCCTACCTCTCTCCGAGCCTGCGGGAGGCCTCGGGCAGAAACCGCGGAGAATAGCATGGCCCGGAAGAAACGAGTTTACCTCGAGCCGAAGCAGGATACCGGGATATTCCTGTATACCTCGCTCATGCTCATCCTCCTGACCTTCTTCATCGTGCTCTGCTCCATGGGCGTGCAGGACGAGCGCAAGCAGCGTCTGGCCATGAACTCCCTCATGGGGAGCTTCGGCATCCTCCCCAGCGGCCGGAGCGCCTATCAGAATCCCGGAGGAGCGGATCTGCTCCCCCAGGCGGCGCCCTTGAGAGAACAGATCATGCAGATCAAGAAGATCCGGTCCACTCTCTCGGAAAACGGCATTATAAGCGGAGCAGCAGTGTCGGAAGGAGTTCTGGGCGTCACCATTACCCTGAAGTCCAATCTCCTGTTCAAGCCGGGAACCGATGAGTTTGCGCCCGAGAGTGCGCCAACCCTCGACACCCTGGCCGGGGTGCTCTCGAGCATGGACAATCCCGTAATTATCACCGGCCATACCGATTCCATCCCCTATGAAGGCCCTCCCTTTTACTCCAACTGGGCACTTTCCGCCGCGCGGGCCATCTCCGTGGTGAATTATCTCGCCGGCAGAGGCATAGACCATGAGCGGCTCGCCGCCTACGGGATGGCCGCCCAGAGGCCGATGACCTCCAACAGCGATGCGTATGGCAGGGCCCTGAACCGAAGGGTGGAGATCACGATCCTGGGAGATATCCGGAGCTCGGTGAGCCTCAAAGGCCTGGACACACCCGCAGAAGAACCCACCGGCACCCTCCGGTACAAAGGGTACGACTTCAAGCTGGATGAATGGTGATGGCGAAGAAAGATAAAAATATCGAATATGTCCTGCTCCCGAGCAGGACCCAGTGGATGGTCACGTTCTCCGACATGATCACCCTGCTCATCACCTTTTTCGTCCTGCTCATATCCATGTCTTCCATGGACTCGAGAAGCATGAAGGATCTCTTCGGCTTTTTCAACCAGGCCATGGGGCCGCTCGAGTTTGCCCAGGAGCAGGAAGTGAAGGGCATGCCCACACTCCTCGAGACCGTTCCCCCCCGGGTGTTCTACGACACTACCAACCTGAGCCGCAGCATCCTGAACAACCTGGAGAGCAAGGGTGTCGGAGGGCTCAGGGGCATGGGCGAGGATATGTTCGAGGTGAGGCAGAACAGCCGCGGACTTGCCGTCATGATCAATGGAGATGTACTCTTCAACGAGGGCTCCCACGAGCTGAAAGAGGAGGCCCTGCCCATTCTCCAGAGCATTGCGCAGAGCGTGCACAACGCCGATTCGACCATCTCGGTCGAGGGCCACACCGACGACCGGGGCGGCACGGCGGCCCAGCAGTACCGGCTTTCCATGAGGAGGGCCGGCAGCGTGCTCGACTACTTCGTCTACACGGCGGGCATGAGTCCTGCCAGGTTCGCTCTTGCAGGATACGGCTCCTCCCGGCCGGTTGAATCGAACGACACCGAGCAGGGCCGCAAAAAAAACCGGCGGGTGGAGATCGTTCTTTTAAAAGATCAGTTATAGGAGGATCATATGGCGGAAGAAAAGAGTGAGGTAAGAGAATCTGCGGCAGGGGAGAGAAAGAAAAAGTCCCCAATGCTCATGATAGTGATTGTTCTCGTTCTCCTGGTGATCGTCGGAGGCGGTGCCGCCGGTTATTTCCTCCTGGCGCCGAAATCGGAAGATGCCCGGCAGGGAGCCGCTCCTCAGGCAACTGCCCCGCAGACCCAGGCCCAGGGATATGCCGTGGGCGGTCTGTCCGGTCCCATGAGGCCCATGGATTCCTTCATCGTGAACCTCACCGATGCCCAGGGCACGCGCTATCTCAAGGTGACCATGCAGCTGGAGATGAGCCACGAGATGCTCGCTGCAGAGATCGACCAGAGGCTGCCGCAGATCAGGGACGAGGTCATTACCCTGCTCTCCAGCAAGTCGTTCGACGATGTCTCCACCATAGCGGGCAAACGGGCCCTCAAGCGGGGCATTTTGAACAGCATGAACAAATACCTGACCACCGGCAAGGTGCTCAACGTGTACTTTTCCGAGTTCGTCGTGCAGTAAGGAGAAGGTATGGGCCAGATACTGAGCCAGGAAGAGGTTGATGCCCTGTTGAAGGGCGTTGTCGGCGGGGATATCGAGACCGAGTCCGACATGCGTGCATCGGGAGATGCAGGCGACTTCCAGAAATACGATTTTGCGGCCCAGGACAAGGTCATCCGCGGCAGGATGCCCACCCTGGACGCCATCAACGACCGGTTTGCGCGGTTTTTCCGGAACACCCTCTCGGGTCTGCTCCGCAGGATGATCGACGTGACGCCGGTATCGATCGACACGCTCAAGTTCGGAAACTTCATGCGGTCGCTGCCGGTGCCTTCCAGCATTCATATCATCCACGTAGACCCGCTGCGGGGCAACGCCATGGTGGTGCTGGAGACCAAGCTCGTGTTCGCCCTCGTCGACAGCTTCTTCGGCGGCAGGGGAGCGGGCGCCATGAAGGTGGAGGGCAGGGAGTTCACTCCGATCGAGCAGCACATGCTCTACAAGGTCGTCTCCGCGGCCATCAAGGAGCTGGAACAGTCCTGGCAGCCCGTCTATGAGCTTACGTTCGACTATGTGAGGGGCGAGATGAACCCCCAGTTCGCCGGGATCATCCCCAACGACGACGTGCTCATCGTGGTGCAGTTCGATATCGAGATGGAGGAGATGAGCGGCAACATCATGATCTGTATTCCCTACATGCTCATCGAACCAATCCGTGACAGGCTCTACGCCAGCTTCCACACCGAAGAGAAGACGAACATCGACTCCGCGTGGGTCAGCCGCTTCAAGCACGAGCTCATGGGCGTCTATGTGGATCTGTCGGTTGAGCTGGGAAAGACCAGCATCACCTCGCGTGAGCTCGTGTCGCTCAAGAAAGGGGACATCCTGGTGCTCGAAAAGGACGTGGCCGACGAGATGGTCGTCATGGTGCAGGACCTGCCCAAATATTATGCACGGCCGGGAAAGATCAAGGACAATCTGGCGGTGGACATCGTGAGCCTCGTGGACAAGCAGCTCTACTGAAGGAGGAATCCATGGCTGATGAGGAAAAGGGATCCATGAAGGAAAATGAGACCAAGGGGGGAGGCGAGCTCTCCCAGGAAGACATCGACAAGCTCATGTCAGGCGGCGCAGATGCACCGGACGACAAGGAAGAAAAGGATTCAGGCCAGGATGAGCTCGCTGAAGACTGGGCGCGTGCACTGGAGGCGGGTGAAGATATCGAGGAAGGCAAGCCGCTTGGTCGCTCCGCCGCCAAGGCGCAGTTCGAGGAGCTTCAGGAAAGCAGGCCCTCGGGGCATCCTGCCGAGCTGGATTTCATTCTGGATATTCCGCTGGAGGTCACGGTGGAAATGGGCAGGACGAGGATGCTGATCAACGATCTCCTGCAGCTGGGCCAGGGCTCGGTCATCGAGCTGAACAGGCTGGCGGGAGAACCGCTCGACATCCTCGTGAACAACAAGCTCGTGGCCCGGGGCGAGGTTGTGGTGGTGGGTGAGAAGTTCGGGATCCGGCTCACCGACATCGTCAGCCCCATGGAGCGGGTGAAGAGGCTGCGATGAAGAGACTCGGAGTCCTGCTCACTCCGCTTACGGTCCTGCTCGCGGCCGCAGGGCCGTCCCTGGCTGCGGACGGCTCCCCGGACGGCATGGGCTTCAGGACCTTCGCCGTGCTCGTGGGCGTCATCGTGGGCCTGTTCGCCCTGGCCTGGGCCGCAAAGAAGTACGGACCCTATGCACGGGTGAGGAAGACCATCGGCCTCAACATCCTGGGGCAGGTGCCGGTGGGGCCCAGAGCCCACCTCACCATGGTCCGGGTGGGCAAGTCCATACTCCTGCTCGGGGTCACCCAGAACACCGTCTCCCTGATCAAGGATCTGGAGCAGGGGGATTTCGAGAAGGTCATCAGCGAAGTGGACGCATGAGGAAAAGAGGCCTGCAATGAAAAAAATCGCGCGGATCGCCGCGACGGCTGTCCTGCTGATCATGATCGCATCCGGTCTGCTCCATGCCCAGGGGGTGACCATTCCCAGCATCAGCCTCGGCGTCCAGGAGGCAGGCAGCCCCGACGACGTGGTCGGCGTCCTCCAGGTGCTTTTCATCCTGACCATTCTCGCCCTGGCGCCCTCCATCATGATCATGGTGACCGCATTTACCCGGATCATCGTGGTTCTGGGGTTTCTCCGCCAGGCACTGGGCACGCAGCAGATGCCGCCCATGCAGGTTCTCACGGCCCTCGCCATTTTTTTGACGTTCTTCATCATGGCACCAACGCTGCAGAAGATCAACGAACAGGCCTTGCAGCCCTACCAGAAGGGATACATATCCTTTACCCAGGCCCTGGACAATGCGGAGGCTCCTTTAAGGGATTTCATGTTCAAGCAGACCAGGGAGAACGACCTCTCCCTGTTCATGAGCATCGCCGCGCAGGAAAAGCCCGCAAACAAGGACGAGGTGCCCACCCGGGCACTGATTCCCGCCTTCATGATCTCCGAGCTCAAGACCGCCTTCCAGATCGGGTTCATCCTGTTCATCCCCTTTCTCATCATCGATATGGTGGTGGCGTCCATCCTCTTGTCCATGGGCATGATGATGCTGCCCCCCATCATGATCTCGCTTCCGTTCAAGATCATGCTCTTCGTGCTGGTGGACGGATGGAGCCTGCTGGTCGGATCCATCGTGAGGGGGTTCCTCTGATATGACGCCGGAAACCATAACCACCATCATGTCGGAAGCCATCAAGGTCACCCTGCTCGTGGGTGCACCCATGCTGCTGGTCGGGCTGTTCGTGGGCCTTGCCATCAGCGTGTTCTCCGCAGTCACCCAGATACAGGAGATGACGCTCACCTTCGTGCCCAAGATCGTGGTGGTGTTCCTCGTGCTGCTCTTCTCCCTGCCGTGGATCATCGAGAAGCTCACAACATTCACCATCCATCTCTTCAGCAGCATCCCCCTGATGGTCCGATGAATGAGCTGCTGAACCTCGCATGGAAGGATATTCTCTCTTTTCTCTTTGTCTTTGTGCGCGTCGGGATCATCTTCGCACTGATTCCCTTCTTCAGCGCCGAGGTTATCGCCCGGCGCATAACCGCGATCATCGCCTTTTTCTTAAGCCTGGTGCTCGTGCCGGTGGTCCCTGCCGTGGGGATCGCCATCGAGAGCCTCAATGTCATCACCCTGATCGTTCTCCTGCTCCATGAGCTGCTCATCGGGCTGGGGCTTGGGCTGGCTGTCAACGTGATCTTCGCCGGTGTTCAGATCGCGGGCGAGCTCGCCGGATTCCAGATGGGCTTCGCCATCGTGAACATCGTCGACCCCATGACCGGCGTGGATGCCCCGGTCACCTCGAACCTGCTCTATATCGTGGCCTTTCTGCTCTTCCTTTCCTTCGGCGGGCATCACATGCTCATCAAGGCGCTGGTGGACAGCTACTACATCATCCCGGTGGAGGCCGGCTTTCCCGATCAGAAGTATCTCCTGGCGGTCCTGTCCTATGCCGCCCAGATGTTCCTGATCGGGGTCAAGATGGCGGCCCCGGTCATCGGCGTGCTCCTGCTGCTCAACATCTCCTTTGCCCTGACTGCGCGGGCGATCCCGCAGATGAACGTGTTTCTCATGTCCTTCCCGCTGACCATTGCCATCGGCCTGTTCTTCATGATCGTGATCATCAGGATGATGCCGCCTTTCATGAACCGCGCCATCGGGGAGGCCTTCACCTTCGTGAAGTCGGCGATGCCGCTATTCTAAAAAAACCGGGCAGTCGATACCCGGGGCGGAAGGGGCGATACGCTTGAGAAAACCCTGCAACAGGCTATTGGGAATCCTATGCGCATCACAAGCTGTCTTTTATTGCCGGCGGCTCTTTTCTGTGCGGCCCTGTGCTTAAGCTCCTGCGCCTCCCGGAGGTCCGTGGACCTTCCCCCGGAAATCAGGGAGACCAGGGGCCTCACCATCGGGGTGGTGCTCGGCCGGGTATGCCGGCCGGAGATGAAGATCGAGGGCCTTCCGGCTGGAGGCACGGGGCCGACCGATACCTACCCGAATGTCTTCGGGCGGCGCGACGAGCGATACTGGGGCAGCAGGCACCCGATCGTGCTTTCCGACCGGAGAAAGCTGGAAGGCTATCTCCAGAGAGGCGACACCAAGATCTTCCGCGAGATTCAGAACCAGATCGCTCAGGAGCTGTCTTCCGAGGGCTTCAGCGCCGTTCTCATCGAGAGACGGGTCGACCGGGACAATCTCTCCCCGTTCGAGGCCCCGGGCGATGGGTATGCGGAACAGGACTACCGCGGGTTCGCCAGCGGGGAGAATCTGGACGCGCTGCTGGTGGTCGACTGCCGTAGATACGGGGTATATTGCCACTACACCGGCTACTACCACCAGGATTTCACCGACGCGGCGGCCGTGCTGCAGGGAGAGATGATCGGTTCGGGCACCAACAGAATCCTGTGGCGGAGCGGGGAGATCCGGGTGAGAAACCCGATATCATGCAGGTGCAACGAGCCCGGAGACTTTCCCTGCATCGATGCCGCCATCCGGAACGCGGCCCGCGAAGCGGCATCCTCCCTGGTACACGATCTCCTGGAACCCGCGCCGGGAGCCGGTCCGGAATAAAAAACCACTGAAGTCCCGCTTGAAAAACCCTGGCAGAGCCCCTGGCGAAACTCCCCTCAAAAAAATCCCGGTCCTTCAGCCTTTTCCGTCCTGCACTGCTCATCTGTGCTTGATTTTCCCTGCATCATCATATTAAGTCTAAAAAATCATGGAAGAGATAACCTTAGGCAACGGGGTGAGGGTCATCGTCAAAGACAAGACCGCCGTGCTCACGGCGGATCTGTACATGATCCACCTGGAGTTCATCACGGTAGTGGATCTCGATGACGCCGATGTCGAGCTCAGGTCGTTCATCCGGGGGAGCAGGGCCACGCTCACCAGGGAGCTGAAGAGGCCCGCGGTGCACGAGCGCGATCTGGATGCGGTGAGGGGCGCCATGAAGGAGTCCTTCCTGTCCACCAATCTCCCGTACATGGAGCGCCCGCATTTCGCACAGAAGTTCAAGGCGAAGCTCCTGAAGGATTTCCTGGAAGAAGAGGAGAAGAAGAAAAGATCTCATGGGTAATCTCACCCCCATGATGCAGCAGTACCTGGATATCAAGAAGCTCCACCAGGACGCCATACTGTTCTATCGCATGGGCGATTTCTACGAGATGTTCTACGAAGACGCCCACACCGCGTCCAGGATCCTGGGGATCGCCCTGACCACCAGGGACAAGGGCAGGGAGAATCCGGTTCCCATGTGCGGGGTTCCCCACCACAGCGCCAACTCCTACATATCCCGGCTCATCAGGCAGGGCCTGAAGGTGGCGATCTGCGAGCAGAGCGAGCCGGCGGGCGCTGCAAAGGGCCTCGTGCGCCGGGAGGTGGTGCAGGTCATCACCCCGGGGCTCATCCTGGAGGACGACCACCTTCTCTGCGAGAAGCCGAACTACCTCATGGCCGTGTGCACGGATGCGGCAAGGAGCCGGTGGGGCATAGCCTTCATCGATATCTCCACGGGCGACTTCCGGGTGACCGAGGTGGGCTCGGAGCAGGACTTCCTTCACGAGCTCCACCGGGTATCGCCCAGCGAGGTCGTCACCGCCGAGCCGGACATCGTGCCCGGCGGGTTTTTCCTCACGAGCAGGGACGGGGCCGTGGCGCCCGAGCGCGCGCGGGAGCTCCTCTGCGGCCATTTCCGGGTGCTGGGGATCGAGGGCCTGGGCCTGAAAGGGCACGAGGCTGCGCTCAGGGCGTCCGCCATGGCGCTCGATTACGTCAGACAGACCCAGAAGGGCGTGCTCGCCCACATCACCGGGCTCAGGTTCTACAGCACCGGCAGGTACATGATCCTCGGGGCGAACACCAGGCGCAACCTGGAGCTGTTCGACTCCCTCGGTCCAGACAAGGCCAACACCCTCTTTGGCGTCATGAACCGGACCATGACGCCCATGGGCGCGAGGATGCTGGGCGACTGGATGTCCTTCCCGCTCATGGACCCCGCGGAGATCGAAGGCAGGCTCGACGCCGTGGAAGAGCTCGTGAAGAGTCCCGGCACGGTGCAGGATATCCGGGATATCCTGGAGGAGATCCCGGACATGGAGAGGATCGTGGGCAGGATCTCCACCGGCGGCGCCTCCCCCCGCGATGTCCGCGCCCTGTCGGCGGGGCTGGGGCGGGTCCCTGCGATGAGGGATATCCTAAAGCGCGCCCGGTCCGGGCTGCTCAGGTCGGTGCTGGATCGGTTGAACCCCCTGAAGGACGTGGCAAAGCGAGTCGACGCCACCCTGGTTGAAGACCCGCCGAGCAGGCTCGGTGACGGCGGCGCGATCGCGCCGGGCGTGGATGCCGAGCTGGACGAGCTGAAGGAGCTGCGCCGCGACTCCCGCCAGTGGATCGCCGGCCTGGAGGCCCGGGAGCGTGAGCGGTCCGGGATCAACTCGCTGAAGATCGGCTACAACAAGGTGTTCGGCTACTACATCGAGATCTCCAAGGCGCACGCCCTCAAGGCGCCCGAGCACTACATGCGCAGGCAGACCCTCGTCAATGCCGAGCGGTTCATCACGCCCGAGCTCAAGGAGTACGAGGCAAAGGTGCTCGGCGCGCAGGATGCCATCGCCCGGATCGAGGCGCGGATCTTCTCCGAGCTTCTGGATTTCCTTCTCGGGTGGACCGCGGACCTCAAGGCTACCATCACGGCCATCGCCTGCGCCGATACATTGAGCTCCCTTTCCTGGCTGGCCCTGGATCGCGGATACCGCAGGCCTTCCATGTCTCCCGGCAGGTCCGTGCAGATCCACGCGGGAAGGCATCCCGTGGTGGAACAGGTCCTCAAGGCGGGCGAGTTCGTGCCCAACGACTGCGCGTTCGACGGCGAGAAGGATACCATCCACATGATCACCGGGCCCAACATGGCGGGCAAGTCCACCTACATGCGTCAGGTCGCCCTGATCGCCGTCATGGCCCAGATGGGGTCCTTCGTGCCCGCTGCAAAAGCCGAGCTGGGCATCGTGGACCGGATCTTCACCCGGGTGGGGGCCCTGGACAACCTCTCGGCCGGGCAGAGCACCTTTCTGGTGGAGATGAGCGAAACCGCGGAGATCCTCCACAACGCCACCGAGAACAGTCTCGTCATCTTAGACGAGATCGGCAGGGGCACCTCGACCTACGACGGGATGTCGCTGGCCTGGGCCGTAGCCGAGTACCTCGACAAGCGCCGCGTCCGGACCCTCTTCGCCACCCACTACCACGAGCTGGCCGACCTGGCCAGGAGGCACCAGGGCATCAAGAACCTGCACATGGCCGTCGAGGAAAGCGGCCATGAGGTGGTGTTTCTCCGGCAGGTGAAGCGGGGCGCCATCGGCAGGAGCTACGGCATCTATGTGGCCCGTCTTGCCGGCGTTCCCGACGAGGTGGTTGAGAACGCCCGCGTCATCCTGAACACCCTGGGCCGCAAGGCCAGGTCCGTCCCTGCCGTGAGGCAGGATGCACCGGTTCAGGAGAGCCTCTTCATCTCCGATCGTCAGGACATCGACGCGGACGGATACCGCGAGATCGTCCGGCGCATCGGCGAGCTGGACCTGTCCAGGACCACTCCCTTGGACGCCCTGAATCTCCTCTACGATTTCAAGGAAAAGATACACAAACCCCGCTAAAGATTCCCTTTCTCTTTTCCGAATAACTTATACGAGGAGAGTTTTCTATGAATGACAGGACAGAAACCAGAGCCCTTGCTCGGAAATGCGGCATGCCCTATATCGATATCGAAAAAGAAACCCCTGACCGGAAGTGCGTGGGCCTGCTCAAAGAGGTCTTTGCCAGGAACTACACCAGCCTGCCGGTGCGTTTCCTCAACGGCGGCGTCCTGGTGGCGATCGGGGACCCGGGGCAGAAGGAAGTGGTGGAATCGCTCACCTTCCACATGGGCAAAAAGATCTATCCCGCCCTGGGCGACAAGCTCGCCATCCGCAAGGCCATCGATCTCTACTACTCTCCCCAGCCCGAAGCGGTCGAGGCGGCCGTAGCACAGCAGGCACCCGAGGCCGGCGCGCAGGAAGAGGTCGAGCGCGAGCACCGTATCATATCCATCCTCTCCAACAAGGGCGGCGTGGGCAAGACCCATGTGTCCACCAACCTGGCGACCGTTGCCGCGCGGGAGGGGAAAAAGGTCCTCCTCATCGACGCCGATCTGGGCAATGCAGACATCTCCAACAAGCTGGCCCTGTTTCCTGAATACACCCTGTACGATTTCCTCCTTGGCGATGTGGCCCTGGAGGACATGATCCAGAAGACAGCGTACGGTTTCGATCTCGTGGGTGGAAGCTCGGGCGAGTTCAAGCTCGCGAACATCAACTATGTCCAGCGCAGCAAGTTCATTCGGTCGTTCCGGAAGGTCAGCCAGGGATACGACATCACGATCTTCGACCTGAGCGCCGGGATCGGCACCACGGTCATGGACTTCACGCTCGCCTCCGACGAGATCGTCATCGTCACCACGCCTCAGGACATCATCGCGGGGTATGCCTGCATCAAGGCGTCGTTCCAGCGGTTCAAGCATATTGAGGAGTCGCTGCTGAAAAAGGTGGAGTTCTACCAGCCCCGGAAGGTCTATACACCCTGGGTGATCATGAACCAGATCACGAGCCTGAAGCAGGGGCTGTTTCTGTTCAATCGGATCTGTCAGACCGCGGACGAACGCATTAACAACATGGAGGCCATGTTTTCCATAAAACCCGAGTATATGGGCGGCATCCTCTACGATCGGGACAACTTCAAGAAGGCAGAGATGGAGAGGAAGCCTCTTACCGTGGTTTCCCCCAGGACCAACCCTGCCCAGTGTCTGGAATATCTCGGGAAAAATCTTCTGGAGCACCCCGAGCTGAGGAACTACAGCCAGCAGATCAAGACCGGTCTGGGCCGGTTCGCCATGATCTTCGGAATGCAGTGAAGCGTCCCTCAAGTATCAAAAAAAGCTGCCGATACAAGTATTTACAACGATTAACGAAATGGAGAAAGGGAAAGAACGATGACCCACGAAGAGTTCAGAGCACAGTGTTCCGAGAAATGGGATGATGTGAGACCGGTGGTGATCTACTTCGCGGGTGAGCGGTTTGTCATTGAATATCAGGACCGCTTCGATCCCCTAACCGCCCCGGTGGTCGCCATGGTCCATTCCTATCTGGGAAACATCGCACTGACTCAGAACGATAACTGAACCTGCACAGGTGATGCAATCAGCGGTCTATCTTCTTAAAAAATATACTTAAAATTTCTTAAAAAGCCAAAATAACCGCAGAGCAGTGCCGGGTGACGGCTCCCATTTGTCTTGCCAATGTGCATCCTTTCATCTATTAAAGAGTGATATATGACACTTCTCAAGGAAGATGAGGAACGAAGAGTCCTTGTCATCGACGACGATGAAGGGGACTGCTGCCTGGTTGAAGACATCCTGAACGAAGACGGGCTTCAGGTCGTCAAGGCTGTCGGCGGCGAGATGGGCATCCGCATCCTCTCGGAAGAGGAATTTCCCGTGATCATCACGGATCTGCGCATGCCCGACATCGACGGCATGGCCGTTATCGACTTCGTCCGCAAGCGGCAGATGGAGTCTCTGATCGTGGTCATCACGGGGTTCGCCAGTGTCGACAGCGTGATCGAGGCCCTGAGGCTGGGGGCGTACGACTACATCTTGAAGCCCTTCGGCGCGGATCTCCTGAGGTTCACCGTGCAACGGGCCTTCGACTATATCTCCCTGAGGGACGAGAAAGACCGGCTGAAGTTCTTCGAGCTCGTCACCCAGCTGGCGAGCACCACCGCTCACGAGGTGTTCCAGCCGCTCACCGTTCTCCTGGGCGAGGCAAAAGGAATCTCCCGGGCCGCCGACGATCCTCTCGTCAGGGAGATGGCGGATCACATCCTTAATGAGGCGCGCAAGATCCGCGACATCATCCGCAAGATGGACAACCTCAACGAGTACGTGATCAAGACATTCCCGGGCGGGCATTCCATCCTCGACATCGAGAAGGGCTCGTCGCATCAGGCGGATAGGGAGTAGCGGTTCTTCCTTCCGTGCAGGTTCCCGATAGTTCCGGTCTTTTTCCATTATGATGATGAGGAAGAGGGCACAGGTGTGGTATATCGTGCTCAATGAAGATCTCCTTTCTGGCCGTCTTGGCACTCATGGCTTCGATGCCCGCTACAGCCGGTGAACGGAGCCTGGCGCACCGTCCGGACACGCAGGCCCTCAAACTCGGCTTCAACGGCGAGGTCCTCCGCGCCTGGTATCTCCTTCTGGATGCCAGGAGCCCTGCGGAGCGCGAAGGCGATCGAAAGGCGGGCCGGCTCAAGGGGCCGGTGATCGTCTTTTTCCAGGGGCATGCCCAGAGGCCCTCTGACGCCTATCCGTTCACCTCGAAGCTGGCCCTGGGCTGCAGGTCGGGCATCGTGGTCGTGCCGGTCTGTGACACCCCCTACGGTGAAGACGAGCGCTGGCGAGGCGACCGCGGCAAGGAGGCGGTTCTCATGGAGGTCGTCAGACACGCTCTTAAGGTCCGCGGCATCGGCGTGACGGGTTACTCCCCGCTCGGCGCCGGGGAAATCGGGGCGCCCGTGATCGAGGATGATCAGTCCCCGGGCCGCGGTGGAGATCCCATCCCGGCGGCACTGGCGGCTGTCGGATGGTCCCACGGCGGGATTCTGGCGCGGCGATTTGCCCACACCCATCCCGGCTCGGTGGTGTCCCTCGGCCAGGTGTGCTCCGCGGGTTTCGAGCGGCGCGGCCCCCTCGCCCTGACCGGCAGATTCCTGCTCGAATCGCTGCGCATCTCGACCCGGGGGACCGGTCATACGCGCGACAAGCTGCGCTCCGCCTGGGGGTTCACCCGGGGGTTTGTGGGCGACTTCGCCAGGTCCATCTCCGATGCCGCGGTTCACGTGCATCCGGCCAAGCTCTGCCGGGCGGGCAGGGACATCGGCGACTGCAGCCTGTACTGCGACGGCGGCAGTTTCGGAGTCGCGCATGTGAAGCGGGTGACCGTGATCTTCGGAGCGGACGACTCATGCATGAGCCCGGAGAGGATCCTCACCGCGGATCCTGCCCGGGATCTCCCGGACGAGGCGGTCACCCGGTTCTGGGAGCGGTATTATCCTGATGCCCTGCGCGCGGGGGCTGATTTAAGCCTGGAGGTGCTCCCGGGCACGCACCTTGCCCCCGTCACCCACAGCGGGCTCTATGCGGACGCCCTGCTTGGGCATCTCGGGGAGAAGTCCGGGTCTTGAAAAAGGGCAAAGGAGCGGGGGAATCGTGAAAGATTATGTGCGCTGGCCCTTGGTGGTTCTCATGGCCGTCCTGCTCGTGTTCCTGCTGCGTTGGGCCAAACAGCTCGATATCCACGAGGTGACCGAGGTCTACGACGGGGACACGATCCGGATCGACGACGGCCGGAACATCCGTCTCATAGGCGTAGACGCGCCCGAGGTGGACTCGCCGTATACCAGGGAAGAGCCGTTCGGCGTAGAGAGCAGGGACCACCTCCGCAAGCTCCTGGCCGGCAGGAAGGTCCAGGTCAAGGTGGGAGCGGCCCCGGTGGACCGCTATGGGAGGACCCTGGCGTATGTCTACGCCGGCGATGTGCTCATCAACGGGCGCATCATACAGGACGGATGGGCCCAGGCGGATGTCCGGTTCAGCTATAAGAACAAGGATCTTTTCATCGCCTACGAGAAAGAGGCCCGGGCGCGGAGAATCGGCATGTGGGAGCACTCGCCCTGATTGCGGGCGACATTTCTCTTTCCGGTGTCTTGCCGGGAGGGCTCTCAAGCCCGCCGGGAAGGTCTACAAAAGACCGAAGGCCGTGTGCGGTACGGTCGGAGATGCGTCCGTGCCCGGCCTCTCAGGCATACCGGTTGCGCAACCGTGAAGAAACGACGAGCAGGATCAGCCCCAGCGCGATGAGCGCCGCAAAGAGCGGACATCCCTTCAACGCATCCGTCACGCCGGGGCTCATCGTAGCGGCGCTCCAGAGAAGATCGGGACCGTTCTCCACCACGGAAAACAGGGTATACTGGGTCCAGTTATTATGCATGAGATACATCAGTCCCTGGTAGACCAGCAGGCCCACCCCGCCGACAGTGCCCGCAATGCCGGCCAGAAGGAAAATCTTGTCCACAGGTGCTCCCTCCTCTCTGATCGGGAACTTCATTCTTGTCTGTTTCCGATCATAGCACACTCCCGACGATGAGGGAAATATCCGGAAATTTCAGGGTCTCCGGCAGCAGACGATATGCCCATGGAAGGGTTTCCCGCCAGGGTGCACCGGGTTCTGAATAAAAATGAAATCCTTGCAATAATTCCCATATTCATCTATCTTGCGCTTCAATATCCATACATTGACTGAGAAGGAGTAGTTCATGCTGACGTATATGAGGAAACGGTCCAAGAGCTGGATCACGAAATTCATATTCGGCGCGATCATCATTGTGTTCGTGTTCTGGGGAGGGAGCGCTTACTGGTCGAAGGAGGCGAACAAGGTAGCCAAAATCGACCGCTACATCATCTCTCAGCAGCAGTATGCCAGGGCATACAGCGATGCCTTGAGGATGTATCAGGCACGGCTGGGGGATGCCCTGACCCCGGAGGTTCTCCAGAAGCTCGATCTGAAAAAGACCGTGCTCGATCAGATGATCAACGACTATATCATGAAGCAGGAAGCCGAGAAGCTGGGGGTGGAGGTGTCGGATGAGGAGCTGCAGGAGGCCATCAGGGCCTATCCCGCCTTCCAGCAGGACGGGCGGTTCGACATCGCCAGCTATAAGAGGTTGCTCCAGTATCAGAGAATGACCCCGGCGGATTTCGAACAGCAGCAGCGCCAGGCGCTCTTCCAGCAGCGGGTCTACTCGCTCATCACCGAGAACGTCATTGTTTCTCCCCAGGAGGTGGAGGCGCTGTACAAGTATCGGAACGACACCTTCGACCTTCACTACCTCACCTTTGAAGCCAAGTCGTATGCCGGCGAGATTCAGGTGAGCGACGAAGAGGCGGTTGCATATTACGATGCGAACAAGGATACCTACAAGGTCCCCCCGAAGATCGTTCTGGACGCGGTGGAGTTCCCGGTGGAGAGCTACCTCGACGAGGTGGGGGTGAGCCTCGACGAGGCAAGGGCCTACTACGACTCCCACAAGCAGGAGTTCACCGAAGAGGCGAAGGTCCACGGCAGGCACATCCTCATACGTGTCCCCCAGGATGCCGGCCAGGCAGCCATCGACCTCAAGCGGGAGCAGGCACAGAAGATCCATGACGAGATCAAGGCGGGCAAAGACTTCGCCGAGCTGGCGAAAAAGCACTCGGAAGACCCGGGCACCAATTTCCTCGGCGGTGACATCGGCCTCGTGCCACGGGACAGCCTGCCCGGCCCTATGGGCGAGGCGCTCTACAGCATGAAGCCAGGCGAGGTGAGGGGACCGGTCCAGACGAGCCTCGGTTTCCACGTGCTCAGGCTCGAGGCCAAATCCGAGGAGAAGCTGGCGGTGTTTGACGATGTCTCCGCTTCCATCATCGATCAGATGAAGCTCCAGCGGGCACAAATACTTGCTCATGACGATGCCGGGAATACCCACATGGAGCTCTTCGAGCAGGGCGTTAGCGATCTGGCGGGCTATGCCGAGGTCAAAGGCCTGAAAGTCAGACAGATCGGTCCCTTTGCCCAGAACGAGGACATCGGCATTGCCGACGGCGAGGAGATGGTCACACAGGCCTTCCTGCTTCCACAGGGAGAAATCGGTGACGTGGCGGCCGTCGAGAGCGGTTACCTGATCCCCATGGTCAAGGAAAAGATCCCGGCCCGCATCCCCGAGTTCTCCGAGGTCAAGGGGAGGGTCGTGGACGACATGAAGGCCATGAAGTCTCTCCAGAAGGCCAGAGAGCACGCCGGAGAGCTGGCCGGGAAAGCCGCGTCCGACTTGAGCGCCATGAACCCTTCAAGCACCGGGGAGTTCCGCAGGACCGCCTATCTGGTGCCCAAAATCGGGATGATCCAGGGTCTGCAGGAGGATCTGGACAGCCTGGAGAGCCCCAAGGTTTACACCCACCGGAGCACCGTTTACGTGATCTGGCTCAAGGAAAAGAAAGAGGCCGATGCCGATTCCGCGGGAGAAGACCGGCTGAAAACGATCAGCGAAGAGCTCCTGTCCCGGAAACAGGAGATGGCGATCAAATCGTTCATTGACGAGGCCCGCAAGCGGTACGACATCGTGATCGACTACGCGAAGATCACCTGATGCGGGTTTTCTTCGGCCCGGGTTCCCACCCGGTATGAATCGAAAAGGCCGGATGCTTCAAAAAAGCATCCGGCCTTTTTTCGGGCCTGTTGCCGGCCCGGGCCCTCAGGGGCCTGCTCATTCTTCTACCGCCGCGAGGCGCAACTCATCGTAGAGGCTGACGAGCTCGGCGAACCGGTAGTGCGCGTTCAGCCCGCTCGGACTCGGCAGGGCCCAGAGGCGGGTCGGGCCGATGGACAGGTCCTGTCTGCCGATGGTCGCCTTCGGGCGGCCGAATGCAATGCGGTACGCCCCGATCCCCAGAACAGCCACGAAGCGGGGGCGGTAGCGGAGAACCTTGGCCGCCAGCCTGCGGCTTCCCTCGACGATTTCAGCACGGCTCAGATCATCGGCCCCGGCCGTGGCCCTCTCCACCAGATTCGTGATGCCGTAGCCCCTTTCCAGGAGCTCGTGCTCATCGAACGGCGAGAGGAGCCGGCCGGTGAAGCCCGCAGCGTGGAGCACGGGCCAGAACCGGTTGCCCGGTCGTGCAAAGTGATGCCCTACGGCACCGGAGTACAGACCGGGATTGATCCCACAGAACAGAACGAGAAGATCCGGGGCGATGAGATCCGTGACAGTCCGCCCCTTTGCGGTGCGGATTTCTTCACGCGTGGGCCTGGGGCGCTGTGGCATGGAAAACGCGCGGTCTTCCGCAATCCGGGTGCTATCCCCTGCTGGCGGTAAACCGGCGATATAAGGCCAGGATGAGAATCGCTCCCAGCACCGCGATGATGATACTTCCTATGTTGATGCCGGTGACGGTTCCCAGTCCGATGAGCGAGGCGATCGCCCCGCCGACCAGGGCGCCGGCAATACCCAGGAGCATGGTGACGATGATGCCTCCCGGGTCTCTGCCGGGCATGATCCACTTTGCCAGCAGGCCGACTATCAGACCGAGCAGGATCCATGATAAGATTCCCATGGGCATTCCTCCTTTATACCAGTGATCGGGAACTAGCTTATGTTAATCAATGGTAGGCCTTCGGGCTGTCAAATCAATCTCCCCTCTGCTGGTTGTCCCTAAGAGCGCACGCACTCAAGACCCCCGCGGCCTAAGCAGGTCAGGGGCATTCTCTTTCGGCGGACGGACCGGGCGCTGCCAGCGAATCAGCCTCGTGCCGCAGCCCCAATATTGAGAAAATGATACGCGCCAGTATCCTTAATCCCTGTAAGAAAAAACTGATCAGGAGGGAGGTATGCTCAGAAATATACTCTTTTGCGCAGCATTCATCATCGCTCTGCACAGCCCGGCTCTGGCACAGCAACCTGCCGCGCAGGGGCCGGCTCCAGGAGGTCAGGCATATACATTCGCCAACCCGATGCCTCAGAGCATGCTCGGCATGATGTATTCGGACAGGCCCATGAGGGCCAGCAGCCCATACACCGTGGGGCCAGGCCGTTTCCAGGTCGAGACGATCGTCTTCTCATACCTGTGGGACGACAACAGCATCGAGCGGGAGCGGATCAGCATCGGAAACACCCTCTTTCGAGCCGGAATCATGAGGGACCTGGAGGCGAGCGTCACTATCAATCCGCTCAACTGGGAATGGCTGGACAACGGAATCAGAGAGGACGAGTTCGGTCTGGGCGATACCGAGGTGCGCGCCAAGTATCACGTGCTGGGTCCGAACTATCCCCAGAGTAAGCTTGCCGTGGGCGATGCCGCCATGGCCATATCGCCGTACTTTACGCTGCCGACCGGGACGGATGACTTCGGCCTGGATCGCATGTCCTTCGGTGTGGACCTTCCCATATACGTCAACCTCGAAGGCGAGTTCTTCCTCGGTATGACCCCCGGGGCCGCGTATATCCCTGAAGGCAATGTGTTCGGGGATGAAGACGACGAGTATCTTAGCGTCAGCAACGCCCTGGCCCTGTTCTACCCGTTCAGCCCCGAGATGATCGGCTTTGTCGAATTCTACGCCAGGGCGAACACCGAAGAATGGTCCGACTGGGAGGGCTCCGGGGACGTGGGCGTCATGTATTATCTGATGCCCGACGTCCAGCTCAATGCCGCAGCCTATATCGGTGGTACCGACGAGGCGCCCGACATAACGTTTCTTTTTGGATTTGCCCTGCGGATCTGAGCCCCTTGTCCGGCCGGGACAGGCATGTTCTCCTGCCCGGATACAGGTTTTTTTCTGAAGACATGGTAAAGGATGGTCCCGCAGCCGGGGGCATCACGGTGGATCTGCGGGGAGCGGCTTCCGGCCGGCGGGCATCCCGGTGCTGCAGTTTATCTGATATAGTAGCCTGTTACCCGCCAGATACCGTCCCTGTCGAGCGCAGGGATTATGGTTTCCACTGCCGGCGCCTTGTTCTCGAAAGACGTCCCGAACCGGATCACCACGTATTCTCCGTCCGGAGCGCCGGGCAGGGACGTGGTGCGGTCGGCACTGCTCACCTCCCGCGAGACGGCCTGTCCCAGCGGTCTTCGCACCGCCTTCATCAGACTGCACCCACTGATCCAAGGGAGCGGCGTTCCGGAAATATTCCGCAAATCTGATCAAGGTGAGGATACCATGGGCTCCTATCACAACTTTCCACCGGAGACCGGTACCGGCTCGCATTCACGTGCACCGATATGGGGGTGCGATCGCCTTCCAAGGCGGTGTCTCGCGAAGGAAAACCATTGTAAAAACTCAGTATTATTGGTATAAATAATGACATGCCATTCAATCACCTGATTTCCGGCAGCGTGGAAAAGACCTGCTGCACATCATGAGGTGATAGAGGAGCGCTTTTATGGAAAGGATCATCCGGTTCTGCCTGCACCGCGCCTGGTGGGTAATCCTGGCGGTTGCCGCCGTCACGGTATTCTTTGGGTTCCAGATCCCGAAAATCACGATGGACCCGCGGGTGGAGGTCGTCCTGAGAGACGACAATCCCGAGGTCAAGACCTTCGTGGCAAACAAGCACGCCTTCGAGCCCTATGCCGACATCCTGATCGGGATGATCCACACGGCCGATATTTTCAACCCATCCTCCCTGGAAAAGCTCGACAGGATCGTCGAGGAGCTCGAGGAGATTGAAGAGATCGAAAAGGCAACCTGCCTGCTGAACGTGAAGAACATCCAGGGCGGCGAGTCCGGACTGGATGTCGCCCCCATGGTCAAGGACGGTGAATTTCCCGCCGGCCCGGCGGAGATCGCGCTCCTGAGAGACAAGATGGGATCGTGGGAGGCGTACCGGGACACCTACATCACCCGGGACGGAAAAGGGGCGGGGATACTGGTCGTACTGCAGGACGAGGTGCAGACCGACCAGATCGTGCCCGTCTACTATGCCATCACGGACATCCTGGACGCCCACGAAGGGCCCGAGAAGTTCTACATCTCGGGAACCAAGGTGGTGGAGGCGCTGCAGAGCCACTACATGATCAAGGACCTGATCCTGCTGCCACCCCTGGTCTGCGCGGTGCTCCTGACCTTTTTGTTCGTCTTTTTCCGCAACATCAGGGGCACGCTTTTGCCCCTGGTCTCGGTGGCTGTCTCCGCGGTGTGGACCCTGGGGCTCATGGCCCTGGTCAGGCACCCGCTCACGCTCGTCACCACCGCGCTGCCCGTGGTCCTCATCGCCTGCGGTTCCGCCTACGGCATCCACGTGGTGGAAAACGTGCTTGCGGACAACGCCGAGGGCAGAAAGGGCAGGGACGGGATCATGGGCGCTCTCACCCGGGTCAGGTTGCCGGTGACAATGGCCGCCATGACCACCATGGCGGCTTTCATCTCGTTCACCACCTCTCCGATCGTGCCGCTCATGCATATGGGCCTGTTCGCGGCGTTCGGTCTCGGAACGGCCATGATGCTGTCTCTCACCTTCATCCCTGCGGTCCTCGCCCTCATGGATGACCACGCCCGGAAGATAACGCACCACTATCACTCCAGGAGAGACGTGGTCGGACCGGTCCTGAGACGGCTCTCCCATATCGGCATCGTCCGGAGCAGGTGGGTCATCGCCGTCAGCTTCGTGGTACTGGTGGTGTCGATATTCCTGGGCAGGCACGTCAAGAGCGATCTCAATCTGGTGGAGGACTTCCGCGAGCGGAGCCCCATTCGCATCGCGGATACTGTCCTCAACCGGAACTTCGGCGGAACCTCAGTGTTTCAGGTGGTGTTCGAAACCGCCAACCCCGACGACATCAAGGAGCCCGCGGTCCTGAGAAAGATCGAGAGGCTCCAGGGGCGGCTCATGGAGATCGATGACGTGGGGAAGGCGGTTTCGGTCGTGGATTTCATCAAGCGGATGAACCAGGCCATGCACGACGGCGACCCGGCGTTCTACACCATCCCGGATTCGAGAGAGCTGGTGGCCCAGTACCTCCTGCTGTTTTCCTTTTCCGGCGGCGGCGGTGAGCTGGACGGCTTCGTGGACTATGAGTTCCGCAAGGCCCAGATCATCCTGCAGATGAAGTCGCTGAGCGGATATCTCGCACAGGAAGTGATCGACACCGCGCGGAGCTTCCAGGAAGAAGAGCTGGCAGGGATGAAAGATGCGAATATCATCACCACCGGCCTGTCCGTGATGGCGCGGGAGTTCAACCGTCTCGTGGTCCGGTGCCAGGTGCAGACCTTTCTCATCTCCTTTTTCCTGTGCTTTCTGATCACCACGACCGTGTTCCGGTCTCTAAGGCTTGGAATCTACTGCATGGTGCCGCTCCTCATCCCCATAGCCCTGGACTTCGCCATCATGGGGGTGAGCGGGATCAGGCTCAACGCCGCTACGGCCACGGTGGCGAGCATCGATATCGGCATGGGCATCGACTACTCAATCCACTTTCTGAGCCGGTACCGGCACGAGATCAGGATGGGCCTGCCGGTGGCGCAGGCCTTGGACAGGGCGCTGAACACCTCGGGAAGGGGGATTGTCTACAACGCCCTGGCAGTTGCTGCAGGGTTTCTGGTGCTCACGCCCTCCCAGTTCGTCATCATCTCGCAGATGGGCATCCTCGTGGCCGTGGACATGGTCATCATCGCCCTGTCCGCGCTCACCTTCCTGCCCGCGTGCATCATGCTGCTCCCGCCCCGGCTCGCGGAAGGAGCGACTGCGTATCCGGACAAAGAGACCTCCGCCGGGCGCAAACCCGGGGAGGCCGCTTAACCGGGCCTTCTCCCGGATGAGGCTGAAGAGCCGGCCGGGTCCTGCCGCGAGGAGCCCCGGTGATGTCCGGACGGCGCGGGCCGTTTTTTCAGGGCGTGGAGCGCCGCTATATGCGCACGGCTCCGCTCACCCGTCCCAGCCAGCCTCCCAGGGCCGCGGCGACACCGCTCAGGACGAGCATGATGAATGAGGCCAGGGCTGCCTTGGCCAGGGCATCGGCGACCTGTCCGGCAATCCTTTGTGCGGTCTGCTGCGCCTGCTGAACCTGCTGCTGCACCTGCGGACCGAGTTCCTGATACCGGGTTTCCATCCTCTGGACGATGTTCTGGATCTCCTGCTCGGAAAGCGTGGTGTACTGCTGGATCTGGCTTCCCGTCTGCTGGCGCTCCTGCTCGGTGACACCGTCCTGCATCATCTGATAGAAGGACGGGCCGAGCTCCCGGACCACGGTTTGCGCATCCACTCCCTCCCGCAGGTTCTGATCCATCGCCTGCTCCGCCTCCTGCACGATGTCTTCCACCGGGCCCGATACCGCCCCTGCGATCTGCGGTATCAATGAGCCTGCCGCCTGGCCGCTGACCGAGACCACGTTTCTCACCAGACCGAATGCGCCGCCCAGCACAAATCCCACCGTGTTCGTGAGCATGAACATGGTGAGCAGAGTAACCAGACCCCAGGTCACGAGTCCGTGCAGCGCACCGTCGAATACCCGCTGGAGGCCTGCGACCCTGCTGCTCACCCAGCCGCCGACAAAGTATGCGATTATACTGCTGATGACCCACCAGATAGCGGTGCCGATCCCGAGACCGCCGAATGGATTTTGTTCAGTAGCTGGGTTGATGGTGGCGAATCCCACCGCCAGACCCAGCATGATGAGGGTGAGCATGACGACCAGCGTGATGACCGTGCCTGCAAAGATCGCGCTCCACTTGATATGGCCAACGGATTCCGCTGAGGGTAATACGTCCAACCTTTCTTCCATCGTTTGTATCCTCCTTCCCTCGCGAACATGTCGAAGAGTAGGGTTAGAGGGAACGCGAACATACGTGTTCCCACAAGGAGTATAATGGGTAATCCCCCTGATGTCTCAAGCTTGGCCACTCCTGAGCGGGTTGCTCAGTGAGGGAGTTCCTTTTCTTCAGGCCGGGGGGAGGGGAGGGCCTGACGTTCGGACGGCGTGCCCGGCGGGAATCCCGGAATGCATCTCTGCGCACCCGGGGCGAAAGGGGATCACGCCCGGTTTTCGAGATATTCCTTCAGTGCCCGGGCGTTGTTCAGCCGCTGCTCTCTGGAGCTGTAGACAAGGGTCACTGTTCCCGCGCGGACGTGTCCGAGCAGTTCTTGCACCGGCCCGGGATTGTCGTCCAGCTCGGCAAAGTACCGCGACCTGAACTCAGGCCACTTTTCGGGGTCGTGGCCGTACCAGGAGCGAAGCTCGTTCGACGGGGCGAGATCCTTGAGCCAGAGGTCGATCTTTGCCTTTTCTTTTGCGATGCCCCTCGGCCACAACCGGTCCACGAGGATCCGGAGGCCGTCGGCACCGCCGGGCTCTTCATAGACCCGCTTGATCTGTATGTTCATGGGTTCCCCCTTTTCTTTCCGGCAGATATCACCCGGACTCCGGCACCCGGGGGCGCCTGCCGGATGAACAGCCCACGAGGCCGGCAAAGTGTTGAATCGCGTCGAGAGACTCGCGGGGCCGGGCCTGAAGAATGAAGTGCGGCCCCGGTATTCTCCTTAGCCGAAGATCAGGGACCGCCTCCATGAAGTCGAAGAGGGCCGAGTCCGGGACGGTCCTGTCGGAGGCGGCCTGCAGGTAGAGGCAGGGAACACTCAGCCGGGGGAGGAATCCGCGCACGTCCACCCGGTTGATGATCTTGAGCCGGTGCACCAGCACCTCGGGCGGAACCATGGTCCTGACCCGATGCCACATGTCGAGCAGCAGGCCGGCGGACTCTGCCCCGCCCGCGACCACGAACCTCAGGAGCGACCGGGGAACGGGAAGCCCGAGCAGCCTTTTCATGGGAAGAAGCTCCAGTGCCTTCAGCACCCGGGGCCGGGGCGAGCGGGCGAAGGTGGAGCACAGGACCATGCACCCGGGCCTGATCAGACCGGAGCCAACGAGCGCCAGGGCCACCGGCCCCGAGAAGGACTCGGCCAGGACGAGGATGTCCCGTTCCCAGGGAATCTGGTCCCGAGCACAGCGGACGATTTCTTCGAAGCTCAGGAGCCTGTCCGCTGGATAGCGCACGACGCACACCGGGACATCCTCCGGCAGAACAGCCCCCAAGGGTTCGAACGAGATGCCGGTTCCGTCCAGTCCGGGCAGAAACACGAGCTTTCCGCCGCTGAGCGGGTGCATGTGCCTCTCCATTCTTCCGCCCCGGCCTCTTTTCCCTTTATGAAGCTCAGACGTGGTGCAAGGCCGATTTTCGCACACCCTGTCCAAGGGATGCGCCTTTTTCCCGTCCGGCGGGCCTGCCGCTAGATCGCCTCGATCGTTGACGGCGGTTTGGACGCGATGTTGTACGTCACGCTCACCACTCCGGGCACGTCGCGGATGATCTCGCCGGCGATCTGCTCCAAAAGGTCGAACGAAAGCCGGGTGGGCGATGCGGTCCGTGCGTCCACGCTGTCCCAGCAGCGCACCTCGATCTGCTGGCCGAAATCTCGCTTGCCGTCGCGCATGCCGGTCACCCGGTCTTTGTGCAGGACGCCCAGGTACTGGAACGCGCCCGAGCCCTTGAGCAGGCGCTCGATCACCACCGTGGCCCTGCGGACCGTCTCGATCCGCTCGGGGGTCACCTCGCCGATGACGCGCGCCGCGAGCGCCGGACCCGGAAACGGGATGCGGTCGAAAAGCTCCTCCTGCAGACCCTGTGCTCTGCCCAGCTTTCTCACGCCGTCCTTGCGGAGCTGAATGAGCGGTTCGAGGATATGGTAGCCGAAGGTCTCCTTGGGGTCGATTCCGAGCTGCTCGAACACATTGTGCTGGCGCTTGATGCCTGCCACGGTCTCGTCGATGTCGGTCAGGATCGTTCCCTGGAGAAGATACCTGGCCTCGCTCTCCCTCACGATGCGCCCGAAGACATTGCGGTAGAACGTCTGCGTGATGGCCTCTCGCTTTTTCTCAGGGTCGGTGACTCCCTTGAGCGCGGCAAAGAATTCGCTGCGCGCATCCACCACCTCGACCTCGACGCCGAGCTCCCGGAAGAACGCCACGACCTGATCGGCCTCGCCTTCGCGCATGAGTCCGTTTTCAACGAAGATCGTCCTCAGTTGCGGTCCCAGGGCCCGATGCCCCAGCATGGTGACCACTGACGAGTCCACGCCGCCGGAGAGTGCGTTGATCGCCATCCCCTCTCCGACCGCATCTCTGATGTCTTTGACCTTCTCCTGGATGAAGGCCCCGGTGTTGAGCTCCTGTGCGGTAATCTCCTTTTTCATTGTCCGGTTCTCCTGTTGATTTGTAGTGGGGTGGTACATATCACGGATCAAGAGTGATGCATATTCGTAAAAAATAACACAAGCTTTTTATGGCAGGAAGATCGCGGGCAGAGGCGCATTTTCTCCGGCAGGGGTTCTCATCTCTGCCCGGCCGTGTCATAGAACAGGGTCTTTCCCGTGCCTGATATCCGCGAGCTTGTCTTCGAGCCCCTGCAGCCCCATTTCTTTTCTGGTCTCGATAATCGGGAAATGGACCGGTTCATCGCCGAGTCCGAACGACCCCCAATGCACGGGCATGAGCCTCTCCGCCCTGAGTTGGACGAAGGCCCTGACAGACTCTGACGGGCTCATGTGCGAGTGCTTCATGAACCACCTGGGCTCGATGTCTTTCTCTCCTGCGGCTCTTCTTATGCCAAAAATCCTTCAGGTCAGAAAAGCCCGGTTTGGGATTATTCTCACGCATCTTGTCCCATTGGCTTGACGCCGATAAACACCCTCATGGGATATTCGCCCCGCCCCAGGATAAAAGGATCGTAGATGCCGTCCAGTCTTGTCTGCTTTACCGTCAGCCCTGCGTTCTCCAGGAGGGCGACCCATTCCGCTCGCGAGAAGAGCCCCAACCTGTGTATGTCCGTGTAAATGCTCAGACCGCCCTGTCGCCTGATCAGGTAGACAAGGGTGGCCTCATAGGAGGAAGGGTTCTGTCTGGGGATATAGTTGTTCTCGAAGACAGTGATCTCTATGTCGTCTTTGGCGCCGGTATAGCAAAAGTTGTTTTCCCGGAACTCTTCACGGGTCTTAGCAACGATCAGGAGCACACCGCCCGGCATCAGGTGCCTGCAGGCCGTATCGATCGCCTTCCGAAGATCCGGCAGGGTCGCCATGTAGTCGATGGAATCGGGAATGGCCACGGCATCGAAGCGTTTCTGCAGGTCGACGCTCCGCATGTCGCCGTGCACATACGTGACCTCAGGGTTGATATTTCGGGCAATATCGAGCATTTTCCCGCTGATGTCCACCCCTGTCAACCTGAAATGCTTTTTGAAGGTGTAGTCATGGATTCCTGCCCCGCAGGCGAGATGGAGCAGGCTTTTCGTGTCAGTCCGGGAGTGTTCTTTGATGAGGGAGACATAGAGCCCGGCCTCTTCCGCCAGGTCGGCGGGGGAGGAAATGATGGGTTCTGTCCATGCGAGGTCGCCATAACTGAGCCACTCGTTCTTTCGCATCCTTTCCCTCCATTTCTCCGGGCAGCGGCCGCACCGCATTCTTCCGGTACCGGCCATGCCGTCTCCGGCACCGGCCCGCTTCCATGTGCCGGGCATATCGATCAGCAGAGCGCCCTGAGCGCGGGTCACCTGCAGTTGAAAAACTTCAGCAGCATCGGCTTGCATGCACTACAAGCCTCTCCGCACAAGCACTCCTTTGGTGGATACGGCAGTTGAGAAGGCTTGTCTCGTATCTGCTAGAGCTTCTTTGCGACGACCGCAAATTCTCTGCCATGTGACGAGAAAGGCGTCCCTGCGACATCCAGATAGTAATCCTCGATGGCAAAGCCGTTTTCTTTGAACTCCCTCTCCAGCCCTTCAGGGCTGAAATACTGCAGCCAGTTATAGATCGTACGTGATCGTTTCTTCTCGATGATCGTGTACTTATCGAGAACCACTTTTTCCTTCTCATACTTGAACGTATTCAGAAATACATAATGCTTATTGGGAGACCAGAAACCATTGAGGAAACCGGCTTCATACTGCGATTTCTCTTCTCGTTCGCTGAAGGCTGTAAGAGAATACACGTCGAGCAGAACAAAACCGGAGGGCTCGAGGAGCTGGTGAAATCTGGAAAGGATCTTTCTTCTCTGGGCGGGGCTGAGCGCGCAGAAATCGCACATGATCATCAGGATGAGATGAAAGCGGCCGTTTGTTTCGAAATCCAGATAGTTCCTGTTGATATAATGGATGGGGAGACTTTCTCTGTCTGCAGTTTCCTGTGCATATCGGATCGACCTCTTCGAGAAGTCTATGCCGGTTACGTCTGCATGCCTTCGCGCCAGCCTCGTGGCATACAATCCCGGGCCGCAGCCGAAGTCGGCGATCTTTTTTCCTGCCCCGATATTGAAACGGGAAGCTATCCAGTCCACTGATCGATCGATGAAATTAATGTTGCGGGAGGATACATCGATTTCAGGGTTCAAATGCAACCGGAGCATTTGCCCGGACGTATGCTCATCGGTCCACAGGTCGGCAGCCGTATAGAACTCGAAAGGTTCCGGGCGCGTGTTTATCCTCTCAAGTCGTTCAAACATCAATTGCTCCTGTCTGCTCTGCAATGCAGCCGGGCTAATCAGGCACGCGGCTTTTTGCGTCGGCGGAATTAGCGAGGTTGTGTATCGATTTCTTTCCTCTCCTGCAGAATTGGAACGTTTCTGTATTTTCCTCAACCATATAGGGTACCTCTAAAAACACTTATGATAAAGCGTGCATATATATCGCAATAAGCCATTGATAATGTTATATTAATGTCATCATTTTGGTGCTGGGGTTGTACTCCGCAAACCAACTTCACAACGAGATCCTGCTGAAAAGGGAAATCCCATGTATCCGATAATAGGCTTGCCGAAGTTGCTCATGTCACATCCTATCACCTCTGGCCAACGAAAAAAGAAAAATATATTCCCATAAGAAAGGTCGCTCGACAAATAAATACAATCGTATCTGAGCCCTTGTGCAATAAGCAATGAAGTGGCTAATGCTACCAGTATAAACGATTTTTTGTTCTTAAGTAATCTGATAATGAAATTAACAATATATATACTCATTGAAATAACTGTTACGATAAAAAAAATAAGGTATGCAATGTATCTTAATAGAACAGAAGCCAGCTACTATCCCAGATACTATATAAACTGATGGAGATAATTGAGGCACCCAACGTGCGGATCAGCCGCGGTCGAAGGCCGTCGGCTGGATTAGGTGGTCCGGCTTTGGCCGGTCTTCAAGCATGTATTTAAGTACTCGGCTTCAAGTCTATTTGCTAGATCGTTAACTGGAGATCGAGGATCTCTTTCATGAGACTGAAATGGTTATCCAGCGAGTAAATTTCACACCGATGCTGTTTTGCGTTCTGGGCAATTATCAAATCAGGGATACCGATTCCATTTAAACCTTTTTTCAGACACTTGGACTGGAACTCGATAATTTCATTCCAATTGATTTCTAAAGCTAAATTCTTGATGCTATACAAAATATTAATAATCTTCTGTTGATTGCGAACCTTTAAGAATGGAACAAGCTCTGCAAGAATAAGATCGTTAATGACAATGAGGTTTTCATCTATCAAGAAATCAAGCTTTGAAGATACTTTCCCGCTTCTGAAATATTCTATCCAAATGGACGTATCGACTAAGACCGACATTGACGCCCTCTAAGAGCATTCATGTCAATGTCCAAATCAACTTTGCCTTTAAATTCCTTCAATCCTGATATTTTCGATTTTCTTATTAAATCCTCTAAGGCAGTTATGATGAGTTGGGTTTTCGTATTGATATGGGTAGCTTTCATAGCTTCATCAATTAAGTCTTTAGGTAAATCAAGGGTAGTTCTCATAATCATCCTCCATATGCATAAAAATAACATTTAATGCATATGATGTCAAAGTATATGCCGAACGTGCGGATCAGCGGCGGCTTTAAGTCGCCCGCTGGATTTGCGGGTTCGGTGCCGTGTTTCAGTCCTTCATCTGTTTTTTTGCCGTTTTGAGGAATTTCCCGAAAGCCCTGTCCTTTTTCCGCTTGTCAAGGTATGACATCTCATGGAACTCGGACTCCTTCTTGAGCTTGAGATAGCTTGAATAGCGATCTTCACTCAATTCACCATGCTCGACTGCGGCCCTGACGGCACAGCCGGATTCGTGTTCATGGCTGCAATTCGCATAGCGGCAATGTGAGGACAGTGCGGCAAATTCTTCGAACCCCGCGTTGACCCCATCGCCGGCACCGACAATGCCCAGCTCCCGCATGCCAGGCGTATCGATCAGCATCGCACCCTGGCTCAGAACAATGAGCTGCCGGCGGGAAGTCGTATGGGTGCCTTCTCCTGTGCCGCTGACAGCTTTTGTGTGAAAGGCTTCCCGTCCGATAAGGCGGTTGACGAGCGTCGTCTTCCCGACACCGGATGAACCGAGAAGGCAGTAAGTCCTGCCGGGGGTAAGCACCTGCTGAAACTCATCGAACCCCATACCGGTGACGTTGCTCAGCGCAAGAACTCTCGCTTTGGAAACAGCGCCCATGATTGAAAGTTTCTCATCCAGTTCGTCCCGGAGGATCAGGTCAGTTTTCGTGAGAATGACAACCGGTTCAACATGTCCGTCCGCCGCCATTACCAGGTACCGATCCAGGCGATGTGGATTAAAGTCGAAGTGGCATGACTGAACGATAAAGGCGGTATCTATGTTGGCCGCAATCATCTGGTAGTCGACTTTTTCACCTGCGGACTTACGCCTGAGGAACGTCTTTCGTGGGAATACCCTGTGGATAATGGCTGCTGTGTCATCATTGTAATAGTACGCCGTTACCCAATCTCCAACACATGGCAGCTCCATGGAACTCTCAAGCTGATATGAAAGCTTCCCTGTCAGCTCAGCCGGAACTTCTCCAGACTCATTCTTTATAAGATACGAGCCACGGTCAACTGCGGATATGCGGGCAAAGCTGCAACCCTCCTGGTGGAACCCATCGGACCGATCTTCAAACCATTGGTCGAAACCCAGATCTCTTATTTCCATATCGTGTGTCACCCAACGAAAAGCTAAGCCGGAGCCACGAAGCGGCGATCGGCTTTAGCGCATTGTTTTGGCTTTATTTTGACTTTCCCGTCTTCTCAAAGAAGGTAATGATTTTGCCCATGATGGCTCTTGACCCTTCATCGGACATCAGGGACTGATACTTTCCCGGCTGTAGCAGATAATTCATACGGGGTTCCTTTCATCCTGTAAAAAACCTTGTCTTATGAGGCGCAATCTACGATATTTTCAAAATAAGTGTTACTTAAAAGAATCGGAACGGGGCAGGTTGATGAACTCGTGAAGACGCTGCTCTCCATGGACAAGAATGTCCCTCATGGCCTCCCGCGATTGAACCGGATCTCTCCTTTTCAGATGCTCCAGAAAACGGCGGTTCAGCGCCAGGGATTTTTCCGGAGCACCCTTGAGGGAATAAAAGAAGCCTGTAAATACGATATAGACCTGTTTCATGGAGGTAAAGATGAGGCGGATGATCATATCGTTGGAAACCAGAATGACGCGGTAGTGAAAATTGTAATCCAGCTCTGCCAGCTTGTGAGGAAAGTTGAGATTTTTCTCCTTTTCCATCAGATTTTTCTTCAGGAAATCCAGGTCATCTTCCGTGATGCGCGATGCGGCAAGCTCCGCGGTGAGCGTCTCATTGACTTCGCGGAATTTCAGGATCGACTGCATGGTCTGCGGATCCACGCTCCTGTTGATCAGCATGATCTGGGCAAGCATTTCCAGTGTGCAATGGGCTTTAAAATCCTTAACATACGTCCCGCTCTGCGGCCTGGTTTCGGCAAAACCCGAGCCGACAAGCCGGGTCATGGCCTCCCGGATGGTGGGGCGGTTTGTGCCATACATTTCGGCCAGATCGCGCTCCGTTGGAAGTCTGCTGTCAATTTCATAGGTTCCGTTAATAATGCCGCGTCGAATGTCCTCATATATTTTTTCCGAAAGTTTCTGCGCCATGTTCTGCTCCCGCTTTTTGAAAACTTCATCCTTAAAAAAAGCTAATCCCATTTTCTCAAATCAACTGTCCACTGAATTTTTCGGCGTCCTGCCTCCTACATGCTTGAAAATACGTCTTGACAAAATTGGCCATACCAATTTAGTGAGAAGTAGAAACCCACACCCTGTGGGTGTGGTGATGGGGACTGGCTAAGCCGGTCCCGGATGGGGATGGCCGAGAAGGCTGCTCACTGCTATCCTTCCTTCACGAGTTGTTGCCGCAACATCGAGAGGAAGGA
>JAHDQN010000029.1 GCA_018433775.1 Deltaproteobacteria bacterium
AGGTTTGCTAAAGATTTGTTGACAAACCATAGGGCATATTCTATTAGAGTAACTCAGTGCGGGCATAGCTCAGTTGGTAGAGTGTCAGCTTCCCAAGCTGAATGTCGCGGGTTCGAATCCCGTTGCCCGCTTTTGATACACACGGGAAGCGAAGGAACAGGAAATGTGGGGGGAGACGAAGTGGGCGATAGCCCACTTTTTTATTTCATAATGAAACAGACGGAACAGGAGAAAAAATTATACAAGATGGTGGCACCGGAGATAGCCGTGATGGGCTTCGAGCTTATCGATATGGACTTTTCCCGGGGACTCCTGCGTCTCACCATCGACAAGCCGGGCGGGGTCACTCTGGACGACTGCGTTTCAGTCAACCGCAGGGTGAGTCTGCTGCTGGATACGAACGATCCCATCGAGGGTTCATACCGGCTTGAGGTATCTTCGCCGGGCCTCAACCGGAGGCTTAAAACATTGAAGGAATTCGATCACTTTGCCGGAAGGCAGGTCAAAATACAGACAAAAGAGGGAACATTCCGGGGAACAATCAAAGGATTGGCAGAAGAGAGTGTTCTGATTGATATCGACGGCACGCAACAGGAGGTGCCGTTCGAGGAAATTCAGAAGGCCAATCTGGAATTCGATCTCTAGGAGAACGTATGGTTTTAAATCTTTCAAAGGTCATTGAGTTGATCGTAAAGGAAAAGGGCCTCAGGGAAGAAGACCTGGTGCAGGTGGTGGAGGCTGCGGTGCAGAGTGCGGCGAAAAAAGTCTATGGTGATTACGACAATATCGAGGCGCACTACAACCCTGAGCTCGACGAGGTGGCGGTCTTCCAGTTCAAGGTTATCTCTGAAGAGGTCGAAGATCCGAATGTTCAGATATCTTATAAGGAAGCGTGTAAGCTCGATCCCAACTGTCAGATCGGCGATGAGCTCGGGGAAAAGCTCGACTCCTCAAGACTGGGGAGGATTGCCGCCCAGAGCGCCAAGCAGGTAATCGTGCAGAAGGTGAAGGAAGTCGAGCGGGACGCTGTCTATAATGATTTCATCGACCGGAAGGGCGATCTGGTGTCCGGCTTCGTCCACCGGTTCGACAGGCGCGACGCCATCGTCAACCTGGGGAAGGCGGAGGCGATCCTGCGCGAAAAGGAAATGATCCCCGGCGAGTCTTTCAGGAGGGGTGACCGCATTCAGGCCCTTATCCTGGATGTGACCAAGTCTCTGAGGATGCCCCAGGTAGAACTTTCCCGCACGCATCCGAGGTTTCTCGTCAAGCTCTACGAGATGGAAGTCCCGGAAGTTACTGAGGGAATCGTGGAAATCGTTGCCGTTGCGCGGGAGCCCGGGATCCGGGCGAAGATAGCCGTGCGCTCACACGACCCCAAGGTTGATCCGGTGGGAACCTGCGTCGGCGTAAAGGGAGCACGGGTACAGAATGTGATCCAGGAGCTGAAAGGCGAGAGGCAGGATATTGTTGTGTGGTCGGAGGATCCGGTCAGATTCGTCTGCAATGCCCTTTCGCCAGCCCGGGTGTCCAAGGTGATCGTTGACAAGTCCGCCTGGAGCATGGATGTGGTCGTCGCGGACGACCAGCTCAGCCTTGCTATCGGGAGAAAGGGGCAGAACGTCAGGCTGGTGGCCAAGCTCACGGGCTGGAAGATCGACGTACGCTCCGAGCACGCCGAAGAGAGCGTGTCTTCCGAGGAGGGTACGTCGTTGACCAGCATCGACGAACTCGATGAATCGCTGGCCGAAATTCTGATGGAAGCCGGTTATCGGACGATCGAGGACCTGGCCAAGGCAAAGGAGGAAGATCTTCTCGAGTTTGAAGGAATCGATGAAACTTTGGCGAGAGAGCTGATAAAAAAGGCGTCGGTGGGAGTGAGTGGATAGCAGGAACCAGCCTCTGAGACAGTGTGTCGGATGCAGAAAGGTTCGGCCCAAGGCGGAATTGTTGCGGTTCGTCAGGAATCCCTCGGCAGAAGCCGTTTTTGACCGTGAAGGCCGGCATGAGGGCAGGGGCTTTTACCTTTGCCCCGGCGAACAGTGCTTTGCAAAGGCGTACAAAAATAAAAGAATTCGAAACAATTATTTCCGAAAACGGGAGCAGATAAACGAACTCATTTACGAGGTGCGGGAAGAATTATTGAAAATGATCAAAAAAGACCTCATACGGTGTAAGAAAATGGCCTATCTGATGGATGGCCCATGTAAAGAGAATTCGATCCGGGAGGATGATCTCATACTTTATCTCAACGATAATCTTCCGGAAGAGAAAGTGGAAATGCATGCTGCTGCACGAGCCGGCGGGGCAAAGATATACCGCCTGCCTAAGGGATGTGAATGCAACAGTCCGTGTCTGATCGTGAGCAAAGAGTGCCCGATCGCGCCACGGCTGACGATGAATCTGCAGAAGTATGATTTGCTTTCTTCCAAGGGGCTGGCAAGATGAAAAAAATGCGGGTTTTTGAATTAGCAAAAGAATTGTCCATCGATGCAAGGGAACTGATGAAGGTTGCGAAAGACCTGGCGATATCGGTCGAAAACAATATGAGCCTGATCGATGTGCACGATATCGACAGGATCAAAAAACGCTTTGTGAAAGAGAGCGAAAAGCAGCCCGATGAGCTCCCGCAGGAATCATATGTCGAAAAGCGCGTCAGTGCCAACGTCATCAGGCGGAGAGCCCGGGTCGCCCCTTCTGCTGAAAAGAAGGCCGAGGAGCCTACCAGGCCCGAAGAGGTAACGGCCGTCGAAGCTGTCGAGGAAAAGCCGGAAAAGAAAGAACGGAAAAAAGCCCCGAAACCTGTCGAGGAGAAACAGCCTGTTGTCGGAGAGGCAGAGGTGACGAGCATTCCTGCCGGCGAGGCGGCCGAAGAAGCACCGGTACCGGAGGCCCCGAGCGAAGAGCCTGTCGCTGCGCCCCCAGCTCCTGAGGAAAAGCCGGAGGTCCCCGAAGAGGAAGAGCCCCGGAAGGAAGAGGTTCAGGAGGAGAAGCCGGCTCCTCGGGAGGAAGGAAAGGAAGAGGAAGAGGAAAAGAAAAAGAAGGAGAAAAAGAAAGGTAAGAAGGGCAAGGTCCCCGAGGTTGTCGAGGCCCCGGAAGAAGGCGGAGATGCCGCTGCCCGCCATGCCGCAAAGAAGCCCAAGAAACCGAAGGAGAAAGAAAAGGAAGTCTATACGCAGAGCGATCTCTACGGATCCGAGAGATCCGCGTTCGGCAAAAAGCAGAAGAAGCGCAGAGATAGAAGGGCTGTGATCCAGCCCACGCAGGCCAGAAAAAAGAAGATCCGCATCGGGAGAGCCGTCATGGTCTCCAGCCTCGCGAAAGAAATGGGGGTGAAGGTCTCCGATGTGATCCGCATTCTCATGGATCTTGGTGTCATGGCCAACCAGAACCAATATATCACCGCGGACGAGGCGACGTTCGTGGCGACCGAGCTCGGTTTCGAGGCGGAAGAGGCCCGTGACGAGATCAAGGAAACCTATCTGGTTCCCCCCGCCTTTTCACCGGAAGAGCTGGAGCCCAGGCCGCCGGTCGTCACCGTAATGGGGCACGTCGACCACGGCAAGACCTCCCTGCTGGATGCCATCCGGCAGGAAAACGTCATCGACAGCGAGTACGGCGGAATTACCCAGCACATCGGCGCATACCAGGCCCGGTGCAACGGGAGGACCATCACCTTCATCGACACGCCCGGTCACGAGGCGTTCACCTCCATGCGCTCGCGGGGCGCGCAGGTGACGGATTTCGTGGTGCTCGTGGTGGCCGCGGACGACGGAGTCATGGACCAGACGAAAGAGGCGATAAACCACGCCCGGGCCGCAGAGATCCCCATCTTGGTGGCGGTCAACAAGATAGACAAGCCCAACGCCAACCCCCAGCGGGTCAGAGAACAGCTTGCAGAGGTAGGGCTCGTCCCGGAAAGCTGGGGCGGCGATACGATCTTCGTCGATGTGTCCGCAAAGAACCATGTCGGGATAGACGATCTGCTGGAGATGATCCTCCTGCAGGCAGATGTCCTGGATATCAAATCCTCACGGAAAGACGGTGCCCGTGGAGTCGTGCTGGAGTCCAAGCTCGACAAGGCCAGGGGTCCCATGGCCACGGTCCTCATCCAGAGCGGCGAACTCAAGCGCGGCGACACCTTTGTGGTGGGCTCCACATGGGGCAGGGCCAGAGGGGTGTTCGACTTTACCGGGAAGCCCATCTCCCAAGCCGACCCCGCAACACCGGTTGAGATCATCGGATTTTCCGAGCTCCCCTCTGCCGGAGACACCTTTTTTGTCGTGCCCAACGAAAAGAAGGCAAAGGACATTGTCTCGTATTTCCAGGAGGGCGATGAGATCCAGCGGCAGCAGAGACAAGAGCCCAAGGAAAAGGTCACCCTGGAAGATCTCTACAGCCAGGTGAGGGAAGGAAAGATCAAGGACCTCAACCTCATTATCAAGGGCGATGTCCACGGCACCGTGGAGGCCATCCAGAGCACGGTGATGGGAATAGACACCGGCGAGGAGCTGAGGATCAGCATCATTCATTCCGCAGTCGGCGGCATTACCGAAAACGACATTCTGCTCGCCTCTACGGCGCATGCCATCGTGGTCGGTTTCAATGTGAGACCGGAGCCGACGGCCAGGGCACTGGCCAAGAAGTATGATGTTGAGATAAAGCTCTACACCATCATTTATGATCTTATCGAAGACATCAAAAAGGCCCTCAAGGGCATGCTCGAGCCGGTCTATGAAGAGGTCGTCCAGGGCCGCGCACAGGTAAGAGATCTGTTCAAGGTGCCCAAGGTCGGCACCATCGCCGGATGCATGGTGACCGAAGGGCAGATCACAAGGGGGGCGAACGCACGGTTGCTGCGCGATAACGTCGTTGTCTTCGAGGGCAAGGTGGATTCCCTGAAGCGGTTCAAGGAAGATGTGCGCGAGGTACAGAGCGGCTATGAATGCGGAATCGGCCTGAGCGGGTTCAACGACATCAAGACGGGCGACGTCATCGAGGCCTACACCCATCAGAAGGTGGAGGCGGAGATCGAGTGATCATCGGTGCCTGTGAGATCAGACTCAGGATCATGGGGGCGCGCTCCCTCAAGGAGAAGCGCAAGACCCTCAAATCCATGAAAGACCGTGTTTCCAAGATGAACATCTCCGTAGCCGAGGTGGATGATCAGGACAAGTGGCAGGCCGCCACCTTGGGGTTTGCCCTGGTCAGCAACGATTCGTCATACGTGAACTCGGTCCTGGACAAGATCTTTTCGTTCCTTGCCGAATTTCCGGATGTGGAGGTGGTTGACCGGAAAATGGAGATCATGCACATATGAAGCTGGTTACCAAGAGGCAGGCACGGGTCGGCGACCTCATCAGGCAGACTATTGCCGAGCTCATTCAGCGCAAGGTAAAGGACCCCCGGGTAGACGGGGTGACCATTACCGGTGCCGAGGTCAGTGTCGACCTCCGGGTGGGGCGGGTGTTTTACTGCGTCCTGGATCCCGACCGGCAGGAACAGGCCCAGCAGGGTCTTCAGAGCGCCGCCGGGTTCTTGAGGCACGAGTTGAGCAGGCAGCTTCGGATAAAGCACGTGCCGGAGCTGACATTCATGTACGATGCATCCTTCGATTACGGGTCGAAGATAGACGAGATTCTGGAAAAGCTTGACAAGGATGAAGAACCGGATAGCTGAAATCATACATCAACACGATCGCTTTGAGATCATCACCCACGAGGGGCCGGACGAGGATGCCGTTGGCTCAAGCCGTGCCCTTGCCCATGCCCTGAACGCCCTGGGGAAGTCGGTGCGCCTGATCTATCCCACCCCCATTCCGGAGCCCCTGCTGTTCACTGCCGAGCCCAGGCAGAAAAAGGGGATGACTCCCGAAATTTCTATCCTTCTCGACGTCTCCGACGTGAAGCTGCTGGGCGGTGTCAACCCCCAGGGGAAGGTCGTGGTGATCGACCACCACCGCACCAACGGCACACACGGCGAAGTATCCTGGATCGACTCGCAGAAATCATCAGCCTCGGAGATGGTCTATGACCTGATACGGGAGCTTGCGGTGGAGATCACCCCCGCGATCGCCTCGAACATCTACATGGGAATTTTCGGCGATACCGGCGGGTTTATCCACGCCAACACCTCGCCCAGGGTATTCAAAGCGGCCTACGAGCTCACCCTGGCAGGAGCGGATGCGAGCCAGATCGCCTACCGGCTGAAGCGCACCAGGAGCGTGAAATACTATCATATCCTCTGCCTGATCATGGACAGGCTCGTGCAGTCTGGAAGAATATACGGCAGTTATCTCCGCTATCAGGACTTCGGAGCCATCCGCGCGACCCCCGACGACGCCTCCGGTATCGTCGAGGAGCTGGCCTCCCTCTCCGGGGCGGAGATGGTGGTTCTCCTGCGTGAACTGAACCCGGACACCGTGCACGGCTCCATCCGGAGCAAGGGCTCCGATGCAGCACTGAAAACGGCCCGGGCCTTCGGCGGGGGCGGACACGGCATGGCCGCGGGATTTACCCAGAAAGGCCGGGCCGACGAACTGATCGAACAGGTGATCGAGGAAGGAATGAAGTGGGTAAGCAAGGCGTAGTACTCATAGACAAGCCCAAGGGAATCACCTCGCGCAAGGCGGTCGACCAGGTCATGAAGGTCCTGAAGGTGAAGCGGGCCGGGCACTTCGGCTCACTGGACCCCTTCGCCACCGGACTCCTGTGTGTCGGGATTGGACAGGGCACCAAGCTGCTTCCCTTCATGCACGCTCATCAGAAAGAGTACCTTGCAACCATCGGGTTTGACATGTTCACCGATACGGACGATGTGACCGGGGAGCCCATCGAACACTTTCCCGATGTCAGCGTGGATGTCGAAGCCGTCCGGAGATGGTTCCGCGAACATATGGGCTGGATCAATCAGACCCCGCCCCGGTACTGCGCCCAGAAGTTCCAGGGCCGTCCCCTGTACAAGCTGACCCGGGCGAATATCGATATACCGCCCAGGGAAAAGCAGGTTCATATCGAAAGGGCGGAGATTCTGTCCCACGGGGAAGACTGGATGGACGTCCGCATCGTCTGTTCCCGAGGGACGTATATCCGGTCCATTGCCCGCGACCTGGGGGCTTTTCTGGGATGCGGGGGGTATCTCAGGGAGCTGAGAAGGCTCCGCAGCGAGGGATTCCACGTGGATGACGCCATGACACTGCAAGATCTGAAAGAGAAGGCGGGAAACGGGGAAGGGATCGTCATCCCCCTTTCGCGTGCGCTGCACATTCAGAAGGTGAGGGTCACCTCCACGGGGCAGAAGGGGATCCTGGACGGAAACCCCATCCAGACATCCTGGGTTCTGGACACGGTGGAGAGCACCGAGGGCAACTATATCGCCGTGGTCAATGGAGAAGACAAGCTTCTCTGCGTGGCACGTCATCAGCCCTCGGGAGGAATCTGGGGCTATATTGAGCGGGGGTTTCGTCCGGATTAGCTATTTACAGCAGATCAGATGGTGTGTTAAGTTCCCTCGTTGCCCATAAAAGTAGAGAACAAACGGTCATTAGGAGGACAAAGAAGTGGGTTTAAGCGTAGAGGAAAAGAAAGAGGTTATCAATCAGTTTAAGAGACATGAGAGCGATACGGGTTCCCCCGACGTTCAGGTTGCGATACTGACGAAGCGGATCAATACGCTCACCGAGCATTTTAAGGTTCACAACAAAGATCATCATTCCCGGAGAGGACTGCTGATGCTTGTCGGACAGAGACGGAGGCTTTTGAATTACATAAAAGACCGTGATATCAAAAGATATCGGGAGCTCCTCCAGTCCCTGAACCTCAGGAAGTAGGAGATACCATGAAAATAGAAGCAAGAGGCACAGGCACACCGCTGATCTTTTCCGTGGGCGAAGTTGCCAGACAGGCGGGTGGTTCTGTTCTGGTCCATCAGGGAGACAGCGTGGTGCTGGTTACCGCGACCGCAGCAGCCGAAGAGCGCAAGGGCGTGGATTTTCTTCCCCTGGTGGTGGACTATCAGGAAATGAGCTATGCCGCCGGGAGAATCAAGGGGGGATTCATCAAGAGAGACGGCCGTCCCGGCACTCAGGAGATACTCACTGCACGTGCCATAGACAGGCCCATCCGGCCCCTGTTCCCCAAGGGTTTCCGCAAAGAGACCCAGGTGATTGCCATGGTGCTCTCTGCAGACCCAGCATTCACACCCGACATACTCGCCCTGAACGGGGCATCGGCCGCCCTGCACATCTCGAACATTCCCTTCAGCAGCCCCATCGGCGGCGCACGGGTCGGGCTCATCGACGGTGAATTCGTGATCGACCCGTCGGTTTCCCAGCTCGAGAAGAGCCGGATGGAGCTCATCGTGGTAGGCACGCGCGACGCCATCGTCATGGTGGAGGGAGAGGCGGGAGAGTTGCCGGAGAGCACGGTACTCGATGCCATCAAGTTCGCGCATGTCAGGATCATCGAGGTCATCGACGCGATCGAAGAGCTCAGGGAAAAGGTCGGAAAACCGAAAAATCCACACACTCCTCCCAGGGAGAACGAGGATCTTTACCGGAAGGTCAGGGAGACCATGGTGCCGAAGATCGAGGGCATGGTATCCGGCTCTTATACGAAGCAGCAGCGGCACGCGCTCACCGACCAGCTCCGCGCGGAAATCCTCGAAACGTTCTCCGACGGCACCGAAGAGGAAGACGCCCTGGTCAATGGCGTCTTTGAGGCCGCGGAGAAGGATATCATCCGGAGCATCATGAAGGAACGGAAGACCAGAGTCGACGGCAGGAGTTTCGACGAGATCCGGCCCATCGACTGTCAGGTGGGGATACTGCCGCGCACGCATGGTTCGGCCCTCTTTACGCGGGGAGAGACGCAGGCGCTCGCAACCACGACCCTGGGAACCCCCCGGGACGAGCAGCGGGTGGAGACCCTGCTGGGAGAAACCACAAAATCGTTCATGCTCCACTACTCATTCCCGCCGTTTTCCGTGGGAGAGGTCCGGATGCTCAGAGGGCCGAGCAGACGTGAAATCGGGCATGGGAACCTGGCGGAGCGGGCTTTGGGCAAGATGCTGCCCGATGAAGGGGTATTCCCCTACACCATCAGACTCGTCTCGGAGATCCTCGAATCCAACGGGTCTTCCTCCATGGCCACGGTCTGCGGGGGATCACTCTCCCTGATGGATGCAGGCGTTCCCATGAAAAAGGCGGTGGCCGGCATCGCGATGGGGCTCATCAAGGAAGATGACGAATACATGGTTCTCACCGATATCCTCGGCGACGAAGACCACCTGGGCGACATGGACTTCAAGGTGGCCGGAACCGCGGACGGAATCACCGCCCTGCAGATGGACATCAAAATTTCGGGCATCCCGGATGCGGTTCTCGGACAGGCCCTGGAAAAGGCCAAAGCTGCGCGGCTTGCCATTCTGGGCAAGATGAACCAGGCCATCAGCGCTCCCCGGGGAGACATCTCGCCCTATGCGCCAAGGGTCTACACGATGAACATCAACCCCGACAAGATCAGGGACGTCATCGGTCCAGGTGGGAAAATCATCAAGGAAATCATCGCAAAGACAGACACCAAGATCGAAATCGACGATTCAGGCCGGGTGGACATCTTCTCTCCCGACGAGGATCACGCAAAGATGGCGGTGGACATGATCCAGGCCCTCACCAAGGAAATGGAGCTCGGGCGTGTATACAGCGGCAAGGTGGTCAAGATCATGGATTTCGGCGCCTTCGTGGATTTTCCGTCCGGGGAGTCCGGGTTGGTCCACATTTCCCAGCTCGCAAACGAGCGGGTGAAGAACGTGCGCGACGTGGTTCAGGAAGGCGACGAGGTCATTGTCAAGGTGATCGGCATCGACAGCAAGACCGGCAAGATCCGGCTCAGCCGGAAAGAAGCGCTCAACGAAACCATCCGCTGATCATTCATGGTGAAATCTACGGTTCTCGATAACGGAGTTCGCGTCCTGTCGGCGAAGATGCCGGGGGTGCGCTCCGTTTCTCTGGGCGTCTGGGTCGGTGTCGGATCGCGGCACGACCCTCCGAACAATGCCGGCGTTGCGCACTTTACCGAGCACATGCTCTTCAAAGGCACCGAGAAGCGCAGCGCTCTGCAGATCGCCAAGGAGATTGATGCGCTGGGCGGTGTTCTCAACGCCCAGACCTCGAAGGAATATACCGTCTACTATACCCGGGTGCTCGACGAGCACCTGGACAAGGCCGCCGACATCCTTTTCGACCTCTTTCTCAACTCACAGATCGATGAAGAGGAGCTGGACAAAGAAAAAAAGGTGGTGCTCCAGGAAATCCGGATGACCGAGGATACGCCTGACGATCATGTCACTGATCTGTTCGCCGAGGCGTTTTTCCCGAGCTCGCCTCTGGGGGTTCCCATTCTCGGAACTGAAGAAATCGTCGGTTCGTTCCGGAGAGAAAACGTTCTGGAGTTTCTCTCCTCCTGTTACACCTCTTCTTCCATCGTCATCTCTGCGGTGGGCAGCCTGGATCATGACCGGATCGTCGGTCTGGTGCGGTCCTGGTTCGGCCATCTGCCGCGTGTAAAGGAAACGGTGCCGGAACATGCCTTTTCCGAAAGGAACGGCGGTTCTCTGGTTTTTACCAAGGACATCGAACAGGTCCACATCACCCTGGGGACAACCGGACCCTCCATGCTCGATGAAAGGCGATGGACCTATATCACGCTCAACACCATGCTGGGCGGATCCATGAGCTCCATGCTGTTTCAGGAAGCCCGCGAGAAACTCGGTCTGGTGTATTCCATCTATTCATACCTGAGTTCCTATAAGGACTGCGGCGTCATGGCCGTTTATGCCGCCACCACGCCCGACTGCCTCCGGAAGACCATGGATGTGATCATGCAGCAGATGTCCAGGGCCGGAAATGGTGATTTCGGCGGCGCCAGTCTCGAAGACGTGAAGGAACAGGTGAAAGGGAATCTCCTCCTCGCCCGGGAGAGCACCACCCACCGGATGTCTTCCCTTGCACGGAACATGATGTATTACCAGCGGGATGTCTCCGATGAGGAGATCATCGAGAAGATCAGGAAGGTGAGATTGGACGATATCGTGGACCTTGCCGGAGAGATTTTTCAGCAAGAGAAGATCACAGCGGTGTATCTCGGAAAGATCGGGCGGGAAGATGTCCGGGAGTTCGGTCTCCCGTAGGCGACGCTAGGGAGATACGTGTCTGATCTCCGTGAAGAACGAGGGCCGGGGATTTTCGGACACGAATCTTTTCCAGGCGGCCCGGTCGGGTTTGTTGATGAAAATGCCGATGAGGTAGAGGTCTCTCTCGATCGTGTACCCCATGACCGTGCCCGTTACGGTTACATTCCCGGTGCTTATGGTTACGTCCTGGTTCAGGAGTTTCAAAAGTGTAATTTTGATCTGCGTGGTGGGTACCTCCATGCAGATGTCATAGGGGGAGATGTACTGTGTTTTGCCCTCGAACGAGCAGTTTTCCAGGGGACAGGATATTGTCAGGCGTATCGACTCATGTCTTCTGTTCAGGCTCAAGTTCAGGGGAAACATGATTCTTCTTGCATCTCCTTTCTATATTTGCTTAATCTTCTGCAAGAATGATGCCTGCTATGAGAAACCTGAAGATTATCCTTGCCTATGACGGGTCGGCCTTTCATGGATGGCAGTTTCAGACCGCGACGAGAACGGTTCAGGAAACGGTTGAAAAGTGCCTTCAGGATATCCTTGGCCACGAGGTCAGGGTAACCGCCTCGGGCCGCACCGATGCCGGGGTCCATGCCCTGGGGCAGGTCGTCAATTTCCGGACCAGCTCCAGAATTCCGGCCCACGGGTTGCTCAGGGCTTTGAATTCCATGTTTCCGCCGGATCTTTCCGCCCGAGAAGTACGAGAGGTTCCACTCGACTTTCATGCCAGATATTTGGCGCTTTCCAAGAAGTATGTATATGTTAGTGACACATCCTCGATTCTGAGCCCGTTTCTCTCCCGATACGTCATGCATCTGCCGGGCGGGCTCGATATCCGGGCGATGGGACAGGCCGCGCGTGCGCTGAAGGGACGGCATGATTTCAGCTCGTTCATGGGGTCGGGCTCGTCGGTAAAAACGACGATCAGGGAGATCTTCGATTTCGAAGTATTCGGCAAAGGTTCCCGGGTGTTCTTCTGTATACGGGGTAGCGGCTTTCTGCGTCATATGGTAAGGAACATCGTGGGCACGCTGATCCCGGTGGGACAGGGAGAGATGGCATCCCGCGACGTGGAGAGTATCCTGGCACTCAGGGATCGCACCCAGGCAGGTCCCACGGCTCCCCCGCAGGGGCTCTATCTCGTGGAGGTCGAGTACGGCGGGCACGGGAGAAGCGATATGGACACGCATCGCCGGCAGGAGGGACAGCCCTGAACCGCGGCGACCGGCGAGAACGAGAGATGAGTCAAGGAGGGTTTGAATGATGAGGGGTGTTGTGCTGGCAGGCGGCCTGGGAACGAGGCTGCATCCGCTGACCAAGGTGACCAATAAGCATCTCCTGCCGATATACGATAAGCCGATGATCTATTATCCCATCGAGGCCCTCACCAATGCCGGGATAAAAGAGATCATGGTGGTGACGGGAGGAAACAATGCAGGGGATTTTCTCCGTCTGCTGGGGAACGGCAAGGATTTCGGGCTGAGCCGGATTCACTACGCCTACCAGGAAGGCGAGGGCGGGATCGCCGAGGCCCTTGGGCTGGCGGAGTCCTTTGCCGAGGGGAGGCCCATCTGCGTGGTGCTGGGGGATAACATCATCGAGAAAAACATCATACAGGCCGTCCGGGATTATCGGCAGCAGGGCGGGGGAGCCCGGATCATGCTCAAGGAGGTGTCCGACCCGGAGCGCTTCGGCGTGCCGGTCTTCGAAGGAGACCGCATCACCGGCATCGAGGAAAAACCGAAGAACCCGAGGAGCAGCTATGCCGTGATCGGGATCTACATGTACGACTCGCGGGTTTTCGACATCATCCACGGGCTTTCGCCCTCCGAGCGGGGAGAGTTGGAGATCACGGACGTGAACAACGACTATATCCGTGCGGGCGCCATGCAGTGGTCGGTCCTCGACGGCTGGTGGACCGATGCAGGGACCATCGAGAGCCTGCTGAAGGCGGGGAACCTGGTGGCGAAGACGGGCGCCAACAAGAGAGAATAGCTAAAAGTACCGTAAAAGAAGGGGAAGCACATGAAGGTACTCTTGACTGGGGGATGCGGATTCATCGGGACAAACCTATTGCGCTACATTCTCGCAAACAGGTCTGACTGGAGCGTGGTGAACCTCGATCTCCTCACCTATGCCGGAAATCTCGAGAACACCATGGATCTGGCCGAGGCGTATCCGGGCCGGTATGAGTTCGTCAAAGGGGACATCGCGGATCACGCGGGTGTCGACGCCCTGTTTTCCCGGCATTCGTTCGATCTGGTGCTCAACCTCGCCGCGGAATCCCATGTGGACAGGAGCATCGAGGACTCGGGCATATTCGTGAGGACGAACATCCTGGGCGTTCAGGTGCTCCTCGATGCCGCGAGACGGCATAAGGTCGGCCGCTTCCTGCACGTCTCAACCGACGAGGTGTACGGCAGCCTGGGCCCAGAGGGGCGTTTCAGGGAAGACTTTCACCTTGCGCCCAACAGCCCGTATTCCGCGTCAAAGGCGGCCGCCGATCTCCTGGTGAGGTCGTATGTGAAGACCCACGGCCTGGACGCGGTGATCACCCGGTGCTCAAACAATTACGGTCCCTACCAGTTTCCGGAAAAGCTTATCCCCCTGATGGTGATCAACGCCTTCAACGACCGGGAACTTCCGGTGTATGGCCAGGGCAGGAACGTGAGAGACTGGATCTTCGTGGACGACCACTGCCGCGGGATCGTCGCGGTGGCGGAAAACGGGAGGTGCGGCGAGGCCTACAACATGGGTGGAGACGCGGAGAAGGAGAACATCCAGATCGTCCGGCTCATCCTCGAGAATCTGGCCAAGCCCGATTCCCTCATCCGGTTCGTCACCGACAGGCCGGGCCACGATTTCCGCTATGCCATGGACTTTGCAAAGATCGAGGCGGAGCTGGGTTGGGGTCCGGAGCACGGGTTCGGCGAAGGACTGAAAAAGACCATCGCGTGGTATCTGAACAACCAGTCGTGGTGGGAGAAGATCCTTTCGGGAACCTACCGGCACTACTATGAGAGGATGTACGGAAGCCGATGAAGATTCTGATTACAGGGTCATTGGGCCTTCTGGGGCAGGAGGTGGTCGAGGTGTGCCGGAACCGGGGAGACGAGGTTCTTGCCACGGATATCGCCTCACCGGCGACCCCGCTGGATGTCAGGATCCCGGCAACCCTCCGCGGGTTCCTTGCAGCGAACAGGCCCGACTGGGTCGTCAACTGCGCGGCCTTCACCGATGTCGACGGCTGCGAAGAAAAAGAGGACCTTGCCTTCGAGCTGAACGCGAGGGCTCCGGGGCACCTGGCCAGGGCCTGCGAAGAGTACGGCGCGAAGCTCCTGCACATCAGCACCGATTATGTCTTCGACGGCGAGAAGCTAGGCCCTTACGAGGAGGACGACGCGCCGAACCCCTTAAGCGTGTACGGAAAGAGCAAGCGCGCAGGCGAGATCTCCATCCAGGAGGGGATCGAGCATTATCTCATCGTCAGGCCCCAGTGGCTTTTCGGTCCGCACGGCAGGAACTTCGTGTCCACCATCCTGGGGCTGGCCCAGGAGCGTGACATCCTGTCCGTGGTCAACGACCAGTGGGGCTCGCCAACCTACTCCAAGGACCTGGCCCGGGCGCTGAGGGTGCTCATCGACTGCGATGCCCGGGGCGTTTTCCATGTGAGGAACCGCGGAAAGGCGACATGGTTCGATCTGGCCAAACGAGCCATCGATCTCCTGGGATTGCCCACCCGGGTCGTCCCGGTGGATACCTCCGCCTTTCCGCGTCCGGCCCGCAGGCCCATGAACGGCATTCTCTCCACCCGGCGCTTCACCCGGACCACGGGGAAGGTCATGCCCTCATGGCAGATCTCGCTGAAGAGCTATATAAAGGAGTATCTCCGGGAACAACGCAGGGAAAGCCGGGATTGAATCCTCCCGTGACGGATCCACCTCCGGCCTGCCCGCAGGGAGACGGAAACAGCGAGAGACGGGTGCCGGGGCGTTGTGAGCCTTAAGACGGCTCGAGGAATCATCTTTCGTTCAGGTTGATATTTTGATAAACAGGAAACTCGTGGGTACTTCGCGAGAGGTTGCATTCAAGAGATGTGGTGTGCCGCCGCACAGGATGCGGAAGGCCGCACCGGAAGGAAAAGGAGCAGCTATTGAATAAGAAAAAGCAGAAAAGCGCGGCGAGGGACTGGGCTGAGGCTCTCGTCGTCGCTTTTATCATCGCCATGATCATCAGGGCCTTTGTGCTCCAGGCGTACCGGATCCCGTCGTCATCCATGGAAGACACCCTGCTCAAGGGCGATCACATTCTCGCCACCAAGTACAACTACGGGCTGACCGTTCCGTTCACCACCGAAAAGTTCTGGGGGGGCGACAGGGTTCCCGCCCGCGGAGATATCGTCATATTCACCTTTCCCAGGGACCGGTCCATGGACTTTGTCAAGAGGGTGATCGGCCTGCCCGGGGACACGATCGAGGTCAGGGACAAAAAGGTGTACGTGAACGGGGAGATATTGAAGACCGCGTCCGAGAAACATACCGACCCGTTCATCCTCACTCAGGGGCAGGGCAAGGTCAGGGATAATTTCGGACCCATCACCGTGGACCCGGGGTACTGTTTCGTCATGGGAGACAACCGTGACCAGAGCTATGACAGCAGGTTTTGGGGCCTGGTTCCCATCGAGAATATCAAGGGCAAGGCCTTTGTCATCTACTTCTCGTGGGACAGCGACGCGCACTGGATCCGCTTCGGGAGAATCGGAGATCTTATCCGGTAAGGAGGTCGATGTATGGCCGAGAAAACCATGAGTGGAAAAGAACTCGGGGAAATTCTCCATGATCTGGCCGGCCGGCTCATGGATGCCATGGAATCGTGGAGCGAGGTGGTCTTCATCGGCATCCGAAGCGGCGGATTCCTGGTGGCCAGAAACGTGGTGAGTCTCATCGAGAAAAAGACCGGCAGCACCGTTCCCCTAGGCGCTCTGGATATCGCCCTGTACCGGGATGACGTGCACCGGAGGCCGTTTACCCCCGAGGTCAGGAGCACGGACATTCCGTTTTCCGTGAACGACAAGAGGGTGATTCTGGTGGACGATGTGCTGAATACCGGGAGGTCGGTGAGGGCAGCCATCGATCATATCGTGGATCTGGGAAGGCCCAAGAGGATATACCTCATGGTCCTGTTCGACCGGGGCGGGAGGGAGCTTCCCATACAGGCTGACTTCGTGGGGCGGCACGTGGACCTGCCGGAGGAGAAGATCATCAAGCTCGAGGCAGGGCCGGACAAGATAACCATCAAGGATGTCATCGTGAGCGGAGTCAAAAAATGAACTGGCCTCACAAGGATGTCATCGCCATCAATGACCTGACCCCGGGCGAGATCGGTCATGTTCTGGACATGGCCTCCTCCTTCAAAGAGATATCGAGACGCGACATCAAGAAAGTACCTACCTTAAGGGGCAAAACCGTGGTGCTCCTGTTCTACGAGCCGAGCACCCGGACACGGCTGTCCTTCGAGATCGCGGCGAAGCGGCTGAGCGCCGACACCGTGGCCCTTTCGGCTTCCGGGTCGTCCTTCTCCAAGGGAGAGACCATCATGGACGCCGCTTACAATGTCATGGCAATGGCGCCCGACTGCATCGTGATCCGGTATCCCTATGCCGGCATCCCGGCGAAGATGGCGGAGCTGCTTCCCTGCTCGGTCATCAACGGAGGAGACGGCTTTCACGAGCACCCCACCCAGGCCCTGCTCGACATGTATTCCCTCCACGAGCATTTCGGGCGGATTCAGGGGCTCACCGTGGCCATCGTGGGCGACATCATGCATTCCCGTGTTGCCAGGTCCAATGTGTATGGGCTCAAGAAAATGGGCGCAACCGTTGTGCTCGTAGCACCGAAAACCCTGCTTCCGCCGGGAGTGGAGACCTGGGGGGCACAGGTAACGACCGAGCTCGATCCGGTCATCCCAGAGGCGGATGCGGTCATGATGCTCCGCGTCCAGAAGGAGCGCCTCAACGAGCGGTTTTTCCCCGACGAACGCGAATACTCGGTCTTTTACGGCCTGAACAAAAGGCGGGTGAACCTGATGAAGGATGGGGCGGTGATCATGCACCCGGGACCCATGAACCGGGGTGTGGAGATCACCCACGATGCGGCCGACAGCGCCCGGTCCATCATCCTCGACCAGGTGGAAAACGGGGTGGCCATCCGGATGACGCTCCTGTACCTGTCCATGGGAGGAACGGCCAATGTGGGTTAAGGGAGGAACCATCATCGATCCCGCAAACGGGATCGAGCAGGCCGGGGACATCCATATCAGGGAAGGTCTCATCGCAGAGGTCTGCCTGAACGGATGCAGGGAGACGGACGAGGAGGTCATCGACGCCTCCGGGCTGTGGGTCATCCCCGGGCTCATCGACATGCACGTCCACCTGCGGGAGCCGGGCTTCGAATACAAGGAGGATATCGCATCGGGCAGCAGGGCCGCCGCGGCAGGGGGAATAACCACGGTGGTTTGCATGCCCAACACCGACCCGGTGAACGACAACCCGTCCGTGACCCAGTACATCGTGGAAAAGGCCAGGCACCATGCGGTGGTCCGGGTGCTCCCCGCAGGGGCCATCACCAGGGGCTTGCAGGGCGCCGAGCTCTCCGAGATGGGGCTCATGAAGGCCGCCGGCATCATAGCGGTGACCGATGACGGCAAGACCGTGGCTGATGCCGGCGTTATGAGAAGGGGCATGGAATACGCCGCCACCTTCGAGCTGCCCGTGATCTCCCACTGTCAGGACAAAAGCCTGAGTGCCTCGGGGGTGATGAACGAGGGCGGCCTATCATCCCGGCTGGGTCTGGCAGGCATCCCGAGCCTGGCCGAGGATATCGTGATCTCCCGGGATATACTCCTGGCACAGTATACCGGGCTGCCCATCCACATCACGCATGTCTCCACCGCCTCCGGGCTGGACATCATCAGGCAGGCAAAGGAATCCGGCGTCCGGGTAAGCTGCGATGTGACACCGCACCACCTCCTTCTGACCGAGGAGCACGTGCGCGGGTACGACACCAATGCCAAGATGTATCCCCCGCTCAGGCGTGAAGAGGACCGGCTCGCACTCATCGAGGGGATCAGGAGCGGGACCGTGGACTGCATCGCCACGGACCACGCGCCCCACGCAAGGGATGAGAAGGACCTTGACTTCGACCTGGCGCCGTTCGGGATCATCGGGCTGCAGACCCTGCTCCCGGCGATCAATCGGCTGCACCGGGAGCACGGCATCGGCTTCAGCAGGCTCCTTTCCTGCGTGACCGCAGACCCGGCCCGCATCCTCGGCATCGAGGGGGGATCGCTCTCTCCCGGGGCACGGGCCGACGTGGCCCTGTTCGATCCGGCCGCATCATGGGTTTTCACCAGGGAAAGCGTGCTCTCCAAGTCGGCGAATTCTCCCTTTATCGGCAGGGAGATGCACGGCAGGGTCATCCGAACCATCGTGGAAGGGCGCAGCGTCTACCGGATCTAGCAGGCCCCAGGCAGGCAGCCGGAACGATGGTTTTTCCATAGGCGGCACCTTTGGGCCCGCCCGATGGAATTTGCTGATCGACAAGGGGAATGTCAGGGAAACAGACCTGCCTCTCTGACCATATCCGACACGTACCTGCCCAGGGAAAGGCACGAGGTGAGTCCGGGAGATTCTATGCCGATGAGGTTGATCATGCCTGCAAGCCCCTGCTCTGTCTCGTGGCGTATAAAGAAGTCTTGTGCCGGCTCTCCGGGCCGCTGAATCTTCGGCCGGATGCCCGCCATGTCGGGCGCGAGGTCGGCAGGCTCAAGGAAGGGAAGCATCCGCCGGGCGCTTTCAAGGAACGCCTGAGCGTGAGAAGGGTCCACATCGTATGATCGCGATTCCGACGGGAACGCGTTAGGTCCCAGGCGCAGCGACCCTGACAGGTCCTTTGTGGCGTGTACGCCCAGGCCCATGAGGTTTTGCTCCGGGACGGGATACACAAGGCCGGAGACGAGGCCCTGCTTTGCGGGGCTCACCCGGAAGTATTCCCCCTTTACCGGATAGATGCGACAGCCGGCGGCATCCACATCAATACCCGCAAGGGAGGCGACCGTATCCGCATCCAGGCCCGCGGCGTTGATCACCAGCCGTGAGGCAAACGAGTAGTGTTCGCCGTCCGGCCCGCGAGCCGTACAGAGAAAACCGGATATCGTTTTCTCCAAGGCGGTGAGCGTTGTCCGGTAGAGGATAGCGGCTCCCTGTTCAAGGCACTGGATCTCGAGGCGTCTTACGAGCCGGTGCGAGTCGATGATGCCGGTATGGGGGGAAAAAAGGGCGCAGACCCCGCGAACATTCGGTTCCCGCTCCTTCAGCTCCTTCCCGCTCAGTATCCTGAGGTCGCGTACGCCGTTTGCCGAGCCCTTGCGGTAGAGATCCTCAAGTGCATGTTCTTCTTTCGGGGATGCCGCCACGATCACCTTCCCGATCTCCTTCAGAGGCACGCCGGTCGCCGCGCAGAACGCCCTGAGCATGGCGGAGCCCTCGACGCACAGAGATGCCTTCAGAGAGCCTTCAGGGTAGTAGATGCCCGCGTGGACTACCTCGCTGTTTCGCGAGCTGATGCCCTTTCCAGGGGCTGAGACCTTTTCCAGGACCAGTATCTGCTCTGCACAGAAACCAAACTCGCGGGCTACGGCCAACCCAACCACCCCTGCCCCGATGATCGTGATACCCACCTCAATCATGATCACGCTATAGCAGGAAATGAATACCGGGAAAACCGCAAGCTCTTATAATCAACTATAGAGAGGGGGTTCCGTGCAGGATAGATGAGGCATAACCGCCGGTAACAGGAAAATCAGGAATTCACAGGGTGAGGCAGATAGCCCATGTACATGTCGATCGAGGCGGGAGCTGCATCTCCGGAAGGAAAGGAAGGGCCTTGATTTCCTTGCCAGAAAAGGGCCAGTCGTGATATGAACGTCTCAGCTCCCGGAATTCTCGATTCATTAATAAAACACTTGGAGGATACCATGGATATCAGAGACAAGGTTCCGGTTATCAGAGTCGCAATCAGAGGGGCAAATGGAAGAATGGGTCTGCAGGCCATCTATGCTTCCATGGAGAACAACGAAGACATCCTCACCCGGGCCAGACAGAAACAGCTCAAAGATGACGATGTCTGGATCGATGTCGTATTCGGGGCGTTTACCGCGGATATCCCCACGGTTCAGCAGCTTCTTGCCGGCGTGTTGCGGTCCGAGAAGACCAAGATACTCGAAGGCTACGACAAGAACGGCCATCCGATCTACCGCCTCAAGTCCGACGGCAAGCACGAGCTGAGAACCAAATACCTGGAGCAGACCCTTGCCGAAGAGCCGCAACGGGATCACGTCATCCCCTTCGACCGGCAGGAAATAGTGGACACCCCTGACGGGCTGCCCGCCATCAAGGTCTACTCGAAAGACAAGCAGGAGGTGCTCTCCATTATACGCCACGCCAATGTCCGTCTCGGCGAGCTCTCGGCGGAGGCCATCATCGACCGGGTGATCGACACCGCGAACGATCTCGGGGCCAACGTGCTCCTCTCCTGCGTGGGCGATACGGCCAAAAAGGCCGACCGGATGATGAAATGGATGGACCGGATCCACGAAAAGAAATACGCCATCGGCTTCCTCGAGTCAGCCCCGGCCAAGGGGTGGGAAAGCCGGATGCTCTCGCGCCAGGACGAGATCAGCGTGCTGTGCTCGCGGAACTACAGCCCCACGGGCACGCTCTTCAGGACAGGCCTGGCTTTGAAGGAGCCCCTGTTCGACTATAGCCCGTACGAGCTGGGCAAGGCGGCGAAGAAATTCAAGGGCGTGTTCAAGAGAATCCTCGAGCAGATCATTCAGACCGATGCCTTCAGCCCGTATGCCCAGTTCCTCAAGAAGAAGCCGGCCACCATCCGGGAAATCGACGGCGAAGGCACCATCATCAACCTCCCGCCTGACTTCCTGACTATCACCTCGCCCGATTACCTCACATTCAGCTTTTACGAAGACAACGAATACGGCTTCATCTGCGCCTCCCTGATCCCCAATCTCAAGGCCTTGGGTATGGTTTTCCGTGACCGGGAGACGGTGGACAAGCACCGCAGCAATGGAATGAAATACGAGGCTGTTACGAACGTGCCCGGCGTGTTCGGCACACAGTGGTTCCTCCAGGCCCCGGGCGAGATCGTCAAACGGGGCGGGGCTCTCTCAACGAGCTCCTGCACCACCAACGGCAACGTGGTCGCTGACTTCATCGTGCTCCTCGCGCTGCACAGCTACTTCGACTATTTCCGGGAGACCGTCCGGGATTACTACACCTGTTCCGACAGGGCGCTTTGCCGCAAGATAGAGGACGCCATCGACAAGAAGTTCGCAGGCTTCAAAGGATATCTCGACAAGCTCTTCTCCCGGAGGGCCACATTGATCAAGACGGTTTTCGGCTTCTACTACGACAAGATATCCTCCATGAACACCGACATGCAGCACGGCCTCACCCGTTCAGAGTCGCCGGACGTGATCGACTTCCTGCGCGAGACGACGTCGGGCTCACAGACCGAGGTGCCCAAGATCCTCTCGCTGCCCGACAGGGAGACGGCCTATCTCAAGGGGCTCAAGAAGGTCGTTGAGGACCAGATCGCCCGGGAAGGGGACGAGGAGGAAAAGGCCAGGCTCACCGCCGAGCTCGACAAGATCACGGGCAGCATCAAGACGATCAAGGAAAACATCAAAATTGTGAATATCCTGGAGGAGGTGGGTTCCAAATAAGAGCTTGACACTCCTTTTTCGTTTGGATTATGACCTCTCAACAGAAGGGCCCATAGCTCAATTGGTAGAGCCACCGGCTCATAACCGGTAGGTCCCTGGTTCGATTCCAGGTGGGCCCATAGTCCGTTGCGAAACGAGGGAGTAGAGATTTGCTTTGCCACAGAAAAAACATGCACACGCTCTCGGAAGAGGTGAATAAAGGGATGCTCACACGAGCATCCCTTTTTTTCTTGGGCGAGACAGGTGTATCTCTGGAGCGGACGAGAGGATGCTGCTGAAAGACCTGCTCACCGTCCTGGACGGCATCGCCCCCTTTGACACCGCGGAGTCGTGGGACAACACCGGCCTCATGGTGGGCGACACCCTCCGGGAGGTCCGGTCGGTCCTGGTGGCTCTCGATCCCTCTACAGAGGTCATCCAGGAGGCGGAGAAGCTCGGCGCAGACCTGGTCATCACGCACCACCCGCTTATCTTCACCCCGCTGAAGCGGATCGATCTCCAGGAGAGCGTCCCCGGGAGGATCGCCCGGCTGATCCGGGCATCCATAGCCATGGTGAGCATGCACACGAACCTCGATGCAGCGCAGGGCGGGGTGGCGGACGAGCTTGCGGACAGGCTCTGCCTGAAGGAGGTGCAGCAGCTCAAGGTGCTGAGGATCGGAAGAGTCGAGCAACCGTGCGACCTTCGGGCATGGGCGGCAAGCCTGCCCTTCGAGACGGTCCGTGTCGTGGACGCGGAAAGGCCCGTGGAAAACGTGTGCGCCTGCCCGGGAAGCGGGATGGACTATCTCGGTGAGGCCATCGACCGGGGCTGCGACACCCTGGTGACCGGAGACGTGCGCTACCACGCGGGCCTCGATGCAAAAGAGGCCGGCATCAATGTCGTGGACCTCGGGCATTTCGCCACGGAAGAGATCATCGTAGCCCCGCTGGCCGAAAGGCTCGGCAGCCTTCTTCCGGGAGTCACGGTCCGGACGTATGGGGCAAAAGACGTATTCCTGCAGATCAAAGGAGAGAATCATTGAAGGATTTATTACAAGGACTCATCGCTTTACAGAACGTGGAACTGGAGATCTTCAAGGCGGAAGAAGGTCTGAAAGAGCTTCCCAAGGAGATCGACGAGATCGAGAGCATCATCCGCGCGAGAAAGGGCTCGCTCGACGCCGTGGATGAGGAAATCGCCCTGCTCGAGGAGAAAAAGGGCCCCCTGGAGGCGGAGCTCAATGAGAACCAGGAGATCCTCGATGCCGCTGATGCCCGGATAAAGCGGATCAAGACGAACAAGGAATATCTCGCGCTCCAGCGGGAGATCGACCTTGCCAAAAAGCGCAAGAGCGACATCGAAGAGCAGCTCCTGGGCATCATGGACAAGATCGAGAAAAAGGGGTCGGACAAGGAGAGGATCCAGAAGTCCTTCGATGCCGACAGGGTCATCCTGGACGAGAAAAAGGACAAGCTCCTTGCCCAGATGCGGGAGCTCGAAGCGGTGGTTGCCGAGTACAAGGGCCAGGACGAGAAGCTCAGGGCCAGTGTCGATCCCTCGCTCCTCTCCAAGTACGACCGCATCAAGCAGGGCAAGAGGGGCCTGGCCGTGGTGGAGTGCCACCACGGGGTCTGCCGGGGCTGCCACATGCACATCCCGCCGCAGCTCTACAACGAGCTCGTCCGGGGAGACAGGATGATCATCTGCCCCACCTGCCAGCGGATGCTCTATGTCGAGGACGAGCCTGGGAAGGGAAAGGCCGAAGAAAAGCCAAAAGAAGAGAACAAGGAATAGCTGCCGGGAGTTTCCCCGCATCAGATGCGCGAGCACCAACGGCCGGAGCCGGATGACTAAAAAAATCGGCTTCCGGTCTGTGCCCCGCCCTTAGATTGTCCTGTCTTTTTCCCGGAATATCTGATAAACTATCGATCAATCCAACAGCGATGCTTCACGAGCGTCATCGCCCCCGCCGGATACCGGACCATCCGAGAAACTTAATAAAAAAATAGTTCTCAAGTTTTTTATGAATTATCCGTAAAGGTAACATTGGATACGGATGAATTGAAGAGCATACTTATATGAACATACCGGGGCTTCACAGGCTTAATAAATCAATTGTTAAGCGAATCATCCAAAATTTTTTAAAAACCCAAGGAGGAGTAAGGCTATGTTAACAAACAAGAAAGGTTTCACCCTCATCGAGTTGATGATCGTCGTGGCGATCATCGGTATCCTGGCGGCAGTGGCCATCCCGGCGTATTCGGGCTACACCAAGCGGGCCAAGGCAAGCGAGGTCACCAATGCAATGGGTTCGGTGGTGGCATCAGCAAACGAGTATTTCAGCGACAGAGGCGAATGGCCGGCTGATATTAACACATTTGATGGCATACGGGACAGTCTGGGTGTTACATTCCCCCAGACCTATGTAAGCGCCATTGCTTGGAGTCAGGCGGACCAGGAATTGACCGTCACAATTGATAATACGGAACTTGACCTGAGCTCTGCTGGTGGTGCAGACTGTGATATTACACTCGAGGGAGAGGAAGCTACCAGAGGGGTCTGGGGAGGAACTTGTGCCGCGACCTATATTCCCAGGAACTAGTCATCGCATCGGGTAAATGGGTGGTGCTTATAGAAAGCACCGGCATACATGAATATGAAAAGGGGCCGTGCACGGCCCCTTTTTTTCTCCCGAAAAGATCAATTCTCAAGAAGCCCCGCAACCGCCTGAATGTCCGAGCCGGAGAACATGATTCCATCCTGGGTGAAGATGGTCGGCACGGATGTGACGCCGAGCTTCGAACCGAGAGCTAGCGCCTTCTCCAGGAGAGCCTCGCCATCTTCGCATGCAGAAACAGTGCTGACCGGCCCACCCATCCAGTCGTCAAACAAGTAGGATTCCAGATTCATCTTCAGGCAGATGGCCCTGACCGCTTTTGCCCGGCCGCTGCCTCCTGCCACCAGAAGTACGTTCAAGGCGGTCCTGGTTTCGTCAAGAAGCGGCAGGATATCCTCAATCGCCTTGTGGCAGTGAGGGCAATCCGGGCTCGAGAACATGTAGAGGGTGTGTCTGATTTCACCTTCAGGCGCGTACCGGACCGCGGCTGCCTGGTCCAGCTCGCTTCCCAATCCTTGAAACGTGCTTGAGGTGAGCTGTATGAATCCTTCCCTGGTGATGCTGGTGTTCTCTTGAAACATCTCTCCTGCTATGAGGAAGGACTTGCCCGCATACACCGAGACCTTTCCTTTCTCCGTCTGCAGCAGAACTTCGCAGAGACCGTGAACAGGCCTTTTCGACAACACGACGGCGGTTGGAAATGACTTGTGGATTTCTATGGTATCCAGGTTTACCCGCTCACAAGGATCCCTTGTATAGGCCTGAAATGCAATGGCTGAGGAAACCAGAAGAACGGTCAGGATCGGCACGGAGTACTTCCCGGGGATGTTCCTCAATGTGTTCCGCCCTGTCAAGGATGCGTTCAGGAAAAGAAAGGAAGAGGATGCCAGAAGGGCAACATCACGGACGAGATCTTTCCAGGAAATCTTTTCGGCCGCGGGCGATGTGGTGAAACATCCGCACGAGATGTCCAACTCGCGGTACAGGCTTATGGAGATCGCCAGGGTGAAAGATGCGAGCAGCAGGGTGGTAACCAGGGAGCCGGCCCAGAGGAGCACGCCGGTGGCAATGGACAGTCCGGCCAGGATCTCTGTCCAGGGGAGGATGATCGCGAAGGCATTTACTGTCCAGAGCGGCAGGAGGTCATACGCGACCACTGCTCTAGTGAAGCCTTCGATATCTGCGAGATGGATCAGGCCGGTATACATGAATATGCCGCCAAGAAGGACGCGCGAAAGAACGAAAGCCGCGTGCAGGGTCTTCATGGTATCTCCTCGATCAATGATGACCTATAAGTATCACAGGATGCAGGCTGAGTACATATTGAGGAATTTCTAAAATGTGATCGGGATAGAGGTCTTGCCTGGACGGGCTTTGTATCCCCTTCCAGACGGCTACTAGCTGCGGGCCAGCCTGCCTATTGACAAGCTGATGAATGACAGCTAAGAGCAGCACGGGAGTATGAGCGTCTGATCGCAACAGAGGTCTGTCAGTAGGGCGCCATGCGGAAGGTCTTACCAGAGTGGCCTGCAACATTACGAGATATGAAAATGCCGGAAAGTCCGACCGGAAGCGGTGCCGAGAATAATATACCGATAGTTCCAGTATTCAAGGATAGCGTTTATAGCTATTATCAGAAGCATGCACGCAAGTTCCCCTGGCGTGAAACAAGGAATCCGTATAATATTCTCGTCTCCGAATTCATGCTCCAGCAGACCCAGACCGAGCGTGTCATGGGGAAATACGAGGAGTTCCTTGCCCGGTTTCCGGACTTTTCCACCCTGGCCGGATCTGATCTCCACCCGGTGCTGCAGGCGTGGCAGGGGCTGGGATACAACCGGCGGGCCGTTTCCCTGAAGCAAACGGCCGTGAACGTAATGGAACGGCATGGCGGCACGCTGCCACGGGACCTGGAAGAGCTCATGATGCTGCCCGGCATCGGGCGCTCAACGGCTGGCGCGGTCCTCGCCTTTGCACACAATATCCCGGTCGCCTTCATCGAGACCAACATCCGCAGGGTCTTCATCCACTTTTTCTTTCCCGGAGACGGGAAGGTGGACGATCGAGAGATCCTTCCCCTGGTAGAGCGGACCATGGATCGGGACAACCCCCGTCAGTGGTACTATGCCCTCATGGACTACGGGGCCATGCTCAAGACAAAGCCGCCCAATCCCAACCGGAGGAGTGTCCATTATACGAGGCAGGCACCCTTCGAAGGCTCGGACCGGCAGATCAGGGGCAAGATCCTGAAGCTGCTCCTGTCCCGCGGGTCCCTGCAGGAGGGCGAGCTTATCGAGGGGCTGTCCGGGGAACCCTCACGGGTGCGCACGATTCTTCGTGAAATGGCGAGGGAAGGGTTCGTACAGATTTCGGGGAGCCGGGTCGCGATTCGATAGGGTGACGGATGCTGCTCATCCTTCCCTGGGTATCGGCGCGACTGCAGCCTCCAGGTCCTCCCAGAACCGCTTTCTCTTTTCCGACCCCGGCTGGGACTGGGCGGGAAACTCAAGGAAGGGAACCCGCATGCCTTCGTTTTCCAGCTCTTCAGCCACGATTTCGGCCATGATGCCCATGAGCACGGGGCCTTCTTTCTCGGGAGTATCTTCCGGGTTCGGCGATTCTGTTCCATAGCGGTTGACCTTGTGCGCGCCCCAGTGGATGCCGCAGGTGGGGCTGTTTTCCAGGCCGATGAAGCAGCAGAGCCGGTAGCGGTTGTGGATGAATTCCCGGACCATGAGCATGGGTGTTTTCAGCAGCTCCTTGCAGTGGCTTCGGAAAAAGATGTTGTCGTACTGCTGGCGGCCCTGGGGGTTTCGCATGAGGCCCATGGCTGTAGTTTCCGGGCAAGGATACTGGATGACGCCGATATTCTTTCGCAGGAGATAGTCCATCAGCTCCAGTGACAGGGGGAAGTTCTGTCCGAGCAGGTGGACCCGGCAGTAGGGGTTCACCAGGCACTGACACACAAGAACGATCCGTCGGCCTTTTCTGCTCATCATGCCTCCGCGCATCACAGAGTATGTAGTTGTCACATGTTCGAAATACAATAGGTGCCGGCTGGACGTGAAAAAGCATATGGAGTAGGCCTTACAGATGAACAGCGCTTTGCAAGCTATAGGAATGCATTCCGACGAGAGGTGAGAAAACAGCAGGCCAAACGGGGAGACCGGGAACGACATCCCGGATGACTCTTTCGGGAACGCACGGATACGGTAAATAAAAAAATCACAGTGCTTACCATGCGCTTACATTGCGGAAAATCACCTGGCGTGCTGTTGAATGAATCTTTGACAGCGAAATGCCCCCGGCAGGAATCGAACCTGCGACACCAGGATTAGGAATCCTTTTTTTAGCACTTTTCATATACTATGGGGAACATTTAGATACCAATAGGCACACATTCTAAAACAGCTGTTAGAGCCAATTAAATGGCATTTCAATCGATATTAATTCAAAAGGTACTTAGCGGAACCAATAGATATTTCCATAAGCAAGTGGTACTCAAAAGGTACTCATAATATATCGTAATAACGTCTTACTTGCTCACCAGAATCTGCAAAGTTATTAACATTAACTTGACTAATAAATGTTAATATTATATAGGAAAAATATGGCTAGAAAGATAGACACGATAAAAGATCGTCTTGTGGCTAGGGGTAAGGAAGCTAGAGATTTCGCTTCCGAGTGGATCCTTCAGAAACAGGAGCAATACGAAGAATCAGAAGGATCTATGGTGGTTAAAGGGAAGCTTGCTGGATTGTCCCCCCAGAAGCATTACGCAGCCTTATTTATGATCCTGCATCCAAGCATCTTCGCTTTAAAAGACATAGCTGGCATAGTCGAAACTTCTGTGGGTGTACTTAGGGTATGGCGGACGCAAGAGGCTTTTCAGAGAGTAATGAACGAAGTTAGTGTTGAGTTTGGGGGAAAACTTGCTGAAACCGTTGCTGGACATACCTTAAAGCTGGCGGGAATGGATATAAGTCACCTTAATCTCAATATGTGGGAGATAACAGATAGTTTAAGTATTTCTGACATTAAGATTGATGATGTGGAGACTCTGATACATTCGATTTTTGTGTATGTGCCATTCTATAGCAAGACCGTTAAAATGCGCTTTTTCTCGCGACTGGTGGAATTATTAAAGGATCGTGCGCCACTTAATTTTATGACTTCCCTAATGATTCTTTCTGAGGCGATGCTTGTCAAGGATGAAAAATCAAAAAGAGAATGGGGAAAAAGCACCTTGTATATAGATTTTGTCAAAATTATGTCATCAATTTGCATTGATTTATTATCACAAGATCATCTTACCGGAGAGGAGCGGATTAACGTCGCAAAGACTCTGACGGCATTGATTAACTACATCTTACACAGATAATTTTTTATCTATAAGGTTAACATTAATTATAAATATTAATGTTAAGATAATGATAAAAAACAATTGGTATAGTAAATATTAAGAAGAATTAGGAGCATAAATTGAGTAAAACAAGTGTAAGGTACATAAAAGAAACAGAAGTTTCGGAAATTACGGGAATAGCCAGGCAGACGCTCAAAAAACAGAGATCGTCGAGGGATCCAAATGCTATACCCTGGATTCGCCTGGGGAAAAAAATGATAAGGTACAATATTGATGATGTAATTGATTATATGGAAAGTCGGAAAGTTAGGTAATGCGTCCCCTAGAACGGATCCTTCCGAAGTGCAATTCTGTCATTAAAACAAAAGATGGCTATATGGCGCTTTGTCCGGCGCATCCTGACCATAATCAAAGCCTTAGCATAAGTGAAGGAACCGATGGAAGAGTTCTGCTTCATTGTCATGCAGGTTGCTCCTTGGATGACATTGTAAAAGAGCTTGGAGTGAGCAAAAGAGATCTCTTCTCGCTTAGCGATCACGTAGATAAGAAGTCACGTATTGAAGATATATATGATTATTGCAATGAAGAAGGGATTCTTTGCTATCAGGTGGTCCGGATGTTCCCGAAGGATTTCAGAATGCGCAAGCCTGATGGGAGAGGGGGGTGGATTTGGTCAGGACCCTCTGAGGATGAGGTTGTGCCATACAATCTGCCCTCTGTCCAAGAAGCTCTCAAAAAGGATGAAACTATCTATGTTGTAGAGGGCGAAAAAGATTGTAATACTTTGATTTCGATAGGATTGGTTGCAACGAGCAATCACGGTGGAGCCAGGAAGTGGTACGATACACATTCCAAAAGGCTCAAAGATGCGGATGTTGTTATCATTCCGGATCAAGACATATCCGGTAAAGATCATGCGCAGAAGGTCGCACGCAGTCTCCTCGGTACTGCAAAAACTGTTCGAGTCGTAGACCTTCCTGGTCTCCCGCCGAAAGGGAAAGACATCTCCGATTGGTTTGCGCATGGGCATTCTAAAGAGGAGTTGCTTTCCCTAGTGAAAAGCACTGCGAATTTTACAGATGCTTCAAAAGAAAAGTTTGCAGAGAAAAAAGAAAACAAGTGGGACCTTGCCCGCAGGTGCTTCCAGCGAGTAGGGATGCCGTGGCATGTCTTGCCCGCGTCTCTCTCCAAGAGTCTGAAGCTACTTGCACAGAGCTGCGCCAGTGATTCTGAGCCGCTAGTTGGTTCTGCTCTCTCAATAATTTCTTCAGTCATTGGTGGCAGCGCAATGGTACAAATTAAGGAAGGTTGGTTGCAACCACTAATAGTTTGGGTTGCTGACATTCGACCTTCCGGCAGAGGTAAGACTCCTGGTGTCGAGCGTCTTATGGACCCTCTTTATGCTGCTCAGAAAAAAGAACAAGAGAGGTACAACCTCGAAATAAAAGAATGGAAAAGTATCCCTAGCGACAAAAGACCTGAGGAACCCAAACCACCGAGGGGATACTATATCACTGACCTTACCGTAGAAGGGCTCCGGGACGACATATCCGGATCGAGCAATGGTGGTATTCTTGTCTATCATTCTGAGCTCTCCTCTCTCATCTCCACGCAGGATAGGTATCGGTCACAGGGTGGCGGAGATCGCGAGGCATGGCTCACTATCTGGGATGGCCAGTCCAGCCGGATCGTCCGGGCCGGCAGAATCATCTACGTCCCAACAATGCGCGTATCCATCTGCGGCGGCGTGCAGAGCGACATTTGGAGAAGGGTCTTTGGCAGTAAGGATGGACTGTATATCAGTGATGGGACTGTGTACAGGATCCTGGTTACCTATTACGACGGTCCTTCGCGAGAACTTGATGATTCAGTCTGGGGGGAGGAGCATCGGGCTCTATGGGATGAGATTCTGTCCAAAGCGATGCTCTTTGCGGACCGACGTTGCTGCGAGCCAGAATGGGTACCTCATTCCTTGAAATTCAGCAAGGATGCTTATGCAAGATTCAAGGAGTGGCGCAACGATCTCATGGCGATCGAGCTCGATATGCCCCCGCAATTTCGAGGGTATCTTCCGAAAGCCGTCAGTTATGCTGCTCGCCTCGCAGGTATCCTTTTCATCCTGCATGTCATCGACAAGGGAAGAGATCTCAGTGATACCAATCTGTCGGTCGAGGATGTCAACCGAGGGATAGAGCTTGTCATGTATTATCTCGGGCAGGCTGTCGACGCCATGATGTCATTGACTGGGAGGGGTGTAGAAGCGGCTCTTTATGATGTGACTCCGCAGCTCCTGGATTTGTGCAAGGCTCTTGAAAATCTCTGTTCTAAGGTAACGCAGGGGAATATTCCTATTGGCGACATCGCCGACGAACTCAAGAGAGTGACAACTTCAGAGTATAAGCTGTCCCCCAGGAGTCTTGGGACATATTTACGCTCTCTTGGGCTGGATACCACCGGGAGGATCAGGGTTGGTGAAAGGGCTGGAGTCTGTGCCCTCAAATACAACTACAAGGTCACCAAACTTATTAACAACGTCAACGACATCATCACGTCAACAACTCTAACTGAGGAGACAGGGCCCCATGTTGACGTTAATTTGGCGACATCTCCAACATCAACTTCATGCTTCAGTGTTGACGTCGTTGACGTTTGTTCAACCACATCAACGCACTCAGAACAGCCTTTGGAGAAGACAAACAGGCATGTTGACGTTGTTGACGATAATATTTTGTCTCTGAGCTGCATTCAGGTGGAGCCAAGAAATATATGAGATACCTTACCTTGCTTTCATTCCTAGGCATAAGAGTTTGGCTCGTTGAAGGGGAGTTGAAATTCTATCCAACAGAGAAGATCACCCCCGATGTCATGTCTTTCATACATAGGCATAAAGAGGAGATCATCAAGGAGTTTGGCATGAAGACCATCGAGATTCATAGGGCTTGAGAGCTGGTTGATATGGAAGCTGTTTTCTCTTCTGCATCTAGGAGGTGGCCCCGGTCGATCCATTCACAGGTCGAGGCAGTCTTTCAATCCATACGTGCTCTTGGGCAATCGAAAAAGACGAACCCGGAAGGAATCAGATCGATTGGCGCATGGAAAGTGTACAGATACGAAGTGCACAGATTCTCTGAATATCTTTTGTCGCGGGAGTGCCTGAATATCCTTGATACACCGCAGGTTGGAAGACTCATGGCGGATTATCTAAACGAGGTTTTTATCCGCTTTCAGAAAAAAGGGCTTTCATTGCAAACCTTGGAAACGAAGCTGGCGGCATTGTCGAAATTCGAACACGCGGTGAATACCTATATCAAATTATATAGAATTTCCGCGCCCGAGCTTGATACCAAAGTGATTCGCAAAAATATATCCAGAATAGCAAGAGACAAGAACTTGGGTTTGCCGAAATCAAGTCGGGAATTTTTCAATAGGGCGTACCCAGATCCAGACTGCTTGATAGCCCAAATCGATAATCCCGTTCATAGGCTGCAAGCGATGCTCCAGAACGATGGAGGCCTCCGAGCGGAAGGTGTTGGATCACCATCGAATGGTTTCCATAATCCTCTCACCATGAGTCATCTGGGAGGGATAGTCATCGATCCGATCACTGGGAAAGAGGTAGGGCTGATCAAGGATGTCGTGGAAAAGGGCGGTAAGAAAACAGACCACATGGTAGCCGTTAGCACGTATCTGCTCCTTGAGGCCCACATTACAAAGCATGGAACACTGGAAAGCGACTACAAGGAGTACATCCTCTCCCTTGCAAAGGCTGCGAAATCAACAGGACAGTACGATCCTGGCAGGGGGACTCATGGATTGAAACATAATTTCGCCCAGCGGAGATACCTGGAGTGTGTAGGGCATGGACTGACCCACGAGCAAGCTCTTCAGCAAACCAGCCTCGAGCTTGCCCATTTTAGATATTACGAGACATTCACGTACACAAGAGGATGAGCATGAAGGATATCGTTGAGCGTATTACCGGAGGGCTTACTACTAAGGACCGTGCAAAAATTCTCCGTTGGATTTCGTCTTTACCGGAGGACGAATTCATTGCCATCCTTCAAGATTCTTTCAATAAATATCACTCCTTGAAAACAGCTTATAGCCATGTGCCCAGGAGATATCTCCAGTACTGTGGCCTTATCTTGGCTGGAAGGGAGCAAGGGTGGGACACGATCAATGGCAAAGGATACAGGGTCGCAGGGGCGGATCAATTTGATGACTGGTCCCATATTCGGGAGATGAGGATTGCGAATCTCAGCCGTGATCGGTCATCGCCAACGAAGAGGAAGGTCTTGTCTCATTGGGGAGAGGTCGTGGAACTCAAGAATGGAAATATCGGCTTCCGGCGGATAGCGAAGTATTTAAGGAAATACAAAAAAATCAATGTGTCCGCATCCTATCTTCATCTCATGTGGAACGACATTGAAAAATGAGGAGGAAAAATGAAGCACACACAGGACGGCATCACGGTGAGCATTGAGCACAAGGAGGAATACCAGCATTACAGGAACCACAATGACGACAAGGCATCAAGGTTCGTCAAGAGGGCAGTGAAGAGCATAACGATATTCGGTGTTGAGTATTCCGAGTCCTTCAATGAAGTTGTGTCCTTCCTCATCTCGGTACTGAGGGTTTTCCTTCAGAACAAGATGGGTAAGCACATCTACACATGGTACGTCCAACCCGATTATGCAAAGCATGAAGACTACCATGGCTCAGGACCCTGTGAGAATTCCATTGTAGCATGGAAAAGAGAGGAAAGCGGGGATCAAGTTCTAATGATTGATTCAGTAGACGAGGAGGGTCAGGTGCTTCATTCTCAAATGCTTGACCTGCGTGCTTGTATGCAGCTTGAGATGGTTCTCAGGCGGATCTTCTCCTTTATAATTCCCGAGAATCCCATGACAGAAGAGGATATTGAAGAGTCAAACAAAGAGGTGGAGTGGGCAAGGTTGTCTGAATATCAGCAGGAGGAGATTAAAAAAGAATATCTAAGAAAGAGAAAGCAAAGATTTTACAAGAATCCCGGGCATAACACGATCCCCAATAATGTCATAAGGTTAATAGACCGTGATCCGGATGGTGTGCAATGGTAGGAGTCCGCCATAAGGGAATACATGGAAATAATGGAGGACGAGGTATTTATCCCCACTCATGTTGTCACATAACCTATATGGAGGATAAAGAGCATGTTATCAAAGAAGGAGCTGCTCAGAAAAATAGTGGGAATTAACTGCAGTATCAATGTCTCTAATAAAGGGATTCATATTTTTATAAAAGATAAGGCTAAGGAAACTGAAAAGATAATTACAGGAGTTGGAGAAGATTTGTTCGAAGTGACTAAATGTTATGGTAAGAAGAAACAAAAAATTTACTATAGTATAGATAGTGTCGTTGTAATCGAGGGATATGTCATAGAAGTAGGTCTCTAGATCACGATTGACTGGTTTAGAAAACGGGCAAATCTCAGAGGAGAGCCTTCAGGAATTTTCCAATTTTTGTCCACTACGTTGTAAGACAGCAAAGGGGTCAGGTCTACAAAAGGTATCTACAAACAATCGCAAGTTTCTAAGCAGAGCTAATACTATAGATTTATTACAGCCCGAACCGTGGCGCTGCCTCGGTTATTCATGGAAGAAACTGGGGGATGTGGTAAGGGGGATTTGATGTACTCCGGCAGCTAAGGCCCGTTGGTATCTGGTGTTGCAAACCCGAATTACAGCATGGCCTCAGGCTGGAGCGGTTATTCCATTGGCGACGTGCCTGGCATGCACGATCCCGTTTAGGAGAATGAAAAGCATAACCACCCTGAGCCGGAGGACATCAAAATCCCCCCAAGGAGTGGTTCTATTCTATGAGAAGAAAGCGTTTACCACAACAAGGAAAAGGGCAATCAACAAAGGGTGAAAAATCCTTATCGGTGATCAATCCGGATGCAGCCGGCATCGACCTCGGATCAGAGACGCATTGGGTAGCAGTTCCCTCGGACCGGGATGAGATATCAACCCGACCATTCAAGTGCTTCACGGCTGATCTCTACGAGATGGCGGCATGGTTGAAGAGGTGCGGGATAAAGACCGTGGCAATGGAATCGAGCGGGGTATACTGGATCCCGGTCTTTCAGATTCTCGAGAGTAGCGGGTTCGAGGTCAAGCTGGTCAATGCCCGCCACGTGAAGAACGTTCCCGGCAGGAAGACGGATGTCCTGGACTGCCAGTGGCTGCAGCGTCTGCACAGCCATGGTCTGTTGAGCGGCTCTTTTCGCCCGGAGAATCAAATATGCGTCTTAAGAAGCTACCTTCGCCATCGGGACAACCTGGTGCGATATGCCTCTTCCCATGTCCTGCACATGCAGAAGGCCCTCACGGAGATGAATATCCACCTACATAAGGTGCTCACCAATATCACGGGGCTCACGGGGATACGCATCATCCGGGCGATTATAGCAGGAGAGCATACCCCTGCCACATTGGCATCCATGAGAGACCGCCGGGTAAAGAGGACGGAAAGCGACATGAGGAAAGCTCTCCAGGGAGATTACCGGGAAGAACATCTTTTTGCCCTCAGGCAGGCTGTCGAGCTGTATGATTACTACCATCAGAAGATTCAAGAGTGCGACATCGAGATTGAGAAATGCCTCCAGCAGTTCGAGTCCAAGATAGATCACATCAACATGCCGTTGTCCCCATCGAGCAAGAAGCATAAGCCTCGGGGCAATACGCCTCACATCGATCTGAGGGAACATTATTACCGGATCACCGGGGTGGACTTTACCCAGATAGACGGACTCGATATCCTCTCTGTGCAAACCATCATATCGGAAGTAGGCTTAAATCCACATGCATTCCCATCGGGAAAGCATTTTTCCTCGTGGCTTGGCTTGTGCCCGAACAACCGGATCACCGGGGGGAAGGTGATGAGGACGTCCTCCCGGAAGGTCGTCAATCGTGCGGCTGATGCGTTCCGCATGGCAGCCTTCAGCATTGCACACAGCTCGTGCGCTCTCGGGGGATTCTATCGCCGCATGCGTGCACGCAAGGGTGCTCCCAAGGCGATTACTGCCACGGCACACAAGCTGGCGGTCATCTTCTATCACCTCTGGATAACTGGTGACGTGTATGTTGATCCAGGGGCCGATTACTATGAGAAAAAATACAGGGAGCGTGTCTTATCGAGCATGAAGAAAAGGGCAAAGTCTCTTGGGTATGAACTCTCTTTACAGCCTATCACTTGAAAGGATTTCTCTGAAAATGATGCTTCTAACCCAATATGCCTATTACTATTTTTTGAAGTTTCTTAGGAGCTATCGTAAGTCGGGGCCTATGCAAGGCACTTGATTATATCTGTATGGTACCTATGTGGGTTAGAAAGTATAGATATCACAAGAAACGAAAAGGCAGGGAGATAATCCCTGCCTTTTCGTTATAGCCCCAGTAAACTCTTTGGTTAGACTTTACAAATCACCTTTTGCAAGAAAACGTGTCGCTCAGCCGCTGGCGAAGCCAGTCGGCTTAAGTGAATTGTTGGGCAGATAAGCTTGCTTAATTACTTTTCTTGTAAGGATCTTTTTCTATTATTGCATTCTGAATTCTACATCTGACATACTGCTTAAGATCTTCTTCTTTTTCTATAATACGTACGAATTCTTCCAAGTCACAAAGAACCAAAAGTGCGTTCTTAACTAAGGCTTCTTTGGCAGCAATTAAGGCAGATGGAGCATAGCTTGATGCCGAGATAAATATTCCATGAGCATTAGCGCGGTGATATATTCTTCCAAGGTGTGCATAAATATCATCACTTCCTATTGAATCTTTTTTCCATTTCATTTCAACCAGATATATTTGATTGTCAATTTCAATAATCCCATCAATTTGTTCTACAATCCCATCACCAGGATCACCTATTCTTTTGAAATCTTCTTTGACTAATATTTGATATTCTCTGAAATAGTCATTAAGAACTTTTTCTAGATTTTTTCCTCTTTGTTGAAAATTTGTTTCCGAGAATAATGAGAACAAGTTGCTTTTTAATTTCTGTAATTTTTCTTTATGCTTTTGTATTTCTAAAATCTTTGTAGTGTACTCCTCTTTGCGTTTTGTCGCTTCCTTTTCTCTTTCTATACTCATTCTTGTGAACGAATCTTTTATATTTATTACTTTTTGAATTTCAGCAACAAATCCCTTAGCCTTAAATTGATCGTTTTCCCAGCAAGTTGAGAAAGCCTCGAATTCGGTTATCCGTTTCAGTATTTCTCTTCTCTCACGTAAATGCTTTTCATTATTCTCATTAATCCTCTCAAGTATTTTCCGACATATCTCATATTTATTTATGCTGTCTTTGTTTGTCCTTACCGTATTTGCAATATCACCATAAATACTTTCGCTTACTCCAGCTCCTCGAAAGAAGAGCAAAACTGATTCCTTCGATCTATTGAGCAATGGAATAGTTTGGACAACGAGATCAAAAAGATCTGGTGGATAATGAAAGACATCATTCATTCAGCATCTCCCGGTTGGGGCTACAAGTTTATGACCTATCCTTTTTTGTGAGGTAGCGACTTACCGCTGCAGCAATTTGAACGGCTAGCTCGGCTTCTTCATAATTTGGTTCGCGCCCTTCTCGGAGATGACGACCCTGCTCAGATGCAAAGCCCCAAAGTTTCTCAAGTGCTTTGTCGAGAGGTTGTGGTACTAAATCTGGGAAGCGTGATAATATTGAACCAAGTGTAGCCTTGTCATCACCCGTTACATCTCGCGCGACACATTCAAAGGCAGCAAGTGCATGCTGAATGGATCCTGTGATATCCGGTTGAGGACGACGAGATAGATCCTCTATAGCTTGATGAATCTCGTTCGCTGCAGTCTGTCGTCCAGATGAAATTAATTCTGATCGAGCGTCGATTATTATCTGTTCAAACGATTCCGATCCACGTGTCTCAAGTTGGCCTTCCACAAGCTGCCAGCCAATTCCCCTCCGGCGAAAGTATTTGTTTAACTCAAACTCAAAGTAGATGGCCCCTTTTGTGTCCCTCGCCAGATTCGAAGATTCAGAAAGGCGTTCATAAGTTGCCTCTACAATGTCATAAACCTCATACCATTCGCACGAATCAAGATGGTATCGTACCTCACCGTCAACATTGGGATATGGAGACCAGTTGCTTGGATCTTCACGCTTCCTGAGTACCCGACAGACTAGAGAACGCATTTGATGCGGAGATAAACCACTTTCATATGCAAGATCAACAAGCACACCTCGTAACTCTTCTGGTGCATCAAATCGAACAGTTATCTCAGCGTTTTCAGCCTGGTATCCATGTCTTTCAGAAAATTTTGTCATAGTAACTACCTAATGCCCAACGTAAGGATCACCGGCGGCTGGAAGCCGTTCGGTGCATCTTTTGGTTAGGAGATTCTAGCCTCGTGCAGCCTTAACAATTTCTGCAACGAACTCACGAAACTCCTTGGACTTCACAAGAAGATCTACCAAACTGGCGGGACTTTTATCATTCTTTCTTCCAAGACCAATCTCGTCACGACCGAAGGAACGGTTACCCATTTCTAGGCGGAACTCTTCTTGCTTATCGAGTGGAAGCGGTGCTAGAAATGGGCCAATGGCTTCAAGCTCAAGTGCCAGTTTACGGTTTTGCCTTTCAACTTGGATATATTTGTCGGCTTGAGCTGCAGCATAGGCCGCAAGTACGCCAACGGTCAAAGAAACAAATACGCGGCCAGCAAAGCCTTCCCAGCTGAAACTACCCTGCACAAGCGGAATAAAGGCTTTGGCAGCGACATATATGATGCCAGCCATAGCCGCGACGGTAACACCCTGCCATATCCAGGTCATGGTTCTTGCATAGTTGGCTGTCTTCAGATATCCTGACGTGACTCCTAGATTCCCGATAACTCCTACCAGTTTCTCGACATCCTGTTTATGCTGCTCAATCTGGTTTAGGATGATGGCAGCTGATTCCGCGTATTTTGTGTTCAACGCGGCTACATTTGTTTCGTAGTCCTGAAAGGCGGTATCACGTTGCTTGGAGAACTCAGCATTTTGTTCACTCAAACGCTGATTATATTCGGTTATCAAAACATTGAACTTCTCTTGACGATTTGACTGTACATCTGCAAATTCACGATTACGTGTTTCTTGTGCTGTGGAAAACTGTGATTGAAATTCCGAAGCAAGTGACGTGAGCCTAGTACGCTCCGTGCCGATTTCAGTGGCGAGCTCTGAAAGTCGTTGTTGCACAGCAGCTGCGTCAGACTTGATCTGGGATATTGCTGCATCAACTTGTTGTGCAAACTCCAGATTCCGGTTTTCCTGCGTCGTTGCGAACTGCGATTGAAAATTAGAAGCGAGTGCTGTGAATTTGGCACACTCATCACTGGCCAAGGCCGTCAGTTCTGAGATGCGCTGCTCCAATTGTGTAACGTCAGCACGGGTCTTAGATAGCAACTCGTTACCACGAATCAGATTCTGTTCAAGAGTCTCTCGGTACAACACGCCTGAGTCTCTAAGAGAAATCCAGTCATCCGCCACAAAAGGGTAATTAATAGTTGGAAGATGAACCAAGATGTTATCAGCGTGAGAGTTGGCGTTGTTGACATGACCAATATTACCGTTATTAATGAACTCTTCTATTTCCGAAAGGGTACTTTGCAAAGCATTAGCCATGCCGTCAAGAGACCCCAGTTGAACTAACTGTGGGTCTGCACCCGCCAGTCTTTTTCCTGTGAAAGTTAGGATCACTCGAATGCGCTCCAATCCGTCAATGCTAAGCGGATCAATGTCTTCTCGCGCTATAGCTCGATTAATAGTAGGCCCCAAAGCCGCCATATGTTGCCAAACTGAGTGGTTGAGTATTCGATCTGTCCACTGGCTCATATCTCCTCCTTAGTTCATCATCGAAGCCCAACGTGTGGATCAGCGGCGGCTGTAAGCCGTCCTCTGGATTTGCGGGTTAGTACTGACATTGTGAGCAGATATTCTCAATATGCGCATAAAGGCAATTTTTCCATATAACTCTTCTAGGAAACAAACGAAAAGTAAACCTGATGACTTTTCCGAAATAAATCATTTACGCTCAAATTTAACTAATGCCTGCCCTTTAAAATTAGCAATTTCTTCCTGAAGTGACTTTACGACAGCAATTGATTCAAAGAAGTTGAAATATAAAATACCTGATGGGAGGTCTTCAAGCTCATAAAGATATCTCCACTTTTCAAATGCTTTATTCATGTTTTTAAGAGCACCCTTGAATGTACTTGCTGGTGAGGTATCTATTTTCGGTGCCACCGATGTTAAGTTAAAAAGTACATCAGGAGCTAATCCCGAATTCAAAACCTGAGAAAGGTGTTGCACATATCGTTGATCTAGGCTCTCTTTAATTGATACATCCAGTGGGGCGAAGAGCTTTAACAACTCATGTCCTCTTGGAGCAATAGAGTTATCCTGAATCCTTAGGACCTTAAGAAGAAGTTCTATAGCGAAAGATACATTTGAAACGAGTGGGGATAACTGGCCAGGATTAGATACGAGATCTTCTTTCCCACCTGCTAGACGTGCCTTATAACGCTCGCTTAATTGTATATATGGGGCATCGGCCATTTTTAAAAAAGTATCGGCTGCACTCAAGGCAAAGGGTATTTTATTCGTATCAGATTTGCTCAATCAGGACCTCCTACCGTGGACATCACCGGCGGCTGTAAGCGGTCCGGTTGATGCAAGGGTTAGGCTTTTCTATAATTTTGTTACTCATGTACCCAGAAGATTGTGTTACCTATGTCCCCGTTCACTCACATTGGGCTATTCGCAAGCACCCGCCTGTCGTGCCCCGTAGGTTGCTTGACTCACGGTGTACTGGTCTCCGGCGCTCGATGAAAGTTGCTCAATGAGCCCTTTGCATGAGAAGCCCATAATGCTGAGGTACTGTTTCGCAGATCTTACAGCCTGCTTGTTCCAATCAACGTTCAGGCTATCCACTGCTGTGGTAGCATCGGCAACGCTATAACCATCACCAGCATCGGATGAGAGTTGCTGAATAAGTCCGCTCCGTGAAAAGCCCTGTATGCTGAGGTACTGCTTCGCAGATCTGACGGCATTTTTCTGTGGCCCAGTTAGACCATCCGCCCATGTAGGCACAGTTCCTAGGACAGCGAGACAAAAAAACATGATGCTGATCGTCTTCAACACTTTCTTCATACCGTTTCTCCTTCCATTATCCACCCTTCAGGGTGATTGCCTAGCCTAACAATAACTATACCGCCAAATGGCGCGGTTATGTGCTATTAACATCAAATTGCTGACATATAATGGAAAGCTAATGCTCCACTTCATCTTTCTGATATCGCTTTAAGAAAGTAAACTCCGTCCGTAGAGGGTGAAGGGGAATGATTTCTGGCTCCTTTTATTCATCACGCTCATCAACAAATATCTGACTTCAATTCAAGCTGCTAAACAATAACTCAATAATATCATTTATCTTGGAAATGAGTCCATAAGAAATAATAAGTTGATTTCTATTATGGATCTTCTGCCACGATTGCATGCCGCTACTAATGATTCCTTGCGATGAGATCAAAAGACAAAGTAACCTCTTCTTGAATCAAGATATCATCATGTATGTTCTCATGAACTGAACTTATAGAGATTCCACATTGCGTGAGGAACACTCACGTTGAAATTAGGCGGGAAGCTGTTTTCGATCTCATCTGAAAAGTATAAGTTTTTAGAGCCTGAAAAAGCTGCCATGGATTACAGATATCGTAAGTCTGGATCTATGCAAGGCACTTGTTGATATCTATAAGTTTCCTCTGTGATTATAAGATATTGATATCACAAGTAACAAAAACAAAAAAGGCAGGGAGTTAATCCCTGCCTTGAACTTTTATTGCCCTGCAGACTCTTCGGTTAGATTTTAGTGATAACCCCCTTCAAGAACGTCACGCATCAGCCGCAGCCGTAGGACGACGTCTGATGCGTTTGTTCGGCCTTAACTACCTGGCAAATGAGTATGCAAGATGGGTTAGGATATAGCAAATTATTCATGGTTTTATCTTAAAAAATGAAACTCTGAGACTCCTGAAAATTTACAATTTGGATTACGAAACAGAAGACCTTGGTTAAAAAATGACTCAAATCTCGAGGTTTCTTCCACCTTGGACTCAGAGCAATAGGATATAGCAGCTACATGAGCAAATTCATGCTTATCAAGCAGATAGTTTGAAATGACTTGAAGACCACTATCACTTGCCAGTTCTGTCAAATCATCTATGCCTTCAAGAAAACACGCTATAAGACCTGGGTAAGATGGATCCAGCTGAGAAGCCGCCTTTTTGAGACGATCCTTTATTCCTTCCAAAACAGGTTCTGCCGCTTCAGACTGAATAATGAGCGTAACCGAATCAACAGGTTTTCCAAGAGAGGACCCCACAAATATTGCGCCATGAGCCTCCGGGGGTTTTATGGCTATGAGTTCTCTGGTCTTGGCGACTAAATCCACCGCTATATGATTGACAGGTTGAAGGGAAGAGCTGAATCGGCCACTTTGAATAACAAAATTATGTAATCCAATATCAAGTTTCCTCAAAACCTGAGAACACAGATCTGAAATATAATTATCATTGCTATGGAGTCTTCCTGATAAAGTTATGTTGATAATTCCGCAGAAGCCTAGAGACTGAACACTTGGTAATAGCTTCTCCGCTAATCTATAAAAGTCTCTTCTCCTAATTTTCCTAGATAAATCAATACTTACACGTTTGCATTCTACAAAGAATTCAAGCGATTCGCTTTTGACAAGAAATTCTGAATGCTTAACAGCATCGTTAGTCAGCCACTCTATAGTGCATCCCATTAGGTAGAAATGCCAGGCAATATGTAGTTCAAAGAGGTAATCCTTCGCCCGCTCATCGTCCATCAAGTCCTGCCTGTATTTTCTTCGTACCCTTTCTGGCATGAATCGATTTAAAACTGTTATCTCCCTGGCATCGCCAGCGAGAAGCTTAAGAGATCTAGAGAGATGTCTTTTAATCGATTTCCCTGCTTGTTCAAGAGCAAAGAATTCGTCTAATGATGCCCACCAAGGATGGCGAGTTTGCAGATAATACTTCCTGAAAACTGGACCTCCAGATTGCAAGGCATCATGGTACTTACGGAGCCTCTTTTCGATATCATTTTCTCCTAGGAAACTTATGAGTCTATGGATAAGTCTCCCCACTTCGTAGTCATAAATATCTGCTGTGTGTTGATCCATTTCAAGAAGAGTATATCAAATCATTAATGGAGGGCCGAACGGCAGGCATCACCGGAGCACGTCAGTGTCCCCGTATGGATGCCTTTGTTCGGTTTTCGTGGAATAAATTAGCCAAGCATTAGTAATTAGATAAGAATTCCAAACAATATGCTTCAACACCTCTTCTAAACACCTCCCTTGCACCAAAAGCATTCTGATTTATTTTAAACCAGTCAACAACTTCATTTAATTGATTAATATCATAATCTTTTTTCACTTCTCTTTTAACCAAAAACTGGTCGATGCTAACATCTTTAATGATAGCTACCGTAAGAGTATATTCTTTTGGTTCACCAATGCTTACGATTACATTCGTTTCATATCTTGTTGCAGGACATAATTGTGTATGAACATTTACATGCCTCATTAGTAGCATAAGATGAAGTAGCGGGTTTGAGGTATGCTGAATTAGAATTGCATCTCTGGGAAAGCCAGCAATTTTGTGCTCATACTTTAGAGATTCATTGATCGAATAAAATTCATTTAAGCCTGATCTAATATAAGTCTCATCTCTCCAAGATTCGCTATGCCCTTTTGCTTCATAAAAAAGCATCAAGGCTCCTCTTGCACGGTTGAGTGTTTCTGGTAACTTGCCAATGGTGCTGAACTTTTCCTCAATCTTGGGATCTAATGTTGTAAGAATTCTTGAGTAGCTCATGTCAGGCAGCAGACTAAAATCTAATTTATGAGTCATGTTATATTTCTCCTAGAAACAGAACGCTGTGCATCAGCATCGCGGGCGGAAGATCGCATCGGCCGTTCGATGAATCCCTATAATGAACTTGGGGACAAGTCCGCGACAAGCCCTAGCCATCACGTTGTTGGCAACCCAAGTTTGTCAAAGAAAGCTCTATTTCGCTCCTTGGCCGAATTTACGAGACGGTCGAATGAGATCACTTCGACATAGGCTTTGAAAGTCTTATTGTAGAAAAAATATCCAAGTCCATCACTAGTGCGTATTCCGTCATGCACCTTGCATCTCTGGACAATTGTCGGAGTAAGGTCACAGAGGATGTAACAGAATCCAGGTACGTTTTCGGAGTCAGGTATCGGACGACCGGTTGCAGTTAGCACCCGCCCCTGTCGAATCCTATCGAGGTAGCCCAGAGCCTGCTCAATGGGGTCTTTGTCCTCTCCTTGAGCTGCGTCATTCCGCAAAGGTCGCTTGAGTTCGATAACGATCAGAGCAGCAGGAGGTAGACGAGAACCTTCAGATACAAGGATTGGGTTGTCAAATACATTTAGGGCAACTATATCGGGCTCTTTCCCAACTAATGCACCTGTAATAGGCATTGAACTCAGCGGTTTATCGGAGGCGAGATAATCGTGGAAGGCAAGTCTTTCATCTATTAGCCACAGATTGCAGCTGTCGATAGGAATTTCATTGGATTCCCTCCGCATAGGCATTATCAAAGTGTGTATTAGATCCTCGCGTGCGTAGTTTTCACCTTCCTTCTTCTGGATGGCCATCTCCAACAGATCAATAATTACTCGTCGGTGGGACACATAGTTCGCAAGATCGGACCGCTTGATGTCTTCAGCTGTCTCAAGGTACTCATCAAGGCGTTTTCGGTAATCGGGAAAGCTTTCGTGTGGCTGCGGGTGCATGACATCATGTCCATCCTCCAGCATCTTCCGCTCTATCTCCGCAAGTTGCTTGTGAAGTAGAACATCTAGTTCTTTGTCCGAAATGTCCGGATTGACTGCCAGCTGTTCTTCAGGAATTCTGCTTAGTATTGGTCTATATCGCGGTGCCTTCTTCGCTACGAAAGTTGTGACCCTTTCTTTCCCGAGACGACACTGCTCCTCAAGGTAGCCCGATAGAAACTTTGCCGCACAAGAAATAACGGCCTCTCGTATTTCTCGTTGGGACAACTCCTTGGAGGCAAACAGTTCAAGTGGCTCTTCCTGTATGTCGAAACCGGTGCGCTCTGCTCGCACATGTTCATCGAGAATGGATGAACTAACGTAACATTCGTATACGAACTCACCAGCTTCATCGTGGATGCTCCCGTAAAGGCCTGGAATTTTGCCCTTGATGTTCTCCTTTGCTACAAGTCGTTTAGCTGCACAGAAGGCAATGCTGTGGTTACGCGTGGAGGATGGAGAGAGTTTGATATGTATTAGTTCGAAGGAGTTACCTTTCAAGTCAATCGTATCCGTGGTGGCGCGGTCGACCATGTGCTCCTCATACACATCATGAAGAGAAATCGTTTCTTCGCCGTCTACCATTAAGACCTTCGGCGCGCCACCAGGGCGTACAAAATACCAGAGGCAGTGCTCAAAGAGACTTTTTGCGATTATCTTAGCGGTCTTGGGTGACGCTTCGCGGTAACGCTTGGTGAACCCAGTAAGATGGACGATGGTACATCTTTCTTGCTCCTGTGCATCAACAACATCCGGATTGGAAACACCCTGCTGAGAATCAAAAGTGAACGACCGCCTCTTGGGCGCACCGTTTTCGGTATCGTATACGCTCGCGACCGTCGCGCACTTAAATGCCTTGAGCCAAAGGAGCCGTCCAACGCCCCGGCCACCTTGGGCGGCTTTGTACTCGCTGTCCAAGGTTATGAACGATTTCATATTGGCGTCATTAAAGCCGATGCCATTATCGATAATCTTGAAGCCAGTGATTTCGCCTCGAGTTTCTGACTCATCTCGCTTTTTTCTAGTTTGAAAGGACATAGCAGTCTGTCCGTCTCGTATGACCTCGATTACTATCTTCCCTCTATCTGCGGGCAATTTTGCTTCCTCGATAGCATGAATCCCATTAACTACGGCTTCGAACATAGGGAGCAACCCGCTATTTAGCGGCAGAACAGTGTTTCTCAGCCTTCCGTGGAGATTCGTATCAAGGCTCATTTGAGCACCTCCCTCCTTTCATTCCTGAATGTTAGTTTGAATCGAACGCTGTGGCTCATCGGCGCTCGTTAGAGCGTCCATGTGCAGCCACTTGTTGGCGATAAACGTTTTTCCATTTCAGCTTCAAATCTTTTAATTCTTCTTTTTGATCAGTACCAAGAAATTCATGAACGGCAACAGTTGCATATAGAAGCAATTCTGCTATGAGATCACTAAGCATAAATATGCCTTTATAGTCCAAAGGTATAACATTTAATCCAATGTTCCTATTTATTATGGCACTGGCATCATGATGAGAATAATCGCATAAGTGAGAATATGCAGAGCCATAGTAATCTTGCATACCAGCATTTATAAACCGCTCTTTGATATTTGGTTGATCAATCTCAGGATCTTGCAGTTTGTTCATTCTTTCAATATGCGATTCAACATATTCCGGACTGTAACCAACTTCAGTAATCAATTCTGATTCGTTTTCTTGTAGGTGGATGAGTTTCTTTTTTCTTTCAGATAGAGCTTTTTGAAATCGGGTATTTACATAGGTTGGATTTTTAATGACGTTAATCATATCAACTACAGCCTCAAGTAAAGCTCTTGTTAAAACATGTGATGCCAGTTCTTTCCGAGCTTTCACAAATTGACAGGAGTCGCCGGCAAGTTCAACAATAATTGAATACATACTACACATGTAAACAGTTTGAATGTTTTTATCCTCGTAGTTTAAGGGAGGAAATTTATCGATGCATGTTTGTCGAATGCTTTCAAGGAAAGCTAGAAGTACATCAAATTGTACAATCTCATTATTCATCATGATGATATGAATCTATTTTATATCAGAAATCTCCAAATCAATTTGCCAACGTAAGGATCACAGGCGGCTGAAAGCCGTCCGGTTCATTGGGGTTAGACGATTTTGCCAAATCCTTCTTCAAGAACGATTTCATTTCTGAATAGATGACAAGCATATTTACCGAAAGTGATTTTTTCAAGTTTTCGAGACTCCTCGATTTCGGCTCCAAGAAGTTTCGCCATAATTTCCTGTAAACGATTTTCCTTGAACGAGCTTGCCGCAATGCAAAAGTCGAGGGCCTCATTATGGGTGAAAAATTTGCCAGGAACTTTTGCTTCATCGCCGATAATTAATCCATATCGAAGGTAAGGATATATCTGCTTATGCCTCCTTGCCTTGGAACTGTAGATTAGTACATCATGTGTACTTAATCCTTTCTTGAATTCAAGGACAACTCGTGGAATTCTTATATCTACATCAACTTGATCAAAAATACAGAGATCAGTTTGAAATGCTGCTTGGCCACGTTTTGGGTGTTTTGGATCTACACGTACGTTCAATCGATTATCAACGGTCACCTGATAAAGAAGTGAAGAACCTCTCTCTATAGTAAGAGGTGGCCCAATTACTGATCTTGCTGCTAACATGGCAGTATTTACAAAACTATCTTCTATCATTTTTCTCCTCTTCTAAAGTCCAATGTGATGATCAGCGGCGGCTGAAAGCCGTCCGCTGGATTGTCTGGTTGGGTGATGAGAGAAGATAAAACTAATCTTTATCTTCTGTTATAATAATACGGGTATTAACTGGTTTCGCGTCATGAGTAATGATTTTGTGCGGGGTCGTAGTGATTGGCCCTTTAGGAGGGCGAGCATCTGGCTCAGGTGTTGCGGTTGTCTGACCTTGCCCTGTGGTTGGAGTAGAATTATCGTCCGTCATTTCAATCCCCTCATAATTAGCTATTTTTTGATAACCTATTGTTGCAATGCCAATTAACCCAAAACAGAACGAGATCAATAACAACCAAGAAGTCAATCTTAGCAATTTAGCTCTGCGAAGATTAGTATTAAGATTATGTACAGCCGCGGCATCAAAATCGTCTATTAGGGCCGTAACTGTATTCCGATAAAGAGATTGCTCCTTTCTACATAATCCATCATATGCCATCTGGGAATATGTACCCCAACTTTCACCAATCCTCATGTATCCTTTGCGTGATGGTAAAGCGAACAGACAAACCCCAAAAGCTATAATAGCAAATAATACAGCAAATATCCCAGGAATAATAAACCAATAAAATAGGTTTGTAAAATCTAATCCTATGAAATGAGCAATGGTAGAATATGATCCTAACATAGCTGCAGAAACCCACAAATATGTTCTTGCTACATCTGCTTGATGCCGATTTATATCTATGTACTGTGTCCAATAATCTTTGACTGCTTGTTCAAGAACCTTATCCAAGGCTCTTTCATATTCACTGTAAGGATAGTTGTTATTGGCTACATTCATAGCATCATTTACACCCAACAATTACTATACCGCCAAATGGCGAGGTTATGTGCTATTAACATCAAACTGCTGACATATAATGGATAGCTAATGCTCCACTTTTTGATATCGCATTAAGAAAGTGAACTCCGTCCGTAGAGGGTGAAGGGGAATAATATCTGGCTCCTCTCATTCATCATGCTCATCAACAAATATCTGGCTTCAATTCAAGCTACTAAACAATAACTCAATAATATCATTTATCTTGGAAATGAGTCCATAAAAAATAATAGCATGATCTGTATCATGAATCTTCTTCCATGATTGCGTGCCGCTGTTAATGATTCTATGATGAGATCAAAAGACAAAATTACCCCTCCTTGAATCAAGATATTATCAGAGATGTTCTCATAAACTAAACTTATAGGAATTCCACATAGCGTGAGGAAATCGTTACTCTCACAATTTTGAAGGTATCTCCAACGTATCAAAATGTTGCACACCTGCTATGCCCCTGCTAAGCTATTAATTACACGAAAATATCAATTATCGTGTAAAAACGCCCTCCCGTGCCCTGATATTCCCTTTTTTCACATTGAAATAAGGCCATTTTTCTGCTAACTTACACGATATCTTTAAAAGAAAAGGTGTATATGAAAGAGCTCATCAGAACGCACTCACTTCCTATGCTCAGCGGCTCTGGCTTTGACTACCTCATGATGGAGCAGATGAACGCCCTCACAAGATCTTTCCAGGACTGGTACGACACGAGCGGCTCAGAAGCGAAACGCAGGAGCCGGGGTAAATACTGGCTCACATTCCTCACCCTGAAGTACACCGGTGCTCGCCTGGGAGAGGTACAGCTCATCAATGACTCTACGGACATCGACTGGCGCAGTTATGAATTCAAGATCCGGACACTCAAGCAGAAGTCTCCGAAAAATCCGATAAGGAGCATCCCTGTACCGCCGAATGTCACAAGCGATATAGCGACCTACCTGATGGCGTTTCCTGACGAAAGGGGTAAGGTGTTCAATGTGGACCAGGGGAATTTCAGAAGGGTATTTTATGAACGGGCAAAGGAGGCTGGCATACCTAAAGATTTGGCCCATCCACATATTTTACGCCATACCCGTGCCACTGAGCTTCTAAAAGGAGGAGTTCCTGTAACGGTTGTGCAAGACATCCTGGGGCACTCAGCTCTTACAACCACAGCTATATACCTAAGAATATCAGGCCAAGAGGCAAAATCGATTCTCAGGGATAAGGGCTTTATATAATTCAGCCCCTTCTATAAACTGAAAGGAGGGTTGATGGCATTATGAATGCTGAGGTTCTCTTCATTGAAAGCGCAGGGTGTTTCATCCTGAGCTTCTTTCACCCTACCGAAAGCCTTTTGCTGGTGAGACTTTTTTCTGACTAACATCAATGTTATTTATTGGAAATATAATTAATGTGTTAGACATTATTTTCAGCTAAATTGATCAATTTTTTAACTTAAGTTTTTTAACTTAAATCTTTTGCATGCTGCATTGGCTTACTGCTTGTTTAATCTCCATACAGCAGATTTTTTGGGGCCAGTCGCTACAATAGTCTTATCCTTATGAGACATCTCGAATAGAAGATTTCGTATCCTGTTTATCTTTTCTTTCTTACTCAATACATCAGAAATCTTATCCATGAGAAACTCTTCAAAGTCACTCCTTTTTGCCTCGCCAAATTTTTCCAAGTAGACGATGATCAATTTCTTATAATGATCTTTGTCCAAAGTACGGTGTCTGATATAGGCTGCTTTTCCCCCAGTTAAAGCAGCTATCTTGGCAGACACGTAGAGATTGGGTCTTCTTCCTTCTACAAGTTTGAGATCCTTTAGCCGCTTAAATTCTTCGTCCGTGAGAGGGCTTCTCTTCTGCACTTTATCCAGCGCAATGGCATCCATTAACAACAGATCTGTTTTTTGAATAAGGAGCTGGGTATAGTTTTCATCAATAACCTTGCCGAGCAGTCTTACTCTGATTCTCCCTGTATCACTGAGGTCATAATCGGGCATTGGAAAGAAACGTTGTTTTTGCATGGTAAACATACGTTTGATGCCGCTTCCAATAGTGTCGATCATATTCAGTTCCACCATTGCCTTGGCTAGAAATGGGTTGCGGTATTGCTCCGGCGGCGCATCTCTGCGCAGCACTTCTTCAATTGAGCCCGGGATGAATGTCCCAAGATTCGTAAAAAGCAACGAGTCGGGTGTTTCAACAACGTTAATCCGTCCAGCTTGAGTATAATCCTGATGAGCTATGCAATTATGCAGAGTCTCGCGGATAACCCAGGAATCGTACTGGGTGATTTCCAAAGGAAACAAAGTACCGCTTGGCAAGTACCGGATGGTCAAATTCCTGATCTTTGCAAGGATCTGGTCCACCTTCAGTAACAATGGTGGGCCGAAATGGTCATAGTCCATCTCCATCCCACTGGCATCCTTCAGAACCCACATGATTCGAGCAAGTGAGGGTATAAGGAGGTGTTCTGATTCTTCCTTGCCCAGCAGAATTATTGCTGTATTAGTGATTTGACCACTAATGCAAACCTTAGCTTTATTCAAGAAGGTCAGATCGTCCCATTGGTCCACTTCTTCGGACAACCGAGCATGCTTTTTCTTGTACTGATCCCTGGCAAATTTAATGGCCTCCGGGTCCAAATCCGCTATTGCAGCACCTGCACAGATTTTTGCAGACCAATCTTCCTTAATGGCCTGGCCTCGAATATGCTCATATTCCCTTGGATTGAGAGCGACAAGGGATTCGCCATCTCTACCGTAATAATGCCCTTTCCACGCTGTTGGTATCCCTTTGAGAGCAGGAGGTATTTGGAACATCAATACACGACCTTCGGGCAGGGAGAGTTCGTAAATATCGTCAAAGCTAATCCTGTTCGTTGTATGATCTGCGACTTCCTTCTTAAGGCTCTCTAGACTCACCTGCGTGGGTCGGTACTGAGTACCAACAATATTCCTTGGAGGTTTATCTGTAACTCCGAGAATAAGCCAGCCGCAATCCTTGCCCTTTAAGTTGGCCTCATTACTTAACGCTGAGAAGTATTTTCCAAGATCATCAAAGTGGTAGTTTGTTCTGGCTTCCTTGAATTCTACCCATTCGACTTCTGTTTGAATGTTCATGAGTCCAGCTAAAATCCGTTTTATTTCTTCTGACTTCATATCAACCGCTTCCCTTAGCCCAAGAGAGATATCCCTATTCTCGAAACCTTTCTCATATCCTGAATACACTATTCATAAAAAATTAAAAAGTGGGGTCCAGGTTCTGGGAGGATGTGAGAACGGCATATGCACCAAATCGAGGAGAAAACCAAAAGGGGATGCCAATATACTTATTCCCTTCGTCTTGTCCCTATTACCTGAATGGGTGACTCAGCCAGGTCAAACGCTGAGGACTTGATGCAATACTGATCGCAATGAAACCCATACTGTTCACGGTCAAGGAGCGTGATATCGTCGGTTTCTCCATCTGTGCCTATGTCAAGACCATGATGGAAGGAAACCCCGCCGAGATCGGTTAATATGTAACGGTTATGAAATCTTTGACCATCGGGTCTTTCCTTCCATCGAAAAATAGTTACTGGCAAACCGTTCGGAGTGAGTTTTTCTACCTTCTTCCCCAGGTATTCCATCGTGGCATCTCTTTCATTGAAAAGAGAATGGATTTCAATCTGCTCTGGCGGACCGATGGGCCTATCGTTTCCTAAAATGCCCATGAAATTTTCTAACGACTGCCAACAATTAGGTCTGTCAGACAAAATATACGGGTCGATGAACTTCACCCAACAGCACCGGGAAAGCATCATCTCGACAGCAGCTGACATGTCCTGGGATTTTCTGGGAATAACGCGACCGTGGGGGATATCCCATTTTTCTCTTGAATCACCTGCTAGATCAGACTCAGTAAATATCGCAGGATGTTCTTCAGGATTTTTTCTGGCCATAATCGCAAAGAATTGATGCCGTGAGTGTTCTTTGAGGACATTTTCAAGCCAATTTTGTTTAGCATCATCCCAACAGTAATTCTTGCGTTCCACCATTTTTTCCTTAATCTGTCTGAGAAGTTCCACAAGTCTTGTTCTTTCTAAATCCTTCCTATTTAAGCTGAGGTTCTTGACTATCTCAGCCCAATTCTCCGGATACCGGGAGACGACCCGTCCTTGACCCAATCCAAACGCGCTATAATATAAACGGTAGTTAGACAGGGTACCCCAAGTGGACACTAACTCCGGTTCTAGGGCATACTCATGAATCACTAGAACAACTCCTCTGCACGCTCAGTAAAGAAGCCACGGGGCCAACGGTCAATAAAATCACCATCCTGATCGACCCGAATAGGATAACACGAGATACCCGTTTCAACCTGTTCAATGAAATATACTGAAAGCTCGGACGGAGTTAGTTCCCTTTTCGCCGGGACCTTATGTTCACTGGTCTCACGAATGCGCCTTAGAAGGCGTAGTATTAAGTGCTCTGAGTGGGTCTCAAGAATAAACGTGATATCCTGACATTCACGGATCTTCTCTATGAAGAGGTCGCCTAATGTTGTCTGAAGGGCAGGATGGATATGCAACTCTGGTTGCTCAATGGCCACCATGCCGCTTTTGGGAGACAACGCAACGACTACAACTGGCAAGACTTGTGAAATACCAACACCAATATCTTGCGCATCGAACTCAATATTTCGTGCTTCGTCCCTGATCAACAGGCGGCGTTTAATCGGTAAGGCAAGGACGCTTTCCTTTAGTTTCACATCCTCATCGAGGATACGATCCTGAAGCAAGGTGATCATCAGAGGACTATCAGTTTCCAGTTCACGATACTTTTTTACATCGACACTATATCCAGTAGCAAGACGGTCCTCCTGGGTAAGCCATTTATTGACCTGATCAATAAACGCTTCTTCGGCAAAAAATAATATGTCATAGGCAGCAAGACCATTTGCCCAGCGGGTTTCATCAGGCGAGGTGATAGGCCTGTGCCCACGATGTGGAATTTCTCGTAGAGGGCCAACATAGATTAGTTTACGTAACTCTTCCCTTATCAACTCTCCCGGTCCCGTGATGAGGGAACTCATAACTTCAATGAAATTACCCTCTTCCTCTTCACCATCAGTGATATCTCGGATAACTTGTTCTTCAAATTGTAGTGGTGAGCCCCATTTGGGCAAGGCAGAATCTTGAGCTAAGAGATTAAGATCTTTATAAATAATTTGTACTCCACCATTATCGTAGGCTTTCACAAGGTTATGTAATATCAAAAAAAACCTGCCTAGGCCTTCGAAGTCTTCATCATCTAAATCGTTATTGAAGAGCTCAAGATCAGTCATCCATGTCAAGAGGCTCTGTCTTGCCTTTTCTGGTGATGCCCCATCCAGGAATATTGGATTCAGAGGATTAAGGTCGGTCAGAAAAACCTGCCTGCCATCATCAGAAGTTTTGATCGTTGCAAGTTCTTCACCATTGATTCCAACCTGATAAGAAGTCAGTAATGGTCGATCAAGCAGACTACTCCAAGATACCACTATTTTAACCCAGGCAGTTTGGACATCATCCAGTAATCTTAAGATAGTTTGATTCTTCCATTCCTTCGGCCCTAAATTCCCAAACACATCTAAATACCGAGGCAGATCTTCATGGGTGAGATCCAAATCGAACTTTATGCGGATGGGCAGGGGCAAATTAACATTATGCCCATGAACCAAACTTTCAAAACCGCCCAGATCTATGGCATCGCCACCCAAGAGAGTATGGTCCGGATTAAGATTCTGTCGCTCAAAGATCTCCCGGGCATAGTGTAGAGCCTGGACTATGGTAGATTTACCCGCTGAATTGGGGCCAAATAGCAGGGTAATGGGTTTTAGGTCCACCCGCACTGGGTCCTTTATGCCCTTAAAGTTTTCAATTGTAATTGCAGTGATTCCCATTAGAGTTCTCCTCTGAAAGCGCGTTGAGTCAGGGCGCTAAACAAGGTTGATGCTTCGTCACTTCCGTTAACTTGCTTTTCCCTTATTGCCTGTACATTGTTTACGATATTGGAAAACCGTTTTTGTAAATCGATTGGAGGTAATGGTATATTGAGGTTTCTTAATATCTCCAGATTAATGTTCTTTTGAGCCGACTCAGGTGCTTTGTCTTCAAGAATTTTTTGAAGGAATCCAAACCAATATTGAATATATTCCGTAGTTGATAAACTATTAGGGGTAAATCCTACAATGCTATCAGGAAAGCATGCATTAAAAGTTAATATGCCAGTTTTAGCAATATTTGCAGCAATGGTTATGCACAGGGTCCCCACCGGCCATATTTTACTTTGTTTCAGCCCGATCTCAGAATAGGTGCTTTTAAAGGAGCGGATATAGCCATTTGAATTTGCTACTTCGCCGGTCTGGATTAAAGGGTATAGCCCACCAAGAAGTTCAGGAGCATTTCTCGGCCTGTGCTTAGAAACACCACGGTCCAGTGTTCCAACATCATTGAGCTTTCTTAAATCCCATCCCTTGGAATTGATCACCGGGTCACCGAACATGTCAAGGAAGGTGGCTCGGAGGAATTTGTCGGCGACTTTGATTGCTTGCTGCTGTTTCCGTCGGATGGCGTCAGCCTTGTCTAGAATGGCGGCAATACGCTTCTGCTCTTCCAGATACGGCAGAGGGATTTCTAATTCCCTAAAACTTGATATATTAAAGCTTGATTGGTTAACAGAATCTTTTGTGATTTTTGCTATTGATCTCTTAAATTCTGGTGTTCGTAGCAAATGCAGAATGAAGAAAGGATATGCCTTTCGTGTATCTAGACGAAGGTTTAATAAGTTCATTCCGTGGATTAATTGTTTAGGTTGCCCTTCATAAATAGCACATTTCCCCAAATGTTCTTTGCTGTTTATATGGCTAATTAAAATATCACCATTTTGTAGTAACCAATCATCCTTTTCTCCATTTTTAATCCCTGCATACCCGACTCGACTGTGGTCTATAACTCCATTGGAAATTGTTTCAATTCTGGTTATAGGTAGGCCATTTGCATCTTTTGTCTGTTGGACACTAAGGCCATTCTTAATAAAGAGCGCCACCTCACCAATAGGTACTCTTTGAGTCGATTTGCTCATTTCAGCATCCCCTGCAGCGCTTCCATATCCGCGATGATTTCCTTTTCCAGATTCATCATACGCTCCAGGATCTCCTTGGGTGAATCATAGTGCTCTTCTTGATAGACCGTTTCCTTGTAGCGGTTAATGGAGAGGTCATACTTGTTCTCCCGGATCTGGGAGGCATTGACAAAGAAGTACTTTTGTATCCGATCAATGTCTTTCACAGGATCACGCTGCTGCCAGCGGGCTAGCATGCCAGGCAAATCGTCCTGCTCCGGCTGAGGGTCGCGTTTGTCGTCCAGGGAAAAGCCATCATGCTGGACATCGTAATAAAAGACGTTGTCGGTGCGGCCGCCCTTGGTAAAGACCATGATGCCGGTAGAAACCCCAGCATAGGGTTTGAAAACCCCGGAGGGTAGCGAGATGATTGCCTCAAGCTGATTCTCATCCACCAGCATTTGTCGCAAGGCCAAGTGAGCTTTGGAAGATCCAAACAATACGCCGTCGGGCACGATGATGGCAGCCCGGCCACCGGGTTTGAGCATCTTCAGGATCAGGGTCACAAAGAGTAGTTCGGTCTTCTTGGTCTTTACTTTCTTCAAAAGCGATGGATGCACATCGTCATAATCTAGGCTGCCTTTGAATGGTGGGTTGGCCATGATGACATCGAAGTAGTCCTCGGACTGCAGCTTGAACTTCTCCGGAAAACGGTTCGAGAGGGTGTCCATGTAATGGATATCTGGGGCATCCACATTGTGGAGTAGGAGATTCATGGCAGCTATGCGCAGCATGGTGACGTCAAAATCGAAGCCGTGGAACATGCCTGACTGAACATGCTGCCGGTAGGGCTCCAGCTTGTCGCCGGGGTAGACCTTTTCACCGTATTCATCCGTATAGACCATTTCTGGGGAGGTGTACTCCTTGAGCAGGTAGTGCATGGTCTGCACTAGGAAACCGGCGGTGCCGCAGGCCGGATCGCCGATAACCTCGTCGGGCCGGGGTTCGAGCATCTCCACCATCTTGGCTATGATATGGCGCGGGGTGCGGAACTGACCGGCAATGCCGGCTGTGGTGAGCTTGCCCAGCATGTATTCGTAGAGATCGCCCTTGGTATCGCCCGAGGTGAGGGGCAGCTTGTCAATGGTGAGCACGGCCGTGACTAGCAGGCTCCGTTTCTGGATCAGGAGCTGGGCGTCCTTCATGTATTCACCGAAGGCGGCGCCTTCCACGGCCACTGTTTGGAAAAAGGGAAAGACGCCATCTCTAACAACACGAAGCATGTCCTCAGATCCCAATCTTTTAAAATGTGACCAACGTAGATCTTGCTCAGTTCTCACCAGACCATTGAGGCGTGTCCTGATATTCTCATCAGAAGGCTTATCTAAACTATAAATACGTCTGAATGGTTTGCCGGTGCGGGAGGCCTTTTTTTCCTCGCGGGCCTCCCGGATATCCAGCAGGCGGGCGAACACGAGGAAGGAGATCTGCTCGATGACCGTCAGAGGGTTGGTGATGCCGCCGCTCCAGAAATCATCCCATAATTTGTCGATATCGCTTTTTAACTGACCGTTCAGCATGGTTAGGCTTGTACTCCTGTCTTGGGTTCAAAGGTTTGGATAATGCGAATGAGTTCGTCTATCTGGCCGTCCTCATGGAAGACACCGTCCAGGCCGTTGCTGTCGATGGAGGTGAAGGGCTCGTCATAGAGCTTATCCAAGCTGATGCTGCCATAGGTTCGGATGTGGTTCTTGAGGAGGCGCAGGAACTGGGTCTGCTTGGCATTCTCGGAGAACCTGCGGGCAAAGGCGGCAAATCGGGCCTCCACAGCCTCGGGCTCCATGCCCACAATGGTGCGGATGATGTAATCCAGCGGCGGAGCGGCATCCGGATAAAACTCCCTGAGGAGCTCCAGGTTCACGTCCGGATTCTGTGTGAGGACGAGCGAGGTCAGGGTGGTGAGGTCACGGGGAGCAACCGGCTCGCCGCGCTTGATCTTCAGCAGCACGGGATCGGAAAGGAAGTGCTTTTCCAGGGTCTCTTCCACGAGCTTGCGGTAGAGCTGCATATCGATGGTGCGGGTGTGGGATGCACGGCGATTCAGGACCACATCGCCATCTGTAACATCGATGACCTTGGGCTCGGCCTTTGGTTGGCCGCCTTTCTGATGGTGGTGCATGATGCCGCGCAGCTCGGTGCGGATTTCTTCGAGCTCAGCGATACCAGACTGGTTCCAGGAATCGCTCGACTTTACCTTCTTGATGATGTCGGCCTTGGCCAGCACTGGGGTGAGATGCATGAGGAGTTGATTCACCCGGTCTTGAATCATATCCTTGAAATCCGCTAGGCGTCCGGACTGGCGCAGGCATTCGAGCTGGGCGTTAGTCACCAAAAGATCAAAGCTGTAGGCGTCTACGTGGTCACGGATGGGGACCCATTGCATGAGCGGGGCGATATCATTGCGCAGGCTGGCGAGCGTTACCGGGGCGAATTGCTCCAGCACGCCCTTTGAGAGTATAGCGGCTTTTTCCCTCCATTTTTCGCGCACTGCAATAGTATCATCGGGCAGGGCGTTGATGTCGGCGCGGATAAGCGTAACGGTCTGCTGCAGGATGCCGATCTCGGCCTTTGACTGGGCGATTTCCGCCAGATTCAACCGCGCCTCGAAGAGCTGCTGCATGATGGATTTGGACGGAGCTTTGTCGGCCTCGGACACAGGCACATCGAAGCGCTCGAAATTGCTCCAGTGGTCGAAAATGCGGAACTTAGTCTTATCCTTTCCCTGCCCAAAAAGGTCTTCACGGAGCCGGGTGCCGCGGCCGATCATCTGGTGAAACTTCACCCAGGAAAAAACAGGCTTAGCAAAAACCAGATTCACAACCTCAGGCACATCGATGCCGGTATCGAGCATGTCCACAGAAATGGCTATGGTGAGCGGGTTTGATGGGTCTTTGAAATCATCGATGAGCTGTTCGGCGCGCGGGTCATAGTTGTCGATGACCTGGCAGAACGCGCCGCCATACTGGGGATAGAGCTCATCGAATACAGAGGCAAGGAGCAGGGCATGGTTATGATTGCGTGCAAAGATGATAGTTTTACCGGGGAGCTGTCCTGCGGCATCCCGGATGCCGTTTTCCATGAGGTTGCGGATGATCTCGCGGTTGGTATCGCGGTTGAAGATCTTTTTGTCCAGTTCCTGAGCTTCATAATTGAAGAGTTCCGGTTTTTCACCGGAGTCTTCCAATTCTTCTCTCTGGGCCTCGCTCAGCTGGGCGAACTTGATGCCTGAGCGCAGGAATTGAGTAGTGTGGGTGAAAGCCTCATAGGGAACGAGATACTTCTCAGCGACTGCCTGTTCCAGTGAGTAATAGGCCGTTGGATTCTGATTCTGGCATTCAAAGAGCCGGAAGGTATTGCGATGGATCTTTTCCACCGGGGTTGCGGTAAGGCCCACCTGCAAACAATCGAACCAGCGGAACAGGTCAGCATAACGATTGTAGATGGAGCGGTGAGATTCATCGGCGATGATGAGATCGAAAAAGCCGGGATCAAAGGTCTGGAAAATCTTCATCATGGCCGGATAAGTGGCCAGGTAGATGCGTTTGTTGCGGTCCTTCGCTGTCTTAGCGGTAACGAGAGTAAGAGGCTCGTTCATGAACTGGGGATTGCTGAAAGCATTTTTGGCCTGCTTGCGAAGTTCCAGCCGGTCGCAGAGGAAGAGGACCCTCAGGCCCCAGCGGGCGCGGATCAGAACGTCTGTCAGGGCAATGGCAACCCTGGTCTTGCCGGTGCCGGTAGCCTGGACAATGAGGGCCTTGCGGTGCTTCTGGGTAAAGTGTTCGCAAACTCGCTGAATGGCCTCTATCTGATAAAGCCTGTCGCCGATGATTTCCTGCTTGGGTTTAACCGTATCAAGCGGCTGCTTGGTCTGGCGCTGAAGCACCAGGTATTGCAGGCTGTCTTTTGAGTAAAAGCCGAAGATCTGGCGGGGAGGGTAGCTCTGGGCATCGTCCCAGACGAAGATGTCATAGCCGTTGGTATAGAAGATCACCGGGCGCTGGCCGTGTCTCTGCTCGAGGCCGTCGGCGTAGAGCTTGGCTTGGGTGCGCCCCAACTCGGCATCGACGGCGGTCTTCTTGGCCTCGATTACGGCCAGTGGCTTGCCTGAATCATCCCAGAGAACATAGTCCGCATAACCGATTGTTGAAGTAGTGGGTTGATGGGGTACTTCCTCTTCCCGGGAAACCTGGGAGGTATTCCCTCCATCCGGGTCTATATCCCAGCTGACCTCAACAAGCTGTTTGTCGATGAGACGTTTCCTGGTGGTGGCTTCGTCAAACTTGAGAGTATCTGCGGCCGCCATGCCAGCTGACTTCAATGCTTCCAGTTCTGCCATGGTCTTTTCTGCGACCGTGGCTTGTGCTCTCAAGGCTTCAACCTGCTGCAGCAGCTCCTGTAATTGCGCTTCCTGGGCAGCCAGCTTCTCAAGGGCTGCCTTCTTGTCTCTCTTGATTTTTGCCTTGGTATCTTCGACTGGGGGTTCCTGATATGCCGGGCATTCGTCCGGATGGCCGCCGCCATAGGTGATGAAATACCAGAGGCCAAGGTCCCAGGCCTCGCGGAGGCATGCAAGTGCGGTTTCACTCTTCGTCGGCTCTCCATGGGCCGCTCTATTTCCCTGAACGCGGATCAAATGGAGTTTATCAAGAACGACTCTTGGCACTGCTGTTTTGAAGGAATCGTCCGCGAGAAGGTTAAATAGGCTGTATTCATAGGGGAGCTTGAGGCTGTGAGCCTGGTAAATGCCTTCCACCAACTGTTCGCAAAAGGTGCGTAGTTTGATCATGGAGCTCGATGCATCGGTATGGGCATATTGTTCGGCAAAGCCGCCCAAGGTTGCCAGTTCAGGCCAGCGCGCCCTCAATATCTCAAAATTGATCGAATCCATGATGAGCATGCCCCCTATAAAGCACCGATCGTGCCAAACTTATTCGAGTCCGTATTTCTTGAGCCAGTTGGTCAGGGTCTGGTAGCTCGGCAAACCAAGTATTTCTGCAGCTCTCGTCTTGTTACCGCGTGTTTCCAAAAGTCCTCTCTTAAGGTAATGCACCGCCACTGTTTTCATGATCTCCGGCAGATCGATCCCGTCATCTAAAGGCTGATTTAAGATGAGATCCTTACTTTTGCCGGAGGCCATAATCGGGAGCAAAGCTTCCCGTATATCCTTTTCATCAATGGTTTTTTCCACCGACCATACAGCAGCCCTTGTTAGCGTATTCTGCAGTTCCCTGACATTCCCCGGCCAAGAGTGCTGAAGCATAAGATTCATTGCGGAAGCGGATAATTTCTTGTGTTTATATCCTGGATCTTCAGCGCTTTCCTTATTTATTTGTTCCATAAAGTGATCGATCAAAAGGCTGATATCCCCTGCTCTTTCTCGAAGAGGCGGCAGCTTGATTACAGCGACAGCCAAACGGTAAAAGAGATCCTCCCTGAAAAGGCCGGCAGAAACCTCATCAATAAGATTTCTATTGGTAGCCGCAATGATTCTTATATTCACTTTCTTGGCTTTGGTCGAGCCGATCCGTTTCACCTCACCTTCCTGCACTATCCTCAAGAGTTTTACCTGCATCTCCTTGGGCAGTTCTCCGATTTCGTCCAGAAAGATTGTGCCCTGATCTGCTGCCTCAAAATGGCCTACCCTTGCAGAAGTGGCGCCTGTGAAAGCCCCCTTTTCATGGCCGAACAGCTCAGATTCAACCAACTCGGGAGGGATGGCTCCGCAGTTAATGGCAACGAAGGGATTATCCTTACGTGGGCTTGCATCGTGAATAGCTCGTGCAAAGAGCTCTTTTCCGGTGCCTGATTCACCTTCAATAAGAACAGGTATTGATCGGGGTGAAATGAGCCTAGCTTTGAGCACTACTTGCTTCATCACATCGCTGCGGAATATGATATCTTTAAATTCAGGAGCAGCCGCAGGCAACCCGGAAGCGAGTCGCTCAAGGGTTAAATCCGGTTTTCTGAAGAGGCTGGGGATAAAGTCGGCAGATATATCAAAGGGAACAGATGCCTTGCGAACCCCATGCTCCTTGGAAGACTCGATCAGCTCTGCAGGGTATCTTGTCTTGGCAAGGAGAATCCATACAGCAGCCATGGCAGGAGTTCCAGGGCTGAGATGGTAGACCAGGCTTGCGTCTTTTCCATACTCTGCCATCTTCTCAGAGATGATTTCTGTAGCAGCCTGGTATATTTCACCGAAATTTGTTGGACCGGAGAGACGGACTTTCTTAATGGTTATCTTGGATGCAGTTTTCCCTTTGAGCCAGGATAGATAGGTCTTAACACCTTCTTTTTCCCAATTATCGAGCAGTACAATTTCATCATAAGTGCTTGTACTTACTGCTTGAGCCACTGGACCCAATCCAACATCATCAGCTCCGGAAGCCGCTTTCAGATCAGTTGCCCCTAGCCAGCAGAATAATAATTGGGTTCCCATGCCGGGATTAAAATACAAGATATCTTGTAACAAAGCAATTTATTTTATTATTTAAAGCATTAGAACTAGCTTGATCTGCTGTAGCACGGTGGAATATGATTATTTTGTTGCTTTTTAATAACTGATAATTATTTGATATTTCTCCAGTTAGAACATCACGTGGTTTGTCAATGCGGTAAGGGGTTCCAGTTTGGTATCAGCTTTGCAGAATGTATTGAAATTCCACTGAGAATTTATTGACCATTTATAATATGAAGCGTATGCGTTAATTTAATGATGGTGGAATGAGTTTATTAGGTTTTTTACAGTTAGGGAGAAAATAACTTATGGGCATTTGCTTTTTACACACAAGTGATTGGCAGTTGGGCATGACACGGCATTTTCTTTCTGATGGAGCTCAAGAGCGGTACACACAGGCTCGTTTTGATGCCATTCGAGCCATGGGCCGTATTGTAAAGGAGGAGAAATGCCAATTTATACTGGTGTGCGGAGATACTTTTGAATCCAACCAGGTCGATCGCAAAACGGTTTCGCGGGCACTAGAGGCATTGAAGGATATCCCAGTTCCAGTGTACTTACTTCCAGGGAATCATGATCCTCTGAATGCGGCATCCGTATATCATTCAAGTACATTCACTGATAAAAAGCCTTCTCATGTATGTGTGATTGAAAATTCAGACCCTATCAAAGTATTGGATGAAGTGGAAATCGTGGGGGCTCCATGGCTGTCTAAGAGACCCGCAATAAATCCTGTCGATGAGGTTCTTCGTGCACTTAATTCATCCCCTTCGGTTACGCGCATATGTATAGCACATGGGGGTGTCGACCAGTTTACACCTGATAAGGAAGCACCAGGCATAATCCCTGTAGCAGCACTCGAAAAGGTGCTTGAAGAAGGTAAGATTCATTATGTTGCTCTTGGAGATCGCCATTCACTGACTTCACTCGGAAGCAGTGAGCGTATCTGGTATTCTGGGACTCCCGAATCTACCGACTTCTCCGAGTTGCAGTCGGGTTTTGTACAGGTCGTGGAGATAGATGAGGGACGCGTTTACACAAAAGCTATTCAGATAGGCCAATGGCAGTTTATGGAGATGGGCCGAGTTGATTTGAACACGTCAGAGGATATAGAGGCATTACGCAAGACGCTAGAAGGCGTTGAGCGTAAAGAGTTGACTGTAATCCGCATGAATCTATTCGGAGCTTTGTCATTATCATTGTTTGGCAAGCTGGAAAGGGACCTTATTGTCGTCAAAGATGTATTTGGTGCATGTGATATCCGGGATAATGAACTTCTTGTTATCCCTGAAGATATTGATTTCACCAGTCTGGGCTTCTCCGGTTTTGCAGAAACTACTGTGAAGAAACTGCGGGATCAAATGAATGAAGGGAAAGAGGATAGCATAGCAGCTCGCGATGCCTTGATGCTTTTGCTTCAGTTGACGAAGGAGGCAGCATGAAATTCATACGTCTGCGTGTCGCTAACTACCGTGGTATTACGTCTGCTGATGTGACATTCCTCCCAACGGGAATAACCATGGTCCAAGGTCCAAACGAGGTAGGCAAGACCAGCCTTGGTGAAGCTATCAGGGTTCTCTTCGAATATCAGGACAGCAGCAAGCATCGTGAAGTCCAGGCAATAAGACCTGTTCATCGCGACGAAGGCCCGGAAATAGAGCTGCAGGCTGAAAGCGGTCTATACACATTTACGTATTTCAAACGCTTTTATAAAAAGCCAGAGACAAGGCTTACTATTTCAATGCCGAAGCCAGAAAACCATACCGGCAGGGAAGCCCACGACCGCGCTGAGGCAATTCTCAAGGAAACTCTCGATATTGACTTATGGAAAGCTCTAACTATCCAGCAGGGTAATGCAATTGAACAGCCTTCTCTTGGTAAGCAAACGTCATTATCGGCGGCACTTGACAAGGCAGCCGGGGGCCGGACATCAGATCCGCTGGAAGAAGGCCTTTTTGAAAAGGTACAGAAAGGATATTTGCAGTTCTGCACCGAGAAAGGTGCTGAGAAGAAAGACCTGCCCGAAGCGCGTAAAGCCCTGATAGACGCCAAGGAAGAGGTTGTACGCATTGAAGAGGCAATACGTGCCCTTGAAAATGACATCGACCGAGCGGCGGTACTTAAGCGGGAGTTAAGGCAGCTCGATATGAATGAAAAAGAGCTGGTCAAAGAAGCGGCCTCTCACACTGCTGATCTGGAAGAGATTAGCGCCTTAGAAAGTGCCCTTGAAGCTGCACGTCTTAAGTTGGAAGCGGCGCAGAAATCTGAGGAAATGGCGAGGCGGGACAAAGAATCCCGTTTTGTATTGGTGGCTGCTGTCGAAGACTGCTTGAGCAAGCTTAAGGTGGTCGAGGAGTCAAGTTCTGCATCCCTCTCTGCGCTCACCCAAGCAGATGACGAATTGAAGGTTGCACAGTCGGCATTTGCAGAGGCAGATCAGGAACGAAAAGACGCTGATGCGCTTGCCGTTTTGAGGAGGGCGGATTATGACTACTACCTGGGCAAGCTCCACCTCGAACAGCTTAAAGAGCGGAAGGATCGTATAGATGAAGCGAGGAAGCTTGCAGCGCAGGCAGAGGAATTCTTGGCAAGGACCAAGGTGAAAAAGACAACTCTGGCTGCGATTCAGGAAGCAGAACGTGCCTTTTTAACGGCAAATGCACAATTGGAGATGGGTTCTCCGAACGTTTTACTTCGTGGACTCTCCAGATGTACCCTTGCAATCGATGATTCTGAGATTGTGCTTGGAAAGGACGAGATACAGACAATTGCAGTGCCTGACAAATCAAAGGTGACCATCCCCAACATATTGGAGATCGAGGTCACCGCCGGCACCAGCACTGATGAACTGGCCATCAAAGTTGATCAGGCAAAGAGATCACTTGAGAAGGCCTGTGCTGCAGCTGGAGTTTCAACGCCTGATGAGGCAAGGAGAGTCTATGATGAAGCAACAGAGGCCTCGAGGCATGTAAAAGCCAAGAGTGAGGTGGAAAAGGAAAATCTTCGGGATCTGACTTATGAAGATCTCGAGCGTAAGGTTTACGGCCTCCAAAAGGGTGTTCCCGATTACCTTGAAAGTCGTGTTTCTGAACCTGCCATCTATCCAGATCTTGATTCTGCAAATAAGGAGCGGGCAAAGGCTGAAGCAGCACAGAAGGAAGCTGTCAGACAATGGGAATCTGCACAAGCATCGCTGGATGCTTCACGTAAGGTTCGTGATGGATTGAATATTAAACACCAGGAAGCACGGGTTCAGATGGATATGCTATCTGCAGACCTGAAACGTTCCCAGGAAAAACTTCATAAGGCCCGTATGGCGGTTTCAGATGATACACTTGATAACTCCCTGGCGGACGCTGTCCATTTGGTTGAAAGGGAAAAAGCCAATGTAGCATCTGCCGATGGCTCCCTGAGAGCAAAGAATCCCGAAAGGATAAAGGCTCTAGTAGAGACGGCAAAGGGCTCCTTAAAAACAACCCAAGATCGTATGAAGAAAGCATCCACTGAATTAACTGAGGTCCAGACTCGTTTGAAGATGAGTGGAGAGGAAGGGCTGCATGAGAAATTGCATAAGGCGAAAACCCGCCTTGAGAGAATATCTCATGAGACTGGCTCCTTACTACGGCGTGCTGCTGCTGCCAGGCTCCTTTTCGAAACTATGCGAGATGAACGGGATAAGGCTCGCAAGGCATATGTAACACCACTCAAGGAAAAGATCGAAGGGTTAGGAAGGCTTGTCTTTGACGAATCACTTCAGGTTGAGATTACCGATGCTCTGCAGATTGCCAGCCGGACAACTGGAGGGATAACTGTCCCCTATGAATCTTTAAGTGGTGGTACTAAGGAACAGCTCTCTTTAATCTTCCGTCTTGCCTGCTCAATGATCGTGGCAAAGAATGGAGGTACCCCACTTATCCTTGATGACACCTTAGGGTACACAGATCCTGAACGGTTAAAACTTATGGGCACAGTGTTGGCAAAAGCGGCAAAGGAATGTCAGATCGTTATTTTTACCTGTGTTCCTAACAGATACAATTATATTGGAGAGGCATCCATAGTAGCTATAGGGTGAGTAGCTATAAGGATGTATGATGATAGTCTTCTAACTGGGGCAATATGCTAGCATGCCTCAAGAAGGAAACAATACACTGGTTAAAATCCTCAAGTTACCAGGGAATAAATAAACCCCCTATGATCTGTTAAGCCATTCATGCTCTTTCAGAGAGGTTTTGTCTCTCGCCCCCAACGGCAAGTTGGGGATTCGGTCTTTTGACCAGGCGGTAGCAGCTCCGCGTATATTCTAAAGCCTCTGTGACCTCTCTTACGAGCCCGGTCACTATTTCCGGATGCGCCAAGGCCATTGAAAGCGCAACCGAAAAAACCCGTTCAGGAGGGTTAGTCCTGTCTCTGAACCAGCGGCTCAGAGCCCAATTAAATGAATTAATTGAATAATTGTCTTATAAGCGCATAATGAGAGTTTGTCAATCCAGACCGGTTTTGTTCCAAGGTTCGGCTTTGAAGGAGATCGCGCCTGGGCGCAGTTCTCTGGCGGGAATAAATTTTTTTATTGGACGCTTGATTGGACACAGTCAATGAATAATACATGAGACAATTATCAGTACATATGAATAGACTATTAAAATAATGATTGATATTAAGCAGTTGACCTTTACGGGGTATCGGAATAAATCTAAGCAATGGCCATTATTGCTGAATGCCCATTGTGCCGACTGCATCAATCCGCAAAAAACGAAAAGTGCACCCGCTGCCAGGCCAGTCTCAAAAGCCTTATCCGGGCACAGAAAGTCAAGTTCTACGTAAAATATCGGGTGAACGGGAAGCAGATCAAGGAGCTTGTGGGCAAATCCATAGATGAGGCAAAGGACGCCGATGGGAAGAGGCGTTCACAGAAGAGAGAAGGAAGAATATTTGAGATAGTCCCTGATCACAAGATGACCTTTAATAAGCTTAAGGAGTGGTATCTTGAGCTTGAATCAACTGAGAATCTCAAATCTTTTGAAAGGATTGAAGATTGTTTGGACAATTTTTCCAAGGTTTTTGGTGAGATGCTCGTTGGAGAAATAAAACCCACCGATCTTGAGTCATACCAATTGCAACGGGAAAAACAAAAAGCTTCACCGGCAACAATAGACATGGAATTAGTCATTGCTAAAACCATGGTCAACAAAGCCCTTGAAAATGACCTAGTAGGTGGCCGCACTATCAAGGCGTTTAAATCTATGAAGCGAAAACTAAGGAGAGGCAGCAATGCTCGTAACAGGCTCCTGACGATTGAGGAGTATGTGAAGCTTCTTGATGTTGCCCCAGATTACTTAAAAAATATTCTTGTTATCGCCATGAATACAGGGCTGAGAAAGGGTGAGATCTTGAATCTCCGCTGGCCAAGTATCGACCAAGATAAAAAATTCATACGACTCACAAACACCGAAACAAAGGAAAAACAATCGAAGACTGTACCAATAAACCAGAATGTTAAAACTATACTCGATAGTATTTCACAATCTTCCGAACATGATCACGTAATTTTTTATCGAGGGAAACCAATTGCCGCTGGCCTCAGAAAATCCATGCTAGCAGCATGTAAAAAAATTGGGATTGATTATGGAATGAATAAGCCAGGAGGATTAAGATTCCATGATATAAGGACTTCGGTAAAAACTTACATGCTTAGAGCTGGCGTTGATAAAGCCCTCCGAGATACTATTCTTGGTCATAGTCTTCAGGGTATGGATATGTACTATATCAAACCGACAGACCAAGATCTCCAAGATGCAATGACCTGTTATACTAAATGGCTGGATGACCAGATGAAGACGGCAAAGGCCAAATTAAAAAAAGGTACTCACCGTGGTACTCAAAAAAAACGAAGTCTGAATCTGAAATAGCTACAATCTGATTTGACAAAAATAGCCCTACTTTTTTTCTTCTCTACTTGCATTATTTGCCTCGGGACCAGGAATTATGGGGAGATTGGTTTATTATTATTGGCAATATACAAGTAATCCTGGTTTTATGAATAAATATTTAAACCATGAAAGAATGATAGATAGGGTTCAATTGTCAGATCGGATCGTGTCTAATCAATTAATCATCTTCAATATTATAATATTGGAGATGATCCTCATTTAATGGGTCTATCCTGTCTGCATATTCTTGAACCCAGTTAATCCATCTTTCAACCTTACTACCTGGTGGAATTTCACCGCCGCAATTTAAACAAGCTTGTTGCCACAAGCTAATAAATTCTCTTATTTCTCTGCTTTTCCTAAGTAATTGTAATTGCTCGTTAAGATATTTTATCCTCGATTCTTCCCTCATCCTCCGTGAGCTTTCTTCAGCTTCCCTTTGTCTTCTCTCTTCCCATTTACGCTCCCATCTCTCCTTTTCAAGGCGCCATTCCTTTTTAGCGTTAGCAGCATTATGAAGCCCAATGATGAAGTTATTTAGCAGATCTTCAAGTTGACGTCTCTTTCCATCACTCCACTGTTTTCGTACGTTACTCACGCATGACTCTGCGATTAGTAGGGAGAGTTGTCCTGATGTCTTGTAGTAATACTCTGGCCGTGAATACATCCAGGATCTTTTTTCTTGTTCTTTCTTCTGTTGAGGAGTCAATTCCTTGATATGCCTGGTATAGGATTCAGAAATGGAGAATGATATATCCTCATCCATTATTGTAACACTGGTCTTGTTTTCATCGTCTGATATGGTTGCTTTGTATCCTCTGGATTCAAAAGCCTTCAATATTGCATCCATGATTGCCAATGCACGAGGTATGTTTTCGGGAGAGACGTAGATATCAAGGCATCCCTTAATACTAGGTTTTATTAATCCTCTTATGTCTGGCTTTGAATGTCTTATATGCTTTTCTGTCTTACTGACATAAGGATGCGGCGAAATCAGGCCCTGAGATACTTGTATCAAGTTTTTTTCATTTTTCTCATACTCTATGAGCGTTTCAATTTCGCTGTTTTGTGGCCTGTCTTTTGGAGCTTCCCGCTTATCGTGTTTGACAATTGTATGAGAGGTGACATTGTGACCTTTAGGTAAAGCAGGTAATGGTACTTGTACTACTGGAAGCCCGCTTTTCTTTCTTTGCCAATAGCCAATCTTTGGTACAGGTACTTGAAGCTTTTTACAGATCTTCCTTAGGGCAACGTCTGAGATGCTATAATCTTTAGCAAGGATAATCATAGGCGTTGACCAAACCTTGCTATATAATTCTTCACGGGTAACTACAATTGTTTGCTCTTCCATAGTATCCCTCTCATGCTAAAAGCAAAAGGTACTCAAAGCGGTACTCATATAAGTTTTATTGAATATAACTAGGTCGTAACTATTTGATTTTTAAATGCCCCCGGCAGGAATCGAACCTGCGACACCAGGATTAGGAATCCTGTGCTCTATCCCCTGAGCTACGAGGGCATGGGGGTTAATTAAACACAGAGGGGTGGATAGTCAAGGGAAATGTTGCCATCTGCCGGGAGATAATCGAGCGTGGAATGGAAGGGATAGGAGCGTGTTATGGAGCGGATTTCAACCGCTGGGAGCAAACGAGCGGCTGAGCTAACAGATAAGCAAAGAAGGGAGAGAGCGGAGAGGATGGACGGGGACCAGGCCGGAATCCAACGGCACGCGAAAGCTTTTCATTTGTATGCACCCTAAATCATTCATGGTTATTCCGCCTTGTATAACCATCCTTCATGCGCTATATCTCCCATGTCATGAAATCCCCTGAGATTCTCTCTCCTGCAGGAAACCGGGAACACCTGGAGACCGCGTGCCTCTACGGCGCGGAGGCCGTGTATCTCGGGGTGCAGGGAGACACAAACCTGCGGGCCGGGGCGCGGAACTTTTCCCTGGACGAGCTCGCGCAGGGCGTCTCCCTTGCGCACGCGCGCGGGGTCAGGGTCTATCTCACGCTGAACACCTATCCCCACGACGCCCAGATGGAGGGCCTGCCCGAAATCATCCGCCATGCCCGGGAAACCGGCGTGGATGCCATTATCGTCTCGGATATCGGGGTGCTGAGCCTGGTGAGGGAGATCGCCCCGGACATGCCCCTTCACCTGAGCACCCAGGCCAATACCGTGAACTCCCGGGCACTCCGGGCGTGGGCCGGTCTCGGGGTCAGCAGAGTGATCCTCGCCCGGGAGCTCTCGTTCGAGGAGATCTCGCGGATGAAGGCGATAAGCCCGGTGGAGCTGGAGATTTTCGTGCACGGGAGCGTCTGCATCTCCATCTCCGGCAGGTGTCTGATCAGCAACTACCTCTGCAGCCGGGACGCCAACCAGGGCAGGTGCACTCAGCCCTGCAGGTGGGACTACGCCCTCGTAGAGCGGTCCAGGCAGGGATCGTACATGCCCGTGGAAGAGCGGGACGGCTACTCCTTTCTCTTAAACTCCAAGGACCTGTGCTTGCTCCCGGTCATGGACAGGGTCATGGCCCTGGGCGTGGACGGGCTCAAGATCGAGGGCAGGGGGCGCACCGCGCTCTATATCGCGACCGCGGTGCAGACCTACCGGAAGGCCAGGGACGCATACCTGAACGACCCGCAGGGATTTGCCGTGAAACCTGAGTGGATGCAGGAACTGGGCAGGATCAGCAACCGGGGATATTTCACGGGCTTCTTCCTGGGCAGCCCGGATGAGCAGGGCATCAACTATGACTTTGCCGGATACGACCATACCCACCATCTGGCGGCAAAGGTGAGGGAGACGAACGGAGGGAATACCGTGTTCGAGGCGCGCAACCCCCTGATCGAGGGTATGGAGGGGGAGTGGCTCTCATCGGAGGGTTTCAGCCGGAAGATCGTCTTCCGGGACATGGAGGTGGAAGGGTGCAGGAGGGAGAGGATCAGGCCCAACGAGCTCTTCGAGATGAAGACCGGCTTTGCTCCCCTGCCCGGGGAACTGGTCAGAAAGCCGTACAGCGAGGGTGACAAGGTGGTACGGAAAGAGGCAGGTATACCTTATGGCGCTATATGACAAAGGCGAGCACATGAATGACAGGATACTCGACGGGCTCAATCCCGAGCAGGAGCGGGCCGTCCGGCACGTGAACGGGCCAATCCTCATCTTTGCCGGCGCCGGCTCCGGCAAGACCCGGGTCATCGTGCACCGGGTGGCCTACCTCATCTCCCAGGGGGTATCGCCCCGGGAGATCCTGTGCCTCACCTTTACCAACAAGGCCGCAGGCGAGATGAAGGAGCGCCTCAAGACGATCATGGGACGGGCCGACATCCTGCCCTGGGCCGGGACCTTCCATGCCTTCGGCGCGTGGCTCCTCAGGCAGGAGGCGAATCGCCTCGGTCTTCCCTCGTCGTTCGTGATCTATGACGAGGCCGACCAGCGCTCGCTCATGGGCAAGTGCCGCAGAGAGCTCAATATCAACTCCGAGCGGGGCACGGACGCCTCCCTTGCCTGGCTCGCCAATTATTCCCGGGACACCATGAAGGACCTCACCGAGGTGGCGGGCAACTATCCCTTCAACCCCCAGCCGGTTCTCGAGCTCTATGAAAAGAGAAAGAGAGAGAACAAAGCCGTAGACTTCGCCGACCTGCTCTATGTTCCCTGCGTGCTGTTCTCCCATTACGATGATTTGAAGCAGAAATACCGGAGCCGGTTCCGGTATATCCTGGTTGACGAGTACCAGGACACGAACACGGCCCAGTATGTCTTTCTCATGAACCTCGTGGGAGACGAGGCCAACATCTGCGTGGTGGGCGACGACGACCAGTCGATATACGGCTGGAGGGGCGCCAACGTGGACAACATTTTGAAGTTCCGCGATGATTTTCCCAATGCAGAGGTGGTCGTCCTGGAGCAGAATTACCGCTCCACCGAAGAGATCCTCGATGCCGCATCCGCACTCATCGCCAACAATCAGAACCGGGCACCCAAGAGGCTGAAGTCCGTGCAGGGAAGGGGCAAGGACATCACCGTATGCGAGTACATGGACGATGAGAAAGAGGCCGGCCATACCGCCATCGCAATTGAGAACCTCATCCGCTCGGGCGTGAGCCCCCGGAAGATCGGGGTGTTCTACCGGGTCAACTCCCTTTCGCGGGTCCTTGAAGAGGCCTTTGTCCGAAGGCGTGTTCCCTACGCGGTCTACGGAGGGATGCGGTTCTACGAGAGGAGAGAGGTCAAGGATCTCCTGGCCTATCTGAGAATCCTGGTCAACCCGGCAGATACCGAGGCCCTCGACCGCATCATCAACGTGCCCTCCCGGGGCGTCGGGGAAAAGACATCGGCCGCGCTCAAGGCCTTTGCCCGGAAAAAGGGCGTCCCGGCCGTGAATGCCATCGAGGATGCGGTCGCGGGCAGGATCGTCAAGGGGACCGGGCTTCGCGGGATCGAGAGCTTCGGCCGCGTGTACCGCGAGCTTGCCGGACGCGTGGGCATGGGAGACGTGGCCCTGCTCCTGAGCCAGGTCGTCGAGACCACGGGCTTCGACAAGGCGCTCAAGGCCGAGGTGGACGGCGAGGACCGGCTGAACAACGTCAAAGAGCTCATCGCAAGCGCCAAAGACTGGTGGGATATCGGCCGGTATCTGGAAGAAAAGGCCCTGATGAGCGCGGTCGACGTGGATGCAGGGGAGAGCATCAGCGTGATAACACTGCACATGTCAAAGGGCCTGGAGTTCGACCATGTGTTCATCCTCGGCCTGGAAGAGGGCCTGCTCCCCCACGCCAGGTCCATGGACACCAGCCGCGAGATCGAGGAGGAGCGCCGCCTGCTCTATGTGGGCATCACCCGCGCCCGCAGGGAGGTCACCCTCTCCTGGTCCCGGCAGCGTACCATCTACGGCCGAGAGGTGTATCAGGTGCCCTCGGGATTTCTCTCCGAGCTCGTTTCCGGCTAGCGCTGCAAAAAAACGGCCTGAAAGACGGGCAACTGCACGCCGCATTATCCCGCTGGCACAGGGCGGTCGCCCATCAAGGGCATGTTCCTTTGAAGAGCAAGCCTTTCGGCCCGGTTCCAAGCCGCATCTTTAGGGGGAATGTTCCCCTTCCTTCCCAAGCTCTTAAAAAGCGGGCTCTTGAAGGAGGATCCAAGGCTCTGATTCCCCTGCGATTCCGGCGGCGAGTGCTAAAACTTCACCTTCGGTGCCTCCTGCTCTGCCTCTGACACCTCGAAGTACGCGCTGGGCCCCACCCCGGTAAGCGATGCGAACAGCACACCCGGGAAGGTTTTTACATAGGTGTTCAGCGCCCTCACCTGATCGTTATAGCGCTTGCGCTCGACCGAGATGCGGTTTTCCGCGCCCTCGAGGCTGTCCTGGAGCCTGAGGAAGTTCTCGTTTGATTTGAGCTCGGGGTAACGCTCCTGGAGCAGGAGCAGCCGTGAAAGGGCGCCTTCGAGCTCGCTTGCGGCCCTGGCCCTGCCATCGACCCCTTCGGCGGAAAAATACGCCTTGCGCGCCTGGGCCACCCCGAGGAAGATCTCCTGTTCCTGGGCCGCATAGCCCCTTACGCTCTCCACCAGATTGGGGATCAGGTCATAGCGGCGCTTGAGCTGATTTTCCACCTGCGCCCACTGGGCGTCCACCGCCTCCTTCATGGTGATGGGCCGGTTGTATTGGGATATGGTCATGACAGCGAGTACCAGGATAATTCCCGCAATGATTCCCAGTGTGGTCCAGAATTTTCCGTTCATGGCTCCTCCCTGTGATGTTTCCGTGTCTACTCCGTTGTTCAGCGGGTCTGTTCCGGTGAATTTACCACATTGCCCCACCGGTCGGCAAACCCCTGGTGAACAGGAAGGCGCATTCTTTTTCACTGCAGGGCGTGCAGTGATCATACGGCGGGTAAAGGCAAAGGCGGCTCATCGAAAAACGAGCGTGCGGCAGGGGCAGGCAGATTGCCGAGAGGGCGCCGTACTGAGAAGCGCACGGAATTTTGAGATCGTGTGCACGCCTACCACCCGCCGGATACGCCTCCTCCGCCGAACCCGCCTCCCCGCCCGCCGCCGAAGGCCCCGAATCCACCCCCGAATCCACGGCTGCCGGCCATGGGAAAGCCCCCGGCATAATACCGCCCCGATCTACCCGGACGGCCGCGGAGGGACGGATAGAGCCGGGAGAACCCTGAACCGAGCATCAGGAAAAAGAGGACTATGAACAGGGCTTCCTTGAGGGGGATTCCGCCATTTCCGGTTTTCTGTACAGAAACGTGAGCAGGCACCTGATCCAGCGTAACACCCTGAGTCCGGGCGATGATGTCGGTGATGACGAGGACCGTGGCCGATATCCCATCAGAGAACCGTCCCTCTCCGAACAGGGGAATCAGGTACTGACGGGCGATGCCTCCGGCAAGACTGTCGGGCAGGACTGCTTCGAGCCCGTAGCCGGTCTCGATGCGATATCTCTTGTCCTGCATGGCTATCACGAAGAGCAGACCGTTGTCCCTGCCCTCCTGGCCAAGTTTCCAGCCCTCGGCTTTGTCCAGGGCATACTCTTCGATGGGCACGCCACCGGTCGAATCTATGGTGAGAACGACCATCTGCGTTCCGGTTTTCTGCTCGAGCTCCTGGAGACGGGCGATGAGCAGATGCTCGGTGCTTTCATCGATCACCCCTGCGGAGTCGACCACATAGCTCCCCGGCATGCCGGTAACCGCGGGGACGGAAACGGGAGCCGCCACCAGCAGGCAGAGGAATGCGCAGCACCTAACGAGAAAGCTGGTCCATGGCGAGAGAGAGTTCATGCGTAAGCTGATATACCTCGGCAAAGAGTTCTCTGAGAGCCTGTCGGCCGGTTCCGAAGCGGCCTTTTTCTTCCGGGACCCTGATCTTTCTGAGAGGACCCAGATAAACACCGAAGGCGGCCTCGATGCGGGAGAGGACCTCCTCCTTGCTCAGAGGAGGAGTGCGGCTCATCTGCACGATGGCGAGCATGGCGCGGAAGAGCGGGAAAAAACCCGGATAGGCATCCGTCAGCAGGAGCTTTAAGGCTCGGGGTTTCCCCGAGGAAGAGATGTAGCCCTGATGGAGGTGGATAAGCTTTGATTTCAACTCCCGCTCACACTGGAGACGAAGCAGGGACTTGTTGATGAACAGGTCGGAAAAAAAGTCCCTGCCATGGATGGTGGAATGGATGAGCTTGAGATCGAGAAACTCAACAGGAAAGACATCGAGCGATCTTTCGATGTACTCGGGCGTCATGATCAAGGGGGCGCTCAGGCCTTTTTTCCCGTAACGCCTGCCCAGTGATGCCAGCGCGTCGAGGATTTGCGGAGTGATCTCTGTGAGCACGAGCACGGAGTTTATATCGGACTTTCCGGGCAGATAATCACCGGTGATAGAGCTTCCGGTCAGGGTCACGGATAGGACCTTTTCCGGAAGAGATGTCAGGATATCCTGCAGAAAGGCTCGGAAGTTCTCCTGCATCTGCGGAGATAGGCCAGGCAGATTTGCGCTGTTCGTCTGATCGCTCATCGTTTTCGACAATGCATGGGCTTTTTTGAAGAGTCCATTTCCCTCTTCGATTTTTATTGCCCATCTCGCGGCATCGGTCAAGGATATTTCTCGTCAGAGAGAAATATTTGCAATGTAATCAAAGCATTAATAGGCCTGAAGGGTGTTTTTTGATACCGAGCGGAAAACGGGCAAAAAAAAAGCCAGAAGAAGTTAGGTGTGAGGACAAAGCACGAGAGGACTTGTCCCCTCTTCTGGCGTAAAGGAGGTCAGAACAACACTTGTTGTGTTTATCCTATACAGTATTACTGTATGACAGTAAATCGGAAATGTTCCATCGGAGATGTGGTGAAATTACTCATAAAAATGTAGGATTATGCCTACATCTATTTTCTCGGATGTATTCTCTCGTTATCCATGCGACGGAAGGGCCGGATGAAGACAGAAGGATTTTGCCTTTTAGTCTATCAGTTTGTTCTGCACGGCATACAGAACGATTTCCGCATTGTTTTTCATATTCATCTTTTCCAGGATCCGCGACCGGTAGGTGCTCACGGTCTTGACGCTCAGGCCCAGTTCGAGGGCGATGTCCTTCACCGACTTGCCGGTGGAAAGCATGTGCATCACCTGGTATTCGCGGTCAGACAGTATCTCGTGCAGGGGCTTGCTCGCATCCCGGTCAAGCTCATAGGTCAACCGCTCGGCCAGTGTGGCGCTGATATATTTTCTTCCCGAGGCCACCTTGCGGATGGCTGAGATCAGCTCGTCCGGAGCACTCGACTTGGTGAGATATCCGGATGCCCCTCCCCTGAGCACCCGGACGGCATAGTGCTCCTCCGGGTACATGCTCAGGATGAGCACCGGAAGCTTCGGCTTGAGCTGCTTGAGCTCGCGCAGAACCTCCAGGCCGTCTCTGCCGGGCATGGATATGTCCAGGAGGACAACATCGAAGTTGCTTTTGACGGTGCAGTCCAGGACCGCCTGACCGGAATCCGCCTCATCCACCACCAGAATATCTTCAGTGTCCGAAAGAATTTGCTTCAAGCCTTCCCGCACAATGGGGTGATCATCAACCACAAGCACTCGTATCATCGTCAATCCTCGTATCGTCAAAGGGAATGGAGATCACCACCGTGGTCCCCTCCCCTTTCTTGCCGGAAATCCCGGCCTTTCCGCCGCAGAAGTAAGCCCGCTCCTTGATTCCCATGAGACCGTATGATTTTGCATTCTCCAACTGTTCTTTTGTTATTCCGATTCCGTTATCCATTACCGTCATCTCGAGGATGCCGTCCCTGGCGATCAAGGATGTCCTTACCTCGGTGGCCCGAGCGTGCCGGGCAACGTTTGTCAGCGTCTCCTGAAAGATGCGGAACACCGACGTGGCCTGATCCTGACGCAGGGTAATGTCATCCGGGTCGACCGATAGGCTGCATCTGATCCCGGTCCGGTTTTGAAATTCACCAGCCTGCCACTCGATGGCGGCAACCAGACCCAGGTGGTCCAGAAGCCCGGGCCTCAGATCCATGGTGATGCGCTTCACCGACTGGATGGTCATATCCACGAATTTGAGCATATGATCCACCTTCGTCCCCAGGGACGTGAGATCGGGGGGCAGTTTCTTGGCAAGAAAGGAAAGGTCCATCTTCAGCGCCGTGAGCACCTGACCCAGTTCGTCGTGGATCTCCCTGGCTATGCGGGTGCGTTCCCGCTCGCGGACATCCTGGGAATGCTTATGGAGGTTTCGCAGCTGCTCCTGGGAAACCCTGAGCTCCTCCGCGGCCTTTTTCGTCTGGGTGATGTCCAGCAGAGAGATGAGGCTTTTCCTGGTTCCGGGCAGCAGCGTAGCGGTGACGTACAGATCTTTCAACCTGCCGTGTCTATCCTTGAAGCGCAAATCATAGTTTCTCGGAGCACTGTTGTCATGCATTCTTCTGACGACATGGTACTTCATGATGCGATCGATATCATCCGGAACAACGAATTCCGTCCAGGGCTTCTTCCCCTCGATATCCTCCCGGGAATAGCCCGAGAGGTGCTCGAATTCACTGTTGGCAAGGGAGATGGTCGTGTCTTCCTCGATGATGACCATGGCGGTGCCGGTGCTCCGGAAAATGGCACGATAGGTTTCCTCGCTCTGCCTGATGGCTTCCTCCGCCCTCTTTCTCTCGGTGATGTCACGTGTCATCCCCACGTAACCCGCGGGATGTCCCTCAAGGTCCAGGATAAGGCTTCCGGTGATCTCCACCCAGATAGTCGACCCGTCTTTGCACACCATCTCGAACTCCTGGGTTCGCGTTCTTCCGCCGGGAACAGGTTCTTTCCGTTCCTGGGCGTCGTGCAGCCCGGCGAGGATCTTTTTCAGCTCCCGGTAGGAGCCGGGTGTAAAGACCCTCTCCATGGGCAGGTCCATGGCCTCTTCCACGGTGTATCCCCTGGCCCTCTCAACGGAAGGGCTGATATAGGTGTAGCGCAAGTCCATGTCGACGGCCCAGATCACATCGCCCATGTTTTCCGCCAGCAGGCGGTAGCGAGCATCGCTGGCGCGCAGAGATTCCTCTGCCTGCCGTTCCGCCGTAATGTCGTACACGGTTCCCTGTATGGCAGCCGGACGGCCGTCTTCACCGCAGACGCTGCGGAAATACTCCCGTACCCAGCAGAGGGTTCCGTCTTTCCTGATAATCCGGCAGGTATTTTCTCCCATATAGTTCGGGATGGTTTTTGCTTTGTCGGCATTTGCCCTCATGCCGGGGATGTCTTCCGCAAAAATGAAGTCCTCCCACTGCACCGTTCCGTTCAGAAACTCATCTTCCCGATAACCGGTGAACTTCTCCACATTGCCGTGTATGAACACCGGCATAAGATCCATATCGAGCTGGTAGGCGATGCCTTGGAGATTCTGCACGAACGAACGATACCGCTCCTCACTGAGCCTCAGCGCACGCTCCGTGCGTTTCTGCGCGGTGATATCGATGCCGGCTCCGTAGATGAAATCGACAGTCCCGTCTTCGTGATAAACCACCGTGCCTTCCCACTGCACGATAAACTCCTCACCTGTTCTGGTAACGATGTGCGAGATCCGCGGCTTGGGTTTCCCGCTCTGCACGAAATCGGTCATCTCCCGGGTGATCGCCTCGTGCTCACGAACGGGAAAGAACAGGGAGAGTGCGTCCTTGTCCACCACCTCATCAAGGATGTAGCCTGTTTTGCTCAACAGCGCGTTGCTTGCCGTGATGATGGTTCCGTCGGGATTTGCGGCCAGAAAATAGGTGGGCGACTCACGGATCAGGATGTTTGAAAATATCTTCTGACGTTCATGGATCCGTTTCTCTCTCGTGCGCTCGATACCCGCTCCCTGGGTGAGCATCCACGCGGCCAGTGCCGCCAGGAGAACGAAGAGAGTTTCCAGAGCGGACTCCGCCCAGTTGCTGGGGGTTCGGGGCATGCCCAAGAGGAGGTGCGGGATATCGAGAAGCTCATTCACCCAGACGATCATGATAAGAAGAGCGAAAAAAAACGGCATGATGAGCCCCTGCAGCCGTCGGTGAAGCCGCGTGCGAAGAGACCGCTTGTCTGTTCTTCCGGTGCCGCCCGGAAACGGGATGTGTTCTCCGGTGCTGTTCCGATTGTTCATACTCTTCCTGATGAATGATTCTGCCTGCATCCGCTCTTGCTCCGGCTAAAAAAACTCCTCGAATCCTCTTCACCCCCGCTTTCGGTGAGAGGACTGTGCCGCAGCGCCCCGCCAGCTTTCGGCGAGCCCGGGGCTGTAATGTCCCGGGCTTCATAGCATGTCTCATCCGGACAGATATATAACAAATAATTACAATCCCGGAATCCTTGAGAAGGATCGGGAAAACGAGGATTCATCAATGAACAAGCCCAAGCCCCCAAAAGGCAGGTATCAGAATGTTCCTCTGAACATGCCGCAAATAAGAATAGACAAAGAAAAGGCCGTACGATTTTTCGCCGTTCTTTTCTTCAGGCACTATCCGTCCAATATCTGCTTTTTCCTCGCTTCGCAACCGTTTTTATAACTGGAGATCTTTCCGTTAGCGTGGCATGAGGGTGCACCAGGCCTGCTTTCGAGAGGTAACTGTTCGACAATAGGTCCCATTCATAAAAAGTTTCCCTGGTTAGCCCGTCTGTCAGGGATAGTCTGCAAGAGGCGGCCCATAAAAGCCGGGCCCTTTTAGGGGCGCCTCTATTCAGCGATGGTTTTTCCCTTCAGGCGCAGAGCATTGCTGATAACGGATACCGAGCTCAGGCTCATGGCCGCGGCGGCAATCATAGGGGAGAGAATGATTCCCAGAAATGGATAGAGTGCCCCTGCCGCGATGGGTACGCTCAATGCGTTATAGACGAAGGCGAAGAAGAGGTTCTGCTTGATATTGCGCATCGTGGCCCGGCTCAGGAGGATTGCGGACACGAGCCCCTTGAGATCCCCCTTGACCAGAGTTACCTGGGCGCTCTCCATGGCGATGTCCGACCCTCCTCCCATGGCGATGCCCACCTGTGCGCGCGCCAGGGACGGGGCGTCGTTGATGCCGTCACCGGCCATGGCCACGATCCGGCCTTCCTCCTGAAGGCGCCTGACCACGAACTCCTTGTCGGCGGGCAGGACATCTGCAACCACTTCGTCTATCCCGAGCTCGCCTGCCACGGCCCGGGCGGTTGCCTCGTGGTCGCCGGTGAGCATGACGATTCTGATGCCCCGGCGGTGCAGGGTCCGGATGGCCTCGAACGAGGTTTCCTTTATGGGATCGGATACACCCAGAAATCCGGCGGGGCTGCCGTCCACGGACACGAACATGATGGTCTGCCCCTTCTTCCGTATGTCCTCGGCCTCGTCTGCAAGCTCGCGGACGGAAACTTTCTCATCCTCAAAGAGTGCCCGGTTTCCCAGGATCACCCGGTGTCCAGACACGGTGCCGGTGACCCCCTTCCCCGGAAGATTGACGAAATTCTGGACCTCTCCGATCGAAGCGCCAAGATCAAGGGCTCCCGTGACCACGGCCTGGGCGAGGGGATGCCCGCTCGCCTTTTCGATGCTTGCGGCGTACATGAGGAGGGATTTCTCATCGAGCCCGGTGGCCCTTACATGGGTCAGTGCGGGCTTGCCGCGAGTGAGCGTCCCGGTCTTGTCCACCACCAGGGTGTCGATCTTGCCCAGGGTTTCGATGGCCTCCGCATTCCGGAAGAGCAGCCCCATGGTGGCGCCCTTGCCTGTGGCGACCATGATGGACACGGGTGTGGCGAGTCCCAGCGCGCAGGGGCATGCCACGATGAGCACGGATACCGCGGCGATGATTGCATAGGCGAACTGCGGCTCGGGCCCGATCCAGACCCACAGGCCGAAGGTGAGAAGCGCGACGAGGACGATGGCCGGGACAAAGTATGCCGACACCACATCGGCCAGCCGCTGGATGGGGGCTCGAGACCTCTGTGCCTGCGCCGTGAGCGCAACGATCTGGGCGAGCAGGGTATCGGCCCCTACCCGTGTCGCCTCCATCACCAGCGAACCGTTGCCGTTGATCGTACCTCCCACCACCGGATCTCCGGAGAGCTTCTCCACGGGTACGGGCTCGCCGGTGATCATGGATTCATCCACGTTGCTGCTCCCTTCGAGCACTGTACCGTCGGTGGGCACCTTTTCGCCCGGAAGCACACTGAGGCGGTCACCGGGGTGGACCATGCCGAGCGGGACATCCTCTTCACGGCCCTGAGCGTCGATCCGCCTGGCTTTCTTCGGTGCGAGGCTCAGGAGCGAGCGGATGGCCTCGCCGGTTTTGCTCCGCGCCTTGAGCTCCAGGACCTGGCCCAGCAGGACCAGGGTGGTGATGACGGCGGCCGCCTCAAAATACACCCCGATGGTCCCGTCCATGCCCCTGAACGATGCGGGGAAAATGCCGGGGAAAAGGGCGGCGACGAGGCTGTAGCCATAGCTCACGGCAACCCCCAGTCCGATGAGGGTGAACATGTTCAGGCTCTTGAAGACCAGGGACTGCCAGGCCCGGACGAAGAACGGCCAGCCGCCCCAGAGGACTACCGGTGTCGCCAGCAGGAGCTCGATCCACAGGAAGATTCCGGCCGGGGCCAGGGCATTCAGGAAGGCCCCGCCCGGAATCATGGACCGCATGGAGATGAGCACGATGGGGAGGGTGAGCACGGCGCTCACCACAAAACGGGTTTTCATATCGCGGTATTCCGCGTTTTCCTCCTCGCCTGCCCCCGACGGGGAGACGGGTTCCAGCGCCATCCCGCAAAGGGGGCAGCTGCCCGGCTCATCGCGGATGACCTCGGGGTGCATGGGGCAGGTCCACTGGGCCGTCCCGGGAAATACCCCGGGGATGGCCGGTTCCAGCGCCATCCCGCACTTTGTACAGCTTGCCGGCACCGGGCTGTGCACCTCGGGATGCATGGGGCAGCAGTAACCCTGCGTCCGCCCGTCCGTCCGGGCGGCAGGTGCTGCAATCTCCTCTGCAGGACGAAGATATTTTTCAGGATTTTCCCTGAACTTCTCACGGCAGTGTTCGCTGCAGAAGTAGTAGGTCTTCCCCCGGTATTCAAGGGGAAGATACGCATTCGCGTCAGTGGTGACCATGCCGCAGACCGGATCCCGGAACTCCTTGGGCCCCGCTTCCCCGGCAGACGGTTCACCCAGGTACTTCTCCGGGTTGTCGCTGAATTTCTGGCGGCAGTGTTCGCTGCAGAAATAATAGGTCTTCCCGCGGTACTCGAGAGGCAGGTAGGCGCCAGGGTCGGTCGTTGCCATGCCGCAGACCGGGTCCCGGAACTCCCTGGTTTCGCCGGTTCCGCAGCACGATTTCTTCGGTCCGGAGTCGTTCATTTCTTCATGCGTCCTTTCCTGCCCCGCGTGGCGATCAAAATGCGGAAGCATTCTTTTTTAGTAGGTTTGCCCAAAACGATATCAAGAGTGCCGGGGATCGACGCTCGTAAAAAAGCGGGTAACACAATGGCGGTTATTCGGCAAAGAGGGTGTCGACCTTCGTAATCTCCCAGGCGGCCAGCCCGTCACCGGAAAAGGCATCGAGGATGGCGACCGGTGAGATCGTTCTTCCCTCCCGCACGAGGATGGTCATGGTGGTACCGTCGTGATAGGCCAGGTAATCGTCCACCATGAGCTCCTTCCCGCCCTTTTCGATGGTCCGGCCGGGCTTCAGATCCAGAGAGAACGGCCGGTCCGTGCGGTATACAAAGGCATAGGGCAGACCCAGCTTTGCCTTTCTGCACGACATGACCCGGGTTCCCTCGGGCAGGACGCGGTTGATCATGTCCGGGACCACCCCGGGATCGACCTCTTCCCTGAGCTCGAACTGGAGGAACTCGCTCACCGAGGCGATGCCGAAGGACGGGGGCGGGGACGTGCTCAGTTTCATGGTGGGGCTGAAGCCTTTCGTATACACCGCGTTGAGCCCCGACCGGCGGACCGCACGCTTGAGCATCTCCAGGTAGTCGCGGGGCGAGACGAACCGCAGAGGGCCTTGCTTGGAGAGCTGCATTACATAGGGAATGTTCCCGCCTTCGCGGGAGGGTTCGAAGAGCGGGACAGGAGCCGATTCCTCATGGATGATGTTGGAGATATCCCCGGCGCAGACGCCGCACCCCGTGCACCTGTCGAACCTGCAGTCCGGGGTGGACGCGCCCTTATACGCGCGATCCTCCTCCGCGAGAAGAAAGGATCTCGAGATCCGTGCGTCGACAAACTCCCAGGGAAGGGGCTTTTCCCTGCCGCGGCCCTTGAGATACTGCCGGGGGTCGATGCCGGTCTTTTCGAACGCCGTTTCCCACACCCGCGCATCGAAGGTGTCGCCCCACCCGTCGAGATAGGCACCGGTGGCCTCGGCTTCCTCGATGACGCGGGAGAGCCTCTCGTCCCCCCTGGCGAACACGCCTTCCAGGAAGGTGAGGGCGGGGTCCTGCCATCGGAGCGAGAGGTTCCTTCCCCTCAGGTTCTTCTGCAGGTATCGCACTACCTCTCCATGGGCATCGGGCGTGATTTGCTCCTGCCACTGAAACGGAGTGAAGGGCTTGGGGATGAACCCGGACACGCTGACGGTCAGACTCCCCTTGAACCGTGAGGCAATCGCGCGGGAAAGGGCGCATATGGCCTCGATATCCTCGTGCCGCTCCGTGGGCAGACCCACCATGAAGTAGAGTTTCAGGGTCTTCCAGCCCAGCTCCCGGATGATGGACACGCTCCTGATGAGGTCTTCTTCGGTGTTGCCCTTGTTGATCACCTCTCTGAGCCTGGTGGTGGCTGCCTCGGGCGCCATGGTGAAGCCGGGCTTCCTGACCGAGGAGATGAACTCGGCCACCCGCCGGGTGATGCCTTCCACCCTCAAGGACGGGATGCCGATGGACACCTCCCGGGAGGGGCAGGAGAGCGACTCCATGATCGTATTGATGTAGCTCAGGTCGGTGACGGACAGCGCGAGCATGGCGATGGTGTCGTACCCGGTGGCGGCAAGGGATTTCTGGAGGGTATCCATGACCGAGGGAAACGATCGCTCCCGGTACGGGCGGTAGATCATCCCGGCCTGGCAGAACCTGCACCCGCGGGTACACCCGCGAGCCACCTCGATCCCGATGCGGTCATGCACGATGGAGGTATGGGGAAGCACGACGCGGGAGGGAAACGGCCGCGTGTCGAGATCCGCCAGGATCCTGCGCCTGGGCCTCGACGGGGATCCGGGGCGGTGCACGCCCTCGATCTCGGCCATGGCCGCGATGCGCTCGCCGCGGTCTTTTGTCTCCATACATACCCAGGCCATTTCCTCGACGACCTCCTCTCCGTCTCCTATGACGACGAGATCGAAGAAGTCCTGGACCGGCGCCGGGTTGACGGTGCAGGTGCCGCCCGCAATCACGATGGGGTCGCCCGCTTTGCGTTCGGACGCGCGCAGGGGGATCCGGGCCAGCTTGAGCATCCGGATAACCGTGGTGTAGGAAAGCTCGTAGAGAAGGGAAAACCCCACCACGTCGAAGAGGCGCACCGGCCGGTTTTCCTCCAGGCTGAAGAGTTCGGTTCCGCTTTTCAGGAGGGCGCCCGCCATATCGTGCCAGGGCGCGAACACCCGCTGCGCCCAGACGCCGGGGATCGAGTTGAGGATCTGATAGAGGACCTTGATCCCGGCATGGGACATCCCGATCTCATAGGTGTCGGGAAAGGCCAGCGCAAACCGCGCCCGGACCTCGCTGTCGGGCTTGATAACCTGGTTCACCTCTCCGCCGATGTACCGGGCGGGCTTGGAGACGGACTGCAGGGTGCTGTAGTCAACCGGTTTCATGCGTATCATCTGTCCTGTGGAGAAAAAGGGGCGGCACAGGCAGTCCCTTTTTTTAGGATAGTCCTTTCATCTGATCACGATTTCCGTTCACCATAAGCTAACCTCATATGCAAAGAATAGTCAAACAGATGATGGAAAGTCATAATTCTTGCCTCATGGGGATTGTCATGCTAAGGGGAATGAGAACGCGAGGGGGGTGTCTATGTCGGAAGAAAAACTCACACTGGGACAGTATTTCAAGAAAGAAAGGGAGGAGCGCGGGATTTCCCTGAAGGAAATCGAGCAGAGGACCAAAATACCCGCCCAGACCCTGAAATTTCTCGAAGAGGACCAGGTGGACGTGCTCCCCCCCAGAGCCTTTCTGCGCGGGTTTCTCCAGGTTATCAGCAAGGAATTCGACATGAACGAGGAAGAGCTCGTCAGTCATATGGACGAAACGTTGGCAGCCCATGGAAAGAAAGAGGAAATCCGCAGCAGGTTCATGAAAAACACCCAGGTGGAGAGCTTCACCCTTCAGCGGATCGTGATCATCTTCGTGGCCATCTTCCTGCTGATCGTGATCTTCGGTTTTTCCATGAAAACCTGCAGGGGCCCTGCACAGCAAGAGTCGGCAGGCGCGTATTCAATTGCGGTTTCCGGTAGCACCCCGGAAACGATTCCAGCCGATTCCTAGGAGTATCCCGACAGAGCGCTCGCCGCATTCCTCGTGAGGGATTGGTATGCCGGTAAAAGCAACGGACGTAAAACTGCTGCAAGACTATATCGAAAAGGGCTGGGAGTTCCATATCATCGATATGCTCCATGATCTCAAGCCCGTGGAGATCGCCGAGCTTATCGAGGCCCTCGACGAGGAGTCCAGGGGAAAGTTCTTCGTGCTCCTGGACGTGGATACCGCGTCCGAGGTGATCGCCGAGCTGTCCTCCGAGTCCCGGGAAGACGTCATTGACGGCATGTCCGACAAGGACCTGGCGCGGATCGTTCAGGACATGGACTCCGACGACGCGGCCGACCTGGTGGGCGACCTGCACGCCGAGCGAGCGGAGCGGGTTCTCGCTGAGCTCAGTCCCGAGGATTCATACGACATCAAGTCCCTGCTCAAGTATCCGGAGGACACGGCCGGCGGCATCATGCAGCGGGAGCTGATCTCCGCGCACCCCAATGCGACCGTTGACGAGGTGATCGCCCAGATACGCAGGCTCCACACGGAGATCAATAACATCTCCATGGTCTATGTGGTCGACAACCGGCGTGCCCTGGTGGGCGCCGTGCCCCTGGTGAACCTCATCCTCTCCAAGCCGGATTCCACCATGGCCCAGATCATGGACCTCGACCCCCTGACCGTGCCGGTGGCCATGGACCAGGAGCAGGTCGCGAACCTCTTCAAGCGCTACGACTCCATGGTCCTGCCGGTGGTGGACGAGCAGGGCCTCCTCCTGGGCCGCATTACGGTCGACGACATCGTGGACATCATGGAAGAAGAGGCCACCGAGGACATGTTCATGCTCGCGGGCGCCGAAGAGGACCTGCTGAGCTCATCCGTGGTCAGGAACGCCTCAACCCGGATCCCCTGGCTCTTCGTGAGCTGGGTGGGGGGGGTGCTCGCCACCTTCCTCATCAGGGAGTTCGAGACCACCATCAGCAGGGTGGTGGGCCTGGCCGCCTTCATGCCCATCATCCTCGGCATGGGGGGCAACGTGGCCGCACAGGCCGTTGCGCTGATCGTGCGCGGCATCGCCACCGGCGCGTCTTCGGCCACGAACTTCCGGAGCATCGTGATCAAGCAGATGGGTGTGGGTGTTCTGCTGGGGGCCATGTTCGGGGTCATGCTCGGTCTGATCGCCTTCTTCCTCTATCCCGACGAGCTCAAGATCTCCATCGTGGTGGCGCTGGCCATCACGATTTCCATGTCACTGGCATCATTCATGGGCACATTCCTGCCCATTCTCTTCTACAAGCTCGATAAAGATCCGGCCGTCGCCTCGGGCCCCTTCGTGACCACTACCATGGACATCCTGGGGGTTGCAGCGTACCTGGGGATCGCGGGACTGCTGCTCTTCTAAAGCATCATGAACAGGATCACCACCGACGCCATCATTCTTCACAGCATCGATTTCCTCGAATCGGACAAGATCGTCTGCGCCCTGACAAAGGAAAAGGGCATCGTCCACGCGATCGCGAAGGGCGCCAAGCGGAGCAAAAAGCGCTTTCCCGGAACCCTGGAGCCATTCTGCGAGGTGTCCATGGATGTCTTTGTCAAACGGGAGGGCGACCTGCACCGGCTCGAGTCGGCCCAGCTCATCGACGCCCACCTGGGGATCAGGGAGGACCTCGAGCTTCTGGCACACGCTTCCGTCCTGATGGAGCTCGTCAAGGAGCACCTGGGGCCCATGGACCCGAGCCCGGCAACCTACGAGCACCTCCGGTCCGCGCTCAAGGACATGGAGCCCGAGCGTCAGTGGTTCTCGGTGTGGGCCGTGGCCCTGATGAACATTCTCTCCTCGCTCGGCTACGGGATCGACCTCGCCCGGTCGGGCAAGACCGGGGCCCCAAGGTCGGTCCCGGCTAACATGCTCTCGCGGGAGGCCGCGACCTTTCTGCTCAATGCCTCCCGGCTCGACGGGGAGGTGCTGCAGAGACTCTCCGCCAAGGCGTCCCTGAAAAGGGAGATTACCTCCTTTCTCCTGGCCGTGTGCAACAAGGTGTCCGAGAAACGGCTCAAAACCGTTTCCTTCCTGGCGAAGCTGCTTGATTTTGACCTGAACCAGTGATAGAGGGGACCATTATGGACTTCCAAGAACTGATACTGAATCTGCAGGATTACTGGTCCCGTTACGGCTGTCTCATCGGGCAGCCCTACGATCTGGAGGTGGGGGCGGGTACTTTCAATCCTCACACCTTCTTAAGGGCCTTAGGGCCCGATCCCTGGAACGTGGCGTACGTGGAGCCTTCCCGGAGGCCCACCGACGGCCGGTACGGAGAGAACCCGAACCGGCTCCAGCACTACTACCAGTTCCAGGTGATCCTCAAGCCCTCGCCCGTCGACGTGCAGGAGATCTACCTGGACTCGCTGCGCCAGCTCGGGATCGACACCCTGGAGCACGATATCCGGTTCGTCGAGGACGACTGGGAGTCGCCGACATTGGGCGCCTGGGGGCTGGGCTGGGAGGTCTGGCTCGACGGCATGGAGATCACCCAGTTCACCTACTTCCAGCAGGTGGGAGGCTACGACCTCGATCCGGTGTGCACCGAGCTCACCTACGGCCTGGAGCGGATCGCCATGTTCCTCCAGAACAAGAGCTCGGTCTATGACATCATGTGGAAGGGCTCGACGTCCTACGGCTACGTCCACCACGAGGGCGAGCGCCAGTGGTCCACCTATAACTTCGAGCTGGCGGATGTCCCGACCCTGCTCAGGCTCTTCACCCTCTACGAGGAGGAGGGCAGGCGGGTGGCGGAAAAGGGCCTGGCCCTTCCCGTGTACGACATGTGCCTCAAGTGCTCCCACACCTTCAACCTCCTGGATGCGCGCAACGCTATCAGCACCACCGAGCGACAGTCCTATATCGCGAGGGTCAGGGAGCTGGCCAGGTCGGCGGCACGGCTCCACCTCGAGAGCCTGCAGAGCGAGAGGAGCGAGGTGTAGGTATGGCCAGGACACTGTTGTTCGAGATAGGCACCGAGGAAATACCCTACAGCTATATCGTCCCTGCCCTCGAGTTCATGAAATCGTGGATCTCCGGCAGGCTCAAAGAGGCGAAGCTCCCGCACGAGCCCGTGGAGGCCTTCGGCACCCCCCGGAGGCTCGCCGTGAGGGTGATGGGGCTTCCTGACTCGCTGCCCGACACGGTGGAGAACCGGATGGGCCCGGCGAAAAAGGCCGCTTTCGACGCGGACGGCAACCCCACCAAGGCGGCGCTGGGGTTCGCGCGCTCGGCCGGGGTGGACATCTCCGAGGTGGGCTTTGCGCAGACGCCCAAGGGCGAGTACCTCTGCGTCACCCGGACCATCCCGGGCAGGCCCGCGGATGAGTTCCTGACCGAAGTGCTGCAGGGCATGATTTCCCAGATCCCCTTTCCCAAGACCATGAGATGGTCGAATCCCGGCGTGCGCTTCGCCCGGCCGGTCCACTGGATCGTTGCCCTTTTCGGCGAAGAGATCCTGCCCGTGAGCTTCGGCAATGTCAAGGCCGGCAGACAGACCCGCGGCAACCGGTTCATGGCCGGAGACCCCGTCGAGGTCACGGACGCCCGGGCATACGAAGACCTTCTCACCGAGCGCTTCGTGATTCCCGGCATCGAAAAGCGCAAAGCCCTCATCTGGGAGGGGGTGGGCATGAACGCCCGCAACCTCAAGGCCCAGGTGAAGGACAAGGACCTGCTGGACGAGGTGGCGAACCTGGTGGAGTATCCGCACGTCATCATCGGCCGTTTCGACGACGCCTTTCTCGAGCTGCCCGTCGAGGTCCTGGTGACCGTGATGAAGCACCACCAGCGGTACTTCCCCATGTATTCCCTGGAGGATGGATCGAGCCTGCGGCCCTACTTCGCCGCGGTGAGCAACATCGTGCCCAAAAACGACGCAGTGGTACGCACAGGCAACGAGCGGGTGCTCAAGGCCCGCCTCGACGACGGCAAATACTTCTTCGAGGAAGATCTCAAGGTTCCTCTGGATGCGTATGCCGAGAGGCTGAAAAATGTCATCTTCCACAAGGACCTGGGCACCTCGTATGAAAAGATGGAGCGCTTCCGGAAGGTCGCGCTGTATCTGGCCGACAGGCTGGCTCCGGAGAAAAAAGAGAAGGCGGCCGAGGCCGCGTACCTGTGCAAGGCCGACCTGAACAGCCTCATGGTCTGTGAATTGCCCGAGCTCCAGGGCATCATGGGCAGGGAGTATGCCCTGCGGCAGGGACGCGACCCCGAGGTGGCGCGCGCCATCCACGAGCACTACCTCCCCACCTCGGCGGAAGACGATCTCCCTTCGGACGTCATCGGCGATCTGGTGGGCATGGCCGACCGGATCGACACCATCTGCGGGTGCTTCGGCGTGGGCCTGATCCCCACCGGCACCTCCGACCCCTTCGCCCTGAGGAGGCAGACCATCGCCATCGAGAACATCCTGCTGGCAAAGGGATACCGCATATCCGTCTCCGACCTCATCGACCAGTCGCTGCTGCAGCTCGCGCAACGGCTCAAGAGAAACGGCGCCGAGGTCAAGGACGACGTGCTGTCCTTTTTCCGGTCCCGGTTCGTCTCCATCCTTCAGGCGAGAGGCATTCCCGGGGACGTGATCGAGGCGGTGCTGCAGGGCTTCGACGATCCCGTGGACACCTTCATGCGCGCCCGGGCAATCGCGGAGGTGAGGCAGGAGGAGTGGTTCGCGTCCATCTCCTCGGCCTCCAAGCGGGTGGAGAACATCCTTAAAAAAACGCAGGCCGGGGGCACCGTATCGGAGGCCCTCTTTGCCCAGGACGAGGAAAAGGCGCTGTACGCGCGCTTCAGGGAGATGGAAGACCCCTTCATCGCCCACGCGGCCAAGGGAGAGTACGACCGGGCGCTCAAGCTCCTGGCGGGCATGAAGGAGCCCATCGACGCATTCTTCGACAAGGTCCTGGTCATGAGTGAGGACGAGGATATCCGCAGGAACCGCATCGCGCTGCTCAAGAGCCTGGTTGGTCTGTTCGACCGGGTGGCGCAGTTCTCGAAGATATCCTCCTGAAAATATCTAAGGATATGACCGGCACTCGTCCCGACCAAGCAGTGAGGAGGAGAGCCGACGACTCGAGCACGTGGGACATGCGGGATGCGTTTTCCATCGACGTGGACCGGATCCTTCACTCCCAGGCGTACACCTCCTACATCGACAAGACGCAGGTGTTCTACCTCGTAGGGCACCAGGGGATTTCGCATCGCGTCATCCACGTGCAGCTGCTCTCCAGGATCGCCCGGACCATCGGCCGCAGGCTCGGTCTGAACGACGACCTCATCGAGGCCGTGGCCATCGGCCACGACATCGGACACCCCCCCTTCGGCCACGACGGTGAGCAGTACCTGGACGAGCTCTGCGTGCAGGCGGGCATCGGTCCGTTCAGGCACAACGTGCAGGCGATCCAGGCACTGGAGCGCATCGAGAAGGGCGGCAGGGGGCTCAACCTCACCCTCCAGGTCCTGGACGGGATCCTCTGCCACAACGGCGAGACCACCGAGCAGGCCCTGTGCCCCGAGGCCTCGCTTTCCTTCGACGACCTCGACCGGAAGGTCGAGCTCATCCGCCAGGGCCGGACCCCGCCGCCCATGACCATGGAGGGCTGCCTGGTGCGGGTCGTTGACACGGTGAGCTATATCGGCCGGGACATCGAGGACGCCATCACCCTTGGCATCATCTCCCGCAGCGACGTTCCCCGGGCAGTGTCTCAAGTCCTGGGAAACACCAACGGCAAGATCGTCTACGCCCTGGTCGAGGATCTCATCCGGCACTCCGGAGAGGGCACGGTCTCCTACTCGCCCCGCGTGTTCGAGGCATTGAAGGATCTGAAGCGGTTCAATTTCGAGCGGATCTATCTCAACCCCCTGGTCAAGGCCGAGTCGTCCAAGATCCGGACCATGTATACCCTCGTGTTCGGCCGCCTCATGGAGGACCTGCTCGAAAAGAGACCCGGGTCCAGGATTCGCACCCGCTTTCTGGCGCGAATCGACCGCGGCTACGAGGAGAGCCACCTGCCCGGAGAGATCGTCCGGGATTTCATCGCGAGTCTCACGGACTCCGCATTCCTGAGGCTGTTCCGGGAGCTCTTCGTACCCGAGGTGCTGGAAAAATAGATATCGGGGACGGGTTCAGATTTCACAGTATTGAGATGGGTTCACAGTAGCTGTACAAATGACGAAGGGGCAGCCCGCCCGTTTTCACTGATCCTGTAAGGTTCGATGCATATGAATGGGGATAGTGAGCAATCTGTGATCCCGATGTCTTATCTCAAGAAGCTGTACGAAGCAGGGAAAACGATGGGCGGAATGTCCAAATTTCACGGACGTCCCCCTATACGGACGTCCCCCTATACTATAGGTTTGTGCGGCTCATGCACGATGAGCCTCTATACCCCTCAGGAACCTCCGTACCCCACTTTGATGGCGCCGTTTTCTACGATGACCGGGACCTGGCGGGTGCCGTTGGTGAGGGAAAGCATCTCCTGGAGCCTGGATGCGTCTTTCTTCACATCCACATATTCCGCGCTTTGGTAGGCCGACCTGGCCTGATCGGTGTAGGGTCAACCCGCCTTTCCGTAGATAATGATCCTGTCAGGCATGAGAGTCCTCCGTATGAATGTTTTTCATGCTTATAGACAATGTATTACAGATCTTTGAACATATCAAGGACGCCGGGCGAAAACAGAGGCCTTTGCCGGGACGATCGGGGCGGATGGCCCCAATGCCGACCGTCGGCCGGTCCCGATTCCGGTCTTCGCACAGGGTTTGTCCCCGTTTGTCTCCGCCGCCTGCGTTATGAGCTCGAGAGGAAGGGCTCCCGCCTATCCCCGGCGGCGCTTGATCTCCTCGTCCTGCCTGCCGGAGACGATCAGGGCCATGAGATCCTGGATGTCCTGCGGCAGCACGGAGACTGTTCTGCCCGTGGACAGGGCGTAGTAGTAGACCTGTGCGGCCTTTTCCAGGAGCTCGGCGTTGCGCCTGGCCTGGTCGAGATCCCTGCCCAGGGACAGGGCGCCGTGGTTCTGAAGGATATAGCAGTTGGCGCGGTTGCCGAGCTTCGACACCACATTGTCCACGAGCTCTTTGCTGCCCGAGAGGGCGTAGGGCACGATTTCCACCTTCGGCCCGATGGCGCCCGACACCTCGTCGAACAGGGCGGGTATGGGCTCGTTGATCAGGGAGAAGACGCTCGCGAAGATCTGGTGGGTATGCACGATCGCGCCCGCGTCCGGGCGGCTGCAGTAGATCGCGAGATGCATGGCCGTCTCCATGGACGGGGCCGCGCCGCTCTCTTCGAGCGGCTTGAGGTCGAGGTCCACGACGCAGATGTCGTCGAGGGTCATGGTTGCATACTCGCGCTGGGACGGGGTTACGACAACGGCGTTCCCGTCTTCCAGGAGCAGGGAGACGTTGCCGCCGGTCCCCTGGACAAAACCCTGCGACACCAGTGACATCATGCAGTCGAGCACCTGTTTTTTCTGTGCGTCGTATTTTCCCATCGCATACCTCCTGTCGTGCTACTTCCAGGTTCTCTGATCCACCATGAACGGGGCGTCGTCTCCCAGGGTGCCGGCGGGCACGGGTTCGATGGAATCGATCTTGACGGTGCAGATCTCCCGAAAGGCCTTGTCGAACCGGCTGGTGAGCTCCCTGAGCGCATTGCCGGCCGCTGCGGTTTCCAGCCTGGCGCCGAGGTGGTCACGATGGCCCGAGCGGGTGACGACGAGCTGGAAGCGCAACCCGTCAAAGAGCAGAGAGAGTCTCTTCAGCTGGCTGGGTGCCACGAACATGCCTCTGACCTTGACCGCGTCTCCCAGGCGCCCGGCAATGCCCGAGAGCATCCGGGAGAACCTTCCGCAGGGGCACGAACCGGGCACAAAGCTGGAGAGGTCCCCGGTTGCGAAGCGCAGGAGGAAGAAGACGGAGTTGAGCCTGGTCACCACCACCTCGCCCAGTTCCCCTTCGGGGAGGCGTCTGCCGGTCTCCGGATCCACGATCTCCACGATGACCTCCTCGCAGATGTGCCAGCCGTTCTTTTCCCGGCACTCATACGCGATGTCGCCCACCTCGGTGGCCCCGTACATCTGGTAGGTGTCTATGCCGTACTCCTCCTCGAAGCACTTTCTCATGGAGGGCTGCAGAGGCTCCGCGCCGAAGCTCGCCCGCCTCACGGAAAAGTCGTGGGCAAAGTCGTGCCCCATCTCGGCGGCCTTGTCGATGATGGACATGAGGAAGCTGGGCGTGCCCGTATAGCCCGTAACCTTGAGGTCGCGGATGAGCTGCACCTGCTGCTGGGTGCCTGACGATCCCGAGGGCACGACCGTAGCCCCCACGTGCCGCAGGCCCCCGTGAAAGGTGAGGCCCGCCGCCACCATGTGGTAGGAGAAGGCGTTGAGCACGATATCTCCCCTGCGGAACCCGGCGGCCCAGTATGCCCGCGCCCACAGGGGGTCATCCGGGCTCAGGTGCGGCTCGTACACGGGGCCGGGCGAGGTGAAGATCCGGTCAATGTCTGCTTTTGTGTCGGAGAAACCCCCGAAGGGCGGATCCTGCATCTGGAGCTCGATGAGCCCGCTGCGTGAGATGACGGGCAGCTTCTGGAGGTCGTCCACGGTGCGGATGTCATCGGGGCGGATCCCGCGCTCGTCGAAGATCTTCCTGAGCGCCGAAGAGCGCTCGTACCCCTGAGCAGCCATGGCGGCGACTCTGCGGTTGAAGTATTCTTCCCGATCTTTTCCTGTCAGGGTTTCCTTTTCATCGAAAAACTCATGCATGGTTTCCGTCCTCCTCGATCAGCGAGCTTCGTACCTATAAGCTTGCATCCTGCGGCTAAAAAAATCACTCCATAACCGCTTAAGATATCTTGCGTGTGCACGAACAGTATACTGAGCAAAGCCGCACCTTGCTTACAGCCACCTCTTGCGCCTGCGGTACGACTTGATGTCCTTGTACGTCCGGGTCTTGCCGCCGGCGCCCACCCCCAGGTAGAACTCCTTGACGTCCGGGTTTTCCCTCAGGGAGCGCGCCTCACCCTCCATGACGATCTTCCCGTTCTCCATGACGTATCCGTAGTGCGCGATCTGCAGCGCCATGTTCGCGTTCTGCTCGACCAGGATGATCGTGGTTTCCTGCTCCTCGTTGATCCGTCTGATGATCCGGAAGATCTCCCGGACCACGAGCGGTGCCAGGCCGAGCGAAGGCTCGTCCAGGAGCAGGAGCCTGGGGTGCGCCATGAGGGCGCGGCCCATGACGAGCATCTGGAGCTCGCCGCCGCTGCAGTACCCGGCCAGGGATTTCCTGCGCTTGATAAGCGCCGGGAAATAGTCGTAGACCATGTCCAGGTCTTTTTTGTACGGCCTGGTCCACCGGGTGGCGGTCCCGACCTTGAGGTTCTCCTCGATGGTGAGGTACTTGAAGGGCTGCCTGCCCTCGAGCACCTGGATGATCCCCTTGCGCGTGATCTCCTCGGGCGAGGAGTTCTGGATGACGGCGCCGTCAAAGGAGATGGACCCGTCCGTCACCTTGCCGTTCTCCGGCTTGAGCAGGCCGGAGATCGCCTTGAGCGTGGTGGTCTTGCCCGCGCCGTTGCTGCCGAGCAGGGAGACGATCCGGTGCTTCTCCACGGACAGGGATACCCCCTTGAGCACCTGGATCACGTCGGAGTAGACCACGCTGATGTTGTTGAGCTGCAGAAAAATACCGTTCCCGTGTTCGGTCATGTGTCCCCTCCGTCAGTAGGAAAACGGCCAGAGCCGGAAGTTCGAGCGCACGATCCGCCAGATCTCGGCGAGGCCCTTGGGCTCGAAGAGGATGAAGAGCACGATGGCCAGGCCGAAGGCCAGCTCTCTGAGCGAGGCCATGTTGAGCCCGAAGCCGCTCGCCATGCCCATGCTCATGAAGATGTCCGTGAGCCAGCGCAGTATCTCGTTGAGCCCGGTGATGAAGATCGCCCCGAAGATGGCACCGGGGATGCTGCCGAGCCCGCCGATGATGACCATGGCGATATACTCCACGGAAAGGCCCAATGTGAAGGGCTCGGAGGTGATGCTGATCATGTAGAACGCCCAGATGGCGCCTGCAAACCCGGCATAGAACGAGCTGATCCCGAAGGAGAGGAGCTTGTAGGGGAAGATGGGGATTCCCATGCCCTCGGCGGCCCGGTCGTTGTCGCGGATCGCGATGAACGCCCTGCCGAAGCGGGTGCGCATGATGTTTTTCGTCATCCAGGTCACGAGCACCAGGCAGACGAAGATCACGTAGAAAAACGGGCGGTCGCCGTCGATCACCAGCCCGAAGAGCGTGGCCTCGGGAAGGACGATGCCCATGGTCCCCTGGGTCAGCGACTCCCAGTGGACCAGGATGTATTCGATGATGAACTGGCCGGCCAGGGTGGCGATGGTGAGGTAGAGCCCCTTGAGCCTTCCCGACGGGATGCCGAATACCATGCCCGTCAGTGCGGTCACGAACCCGGCCGCAGGCACGCAGACCCAGAAAGGCAGGCCGAGCCGGGTGGCGAGGATGGCCGCGGCATAGGCGCCCACCCCGAAGAAGGCCCCGTGGCCCAGCGAGATGAGCCCGGTGTACCCGATGAGGATATTCAGGCCCAAAGCCGCGATGGCCGCGATCCCGATCATGTTGCACACATAGAGGAAATACGGGCTGCTGACAAAGGGCAGCACGCAAAAGAGCAGGACGAGGCCCGCCAGGAGCCAGAACCGGCCGAAGTCGGTCTCGAAGATGGTGATCTCCTGCGCGTATGACTCCTTGAAGTTGCCGCAGGGATGGAAACTGAGCCTTCGCATGATCCCTCTCCTATACCCGCTCGATCTCCACGAGCCCGAAGAGCCCGTAGGGCTTGATGAGCAGGATGCACACGAGCACTGCATAGGGCACCACGTCGCGTAGCGAAGGCGAGATGTACCCGCAGGTGAAGGTCTCGAGCAGGCCGATGATGATCCCGCCGATGATGGCGCCGCCGATGCTGTCGAGGCCGCCCAGGATCACCACGGGGAAGACCTTGAGCCCGATGGCGCTGATCTCGTGCACGTTGATGCCGTTGATCACCCCGAGCACGATCCCGCTCATGCCCGCCACCATGGCCGCGATGGCCCACGACAGCGCGAAGACCTTCTTTACGTGGACGCCCAGCGACAGGGCAGCGGTCTGGTTGTCGGCCACCGAGCGCATGAAGATCCCCTGGGGCGAAAACTTGAAGAAGAGCCCGAAGAGCACGAGGAAGACGATGCCGATGAACGACGACGCCACGTACACCGGCGGGATGAAGACATTGCCGAACTGCACTCCCAGGCCCGCTGGCAGGAACTCGGGATAGGTGTGGAGGTTGCCGCCGAAGAAGAAGAGCAGGAGCCCCTTGAAGATGGAGGCCAGCCCCACGGTGAGCATGATCACGAAGATCAGGGACTCACCGATCAACGGCCTTAAGAACAGGCGCTCGACTGCAAACCCCAGCACGAAGCTCCCGGCCAGCGTGATGAGAAAGGCCAGATAGACGGGGAGCCCGGCCCAGGTGGTGAGCACCAGGAAAAGGAAGGCCCCCATGGCGAGCAGCTCTCCGTGCGCGAAGTTGAGCACGCTCGATGACTTGAAGATCATCACGAACCCCATGGCCGAAAGCCCGTAGAGCAGCCCGATACTGAGCCCGTTCACCAGCAGTTGTATGAAAAAATCCATCCCTTACTCCTTAGTTGATCATGATAACCTTGGCATTCCTGCCCAAGGGGTCTTCTCTTTTTTCCTCCCCCTTCCTGAAGGGGGAAAGGAGAGAATCGAACAAAGCATTCATTCTCTCCCGAGCCGATGCGGGCTGTCCGCCGGAAGCGGGATATCGCCGTCTGTCATCACTCCACGCCGATGACCCTGACCGTGGTCCGGATCATGCCTACCTGCCCGTCGCGGTAGCGCACCTTTCCCTCCACCTCGACCTCGTTCCTGCCATCGTACATGGCCTCGATCATGGGGAGGTAGAGCCCGTAGACGAACCTTCTCCTGACCTTTCCCGTGCGGGTGAGCTCTTCATCGTCCGCGTCCAGGAGCTTGTAGAGGAGGACGAACTTCCTGATCTTCATGGGGGGAGGCAACTGCGTGTTGACCTGGCGCACCTCCTCAAGGATGAGCTCTTCGACCCGGGGCTGCTGGGAGAGATCGGTATAGGTGGTGTAGGGGATCATGCGTTCCTCGGCCCAGTTGCCCACGTTGCCCATGTCGATGTTGATGAGGGCCGTGATGAACGGGCGGCCCTCGCCGAAGATGACGGCCTCCTTGACAAAGAGCGAGAACTTGAGCCTGGTCTCGATGAAGTCGGGCGAAAAGGCGTTGCCGTGCTTGTCCCGGATGATGTCCTGCTTGCGGCCGATGATGACGAGGTGCCCGTCGTCGTCGAGGTAGCCTGCATCGCCGGTGCGGAGCCAGCCCTGCTCGAAGGAGGCCCGGGTGGCGTCGTAATCGTCGTGGTACCCGGCAAACACGATATCGCTCGAAACCAGGACCTCCTGGTCATCGGAAATCCTCACCGTGGTTCCCGGAAGGGGCTTGCCCACGGTCTCGAGCTTGACCTGGTCATCGGGCTGCACCTGGAAGATGCCGCAGGTTTCGGTGAGGCCGTAGCACTGCTTGAGGTTCAATCCCACGGCCCGGAAAAACCGGATGACGTCCGGGCTGATGGGGTGCCCTCCGGTATAGGCGCTGACGAAGCGGGAACAGCCCACCCGGTCGAGCAGCGGCCTGAAGACCGCCAGCGACGCCCATGCATTGAGCGTCTTCAGCCAGAGGGGCACGGGCTTCCTTTCGGCCTCGCACCGAACCACGGCAGAGCCGATCTTCTCGGCCAGGGAGAAGAAGGCCCGGTTGACGAACCCGGCGTCGTCTATCTTCACCCTGATCTTCGAAGCCAGGTCTTCCCAGAACCGCGACGAGGTGATGAGCACCGAGGGGCCAATCTCCCGGAAGTCCTGCTGAATGGTTTCCACGGTCTCGGGGAAGTTCATGGTCATGCCGCCCGCGAGCGTCACCCCCACGCCCCACATCTGGTCCACGATCCAGGCGGGCGGGCTCATGGACATCCAGTCCGACCCCACGCCGACCGGCACCGAGGAGATCCACTGGCGCGCCATGGCGGTGAAGTTGCGGTGGGTGAGCATGGCGAGCTTCGAAACCCCGGTGGTGCCGGAGGTCATGATCATCAGCGCGGTCTCGTCGGCCCTTCCCTTGCCGAGCTCCTGCTCGAAGAGGCCCGGGTGCCCCCGCCCGTGTTCTTCCCCGAGCTCCAGGAGCTCGCGGAAGCTCATCAGCAGGGCGTTGTCCCGGTAGGGACCCATGCCCGTGGGATCGATGTAGACGATGGTGCGCAGGAAGGGGAGCTTGTCGATCTGTTCCAGGAGCTTGTCCACCTGCTCCTGGTCCTGAGCCACCACGAGAGGGGACCGGACCCGGATGAGGGCCTGGACGAGCTCGCTGGCGACCGCGGAGGTGAAGAGGTTGAGCGACACGCCCCCGAGGGCCTGGGCCCCGAGCTCGCTGAACAGCCACTCGGAATGGTTGTCCGTGATGATCGTCACGATGTCGCTGCGTTTGAGCCCCAGCGCCATCATGGCGAGCGCGGTGTTTCTTACGTAAGCGAAATAGTCTTTCCAGGTGTAGCGCTGCCAGATCCCGTAGGCCTTTTCCCTCAGCGCCACGTGCCTGTCCCCGAGCGCTTCGGCCTGCATGGCCAGGACCTGCGGGAGGGTGAGGTGCGCGTACGCGTCTTGGGGTGTGTCCGTGGTCTGCTCGTGATTATTCGTTGCCGGCATCTGCTGCTCCTGATTCCCCGCCCACGTCGTCTGCGCTCAGGTCCGTGGACTCTCCGAGGTACGCCCTGATCACCTCGGGGTGGTCCTGAATCTCCTCGGGTGGCCCCTCGGCGAGCTTCTCGCCGAAGTTCAGGACCACGACCCGCTTGGATATGCTCATCACGATGGACATGTCGTGCTCCACCAGGATCATGGTCTGTCCCCACGAGCCGTTCAGCTCCAGGAGAAAGCGCACCATGTCTTCTTTTTCTTCCAGTGTCATGCCCGCGAACGGCTCGTCCAGAACCAGGAGCCTGGGCTCCAGCGCCAGGGCTCTGCCCAGCTCCACGCGCTTGCGCATGCCGTAGGGCAGCGAGCCCACGAGCTCCTTGCGCACGGACTGGATCTCGAGGAAATCGATGATCTCTTCCAGGATCCGGTAGTGGCGGATCTCCTCCTTCCTGACCGAGGGAGCGAACAGCGCGGCCGGGCCGAAGCCGTAGCGGCAGTGGATGTGCCGGGCCAGGAGCAGGTTGTCGAGCACGCTCATGCCCGGGAAGAGCTCGATGTTCTGGAAGGTCCTGCCGATCCCCATGCGCGTGAGCTCGTGAGCCGGGAGCCTGGTGATGTTTCTGCCGCCGAAGACGATGTCTCCGGACGTGGGGCGGTAGAACCCGGTGATGCAGTTCATGAGGCTCGTCTTGCCGGCCCCGTTGGGGCCGATGACCGCCACGAGCTCGCCGGCGTCGACCTCGAGGGACACGCCGCTCAAAGCGTGAATCCCGCCGAAGCTCAAAGAGAGGGAGCGCACCTGCAGGTCGGTGCGCTTCCCCTTCATGTTCTCGGTGCTGAATATACTCGGCTGTCCCCGAAAAGCTCTCATATGGTATATCCTTACTTGAGAAGCTGAATCTTATCCTTGCCCGGAATGAAGAAGTTGGTAAGCGGGGCGTACGAGCCGTCTTCCCTGACCTGCACGATCCGCGCGGTGAACGAGGCGCCGTGATCGTCTTTCGTGTAGGTGACGTTCGGAACCAGGCCGCCGAAATCCTCGTCGGTGAACGACTCCAATGCCTGGTTGATGGTCCCGGGCGTGATCTTTCCGGACTTCTCGCCGGCCCTGATGAATGCGCGCTCCATGATCATGGCCACCACCACCCCTTCCCAGTACGCGGTGTCGAAGGAATCCACGGTCTTATACCTGCCCCAGAGATCCATGATGGTCTTGACCCCGGGGGTCCCGTCCACGGGGAGCCCTCCCGGGAACTGCATCTTCAGACGGTCCCGTATGAGCCCCTTGCCCATCTTGAAGAAGTCGGGGTCCGTGGAGGTCCAGGTGCCCAGGAACACGGGATCATAGTTGATGCGGTCCGCGCTCTTGAACGCGGAGATGATGGCCGCGGGCAGGATCTGCATGAAGACGTACTCCGCCCCCTTTTCCTTGAGCCTCAGCAGCTCGGTGGTGACGTCCACGGTCTTGGGCGGGAATTCCTCGATGGCCACGAGGTCGATGTTCTGTTTCTTGGCGTACTCGATGCTGGGCTTGTGGATCGAGCGGCCATAGGCGTTGTTGTAGGTGAGGAGGCCTACCTTCGGGGGCTCGCCGCCCTGGTGGACCGCCTTCACGTAGTCCAGGATCGCGTAGCAGTCGAGCCGGTAGCTGCCGAAGGGCAGATACATGAAGTCGATAGGCGGCTCGAGGATCTCCCACGCCGTGGAATAGTTGATCGCGGGTATCCCGTAGCGCTTGATGATGGGCTTGGCGTTGAGACCCGCTCCCGCACTCCAGGTGGCGATCATGTCCACCTTGTCCTGCTGTGCGAACTTCCGCACGGCCGAGATCGCCTCGGGCACCTTGTATGCGGTGTCCACGAGAATCAGCTCGAGCTGCCTGCCTGCCACGCCCCCCTTGACCTCATTGACATAGCGGAAATAGTCCTGATGCCCTTTCGCGTGGTATTGCCCCCATGTGGACGCAGGACCTGTCAGGTTTATCGCCGCCCCAACCTTGATGTTCTCTGCAGACGCCTCTGCGAGGAGAGCCCCGCAGAGAACCACCATACTCATCACTGAAACCGCCAGTAACCGAAAAGCCTTCATCATACCATGATCCCCCTTGTCTATTGTGCTTCTCATGCACACATGCCAGGGCACTGTGCATAAAAAAAGGCCGCGGGTAGATCCATCGGGTCTACCCGCGGCCTTTTTTGACTAGCTCTTCTGCTCAGTGAAAAAAAGCTTTCAGCAGGTAGACCTAACCAAAAAAGAAAAAGAAGCTGGAGCTTGTAGTCAGTGAAACATAGTGTGCCATGGGAATAGGTAGTTAAAGAAAAAAGTGCTGCCAAGTCAAGGAAAAAGTGGACAATGGGACATACCGCACAGGGGAACCTCGGGAGGAAAGAGGCCTGGGAGTATGATATCAGCCTGGAAAAACAGCCGGATGCAGGGCATGTCCCTTGATGGATATGCCCGAGAAGGAGCCCTGTCGCGGTTTACCGGGAGGAAGGCAGAAGAATATGAGCGGCGGAATACCCCGCGGAGCCCGTCTCGAAATGAATCGCCCGGATGAAAAAATTTCATGCATCAGGGAAAAAGTTTGCATTTTTGGGTCCCCGGAATGGTGGTGAGTTTTCAATATGATATGATATCCAAAGGTTATGATTTGCACGTATATTGCATTTTGTGGAAGCGGTTATTAACGCCTGATTCATGTGAACGTGTGGATTGAAAGCAAAGATGAGGGGGGCCGTTCATGGAGATGCCGTTTCTGCGCTGGATAATAATACTCTCCCTTGCCCTTGTGCCCGGTTGTTCGTACTTCGATGACGATGATGACGACGATGTGGTCGCTGCCGAGCAGATCATCGCCTGGTCCACGGTCGATGCGGGAGGATGGCACAATCTCGGCCTGAAGTCCGACGGCACCCTGTGGGCGTGGGGCGACAACGATCAGGGCCAGCTCGGGCTCGGGAACTGGAGGGAGCGCCTGGCTCCCGAGCGGGTGGGCGTCGATGCCGACTGGGTATCCGTCAGCGCCGGCGGGATGCACAGCCTGGCGCTCAGGGCAAACGGCACGCTCTGGGCCTGGGGGCTCAATCTGCACGGCCAGCTCGGAACCGGCAACTTCTGGAGGGTCTCGTCCCTGCCCGCCCAGACGCATGTTGCCGGGGCCGACTGGGTTGCCGCAAGCGCCGGTGAACACCACAGCCTCGGCCTGAAGGCAGGCGGCACCCTGTGGGCGTGCGGCAACAATGAAAGGGGCCAGCTCGGCGACGGCACAACGCAGGTCAGATCGAGCTTCACGCAGGTGGGTACGGACGCCGACTGGGCAGAGGTGAGCGCAGGAAGCATGCACACCCTGGCGCTCAAGACAGACGGCACGCTGTGGGCATGGGGCGACAACAACAGAGGCCAGCTGGGCTTCGACGATCCCGAGGCGAAATATCTGCCCGGCAGGGTCACGGAAGAGTCCGACTGGGTGGCCGTCAGCGCGGGAAGAGAACACAGCCTTGCCCTGAAAGCAGACGGCACGCTGTGGGCCTGGGGGGCGAACGACTCAGGCCAGCTCGGTGACGGATCCATGGAAGACAGAAGCGCGCCTGCACCGGTGAATGAAGAGTCCGACTGGGTGGCCGTCAGCGCGGGAAAGGGGCACAGCCTTGCCCTGAAATCGGACGGCACGCTGTGGGCCTGGGGGGGCAATGGATCCGGCCAGCTCGGTGACGGCACCTTTGAAGGCAGCAGCGTGCCGGTGCTTGTCGACAGCAGCCTTGCGTGGACCCTGGTCAGCGCCGGCGGCGCCCATTCCCTGGGAATCATTTCCGAGGGGGCGCTGTGGGCCTGGGGGGCGAACAGCGAGGGCCAGCTCGGAGACGGCACCGAGGTCTTGAAGGGCGTCCCGGTCATCTCAGGCGAGATCGCGGCGGAAGAGGAGGAGGGAGAGGAAGAGGCTGAAGCCTCGACCCAATAGCGGCCCGGAGTGGCCTCGGCAGCGGTTGATCGCCCGGTTTCGTTCCCGGCCGTCACAAAGAGCGATGCAACCGTCAGATCACCGAGGGGATGGATTCGTAGTGGGCGATCCTCTGGCGCTCGGGCAATGCGAGGAAGGCATCGACGATCCCGAGCATCCGGTCTTTTTCGGCGTTGAGCCTGCCGAAGACCTGCAGATAGTTGTTCGCATGGTCGCAGGCAAAGGTCGAGCCTTCGGCATCGAGGCCCTCGAGCAGATGTTTGAGCTCCAGCACGGTGCCTTCCGGCGTCTGCTCCTTAAACTCCCCGGTCTTCAGCTTTTCCGAGAGCCGGGACAGGGGGTGGATGTAGAGCCTCCTGATCCGGATAAAGTGGGGTTTCACCTCGTTGAGTACCTTGGCCGACTCCCCGGCGTGTTCCTCCCAGAGTTCCCGTCCGCCCAGGCCCAGGAGAAAGTAAAAGCTGAGCTCCATGCCCGTTGCCATAACCTTCCTTCCCGCATCGACAAGCTGCCTCTGGCTGGTGCCTTTTTTCTGGAGCCTCAAGACCTGGTCGCAGCCGCTCTCGAACCCCACGTGCACCCGGTCCAGTCCTGCTTCTGAGAGGGCTGAAAGATCCTCCTGAGATTTTTTCGCCAGGCTCGAGGCCCTGCCGTAGGAGGTGATCCGCTTCAGGCGGGGGAACTTGATCCTGAGGTGCCGGAGCACCTCGATCAGAAAAGAGGCATCCAGGTTCAGGGGATCGGCGTCTCCCAAAAAGGCCGTGGTGAAGATATCGCCATACCTCTCGGAAAGGGAGTCGATGTCCTTCAGGACATCTTCCAGGCTCCGCTGCGAGTAGGGCACGCCGAAGAGGTCGTAGATGCCGCAGAAGGCGCAGCGGTTCCAGTGACAGCCGCGGACGACTCTGACCAGCAGGCTCCTTGCCTCGCTCGGCGGCCGGATAACCAGTTGTTCGGGAACATGCATGATCATCTTTATAGGAGGAATATCCCGTCAGGTCAAGAAAGTGGACAGCGCTTGCCCCGGGAGGGACACGAGTGCAACTCCTCTCTGATCCCCGGCGGCCTGGGGCCAAGCAGCCGATGCCCGTGGTCCTCGGGAATCGTCTCCGGACGGCCCCCCATCGGGAAAGGAGGTGAGCAGGGAGAGATTTTCCCGTTTCAGGATTCGGGATTCTGCGTCTGCGGTCGCGCCCGGGGGGCACTGCCGGTGAAGCCCCCTCACAAAAGGCACGGATTCCCGGATTAACCGACCATCCCGGGAGGGGCCCATTCGATGGGCTCGCCCGTCATCTTCTCGGCAACGGACTTGTACTTCTCGTGGATCATCCTCCGGTCGAACTCCTGGAACTCACGCATCATTTCATCCAGCTCTTCCTTGTTGAAGTAGTCCATGGACTGGTGGAAGAAATCCTTGTCTTCCTTGCGGATGTGTTCCGGGTAGAACCGGGCCAGAGACTGGAGGTGGCCGGTTATCTCCTCCACCGTGTCCTGGCCTTCAAGGTACCTCTCGGTTGCGGCCACGAGCTTCTTCACAAGGCTCCGTGCATGGACGTGCTCGTTGATGAGCTCTACCATGATGGCCCGGTGCTCGGGCAACATGTCTTTGTTCTCGAGCCTCCGAAAGAGGATGTCCTCCTCCTTGCCATGGTGCGTGCGGTCGGCATAGGTTCTGATGAAATCGACAGCGGTCTGGATGAAGGCCGTATCCACCCGGTTCGTCTGTCCGATCCCGGCGATCTGATCGGGGAAAAGGCCGATGACCCGCTCGATGAGCCGGTGCTCCCACATCAGGATTCCAACAGGTTTCATACCGTAACCCTCCCTTTTTTCTCTTATCATCTATGGTAAGGCCTGGCGGTCCTTCGTCAAGGCCGGCGATGCAAATGGCTGCAGAGAGACCTGCCGGTGCAGTTCGAGGAAAGGGAAGATTTATCTGTTGATGAACAGTTAATATTATACTAGAGAAAACGGTGCCAGTTGCGAGCGGGACGGTTCCGCCCCTTTTCGGGAAAACCGGGACCGGTCGCGCAATCAAATCATTACCGGCAAGGAGGATTACATGACAACGGAGAATCTCGAGCAGTCGCTTGTGCTCATCAAGCCCGATGCGCTGAAGAATTCGCTGACCGGATACATACTCTCGCAGTTTTCGGAATTCCATACCGGCCTTCGTTTCGCGGCCTTGAAGGTGGTTTCGGTGAACCTCGTTCTGGCAGAGGAGCACTATGCCGAGCACAAGGGCAAGTTTTTCTACCCGCCCCTGCTCGACTATATCCGGGGATACCTCCACTACCCCGACGATCCCCGGAAGCGCAGGGTCATCGCCATCGTCTACCAGGGCCCGGGCGCCATCAGGAAGATTCGGGATATCTGCGGTCCCACCAATCCCCATGATGCCCGCGTACAGCGGCCCGGGTGCATCCGGGCGCTGGGCACGGTGGTGCCGGTCAAGGACGAAGAGGGGAAGATCGTCGGGGACCGGGTCGACAACCTCATCCATGCGTCCGCCAACCCCGGGGATGCCGAGCGCGAGATAAAGCTCTGGTTCAAGCCCACGGATATCCCGGCGATCATGCGGCAGTATCCCACGGAGATCAACGAAGAGCACTATTACTACAAGGACGGTGCCGTATCCACCGAGTACCGGCCGGGGAGCTTCTGCTTCATATCTCCCGGAGACCTCGTCTGGAAATCCGACCTTGATACGCTCGGGCTGATCGTTGCGGGCAAAGAGGCTCCGCTTACGGTGAACGCCGTGGTGGCGAAGTATCTCATCAACAAGGAGAGCGAGAGCCTGTAGCGGTCGGAAAGTGCTTTTTCATTGCCGGAGGAGAGAGAATCCTTCTGATCACGTACGAAAAGATTTCAGATAAGGAAATTCATCCATGAAGGTCTGTTATGAGGCCATCGGAGAGATGCATTGCGAGGTAAAAGATCCTGCGAGCGCTCCCCGTTTTTATACCGCGTCCGCGGTCAAGGGGATCATCGAGATCTACGAGCCTTTCCTGGAAGGTATGGACTCGCTGCAGGAGTACGAGCAGATCGTGGTCCTCTTTCACTTCCATCTTTCCGAGGGATATGCGCTGAAACAGAAGAGCCCCACGGGCAGGACAAAGGGCGTATTCAGCCTGTGTTCGCCCATGAGGCCCAATGCCATCGGCATGTCCGTTCTGAAGCTCGTGAAGGTCGAGCCCCCGTTTCTGCATGTGGAGCACGTGGATCTCGTTGACGGCACCCCGATCCTGGACATCAAGCCTTTTAAGCCGCCGGAAGGGCGCTGACGGGGCACCCGCGCGTGCTGATGTTCCAACAAGGATTGAATTTTTCAACCCAATATGATTAGTACTTCAGAGACAGCTCGGGGGTGTTAAGGTGATATACGAAATTCTTCTCGCGACGCTCGGAGGCCTAGGCCTCTTTCTCTTCGGGATGCATCTGATGTCGGATGCGCTCCAGAGGATAGCCGGGTCGGGACTGCGCCGCATACTGGAGAAGCTCACCACGAACAGGGTCGTTGCTGTCATTGCCGGCACGGCCATTACCGCCATCATCCAGAGCTCGAGCGCCACCACGGTGATGACCGTGGGCCTGGTGAACGCCGGGCTCATGTCCATGCAGCAGGCCCTCGGAGTGGTCATCGGCGCCAACATCGGCACCACGGTGACCGCCCAGATCATCGCCTTCAAGCTCACGGACATCGCGCTGCCCATGGTGGGGGTGGGCATGTTCATGAAGATCCTGAGCAAACGGGAGAGGGTCCGCTACTGGGGCGATTTCCTTCTGGGCTTCGGCATGCTCTTCTACGGCATGCTCGTCATGAAGACCGGGGTCATGCCCCTGAGAGACGCCCCGTGGGTGTGCGACGTCTTCATCCACTTTTCCAGCACGCCGGTCCTGGGGGTGCTGGTGGGAGCCGTCATGACCATGATCTTCCAGAGCAGCTCGGCCACCGTGGGCCTGGTCATCGCCCTGGCCTCCAGCGGGGTGGTGGGTTTCCCCGGGGCTGCGGCGCTCGTTCTGGGGGACAATGTCGGGACCACCATCACGGCCCAGCTGGCCTCCATCGGCACCAGCGTCTCGGCCAGGCGGGTCGCCCGGGCCCACTTCCTCTTCAACCTCTTCGGGGTCTGCGTCATACTCGTCATTTTCCCGTATTTCGTCCAATTCGTCGACCATATCACCCCCGGCGACCCGATGCAGGTGGCGGCGGCGGGGGCCGTGCCCTATGCCGCAAGGCACGTGGCCAACCTCCACACCATATTCAACGTGACCAACTGCCTGCTCTTCCTTCCCTTCCTGGGGGCGCTCGGGTGGGTCGCCTCGCTCATCACCCCCGGTGAAGAAAAGCCCAGGATTTTCCGGCTGGAGTCGCTCGCGCCCACCATTTTCGAAACCCCCTCGTTCGCCCTGGACGAGGCGCGCCAGGAGCTGGATTACATGGGCTCGGAGGTGTTCCGGATGCTCTCGGCGGCGGAGAAGCCCCTGCTGGACAACAAGGGAACGGAAAAATTCCTGGAAGAGATCGACAAGACCGAGAATATCGTCGACTCGCTCCAGAAGGAGATCAACACCTATCTCACCGAGCTCTCGCGCAACTCCATCACGGAAAAACAGTCGCGCGAGGTCTTTTCCATGCTCCAGATCGTGAGCAACCTCGAGAGGATCGGGGACCACTGCGAGAGCATCGGGAAGCTCTGCAAGCGCCGCAACGACTTCAGCCTTGATTTCTCCGAAGGAGGCAGGCAGGAGCTCTCGCTCATCTATCACCACACGCAGATGTTCTTAAAGACCGTGGTCGACGCCATCACCGATACTCCGGACGATCTCATGGAGCAGGTGCAGAGCTTCGAGCCAAGGCTCAACGCCATGCGCTGGGAGATGAGGGTCAATCACATGGACCGGCTCAAGACCTACAAGTGCGACGCTGATGCCGGCCTCATCTTCATCGATATCCTGACCAGCTTCGAAAAAATCGGCGACCACGCGTATAATATTGCAGAGTCACTGTCCGGATTGACTCTGGGAGGAACCCGTGAATTACGATATGCCACTGTATAGGCCGCCGTCCGAGGGGCGGTCGCTGATATTCCAGATCACGCTCGGATGTTCGTGGAACAAGTGCCTGTTCTGCGGGATGTACAAGGGCAAGCGATTCCGGGTGCGGCCCTGGGAGGAGATCGAAAAGGACATTACCGAGATGTCCTGGATGATGCCCGACACCCGCAAGGTTTTTCTCGCCGACGGCGATCCCTTGGGCGTGGACACCGGTTTTCTCATCAGGGTGCTGGATCTCATCAATGAGAAGTTTCCCCGCCTGGAGCGGATCAGCACCTATGCCGGCCCCACCAACCTCATGGAGAAGAGCCTCGAAGAGCTCAGGGAGCTGAGCGAGCGCAAGCTCGACGTCCTGTATCTCGGCATCGAGACCGGGAACGACGCCCTGCTGAAAAAGATCTGCAAGGGCGCCACGGCCGACGAGATCATCGAGGGGAGCAGAAAGGCCATCGATGCGGGCCTGCGGATGTCCACCTTCATCATCTTAGGCCTGGGAGGAGTGGAGGGGAGCTTCGATCACGCCAAGGACTCGGCCCGCGTGGCCAATGCCATCGATCCCCAGTTCCTGGCCTGTCTCACCCTCATGCTCGGGCAGTACGAGGAAATCTACGAGAAGAAGCTCATGGGGGGCAACTTCAAGCTGATCGACCGGCTGCAGTCGCTCCAGGAGCTCCGGTGGTTCGTGGAGGATCTCGACGTGTCCGACTGCAAGTTCGGGACCGAGCACGCGTCAAACTATCTCCCCCTGAACGGCCGCCTTCCCGAAGATAAGGAGCGGATCCTGGAGATCATCGACCGGGCGCTCAAGGGCGGCAGGTCCGGGATGCTCCGCCCGGAGTGGCTGCGGGGGCTCTAGCCCCTCCCTGTCCAGGATCGGCAGTCTCCCGCCCCTTCCCGTCTCTCCATCGAGCGCAGAGAGAAGCGCCCGATCGTCTTGGGTGGCCGTGGCGCTGTTCCACTGCTCATTCGTCCCAAAGGATACGAAGGCTGCTTGAGGCCGGACGTTCACTTGTCTGCCCGGAATAATGCCTGCCACGCTTTTTTCAGTCGGATGCAGCAGGGTATTCCATGACCGGGGGAGTTTAACAAAGATACAGTCGCCAAGCCGGTGCGGTCGATCAGAGACGCCCGGGGGAAAGTCATCCCGGTAAGGCCTGAGACCCGAGGCCGGCCGCTTCGGGGCGCAACCGACGGTGAAGCCTGATTGACAGATGCGGGCACAATGAGATACCAATGGGTTAATTCGGAGGAAGATTGTGGACGTGAAAGCAATACGTGGAATGAGCGACATCCTCCCCGGCGACGTGCCAAAGTGGAGGTTTGTGGAAGAGACCGTCAGGAAGGTTTTTGGCCTCTACGGGTTCGTGGAGCTGCGGACACCGGTCCTGGAGCGGACGGAGCTGTTTCTCCGCGGCATCGGCAACGAAACCGATGTAGTGGAAAAGCAGATGTACACCTTTACCGACAAGTCGGGGTCCTCGTTGAGCCTGCGGCCCGAAGCCACGGCATCGGTGCTGAGGGCCGTCATCGAGCATGGTCTTCTTTCGGAAGACCCCATCCGGAAGATCTTCAGCATGGGGCCCATGTTCCGGTACGAGAGGCCGCAGAAGGGGAGATACCGCCAGTTTCATCAGATCAATGCCGAGCGGCTCGGCGAAGGCGGGCCGTTCAGCGATGCCGAGACGCTTCAGATGGCATATGCACTGGCGAGCGCCCTGGGTCTGAAAGGGCTTGCCATGGAGGTGAACTCCCTGGGGTGCGAGACCTGCCGCGAGGAATTCAAAAAGGCGCTCCAGGCTTATCTCAGCAAGCAGGCTGACCGGCTCTGCGCCGACTGCGCGAGGCGGATGGCCACGAACCCGCTCCGGGTTCTGGACTGCAAGGTGGTTTCCTGCAAACAGGCCGCCGAGGGCGCTCCTGTCATCGAAGACTATCTCTGCGAAGAGTGCAGGGACCACTACGATCAGGTGCTGTCTTATCTGAAAAGCTTCGGTGTGCCCTATGCGAAGAACCCCTCCCTGGTCAGGGGGCTCGATTACTATACCAGGACCACCTTCGAGATCACGGCCAAGGGCCTGGGCTCGCAGAATGCCATTGCCGGGGGCGGGAGGTACGACAACCTCGTGAAGGTCCTGGGGGGCCCGGACGCCCCCGGGATCGGCTTCGCCTTCGGGGTGGAGCGGGTCATCCTGCTTCTGGAGGAGAGGGACGCCCGGGAAGAGGGGTGTTTCGTGGTGGCCCAGGGAGACGAGAGGGTGAAGACCGCCGCCGTAGGGCTGCTCTCGGAGCTCCGTTCTGCAGGGATACCGGCCCAGGCGGTCCCGGAGAAGAGCTTCAAGGCCCAGATGCGGCGTGCCGGCAAGTCCGGATATCCCTTCTGCGCAATCATCGGCCAGGACGAGCTGGAGAAATCCCTGGTAACCGTCAAGGACCTGGAAACCTCTTCGCAGGTTCAGGTTCCGCACACCGAGGCGCGGGAGAAGATACGCACGCTTCTGAAGGACAGAAAAGGAGAAAGCCGGTGAAGGCCGCCATGCACGAAATGAAGAGAACCCATTATAACGCGGATGTCACGCAGGCCCCCGAGGGCAGCACGGTGGTGCTTACGGGATGGGTCCAGAAACGCAGAGATCTGGGAGGGCTCATCTTCATCGATCTCCGTGACCGCACCGGCATCGTCCAGGCCGTGATCAATCCCGAGACCGAACCCCAGGCACATGCCGTGGGGCATACGCTCAAGCCCGAGTATTGCATCGCGCTAACGGGCGAGGTGCGGATGCGGCCCGAGGACATGCGCAATCCGAGCATGCTCACCGGGAACGTGGAAATCGCGGTGAAGGAGATCAAGATCCTCAACGAGGCCAGGACCCCTCCCTACGTGCTGGAAGACGGAGTGGAGGCAAGCGATGCGCTGAGGCTCAAATACCGCTACCTGGACCTGCGAAGGCCGTCGCTCCAGCGCAACATCATCCTCAGGCACAAGGCGGGGGCAAACGTGAGGAGGTATCTGAACGGTCACGGGTTCATCGACGTAGAGACCCCGGTCCTCACCAAGAGCACCCCCGAAGGGGCCAGGGACTACCTGGTGCCAAGCCGGGTCTTCCCGGGCAAGTGCTATGCGCTGCCCCAGTCGCCCCAGCTCTTCAAGCAGCTCCTCATGGTCGCGGGCTTCGACCGGTACTACCAGATCGTCAAGTGCTTTCGCGACGAGGACCTGCGGGCCGACCGGCAGCCAGAGTTCACCCAGATCGACATCGAGATGTCGTTCGCCGGGATGGACGACATCCTGGACCTCACCGAGGGCATGATCGCGGACCTCTTCCAGGAGACCATCGGGGTGGATCTGCCCAGGCCCTTAAGGCGCATGACCTATGACGAGGCCATGGAGGACTACGGCACGGACAGACCTGACACCCGCTTCGGCATGAAGCTGAGGACCATCTCCGACATCGTGGCCGGGTCCGACTTCCGGGTGTTCTCCTCCACCCTTGCGGAAGGGGGGGTGGTCAAGGCCTTTGCGGTCAAGGGCCCCCACGAGTTCAGCCGGAAGGACCTCGACTCGTTCGGCGATGTGGTGGCGGACTTCGGGGCAAAGGGCGTTCTCTGGGCAAGGCTGGAGGCGGACGGCTGGAAATCGCCCCTGACCAAGTTCCTCTCGGGCGATCAGCTCGACGCCCTGGCGGGGCGGCTCGACATGAGCCCGGGCGATCTCGCCCTGATCATCGCGGCCCAAAAGGACACGGCCAACGCGGGCCTGAGCGCCCTGAGGATCCACGTGGCGCAGCGTCTCGGCCTCATCGACCCCGACGCCTTCGCCGCACTGTGGGTGACCGATTTCCCGCTGCTCCAGTGGAGCGAGGAGGACAAACGGCTGGTCTCGGTCCACCACCCGTTCACCGCGCCCGCGGCGGAGGATCTTCCGCTGCTTGAGAGCGACCCCGGGAAGGTGCGGTCCCAGGCCTACGACATGGTGATCAACGGCTCCGAGGTGGGGGGCGGGAGCATCCGTATCCACACCCCCGAGGTCCAGGAAAGGGTCTTTCAGGCCATCGGGCTCAGCGAGGAGGAGGCGAGGACCAAGTTCGGGTTCCTGCTGGATGCCCTGCAGTACGGCGCCCCCCCTCATGGCGGCATTGCCTTCGGGCTCGACCGGCTCATCATGATTCTCACCCACGCCGCGAGCATCCGGGACGTCATCGCCTTTCCCAAGACCCAGAAGGCGTACTGCACCATGACAGACGCCCCCTCGGAGGTGAGTCCGGCCCAGCTCGCGGAGCTCGGGCTGAAATATCGGAAGGAGGGCTGATGAAAAGGCTCGGCTTTGCTTTCATGATCCTGTCGTTTCTGCTGGGGTGTGCCTCGAACCCCGCGCCGGACATCACCGATGGGCCGGATACCGTGGCCCCGGGGAAGACCCCCCTCGAACAGGGGCTCGAGAGCATGGAAACGGGCCTGAAGGCCAAGGCCGGAGGGGATGACGAAGAGGCGCGCAACGCCTTTGTCCAGGCCAGCAGACATTTCAGGGCGGTGGACGAGCAGAGCCGCGTCATCATGCACCGCACTCTTTCCGAGCTGGGAAAGGTCGTCGAGATATCCGGGTTCGTGTATGCACCGAAAGAGGCTTTCGAGGCCCTGACCCTGTATCTGAAGATGCAGAACGCCTATCTGGACTGCGAGCCCAAGGTGCTCTCGGTCCTGGAGCAGCAGTTCAACGAAAAGGTGCTCAAGGTTCAGGAGATCACGGTCAGGGAAAAGCAGAAGCGACTCGAGGAGCTCGGCAAGGAGATCGCCCAGAAGCGCGAGGAGATCCAGAAACAGTCGCAGACCGACATATTCGAGGTCTATCCCACCATCTACGTGGTGAAGAAGAGCGACACCCTGCCCAGCATCGCGGCGCGGCACGAGATCTATAACGATTCGTACATGTGGCCGCTCATCTACAAGGCCAACCGCGACCAGATCAAGGACCCCAAGCTGGTCTACGTGGGGCAGGACTTGCGGATCCCGCGGGACATCACCATGGAGGAGATCATCGAGGCCCGCCGGGAGGCAGGTGCACCGGAGCCTGAAAAGATACCCAAGGATGCGTATCTCCCCAGGAGGAACAAGTAGGGTGGCCAGGTGGGACGAGGGAAAGAAGCTCTTCTACTATACCCCGGGCCGGAATTTCGAAACCGGAATCAAGGATACCGACCACGGCAACTTCTACCGTTCCATCTTCCCCTATACCGAGATCCCCAAGATCGACTTCGACATGCGGCTGATCCCCATCCAGCCGGCGGACGACATCTTCATCACCGACACCACCTTCCGCGACGGACAGCAGTCCATGACGCCCTTCAGCGTGGAGCAGATCGAGCGGCTCTATGAGTTTCTCCACCTCATCGGCGGAGAAAAGGGGCTCATCAGGGCATCCGAGTTCTTCCTCTACTCCCGCAAGGACCGGGCCGCCGTGGAGAGATGCCTGGGAAAGGGCTACGAGTTCCCTGAAGTGACGTCCTGGATCAGGGCGAGCACGGAAGATTTGAAGCTCGTGCGCGAGATGGGCATCCGGGAAACGGGCATGCTCACGTCGGTCTCCGACTACCACATCTTCCTGAAGCTGGGCTCCGACCGGAGAAGGGTCATGGACGAGTACCTCGGGATCGTCAAGGAGGCCCTTTCCTTGGGCATCGTGCCCAGGTGCCACTTCGAGGACATCACCCGGGCCGACATCTACGGGTTCTGCATCCCCTTTGCCCGGGAGCTCATGAGGCTGAAGGAGGAGAGCGGGATCGACGTCAAAATCCGGCTCTGCGACACCCTGGGCTTCGGGGTGTCGTTTCCCGGGGCTGCGCTGCCCCGGGCGGTGGACAAGCTGGTGCGCGCCATGATCGACGACGCGGGCGTGCCCTCGCACCTGCTGGAATGGCACGGGCACAACGACTTCCACAAGGTCCTCACCAACGCGACCACCGCGTGGCTCTACGGGTGCGGCGGGGTGAACGGCGCCATCTTGGGCTTCGGCGAGCGCACCGGCAACACCCCCGTGGAGGCCATGGTCATCGAGTACCTCTCGCTCCGGGGGCACGACGAGGGCATCGACACCCGCGCCATCACCGAGATGGCCGAGTACGTCAACGCCGAGTTCAGCTTCACGGTACCTCCCAACTATCCGTTCGTGGGCGAGAACTTCAACGTCACCCGGGCAGGCATTCACGCCGACGGGCTGGTCAAGAACGAGGAGATTTACAACATCTTCGACACCCGCGCCCTCCTGGGCAGGCCCATCGAGATCGCCATCACCGACAAGTCGGGCAAGGCGGGCATCGCCCACTGGGTCAACCGCCACTTCAAGCTCTCCCCGCCGGACGACGTGGACAAGCGCCATCCCGGCATCTCGCGCATCTATCAGCACGTAGTCAGGGAGTACGAAGACGGCCGGGTCACCTCCATGTCCGACGAGGAGCTCGAAAAGCTCGCCATGCGCTTCATCCCCCAGCTCTTCCTCTCCGGGTTCGATCTCATCAAGTTCGAGTCGCGCGAGTACGTGAGCCGGCTCATCGTCGAGCTCGTGAACAACGCCGACATCCGCGGCATGGACCCCAGGCGGCAGGAGCCCGTGATCAGGGAGTTCATCAAGGAGTTCCCCTTCATCCAGTTCGCCTATGTCACGGACATGAACGGGGTCAAGGTCACGCAGAACATCACCCAGCCGGAGTACCGCGGCCAGTTCAGGCACATGATGCGCGAGCACGAAGACTGCTCGGACCGCGAGTGGTTCGTCAAGACCATCGAGGAGGGCAAGCTCTACGTGAGCGGGGTGTGCACCTCGCGGATCACCCGCGCTCTGATCATCACCGTCTCGGCACCCATCACGGACGACCACGACGAGATGGTGGGCGTCCTGGGCCTCGATATCCGGTTCGAGGACGTCGTGAAGGTCATCCAGAGCGTGTACGAATCGCAGGGCATGCGGATGAGCACCCGCGACCTGCAGAAGTATCAGCACCTGTTGTGGGAAGAGCTCCACCGGATCACCCGGGCCGGGGCCCAATAATAGAAAATGCAGAGGAGAAGGAATGGCTGAAGGCACGAAGATCACGTTTTCTCAGGGAAAACTCCATGTTCCCCATGATCCGGTTATCCCATTCATCGAGGGCGACGGCACGGGTCCCGACATCTGGAAGGCATCGAAGCTCGTCTTCGACGAGGCTGTGAACAAGGCCTATACAGGCGAAAGGCGCATCGCGTGGAAAGAGGTGCTGGCAGGGCAGAAGGCCCAGGACACCGCAGGCAGCTACCTGCCGGAAGAGACGGTTGATGCGCTCAAGGAATACATCGTGAGCATCAAGGGCCCGCTCACCACGCCCGTGGGCGGCGGCATCCGCTCGCTCAACGTGGCCCTGCGGCAGGTCCTGGACCTGTTCGCCTGCGTGAGGCCCGTGAGGTATTACCAGGGGACCCCCTCCCCGGTCAAAAGGCCCGAACTCGTGGACATCACGGTGTTCCGGGAAAACACGGAAGACGTCTATGCCGGTATCGAGTGGCGCGAGGGCACTGAGGAGGCAAACCGGGTCATCGATTTCCTCAACAGCACCATGGGCACCTCCATCCGCACGGACTCGGGCATCGGCATCAAGCCCATCTCCATGACCGGAACCAGGCGCCTGGTGAAGATGGCCGTAGAGCACGCCCTGGCAAACGGCAGGAAGGTCGTGACCCTGGTGCACAAGGGCAATATCATGAAGTTCACCGAGGGCGCCTTCAGGGACTGGGGGTATCAGGTGGTGAAAGACGAGTTCGGGGATGTGGCTATCACCGAGGACGCGCTGTGGGACAAACATGACGGCAGGCTTCCCGAGGGGAAGATCCTCGTGAACGACCGGATCGCGGACTCCATGTTCCAGCAGGTGCTCTTAAGGCCGTCGGAGTACAGCGTGCTCGCGGTCCCGAACCTGATCGGCGATTTCATCTCCGACGCGCTGGCCGCCCAGGTGGGCGGGCTCGGCATGGCGCCGGGGGCCAACATCGGCATCCCCACCGCGGTCTTCGAGGCCACCCACGGCACGGCGCCCAAGTATGCGGGGCTGGACAAGGTCAATCCCGGCTCGCTCATTCTCTCGGGCGCCATGATGTTCGACTACCTCGGCTGGAGGGAAGCCGCGGACCTGATCAGAAAGGGCATCGCCCGGGCCATCTCGGACAAACAGGTCACCTATGACCTCGAACGCCAGATGGAGGGCGCCACCCTGCTCACGTGCTCCGGTTTCGCCCGCGCGATCGTCGAGCGCATGTGAACCCTCCTTCGCACCCGCTGCGTAAGGACTAAGAAGTGTCAATCATGGGGTCAGGTCTCAACATATGACATAATGTCATATGTTGAGACCTGACCCCGATCCTGTATGAATCTTCATTTTTAGCCCGTTTCTTTCAGGAACTTGGAGGTGGGGAACATTTCCCACCGCGTGCGGCTTCGATCTTCCTTCCAAGCTCGCTTTTTTCAGGAATAGCAAGGCCAGAAGGGCCAGCCGTTCAAAGGCACATGCCATTGATCGCACCACTCATGTCACTCGAGCCGGTGCCATGCGTCGATCCGGGCGTCTCATTGAGAAAGGCGTCAGGGGGCTCATTTATAACAGTAAAGACAGGTGCGGAAGAGGCATCCGAAGGGATGATGCGAACGGGCGAAAAAAAGGCGAAGGCCGCTGTCTCCTCGATGCCATATCGCATTCTCCATTTCAGGGCCGGCCGCGCGACCGTGTCGGCAGGAGAGTGGAACGAGCGGCTTTGCCGATGACCGGCAGGCCGACTCGCGGCAGGAGAATCCATGTCACTGGTCGAAACCGTGGAGAGCTATCTTGGTGAGGAGGCTGGTGATCTGCTGGAGCACCGGTGCGTGTTTCCCGCAGACCGCCTTCACCTGCCCGGACCGGATTTCGTGGACCGGGTTCTGATCGCTTCCGACCGGGGCCCGGCGGTGCTGCGCAACCTGCAGACGCTCTTCGACCACGGCCGCCTGGCACGTACGGGTTATCTGTCCATTCTGCCGGTCGATCACGGCGTTGAGCACGGGGCGGGCGCGGATTTTTCCGGAGAGCCCGGATACTTCGATCCTCAGAGCATCGTGGAGCTCGCGCTGGAGGGGGGATGCAGCGCGGTCGCCTCGACCCTGGGCGTGCTGGGAAGCGTCTCCCGCAGGTATGCTCACCGCATTCCCTTTCTCATGAAGATTAACCACAACGAGCTGCTCTCCTTTCCCAACACCTATGACCAGATCATCTTCGCGGAGGTGGGGCAGGCGTTCGACCTGGGGGCCGTAGGCATCGGCGCCACGATCTATTTCGGATCGCAGGAGAGCGACCGGCAGATCCAGGAGGTATCCTCCGCGTTCCGCTACGCCCACGAGCTGGGTCTGGTGACCGTGCTCTGGGCGTATGTGCGCAACCCGGCCTTCAGGAAAGAGGGAAAAAACTACGAGGAGGCAGCCGACCTCACCGGGCAGGCAAATCACCTGGGCGTCACGATCCAGGCCGATATCGTGAAGCAGAAGCAGGCCACCTTCAACGGCGGCTTCCGTGATCTGCGTTTCGGCAAGAGCGATGAAAGGATGTACACGGAGCTGGCATCCGGCCATCCCATCGATCTGGCACGCTACCAGGTCATGAACTGCTATATGGGACGCGCCGGGCTGATCAATTCGGGCGGCGCCTCGACCGGGAAAGACGATTTCGCCGATGCCGCCAGGACCGCGGTCATCAACAAACGGGCGGGGGGCATGGGGATCATCTCCGGCAGAAAGGCGTTCCAGAGGCCCATGGCGGAAGGGATCAGGCTGCTGCATCTGATACAGGACATCTATCTGAGCAGGGACATCACGATTGCGTGATGACGGGCGGCGTTTCATGAAGAGGGAAGACCGGGGGGATCTGTTCGAGAACATCGATGCCGTCGTCTTCGACATGGACGGCGTGGTGACGAGCTCTGCGCGCGCGCATGCCGCAGCCTGGAAGAAGATGTTCGACGAGTATCTCAAAGAGCGCTCGCGCCGCACTCGGGAGCGATACGATCCTTTTGACGACCACAGGGACTACCTGCGCTACATCGACGGGAAGCCCCGCTACGAAGGGGCGCAGAGCTTTCTCGAATCGCGGGGTATCTCGCTGGCCTACGGGAATCCGGACGACCCTCCCGGAAAGGAGACCGTCTGCGGGCTGGGAAATTTGAAAAACCGGTATTTCCGCGAGCACCTGGAGGAGTACGGCACAGAGCCCTACCAGTCGACCGTGGATTTTGTGCACTACCTGAAGGGAAGGGGCGTCCGGGTCGCCGTTATATCCGCCAGCCGCAACGCACGCGCGGTCATGGAGGCCGCCGGTGTGCAGGGCCTTTTCGAAGAGGCGGTGGACGGGGTTGACTCGGCCCGGATGGGCCTCAAGGGCAAGCCCGCGCCCGACATCTTTCTGGAGGCTGCCCGGAGGCTCAAGGTGAGCCCGGAGAGGGCGGCGATCGTGGAAGACGCTTTGGCGGGAGTCCGGGCAGGCAAGGAGGGAAACTTCGCTCTGGTCATCGGGATCGACCGGGGCGGCCAGGGTGAGGAGATGAAGAAACAGGGGGCGGATATCGTGGTGACCGACCTGTCCGATCTGTGCCCGGAGACGGAAGCAGGCGGCGTCCGGGCAGCCGGTCTTCCCTCTGCTCTTGCGAAGATCGGCGAGATCGTCCGTACCCTTCAGGAGGGAGAGCCGGCCATCTTCCTGGACTATGACGGCACCCTTACCCCCATCGTGCAGGAGCCCGCGCAGGCGGTGCTCTCCGAACGAGCCCGGGAGGTCATCAAGAGGCTTGCGAGGCACTGGACCGTGGCCATAATAAGCGGCCGCGCGCTCCCGGATGTCAGAGAAAAGGTGGGGCTGGACTCGATCATCTATGCCGGGAGCCACGGGTTCAGCATCCAAAGGCCGGGGGCGGCATCCGAAGACCGGATGTGGCAGCGTTTCCTGCCGGTCTTCGATAAGGCGTACGCGGATCTGGAGAGAGCCTTGCAGGGATTCGGAGGCGTTCATCTGGAGTTCAAGCCCTATGATATCGCCCTGCATTATCGTGGGGCTGACGAGAGGGAGGTGCCCGAGATCGAGCGCCGGTTCGACGAGGTGGCCGGGAAGTTTCCCGAGCTGAGGAAAACCGCGGGCAAAAAAATCTTCGAGCTCCGCCCGAATGTGGACTGGGACAAAGGCAGGGCGGTTCTGCATCTGGCGGAGAGCCTTCAAGGCCCGGAGCGGCATGTCGTCCCGCTGTACATCGGGGACGACGTCACCGATGAAGACGCCTTCCGGTCCGTTGCGGGAAGGGGCATCGGCATCCTGGTCAGTGACGGGGACCGGCGGACGCGTGCCAAATACACCCTGAACGACCCGGAAGAGACGGCCCGGTTTCTCGAAGGGCTGGCGGAAACGGCTGAAAGGGAAAATCCCCGGGATGTCTGGACCCTTGTGTACCAAGGCTTCGATCCTTCCCGGGAGATGCTGCGCGAGGCCCTGTGCGTCACCGGAAACGGATATTTCGCCACCCGGGGGGCCGCACCCGAGTCGGCCGCCGATGAAATCCACTATCCGGGCACCTATGTGGCGGGCCTGTACAACCGGCTTCAGAGCACTGTGGCCGGCCGTACCATAGAAAACGAGAGCATGGTCAATGTCCCCAACTGGCTTACGCTCACCTTCCGCTTCGAGGATGGAGAATGGTTCGATTTGAGCTCCGTCGACCTGCTGGAATACCGGCAGGAGCTCGATATGCGCAGAGGGGTGCTCTCGCGGACCGTGAGGTTCAAAGACGGGCAGGGAAGGCACACGCGGCTCACCCAACGGCGGTTCGTGCATATATGCCTCCCGCACCTGGCAGGGCTGGAAACCACCATCATGCCGGAAGATTTCTCGGGCACGATCCGCGTGAGGTCCGCCATCGACGGGAGGGTGGAGAACACCCTGGTGAAGCGGTACCGCCAGTTGAACAACCGCCACCTCGCCCCGCTCGAAAATGGGGTGTCTCAAGACGGAATCATATGGCTCGAGGTCCAGACGAGCCGGTCCGGCATCCTGATCGCCGAGGCGGTGCGCAACCGGGTCTTCCTGAATGACCGCATTGTCCATGGAGACGCTTGCACCCTGGCCGAACCCGGGTATATAGGCCAGGAGCTCGCCGTCGGTGTCCGGGCGGGGGAAGCGGTGCGGATAGAGAAGACCGCGGCGATCTACCACTCACGTGACCGGGCTGTGTTCGAGCCCCGTGCCGAGGCGGAAGATGCCGCGCGCCATGCGGCCGGATTCGCCGATCTGCTTGAAGGCCATGTCCTGGGGTGGGATCATCTGTGGGACCTCTGGGGTATCGGCATCGAGACGGAGCGTCTGCGCATGGCCCAGATACTCAACCTGCACATCTTCCACCTTCTCCAGACCGTATCGCCCAACACCACGGACCTCGACGCGGGCGTTCCTCCGCGCGGGCTCCACGGTGAGGCCTACCGGGGGCTCATCATGTGGGACGAGCTGTTCATCTTCCCCCTGCTCAACCTCCGCATGCCCGAGATAACCCGGTCACTGCTCAGATACCGCTACCGGCGCCTTCCCCGGGCCCGCCGCGGAGCACGAGAGGAGGGGTATGAGGGCGCCATGTTCCCCTGGCAGAGCGGAAGCAACGGGCGGGAGGAGGCCCAGTCCCTGCACCTGAACCCGGAGTCGGGGCGCTGGATTCCGGACAACTCGCATCTCCAGCGGCACATCAGCATCGCGGTCGCCTATAACGCGTGGCAGTATTACCAGGTCACGGGCGATATCGATTTCGTGGCGTTCTACGGCGCCGAGATGATGTTTGCCGTGGCCCGTTTCTGGGCCTCGAAGGCTCGGTACGACCGGTCGCTGGACCGCTACGAAATATGCGGGGTCATGGGGCCCGACGAGTTTCACGACGCGTACCCGGATGCGGGCGAGCCCGGCATCCACAACAACGCCTTTACGAATATCATGGTTTCCTGGCTGATGTGCCGCTCGCTTGAGATGATGGACATCCTTCCCGCAGACCGGCGGAAGGTCCTGGTGGAGCATATGTCGCTCAAGAGGGAAGAGCTGGAGCGCTGGGACGATATCAGCCGCAGGATGCGTCTCGTCTTCCACGGCGACGGGATCATCAGCCAGTTCGAGGGCTATGGCGAGCTCAGGGAGTTCGACTGGGAAGGCTACCGGAAGAGGTACGGCGACATCCACCGGCTCGACCGGATCCTTGAGGCCGAGGGAGACACGACCAACCGCTACAAGGTCTCCAAGCAGGCGGATCTGCTGATGGCCTTCTACCTGCTTTCGGCAGAGGAGCTGGGCGCCCTGTTCAACCGGCTGGGATATCCCTTCGACCGGGAGACCATCCCCAGAAACATCCAGTACTATCGGAGGCGCACCGCGCACGGCTCAACGCTGAGCAGGGTGGTCCACTCCTGGGTGCTCTCACGGTCACGGCGCGACACCTCCTGGGATCTTTTTCAGGAGGCCCTTAAGAGCGATATCTCCGATATCCAGGGCGGGACAACCCATGAGGGAATCCACCTGGGCGCCATGGCAGGGACCGTGGATATCATCCAGCGGTCGTACACCGGGCTGGAAACCAGCGGGGACATCCTGCGATTCAACCCCTCGCTGCCGCAGGGGCTCAAGTCGGCCCGGTTCACGATGAAGTACCGGCAGCACCGGCTGACCGTGAACATCACGGAACGCCTGCTTCAGGTCGACAGCGAGCCGCTGGACACGACCCCCATCAGGATCGGCTTCAGGGACCGGGAGTTTGAGCTCAAGGCCGGGAGTATTCTGGAATTCGACCTGCACGGATCGGACAGGCGGTGAGTTGTCCCGGTCCGCCGGATTCCGGGGGGTGTACGATCCATTCCTTGTGCGGAACAAAAAAGGGAAAAGGGCCGGAATATCCCGGGGCCGGTGATGTGAGCGGCGAACCCATGAGGTGGTGACTGCGGATGTCGCTAGACGAGAGGCTCGGTCCTTTTCGCCTCGGTCCAGACCTTTTTCTTGGCATAGAGGTAGCCGAAGATGAATCCCAGGAGGAAGGTCACGGTGAGAACGAGCCATTTGGGCGCCACGAAGAGCGTGAATACGAGAAACTGAAACGAGGTCATCTCAAAGTTCTGCAGCAGGAAAATGACGATAAGCACCACGCCGATGGCGATGCCGATGAGCTTCGTATTGCTTTTCATTTCACCAAACCCCATGTAAAAGGCCCCTTTGAGGGATATGTTGGAAGATATTGCACGGACAGGGTGTATGTGTCAATACCGGATGGATATGCCCGATACGAGGCGTCTTCACCCTCCCGACCCTCTATCCACCCTGTCTTGATTTACTGTCCGGGTTCTCTATCATTACCTGTAGAGTTCATCTTGAGTGTACCGGAACACCATGTCCTCATGAAAAAGCACGTGTCATTCCAGCGGGTAAGGGGCCGGAAATCCGCATTTGCATGAGAAAACGGCGGCGAGCCCCTCCTTGCATGAGAAAAAAGGGGCTCTCTGAGGAAAAACCCAGGGCTGTTTTTCAAGTCCGGGCGGAACACTCACGATGCGACGAAGGGAGATGCCGTGCCGGTTCTGAAATGGCTGTACGAGAACGAAGGATACAAGGGATACGGAGAGTCATCACGCGCGTGGAAGTGCCCCCTGTGCGGCGACGTGCAGCAGGGCGATGACCCGCCCATGGAGTGCCCGTACTGTCTTGCTCCCCGGGATGCCTTCCGGGAGCTGGGGAAAAAGAGACGGATATCTGCGCGGCAAAACCCGCCCCGGAGCCCGGTTCGTCCCCCCCGGCAGGAGAGAAGGGCATTGTTCGATAAATACATGACACAGGAGGCGAGTGAATGGATCAGGTCTATAAGAAGCTAGAGATGGTGGGCTCATCCAGGAACAGCGTGGAAGAAGCGATCGGCAACGCCCTCGAACGGACAGGGGAGGCCGTCAGGCACATGCGCTGGTTCGAGGTTGCCGAGATACGGGGCTATATCGAGAACGGCAAGGTGTCTTATTACCAGGTGACGCTCAAGGTCGGGGTCGTAGTGGAGCAGCCCGGATAGAGAACACGCCCCTGCCGGATCACAGGCATCTGTTCCGCGCCCGTTCTTTTGTCAAGGGACATCCTCCTGATCAGGCGTTAAAGCGCGGGAGATTCGATCTTCCGGTGCCTGCCGCCCTGATCGAAAAAATTCTCCCTATCGTCAGCTCGATATCCTGATCTTCTCTTCATCCATCTGCACAGGAAGGGGGATCGACCGTCTGGTGAACAGGTATTTCCCGGATTTCTCCCTGGGTATTTCGTCGACGATCTCGAAATGCACGCGCATGCCGTGACCGAAAAGCTGCTCGACCATGGTCTTCTGGTGCTGCATATTCTCAGGGGTGGGGGACGGGTCTTTGGTCACCCGGATAGTCAGGTGATCGATCCGGTCCTGGATCACCTGCATCTGGCCCACCAGATCGGGCGCCTCGCCGATGAGGTACAGGTTGAGGGCTGCCGGGGTGACGCGCCTTCCCTCAGGGCTCACGAGCATGTCGCCCGAACGTCCCGCGATCCTCTCGAGCAGGGGGAGTCCCCTTCCGCAGGGGCAGGTCCTGCTGCCGAGCGTGCCCTCGTCGCCGGTGTCGTACCTGATCAGCGGCATTCCGTAGTTGAGAAGGTCCGTAACGATCAGCTCCCCTGCCCGCCCATCGTGCTCGCCATATCCATTGAGCCCGTTCACCTCGAGATGGAGGCACTCGGCATTGACATGCATGCCCCGGTGGACCTCGCACTCCTGGGCAATGGGCCCCGCCTCCCGCGAGCGGTAAGAGTCGAACACCGGGCAGTCGAATGCCCTCGAGATGCTGCGGCGCTGGTGTGTATAGAGGGGCTCGCCTGTGGTCACGACGGCCTTCAGCGGGATATCCGCCCACCCGGTGCTCTGCACGAACCGGGCGAGATCATGGAGCGGGCTGCTGAATGCACGAATGATGGTCGGGCGTTTTTTCACGATCTTCCGCAGGAATTCTTCGCAGGCGGCATCGTCGACCACGGCTGCCGGAAACACGATCTGCCTGCGGAAGAACTCGTTTCTGATCAAAGACCTCATTGTGCGGTACCCCACATGGTCCTGACGGGCCGGCCAGACCACCCCGACGGGTTCGCCGAAGTCCCATCCGGTCCATCTTTCAAACCGGTATATGCCGGCCTCCTTTCCGGCGAGGCAGTCGTTGCTGCGATAAAACCTCATCTGCACCCCGGTGGTCCCTCCGGTCTGAGAGAGATGGAGGTCCCCCGGGGCGTGATTCTTCGCCACCATATCCGGGAGATTGTCCCGCACCTCTTCCCGGGTGAGCACGGGCAGGGTTTTTATTGCATCGAGGTGCCTGAATGTATAGGGATTGAATCCGGCCTCCTGAAATCTCCTGCGGTAGAAATCCGTATGCTCATAGGCATGGATCATGATCTTCTTCAGGCGGATCTGCTGCAGCTGCATGATGCGCTCCGCCGGCCAGAACTGGCTGTCTTCCAGGGAACGGAGCTCCTGCATGATCCCTCCGAGCCCCTCCCGGTATGCAAAAAACGGGAATGAAACACGTTTTACGAAAGAGCGCAGCATACGGCTTCCTCCTTTCTTTTCAGCACAGAGCGCATCCCGCGTTCCTTCTCTCGTTCATCGGCAGGGGATGTGTGGCGATGCCGGTCATGAGCGGACGCCGCAAACGAGAGAATCGAGCGTCTTCCCGGGGATATACGCATTCGGCCAAGACGCAGGCAGGATGAACCATGCCCTTTTATAACAATGGATATGGAGAAACTGACTCTACATTCATAAGTACTAGGAGTAAAAGTATTACCCGTCCGATATTTCTCAATCCCCTTTCATGAAATTCCGCCTCCATATGCCCTCTCTCCCCCGTGGAGGACGCCGCCCAAGATCGTTGAAAACTGCGCCGTCCCTTGTCCGGCTGGTTTTCCCTCCCCGAGGCACGTATATTAACCATAGGGGTTTTGTATGCCAGTGAAGCACCCCTTAAAGCCGGATTTATGAGGTGTCGTCTCCCATGATGCAGAACGAACGCAGGGCTATCTGCGGAATCTGCCCTGCCGGGTGCTGGGTGATCGTATCATATGACGAAAAGGGGCGGATTGCTGCGGTCAGGGCCGATGATTCTTCCCCGCTGGGCATGGTCTGTCCCTTGGGGGAGCACTCGGCCGAGATCGTCTATGCAAAGGAGCGGCTCACTACGCCCTTGAGGCGGACAGGGCCCAAGGGCACCTATGAGTTCGAGGCCGTCTCGTGGGATGATGCCTACGGGGAAATTACACGGCGTCTGCAGGCCGTCAAGGCCGAGTCCGGCCCGGAGGCGGCGGCCATCTACACGGGGCGCGGCAGCTTCGAGCTGGCCATGTGCGACGTGTTCCAGCCCGCGGGCGTGGCGGTGTCCTCCGCATCGAGCGTGCTGTTTCCCTTCGGCTCTCCCAACACCATGGGCGTGGGTGCGCTGTGCTATGTCTCGTACGCCATGATCGCCCCGCACGTGACCATGGGAGGCATGCACATCAACATGTTTTCCGATATCGAAAACGCCGAGGTGATCGTGGTCTGGGGCGCGAACCCGGCCACGGACTGCCCGCCCCTGGACTTTGAGCGGGTCCGGAGGGCCCTTGCCCGGGGGGCGGAGGTGGTGGTGATCGACCCCCGCAGAACCCTGACCGCAAAGCTCCCGGGGGCGCGCTGGGTCCCCATACGCCCCGGCACCGACGGAGCCCTGGCCTTGAGCCTCTGCCGCATCCTCATCGAAGGAGAGCTCGTTGACGAGGCCTTTGTCCGTGACTGGACTCTCGGCTTCGACGAGTTTGCGCGGTATGCCGGGCACTTCAGGCCGGAGGTGGTCGAGAGCATCACCGGGGTGGAGCGGGAGACCCAGCGCTTCCTAGCGGAGAGGATCGCGGAAGCCCGGGGCGCGTGCCCGGTCATGTACACAGGACTGGAGTACAGCGACAGCGGGGTCCAGGCCATCCGCGCCGTCGTGGTGCTCTGGGCCCTGGCCGGCCAGCTGGACGTGCCGGGAGGCAGGTGCTTTTCCATGCCCGCAGACCAGTTTCCGGTCAACCGGCAGGGGCTCGTGGAAAACCCGGACGTCACAAAAGCCCTGGGGTTCGATACCTTCCCGGTCTACAGCGCCTATCGGGGCGAGTCGCACGCCAATGCCCTGCACGAGTCCGTGCTGAACGGCAACCCCTACCGCATCCGCTCGCTGATCATCCTGGGGGCATCCATCATCACCTCCTGGCCGCAGCCCGATTTGTGGCGCAGGACCCTTGGCGCCTTGGACTTCCTGGTCTGCATCGATGTCAACATGACGGCCGATTGCGCCTACGCGGACATCGTGCTGCCGGCGGCCACCTGGTACGAAATCGAGTCCTACATGCGCTACGGCTCGCTCTTCCGGATCAGGGAACGGGTGATCGGGCCCGTGGGGCAGTCCCGCAACGCCTTCTTCATCCTCGCCCGCCTGGCGAGCGAGCTGGGCTACGGGCATCTCTATCCGCAGAACGAGGACGAGCTGCTGCGGCACGCGCTGGCATGCTCTCCCTTTACCCTGGAGGATGTCCGGGCCGCGGGCGGAGAAGCGCGAATACAGACCTCCCTGATGGAGTACCGGAAGTGGGAAAAGGGGCTCCTGCGAAAAGACGGGAAACCGGGCTTCGACACGCCCTCGGGCAGGGTCGAGATCGCCTCCACCATCCTCGCCGAGCATGGTTTTGAGTCGCTTCCGATTTACACCGAGCCCGCGGAAGGACCCTTGGCGAGCCCTGAGCTTGCGCGGCACTATCCTCTGGTGTTCAACTCGGGCGCCCGGGTGAGCACGGATTTTCGCAGCCAGCACCATCATGTCCCGGGTCTGGTGAAGCAGCGGCCGGAACCCACGGTGATGATCAACACGTACGATGCCTCTGCCAGAGGAATCCGGCACGGGGATGCCGTAGTGCTCAAAAGCCCGCGCGGAAGCGTCCGTATGCGGGCTGTCGTCACCCCTGACATCGTGCCGGGTGCCGTGGACGCAAACATGGGCGGCGGCGGCCCCCTGGGGCCGGCTGCCTGGCAGCGCTGCAACATCAACGAGCTGACGGATCTCAGGTATGATCCCATATCGGGCTTCCCGATTTTCAAGTCGCTTCTGTGCGAGGTCGAGAAGGCGGGAGACGCAGGTAAGAGGCTCAGGATCGATACCGGCGAGCCGCAGGTTTCCGCCGCAGGCGCCAGGGTCGCGATCGAGCCCGCCGAGAGGATCTATCTGGACAACAATGCCACCACCGCCCCCGATGCGGAGGTGTGCAGCGAGATGGACTTCGCGCTGAGGAGCCTTTACGGGAATGCCGCGGCCATCCACCGCGACGGACGGGCCGCCCGGGAGGCTATCGAGAGCGCCCGGCGGAAGGTGGCCGGATTCCTGGGATGTACGGCCAGGCGGATCGTGTTCACCGGAAGCGGGAGCGAGGCCAACAATCTGGCCATCAAGGGGGCGACCTTTGCCTGTGGGGGCGGGAAAAGGCACCTTGTCACCTCATCCGTGGAGCATCCCTCGGTGCTCCAGGCTTGCCGCTGGCTTGAGAGGCGGGGATACCGGATAACGTATCTGCCCGTGGACGGCTCCGGCAGGGTGTGCCCGGACGATCTGAGCCGGGCCGTGACCCCCGATACCTTTCTCGTGAGCATCATGGCGGCAAACAACGAGACCGGCACGGTGCAGCCTGTCAGGGAGCTCGCCGCTGCTGCGCGGGAAAAGGGGGTGCCCTTCCATACTGATGCGGTCCAGGCCGCCGGGAGGATCGAGCTCCAGGTAGAGAACCTCGGGGTGGATTTTCTGAGCCTGTCCGCTCACAAGTTTCGCGGTCCCAAGGGAGCCGGAGCACTGTATGTGCGCTCCGGCAGATCGCTGGAGCCCCTCGTCCACGGCGGAGGCCAGGAGAACGGCCTGCGGGCGGGCACGGAAAACACCATCGGCATCGTCGGCATGGGCAAGGCGGCGGAGCTGGCCATAAAGCGGCTGTCCGAGATGGAGGGCCGCGTCCGTCCGCTCAGGGATGCCCTGAGGGAGGGGATCATGAGCCTGGTTCCCGGTGCCCGTGTCAACGGTCATCCCGAACATTGCCTGCCCAACACCCTGAACGTCTCATTGCCCGGGATCAGGGGTGAATCCCTGGTTATCGCGCTCGACGCCAGGGGCATCTCCCTCTCGTCGGGTTCTGCATGCCGCTCGGGCAACCCCGCTCCGTCCCATGCCCTGACGGCCATGGGGCTCACCGAGGAGCAGGCCCACTGCGCTCTTCGCTTTTCCCTGGGGCTGGAGAACACCCGGGACCACATCGAGAGGGTGCTCGAAGAGACGGGACGGGTCATACGCGACTCTCTGAACATGGTGCGTTTTGTATCCTGCCGCTAGGATTTTATCCGGCAGGGAAAGGATGATACCCATGAGAAGAATAGACCCCCAACGGGTTATTGATATCATACACGAACAGGCCGGCCGTACGCGGACTGACCGGTATTGTCCCGGAAGGCCTCCGAGCGTTTTCCGCTGTATGGACACGGATTTCGGGCAGGAGATGGCCGGAGATGTGCTGAGCGGGATGACCGGAAGCGTGAAATCCATCCCGTGCAAGTATCTTTACGATGCCTATGGATCCCGGCTTTTCGACAGGATCTGCACGCTCCCCGAGTACTACCCCACCCGCACCGAGCTGTCCATCCTGGAAAGAAACGCGCACCGCATCATGGACTTTTTCTCCGAAAGGGAAGGGAGCCTCGTCGAGATCGGGAGCGGTTCGGACCTGAAGGTCAGAAGTCTCCTCAGGAACTTGAACGGCCCGAGCGCGAGGCAGGTGCGCTACGTTCCGGTGGATATCAGCGAGACCAGCCTGCTCAGGTCGGCCCACCGGCTCCTGGACGATTTTTCCTGGCTCTCCATCCATGCCCTGGTCGCGGATTTCACCCGCCATCTCGACTGCTTGCCCGAGGGACGCAAGCTCATCGCCTTTTTCGGAGGCACGTTCGGGAATTTCACCCACGAGCAGGGCGTTGCCCTGCTGCAAAGCTTTGTCCGGGTCATGGGCCGCCGGGACCGGCTGCTGCTGGGCATCGATATGCTCAAGCCGGCGGGTATCATCGAATCCGCCTACAATGACCGGAGCGGAGTGACGGCGGAGTTCAACCGGAACATCCTTCAGCATGTCAATCACCGGCTCGGGGCGGACTTTCGGCCGGGCGACTTCGAGCATATGGCCTTTTTCAATCCGGACAAGGAGCAGGTGGAGATGCATCTGAAGGCCCGCTCGCACGTCATGGCGCATATCGCCGAGGTGGGTTTAAGCGTCTCTCTGCGGCCGGGAGAGACCATCCTCACCGAGATCAGCAGAAAGTTCAGCAGGACGCGGGCAATGGCCTGCTTTGATGAGGCCGGGCTTGTTCCCGTGAACTGGTTCACCGATCCGGACGCCTGGTTTTCCCTGGTGGAGCTCGCGGCGCTGAAGGGATGACGGTCCGGCCCCCCCAAGCCTTCCGCCTGCTTGAAGCGGATGATCCCGCCGTGCGGAATACGCCTATTGAGTAAAGAAACGGGAATGAATTCTCATCCGGTTGAGAATATGACTGATAATAGAGCAATATCATGCGCATGATCGATATATTCGTTGCCACGACAACTGGGACGGAGGCTGTGCCCGGCACATAGATCTTGACACGGACCCGAAATAGGGTTAGTGGCCGAAGAATCTGAAACAAGAATACGTCTTGCTTGAATCCTGCTGAATACATTCGAAGCGACGCCGCTTCTCACCAGGTAGAAAATTCATGAAGATGACTTGTCTTTCAGAAATACAACACCGGAGCTCCTGCGTACGGCGGAGCTTGAAACAAAAGGAGTACCGATCAATGGCTACAGGAACAGTCAAGTGGTTTAACAGGGAAAAGGGGTATGGCTTTATCACTTCCGAAACCGGCGAAGAGATCTTCGTCCATCACACGGCGATCAACCAGCAGGGCTTCCGCTCCCTCGAAGAGGGTGACAGGGTAAGCTTTGACGTGGTACAGGGACAGAAGGGGCCGCAGGCTTCAAACGTGACAAAGCAGTAAACCGACCGCCGGGGGGCGGTGTGCACCGCCCCCCGGCGATCGAGAATTCGATTCCCTGCAAGGGCACCGGGGCTCCCCCTCGTTCGAGCGAGACTCTTCCGGCCGGCTCCCGCAGGCCGATCGAGCTGTTCCGGATGCGGCGCAGGGGTTTGAGAATAAAGCGCCCTTTTTTCGATTTCCGTGCGGGGTGCTCCGCACATGTTTCACAACCATGTACCGGGAGGTGCGTATGGCAACCAAGTCGGCTGTTACATTCAAGAAAAAGGAGCGCGAAGAGGCCAAGCGCAGAAAAAGACTGGCCAAGGAAGCCAAGAGGACCGAACGCAAGGAGAACAAGGCCGGCAGGGAGTCCATTGCCGGATGGGAAGATCCCGATATTGCAGGCATCGTTCCCGGGCCCCAGCCAAGAATTGAGGACGAGGAATGATGGCCCGTCCCTTAAGACGGGAGACGGCCCGATTTTTCAAGGGCGGTTTCTCCCGCTGGGGGGGGTGCTGCCGCGGATCTATGCACGCTGTTTCTTCACGACCCTCTTCCGGGCGGATACACACTCCAGATAGCCTGAAATCACGGCGCGTGCCATGTGATCGAAGAAGAGGTTGACGTCGGTGAGGGACTCTCTGGTCAGACCGGGTGGGCCGCCCCTGCCGCGGGTGTCCTGCTCGGACATGCACCGGAAGATCCCTCTCCTGATAAGAAAGAGAACCTGAATCATCTCCTCCAGGGGTACCCCCTCTCGATGCCGCTGCCTGCCGATCTCAGAGTAGAGGGAAAAGATCGTGTTCTTCGATGCGCCCTGGTGCAGCCAGTGGGGAAGGCGTTTGTAGATATGGTACAGGACCCGGTTGACACGGTCGTACAGGGAGCTGTCCGTAACGTTCCGGTAGTGAAGTATTCCAGGCGTCTGCCTGATTTCCTTCACTACATCCCTGGTCAGGAAGTATTCGTTCTTCCGGATCATTTCCGCGAGGCTCGAGAATGTCATGTGTACCCCCCCCCGTGTGCTTTCCTCATGAGAAAATCGTGATCTGTTCATTGCCGCGATGCCTTTAGGGGGCGCGCCCCCTTCCTGTCCAGGCTCAAGCATGGAGCGTGCCATGGCCCCGATCGGGACATCCGCGGCAGACCGCGCGGATTTCCGGGAAAAAATCAAGAGAACCCGGCTGCCCTGTTCCAGGGATGAGAAAATGTTCGAACAGGGATGGCAATTTTTCGAATGTGCGGACACGGATCCCATGGTACCCCTCCCGCGGGGCCGGACCTGAAGAAGGTGTTTTTCACGAAGAGCGGCGGTCTGAAACGCGGCGGCCCGCAGGCCTCAGGCACATCGACTTTCCGGCTGCCGGAAGTAATTCCCCTGAATCTGCCGGCAACGGCTGCCGGAAAGCCGGCACATCGACCTGCGATGACCGGGATAACCATGTTGAAACGAAAAAGGAAATACCGCTTGCTTTCCCATAAGAATATGCTATGAATTCGTATCCTGAAATGCATCCTTCTGTGGTTTTTGTTCATCCAATTCAAAAAAAGGCGGTGCTCATGCAGCAGGGTAAACAGAGAGCATACGAGGAACTCCGGTTGGAAAAGTCTCCCACCGGAATCAGAGGGTTCGATGAAATCACCCAGGGTGGTCTGCCCAGGGGACGCACCGCTCTGGTGACCGGCGGACCGGGCACGGGGAAAACCATGCTCGCCATGGAGTTTCTGGTGAAGGGGGCCACCGAGTTCGGCGAGCCCGGGGTGTTCGTCTCGTTCGAGGAGACCCAGGACGAGCTGATCGCCAACTCCGCATCGCTGGGGTTTTCCCTGCCCGATCTCTGCGATTCGAACCGCATGTACATGGACTATGTTCGGGTGGAGCGCTCCGAGATCGAAGAGACGGGCGAATACGACCTCGAAGGGCTGTTCGTCAGGCTGTCCCACGCGATCAACACCGTGGGGGCGAAGCGCCTGGTCCTTGACACCATCGAAACGCTCTTCTCCGGGCTCTCCAACGCCTCCATCCTTCGCGCTGAGCTCAGAAGGCTCTTCCGCTGGCTCAAGGACAAGGGCATGACCACGATCGTCACGGGCGAGCGCGGTGCGAACTCGCTCACCCGCGAGGGGCTCGAGGAGTATGTTTCCGACTGCGTGATTCTGCTGGACCACCGGGTGACCGAGCAGGTTTCCACGCGGAGGCTCCGCGTGGTGAAGTACCGGGGAACCGAGCACGGCACGAACGAGTACCCCTTTCTCATCAGCGAGCGCGGATTCATGGTGCTGCCCATCACCTCCATGAAGCTGGACTACGCTGCCGCCGAAGAGCGCATCTCCTCCGGCATACCCCGGCTCGATGCCATGCTGGGCGGCAAGGGCTTCTACCGGGGCTCCCTCGTTCTCGTGTCCGGCACCGCGGGCACGGGCAAGACGAGCACGGCGGCGGCCTTTGCGGATGCAGCGTGCCGCCGGGGTGAGCGGTGCATGTACTTCGCGTTCGAGGAGTCGGCCCAGCAGGTGATCCGCAATATGAGATCCATCGGCCTGGATCTGAGCCGGTGGGTGAAAAAGGGGCTCTTGAAGATCGTCGGTCAGCGCCCGACCGTCCACGGGCTCGAGCATCATCTCATGACCCTGCAGTTCATGATCGACGACTACGACCCGGCCGCGGTCGTGGTGGACCCGGTCACCAACCTGACCCAGGTGGGGACCATCACTGACGTGCGGGCCACGCTGGCGCGCCTGGTGGATCATCTCAAGGGCCGGAAGGTCACCATCCTCTTCACCTCGCTGACCCCGGGCAGCGCCGATGCGGAGATGACCGATGTGGGGATCTCGTCCCTGGCGGATACGTGGTTGAAGCTGCAGAATCTGGAGAGCGGGGGCGAGCGCAACCGGGCCATCACCATCCTGAAGTCGCGCGGCATGGCGCACTCCAACCAGGTCAGGGAGTTTCTGCTCACCGGCGAGGGCATCGACCTGGTTGACGTCTACGTGGGTCCCGAAGGCGTGCTCACCGGGTCTGCGCGCGTGTCCCGGGAGGCCGACGAGAAGGCCCGGGAGGCTGCCTTGAGGCTGGAGATCGATCGCCTGGAAGCGGACCGAAGGAAGAGGCGGGCGCTTCTGGAGGAGCAGATCGCACGGCTTCGCTCCGAGTTCGAAGGCGAGGAAAAGGAGCTTGAGGGCAGGATACATCTGGAAACGCTCAAAATGGAAACTATGTTTCAGAAGAGGAAGGAAATGGGAATCAGCCGGAAGGCGGACACATAAGGGGCCGTTCAGGCAGAGCCCTGCGTCCGGACCGAACCCCGTCCTGTTTTTTCGTCCCTCTGTGCGGAACGGGAGGCCGGGAGGAACCATGGACTTCATTGACAGACGGGAAAACAGGGAGGAGTCAGGAGACCGCATGAAAGACGAAAATAACGGCGAGGTGTGGGAGCTGAGGCTCTACGTTGCAGGGCAGACGCCCAAGTCCATTCAGGCTTTTGCAAACCTCAAGAGGATCTGCGAGGAGTATCTGGCCGGGAAATACCGCATCGAGGTGGTTGACCTGATGGAGAATCCGCAGCTCGCGCAGGGGGACCAGATTCTGGCTGTGCCCACCCTGGTCCGCAAGCTTCCCCCTCCCATCAAGAAGATCATCGGAGACCTCTCCAATACCGAACGGGTGCTGGTGGGTCTGGATGTGCGGCAGGTGTGACCGCTCCCCAGGCAAGGAAAAAAGAGAGACCATGGCAAAGAAGAACGACAGCGGCAGCAAGACCGAGGAATTTGAAAAGGCCCTCCAGGGCGATCAGGCAAAGCGGTATGTCCTGCGCCTGTACGTCACCGGGTCGACGCCCAGGTCCGCCCGGGCGATCAGGAACCTGCGGAAGATCTGCGAGGAGCACCTTCAGGGCAGGTACGAGCTCGAGGTGATCGACATCTACCAGCAGCCCGAGCTGGCGCAGGACGCGGACATCGTGGTGACGCCAACCCTGGTGAAAAGGCTCCCCCTGCCCTTGAGGAAATTTATCGGAGACCTCTCCGACATGGAGCAGGTCCTCAAAGGCATGGATATCACGCTTAAGAGCTAGAGGTATGAACGGAGTTCATGGACAGGAGCATCACGCAGCACAGAGCAGGGATCATGAGTGAGAAAACCAGAGACGATCTGCTCCGGGAGGTCGACGATCTGAGGTGGCGCCTCCATGAGGCCCGGGAAAACCTGGATGCCATCCGGCAGGGCGAGATCGATGCAATCGTGGTGTCGGGCGCGCAGGGCGAGCAGGTCTTCACCCTCAAAGAGGCAGACCGTCCTTACCGGATCATCATCGAAGAGATGAGCGAGGGAACGGTTACGGTGAGCGAAGACGGGGCGATCCTCTACTGCAACCGGCAGCTCGCCAGCATGCTGGGTGTGCCTCTGGAAAGGCTGATCGGCACGTCGCTGTGCGATTACGTGAGCCCGGCCAGCAGGGCCGAGCTCACCGGCCTTATCTCGAAGGACCGGGGCAGCACCGGGAGGGCCGAAATCGTGCTCCGGCGTGCGGGAGGGGAGCATGTCCATACCCTCGTATCTTTCTCCCCTTTCCGGATCGATGACGTCCCCGCCTTCCTGGGCGTGGTCACCGACGTAAGCTCCGAGAAGAAGGCCCAGGAAAGCTTGAAGAAGACCAACGAGCTCCTGGAAAGGATGTTTGCCAACACCCATATCCTCATCGTCTACCTCGACCGGGAGTTCAACTTCATCCGGGTGAACCGGTCCTTCTGCGTGGTCTGCGGCAGGCCGGAGGAATTTTTCGAGGGAAAGAACTATTTCGACCTGTACCCGGACCCCGCCACCCGGCGCATCTTCCGCGGAGCGGTGGAGACCGGGGAACCTTACAGTGCGGGTGAAAAACCGTTTTCCTGTTCTCTGGACCGGCCGCAGGACATGTACTGGGACTGGAACCTGCAGCCGGTCAAGGGCACGGCTGGGGAGATCGAGGGCCTCATCCTCACCCTGGTGGACAGGACCGCCCACAAGGCCCTGGAGAAGGAGCGGCAGAGGCTGGTCAAGGCGGTGGAGCACGCCGGGGACGTGGTCATCATCACCGACAGCGGGGGTACGGTCCAGTACGCGAATTCCGCGGTGGAGCGGATCACCGGGTTCGAGCCGCGCGAGCTGGTGGGCAAGCCCCTGGATTTCATCCGGGAGAACGGCGAGGGCGCCCGGGATATCCACCAAACCCTCGCCGACGGCGGGGTCTGGAAGGGGAGGCGTTCCGGACAGCGCAAGGATGGTGAACACCTCGAGTTCGAGTCCACGGTCTCGTCCGTGTATGACGAGTCGGGCAGGGTCCTCAACTACGTGGTCATCGAGCACGATATGACCCACGAGACGCTGCTGGAGCAGCAGGTCCGGCAGATGCAGAAGATCGAGGCCCTGGGCAGGCTCGCAGGCGGGATCGCCCACGACCTGAACAATATCCTCTACCCCATCATCATCAACACGGAGATGCTCATTGACGACGCCGGGCCGGGCTCTCCTGCATACGAGCCGCTGAACCAGGTGCTCCACGCGGCCTACCGGCAGAAGGACCTGGTGAAGCAGGTGCTGGCCTTCAGCCGGCGGAACGAGCAGCAGCGCCGGCCCATCCAGGTGACGCCCCTGGTGCGGGAGGCCCTCCACTTTCTCAGGGTGTCGCTTCCCAGCACCATCGACATCCAGGAGCATCTCAACGCAGCCTGCGACACCGTCATGGGCGACCCCACTCAGATCCACCAGGTCATCATGAACCTGAGCACCAATGCCGCCGAGGCCCTCGGTTCGAAGCCGGGCACCATCGAGGTGACGCTGGCGAACACCCGCCTGGAGGAAAGCCGGGTGCCGCCGGACATGCTCCCGGGGCAGTATCTGCAGCTCACCGTCAGGGACACCGGCAGCGGGATGGCCGGCGAGGTGGTCGAGCGGGTGTTCGAGCCGTTTTTTTCGACCAAGGACACGAGCAAGAGCAGCGGCATGGGGCTGGCGGTCGTGCACGGAATAGTCAAAAGTCATGGAGGCAGTATTACAGTGGAAAGCAAAAAGAACAAAGGGTCCCGGTTTACCGTGTATTTGCCGGTGGTCGACAAGAGCGAACAGACGCGGACATCCGATCGGAACGCGCCGGGGGAATCAGGGGACAGGAGACAGCGGGTTCTCCTGGTGGATGATGAGAGCCTCGTTCTCATGAGCGTTCAGCGGGCTCTGGAGCGGCTGGGGTACGAGGTGGACGCGGTGAAGGACGGGCCCGACGCCCTCGAGATCTTCTGTGAGGACCCGGATTCCTTCGACGTGGTCATCACCGACCAGACCATGCCCAAGATGACGGGTGCGGAGCTTGCCGAAGAGCTTCTGCACATCCGGCCCGACATCCCGGTCATCCTCTCCACGGGCTTCAGCGAGACCATCAGCGAGCAGGAGGCCAGGGCCATGGGTGTCCGCGACCTGCTCATGAAACCCGCCACCACGAAAGATCTGGACGCCGTCATCCGCAGGGCCACCGGGAAGCAGGCATAAAGAGGCCTTCGCACCTGGCGAAAGGACGCCCCCCTTTAGGGGGACTCCCGGGTCGCCGGGTATTCCCGGTCCCGTCCGGCATCCGGTCTCCCGCATGATTATTGAAAACGGCCTGATATACCAGTGCCTCAGATGGGCCCTCAGTACTTTTCACCGGCTCTCTCGAATGACCGGCGCATCTCCTCGTAGCTTCGGACAAACCCGCGCTTCACCTCGTCCCACGCCCCCGCCGAGCTGGTCCGGAGCTCGTCGAGCCACCGGGCCGTCTCGCTCCGCTGCCTCTGAAGCGCCTTCAGGGTTTCTCTCGCCTGGGATCTCACCTCGGGCTCCATCTCGTTCCACTGCTCGCTGATCCGCCCCCTTAAGGCGCGGATACGGGAATCGATGTCGTCCAGCGCCTCCCGTCCCTGCCTGAGGGCCTCGTCCCGCTGCTCTATGGAGTAATCCCGAATGGCCTCAGCCGCTTCGTCCACTTCCCGCTCAACGTCCCCGGAGGGTTTTTCGGGGCTGTTGCGGTTTGCGCAGGAAACCGGGGCGGCAATCCAGAGTACGGTGAGAATGATTGCGAATATGACAGCCGGTAGCGTACAGGTATTCATGCCGTTCTCCTGAAGCGAAGGGGTTCAAAACGGAGAAAAAAGCCCTGACCGGGCCCCCTTAGCCTCCGCGAGAGGAGTGCCCGTCATCCTCTCTAACCCTCGGTCTGTATCTTTTCGAAGGAGCTCTTAAGATCCCGATAGCTGTTGATGAACCCCTCCTTGATATTCTCCCACGCGTTTTCGGAGCTGTGGCTCATGGCGCCGTACCACTCTCCCATCCGGTTCCGTTGATTCCTGATCTCGTTCAAGTTGCTCCGGTGGGCGGCACGGGTTTCCTGGTCCATCTGGTCCCAGGTGTCGAAGAGCCGTTCTTCCATGTCTGTGATACGGGAGTCCAGCTCGTCCAGGGATTTCTTCGCCTTGGCCAGCGCCTTGTCCCGCTGCCCGGATGAATAGTCCTTGATCGCCTCTGCGGTCTTTCCGAACTGCTTCTTGACGCGCCGGGCAGACCGGTCGGCCGCGGTGCGCCTCATGAGGGCAACGGGCAGGATGACGAGGAATATTGCGGAGAGGACGCCGATTACCAGGGTTACCAGTCTCATGGGATTCATTGTGGTCTCCTTTCCTGATATACGTTTATCGGGAAGCGCAACCGGCGGAGAGAGACTGCCCTGTGCCGGAAGGCTGCACATGAAGGGGCGGGGTGTCTCACCGGAATCGTGCCCAGGTGGATTTGACAGCCCTGCTCAGGTCGTTGAACGCCTGCCCGGTGCCGAGCCGGATGTCCTGCCAGGCCTCTGTCCCAGAGCTCCTCAATTCCCGGAGCCGCTCTTTCATCGCCTGTCTTCTGTGCTTCAGACGGCCGATATCCCGCTGGTATCCTTCCCGGAAATCGGTGTCTGCCACGGTTGCCTTGGCCTTCGTGCGGTCGATGTCCGCATCCAAGTCGCGAAGCCTCTTCTCCATGTTCCGCTCGGCTTTCTTTTTGTTCATCTTCGCCTGCCTTTGCCTGTGTCAAAGGCGTGATCCCGGCCGAATGCGCCACGGAACCGGGAGAGCACGTTCTTAAAGGCCGGTCTTCTGACTGCGCGGCTGCTTCCTGCTTTATCATTCGACTGCGATACCATTATTAATAGTCTGCGCCGGATTCACCTCAATGGGCAACGGCAGAGGGTCCTCAAGGAGGGACGTGGCTTACTCCTCTTTGTGTCTCCGCCTCCGGTAGCGGAAGGTGTGGTGGTTCATGTTCAGGAGCCTGGCGGCCTCGCTCTCGTTCCCGCGGGAGAGCGTGAGGGCCTGATCGATGTAATGGCGTTCGAATGCGCGCTCCAGTGCGGGAAAATCTACGCCGCCGGGGGGAACGGGAGGAAGGCGGAGGCCGGGTGATGTGGTTCCGGTACATGCCGGCAAACCCAGGTCGCCGGGCAGAAGCTCCGGGCCCCGGCCGGTGAGGGTCGCGCGCTCCACAAGGTTTTTCAGCTCCCGGACGTTGCCGGTCCAGCGATGAGCGAGCAGTGCATCCTCAGCCTCCGGGGAGATTCCGGTGAAATCCCTGCCGAACTTGTTGTTGAACTCCACGAAAAAGTGCCGGACCAGGGGAAGGATATCCTCCTTGCGCTCGTTGAGGGAGGGGACCGTGACCGTGACCACGCCCAGGCGGAAATAGAGATCGCGGCGGAAAAGCCCCTGCTCCATCAGGTCGGAAAGATTCTTGTTGGTCGCGGATACGATCCTGGTCTTCACCTGCTGCCTTTTCGTGGACCCCAGACGGTAGAACTCGCCGTCTTCCAGAAACCTCATGAGCTTGGCCTGGGCTTCCATGCTCAGGTCGCCCACCTCGTCGAGGAACAGGGTGCCGCCCCGGGCATCTTCGATGAGGCCCCGCTTGCCCGCGGGGCTGGCACCGCTGAAGGCGCCCCGCTCATAGCCGAAGAGCTCGCTCTCGACGAGATCCCTGGGGATGGCGGCGCAGTTCACCGTGACGAGCGGTCCCAGAAAGTTGGGGCTCTGGTAGTGGATGGCGCCCGCGATGAACTCCTTTCCCGTGCCGGTCTCCCCGAGGATGAGCACCGGTGTGTCCGGGCTTTTGGCCACGCGGAAGATGAACTCCATAATGTCCTGAATGACGTTGCTCTCGGCAATGAAGCAGGGGAGGTTTTCCCGGAGATACCGCTGCTGGAGCTGCCGGACCTCTTTCCGGAGCCTGATGGACTCAAGGGCATGGGCAATGGAAGTCTCCAGCGACTCCATGAGGATGGGCTTGATCACATAATCATATGCCCCGAGCTTCATTGCCTGGATCACGGTCGGCGCATCTTCGTAGGCCGTGATCATGATCACCAGGACATCGGGGTGGGTCCTGCGTATCTCCTGAAGCGCGCTGATCCCGTCCATGCCCGGCAGCCCGATATCCAGCAGGATCAGGTCCGGCGGTTCTCCGTGCAGGCAGGAGAGGGCATCCTCCGCAGCGGCAAAGGTCAGCACCCGGTAGACGGGCGAGAGACTCAGGGAGATCCCGTCACGGATGCTCTGCTCGTCGTCGATGACAAAGATCGTGGAGGAGATCACGGCCGGCCGTCTCCCTGCCCCACGGGAATGCGGACGATGAATTCGGCCCCGCCCAGACGGCTCGCACCCACCTCCAGCCTGCCTCCGTGATCTGTGATGATCCGGTGGCTCAGGCACAGGCCGATACCGGTGTTTCCCGCCTTGGTGGTGAAGAAGGGGTCGAAGATCCGGTCTCTGCGGGCAGGCGGGATACCGGGCCCCGAGTCGCCCACCCTGATCACGATGCTGTTCCTGCCGGACGATGCGATGACCTCGATCTTTTTTTCCCGGGGCGTATCTTTCACGGCCTCGATCGCATTGGTGATGAGATTGAGCATTACCTGCTCGATGAGCTGAAGGTCGGCAAAGCACCGGGGCAGATCGCCGGAGATGTCGGATTCCACCGCGATGCCTGCCTTGCGCAGCGTCACGGCCGACAAGGAGAGCGCCTCTTCCACGGGCCTGCGGATGTCGATGGCAGAGAACCTCGGCTCTCCGGGGCGGGAGAAGTCCATGACCCGCTTGATGACGGCATCGATCCTGCGCGATGCATCGAGCATCCTGTCGATGACGGCAAAGGCCTCGTCAACGTCTCTGCCTTTGGCGAGGATTTTCTTCATCGAATGGAGGTAGATGGTGATGCCTGACAGGGGATTCCTGATCTCGTGGGCGATGCCCGTGGCCACCAGGCCCAGGGAGGTCATGCGATCCTGCATGATGAGCACGTGCTCGAGCTCCCTGGCCAGGGTCACGTCCATCATGTTGAGCAGCATGGCATCCCTGCCCTCGTGCTCGATCAGGCTCGCCCTGCAGTGGATCCACCGGATGTCGGCGTTCTCCCGCGTGGATCCCCGGGGGAAGAACCTCACCACCCTGCCCGGATGATCAACCTTGCCTGCAATGAGATCTGCATGCAGGGCCTCGATTGCCGGTATGTCATCGGGATGGATATGATCGTACAGGGACGCGGGGCTGTTTTCGCAGAGTGGTCCGAAGAGTCGCTGCTGCTCGGGATTGCGATAGACCACCTTCCCGTCCTGGATGATCGAGATGCCTGTCAGCGAATGCTCCACCAGGTCACGGAAATGACGTTCGCTCTTTCTGAGGGCGTCCCGTGTCTGCCTGATCGGTGACTTTCCCTGCTGATACACCGGTTTTTTTCGTGCCATGGACCGCCTTGTCTCGAAGAGGTTTTCCCAAAAAGCTCCCATGCTGCTGCTCCATGCGGAAGACCACGTCCGGTAGCGTCATTCTAAGACGGGAAGGGGGAAATGGCAAGCAGAGAAGCGCCTTGAAAGCCTATACGCGCAAAGGGAGCATGAGCAGGCGCTCCCATCCACACAGCTGTGTTTATAGATGCCTGTCATCATCGAGGGCGATCATTCCGATGAGGGTATCGAAAATCTCCTGAATCAACCGCCCGTACTACTGCACCTTCACGGGAGTGAGCTTCTCGTCCCGGGTGCCGTCGCCGAGCTGGCCGCAGGTGTTGATTCCCCACGCCCACAACGAGCCGTCATCCTGAATCGCGATGGTATAATACTTGCCGGCGGTCACGGCAACCCAGCTCCTCGATGCGCCCACCTGTCCGGGGGAGTGCCTTTCGTCCCGGGTGCCGTCGCCGAGCTGCCCGGCATTGTTCGATCCCCAGGTCCAGAGCGTGCCGTCTTCCTTGATTGCGGCGGAATGATCCCAGCCCGCGGCGACCGACTCCCAGCCGGTGCCGTTGCCTGCCCTCACCGGAACGTTCCTTGAGATTTGGGTGCCGTCGCCGAGCTGGCCGTGCCAGTTGTAGCCCCAACCCCAGAGCGTGCCGTCCGATCTGATCGCGAGGCTGTACTGGATGCCGTTGGATATGGCGGTCCATTCGGCGTCCGGCTCCACCGGTATCGGGGCATTCACGGGAATATCGTTTTCCAGGTCACCCCCTGTTCCGTCGCCGACCTGACCATGGTTGTTGCACCCCCAGGCCCACAGGGATGCATCCGTCCTGATGGCCGTGACATGGTCCTTGCCTGCAGCCACGATGTCCCAGTCGTCATCGATCCCCACCTGCACGGGCACCAGGCTGTCATGGTCGTTCGTGTGATCGCCCCCGGTGCCGTCGCCGAGCTGGCCGGATGAGTTGTGCCCCCAGGCCCAGAGCGTCCCGCCGGTCTTGACGGCCACGGTGAAGCTGTATACCAGCCCGGTGTCGGGGTAGCTCCAGTCATGATCGCTCCCGATCTGTACAGGGGATACCTTCAGACCGGTTGTCCCGTCTCCCAAGGTTCCTCTGCCCCAGGCCCAGAGCGTGCCGTTGTCCCGGATGGCCAGGGAGGAAAGCTGTCCTGCGGCCACAGCGGCCCAGTCGGCGGCTTGTCCCACCCGGACGGGGATGCTGTGGTCAAAGGCATGGGAACCGTCTCCGCCCTCTCCGTCACCGAGCTGGCCGGCTGCGTTGCACCCCCAGGCCCAGAGCGTCCCGTCGGTCTTGACAGCCAGGACGTGGGATTCGCCTGCGATCGCAGCGGCCCAATGTGATTGAGCCGACGGAGCCGCCCGTCCCAGGGTAGTGAATTCCCAGGTGTAGTCCGAGGCAAGCGGAATGCCTGTCGTGTCTTTGACCCCGGTGGTCACCCTGGCGGTATACACGGCGCTCTGAGACAGGGGATGCGCAGGGGTGAAGGCCACCCGGGAATCAGAACAGGCGACCTTCCCGGGAATGACCGCGTTTCCCGAGCGCAGGGAAATGGTCGAAAGGGACACGGTTTCCGGCTCGATATCCTCGCTGAACCAGATCTCGATGGTGGTATCCGTGGGCACGTCTACAGCGCCGGTTTCCGGAATCGTCGAGGTGACGGCCGGTGCGGACTCCCCGGTGCCGCTCCCGTCTCCTCCCGACGATCCGCCTGCCGCCTCCGGGCCGTCACTCCCGCTGCCGCCTCCGCAGCCGGACAGGATCGCCACGCATATAATCATGAGCATGCCAATAGAGAGAGTGTATCGATTGATTCTGACAGGGCGCATGGGCTCACCTCCTATTACAGAAACGTACTATAATGTCATAGATATAATCGTATACGGGAATCTAAAGCCCTGTTCAGCGGTTTTCAGGCCCTATTTTCCCCTTCCCTTTTTCCGTAGATTTCGGTAACACTTCCACTTTCTTGCCAGGCGCAATAATGCTGGAATATTTCCAGGGCCGGTGCTAAGAAGGGGAACAGTTCACACAAGAAGAAGGTACAGCCATGGAGCAAGCGATAAGCAGGGCAAAGGTGCTCATGGAGGCACTGCCCTATATCAGGGATTTCCGGGGAAAGAAGATCGTGGTCAAGTACGGGGGCCACGCCATGGTGAACCCCGAGTTGAAAAACCTCTTTGCAAAGCAGATCGTGCTCTTCCATCTCGTGGGCATCCAGGTGGTGGTGGTCCACGGGGGCGGACCCCAGATCAACCGGACGCTCGACAGCATGGGCATCGAGACGAGCTTTGGCGACGGCAAGCGCGTCACCGACGCCCGCACCATGGACGTGGTGGAGATGGTGCTCGCGGGCGGAATCAACAAGGAGATCGTCCAGCTCATCAACGCCGCCGGAGGCAGGGCCGTGGGGCTCTCCGGCAAGGACGGCGGGCTCATCCGTGCCCGGAAGCTGCTCTTTTCCCGCAAGGACGCCTCGGGCAATCTCACCGACGTGGACATGGGCCACGTGGGCGAGGTGACCGCGGTCGACACCGACATCATCGACGCGGTGGAAAAGTCGGGCTTCATCGCGGTCATCGCCCCTTCGGGCGTGGGCGACGACGGGCTCACCTACAACATCAACGCAGACACCATTGCCGCGGAAGTCGCCCGGCAGCTCAAGGTCGAGAAGCTCATCATCCTCACCGACGAGCAGGGGGTACTGGACGCCGGAGGAAAGCTCCTCTCCAGTATGAAGTACTCCCAGATCCACAAGCTCATATCATCGGGCGTAGTGACAGGCGGGATGATCCCCAAGCTTGAGTGCTGCATGCGGGCGCTCGAGGGAGGAGTGACCAAGGCCCATATCATCGACGGCCGGGTCCCGTATTCCATCCTCCTGGAGCTCTTCACCGACTCGGGCATCGGCACCCAGATCGTCAAGGAGTAAAACACCATGAAGCATGTCATGAACACCTATTCCCGGCTTCCCGTAACCCTGGTCAGGGGCAGCGGCTGCCGGGTGTGGGACGACCGGGGCAACGCCTACCTGGACTTGGTGGCGGGGATTGCGGTGTGCAACCTCGGCCACGCCCATCCCCGGGTGGCTCAGGCCCTGAAGAAACAGGCGGACGAGCTGTTCCATTGCTCGAACCTCTACCGCATCCCCCTGCAGGACGCCGTGGCCCGGATGATCTCGGAAAACAGCTTTGAGTCCCGGGTGTTCTTTTCCAACTCAGGAGCCGAGGCGAACGAGGGGGCCATCAAGCTGGTGAGGCGCTACTGCAACACCTGCTCCCACCGGGGGCCGGGCATCGTCACCTTCTCAGGCTCGTTCCACGGGAGGACCCTGGCCACGCTCACCGCTACCGGTCAGGAAAAGTTCAAGAAGGGCTTTGCCCCGCTTCCCGAGGGTTTCAGGACCGTGGAGTTCGGAGACATGGATGCCCTGCGAGAGGCCGTGGACGACTCTATCGGCGCGGTCATGATCGAGCCCGTTCAGGGTGAGGGGGGCGTCCGAATTCCGCCCGAAGGATATCTGACGGAAATACGCGAGTTCTGCGATGAGCTCGGCCTGCTGCTCGTCCTTGACGAGGTCCAGACCGGGATGGGTAGGACCGGCGAGCTTTTCGGCTATCTGCACGATGAGATCTGCCCCGATATCATGACCCTGGCCAAGGCCCTGGCGAACGGGTTTCCCGTGGGCGCGGTGGCGGCCCGGCCGGATGTCGCCGAGGCCTTCGATCCCGGGAGCCACGCCTCCACCTTCGGGGGCAATCCCCTTGCCATGGCCGCTGCATCGGCCACGCTCGATGTGATGATCGAGCAGGATATCCCGGGCCAGTGCCGCCAGACCGGGGCATATCTGACGGACATGCTCCATGAGCTCCGGAAGCTCCACGGGGGCATCAAGGAGATCCGCTCCCGGGGGCTCATGATCGGCCTCCAGTGCGACGCGGATATCTCCTCGATCCCAAGGGATGCGCTCGAGAAGGGGATCATGCTCAACGTGATCCAGGGCAGCGTGCTCAGGCTCGTGCCGCCGCTGATCATCACGCGGCAGGAGTGCGACGAGGCGGTGGAAAAGATCGATAAACTGCTCAAAGAAAAGGGAGTGTGATGGGACACAGGGATTTTCTCGCCATAACCGACTTGAGCCGTGAAGAAATACAGACGATATTTTCCCGGGCCCGTCTCCACCAGGAGAGCGTGCCCCAGACGGTCCTCGCCGGAAGGTCGGTGGTGCTGCTCTTCGAGAAGGCATCCACCCGGACCCGCGTTTCGTTCGAGGTGGGCGTGGCCCGGATGGGGGGACACCCCGTCGTGCTCACGCCCGCGGGCTCGCAGATAGCCAGGGGAGAGCCGCTTCAGGACACCGCGCGCGTCCTGTCCGGCTACTGCGACTGCATCGTCATGCGTACCTTCGGGCACGAGCGCGTACAGGAGATGGCTCACTGGGCCGATGTCCCGGTGATCAACGCCCTGACCGACCTGCTGCACCCCTGCCAGGTCCTTGCCGACTGCTTCACGCTTCAGCGCCGGTTCGGGTCCCTGAAGGGGAAGAGGGTCGCCTGGATCGGGGACGGGAACAACATGGCCAACTCCTGGATCAACGCCTCGTCTCTCCTGGATTTTGAGCTGGCGCTGGCGTGTCCGGCCGGGTATGAGCCCGATGCGGGTGTCATGGACGCGGCCCTGGCGGGCGGGGCGAAGATCACCCTGGTCCGGGACCCGGCAGAGGCGGTGCAGGGAGCCCTGGCGGTCAACACCGACGTGTGGGCGAGCATGGGCCAGGAAGAGGAGGCCAGGCTGAGGATGGAGGCCTTCCGGGACTACGCGGTCACGGAAGCGCTCATGGACCGGGCCGCCGGCGGGGCCGTGTTCATGCACTGCCTGCCCGCCCACCGGGGCGAAGAGGTTACGGAAGAGGTGCTGGAGAGCGGGCGGTCCATCATCTGGGAGCAGGCGAAAAACAGACTCTATGTCCAGGAAGCCGTCATGGCCTTCCTGTTACAGCAATGAGAGGAGACGCATACATGGACGCAAAGAAAGTCGTACTGGCGTATTCGGGCGGGCTCGATACCTCAGTCATTCTCAAGTGGCTCCAGGACGAGTTCGGGTATGAGGTGATCTGCTACGCGGCGGACCTGGGCCAGGCCGAGGAGCTCACGGGCCTGGAGGAAAAGGCGCTCAACACCGGGGCGTCGAAGATCTATATCGACGATCTCCGGGAGGAGTTCGTGCGTGACTACGTGTTCCCGGCATACCGGGCCGACGTGGCGTACGAGGGCGTCTACCTCCTGGGCACCACCCTGGGCAGGCCGCTGATCGCCAGGAAGATGATCGAGCTCGCGGCAAAAGAGGGCGCCGGGGCCGTGGCCCGCGGAGCCACGGGCAAGGGCAACGACCAGGTGCGCTTCGAGCTCACCTTCTGGGCGCTCAACCCCTCGATCAAGGTCATTGCGCCCTGGAAGATGGACGAATGGCGCTTAAGGTCCCGCGACAAGATGATCGACTACGCCAAGGCCAATAACATCCCCGTGCCGGTCTCCAAGAAAAAGCCCTACAGCATGGACCGGAACCTCCTGCACATCAGCTTCGAAGGCGGCGTGCTGGAAGACCTGTGGAACGAGCCCCAGGAGGACATGTTCGTGCTTTCGTGCTCGCCGGAGAATGCGCCCGATGTCCCCACCAGCGTGGTCATATCCTTTGTCAACGGCGACCCCGTTGCCGTTGACGGAGAGGAGCTGAGCCCGGCCGCACTGCTGGCCAGGCTCAACGAGCTGGGCGGCAGAAACGGCATCGGCCGGATCGACATCGTGGAGAATCGCTACGTGGGCATGAAGTCTCGGGGCGTCTACGAGACCCCGGGCGGCACCATCATGAAGATCGCGCACAGGGCCATCGAGCAGATCACCATGGACCGCGAGGTCATGCACCTGCGCGACGAGCTCATGCCGCGCTACGCGACCCTGGTCTACAACGGCTACTGGTTCGCCCCGGAGCGCGAGGCCCTGCAGGCCCTCATCGATTATTCCCAGAAGGGGGTGACCGGTGACGTGCGCGTGAAGCTCTACAAGGGCAACTGCATGGTCACGGGCAGGAGGGCCGAGAAATCGCTCTACAACCCCGAGGTCGCCACATTCGATGAGGACGAGGTCTATGACCAGAAGGACGCCGGCGGGTTCATCCGGCTCAACTCGCTGAGACTCAGGATCAGGAACCAGTTGATGAAGTGAATGAAATGAAGAAAAAACCGTGGTCAGGCAGGTTCAGCCAGGACACCAACGGTCTGGTGGAGCGGCTCACCGAATCGGTGAGCACCGACGGGCGCCTCTTTGCCCAGGACATCGAGGGGAGCATCGCCCATGCGGAGATGCTCCGCGCCGCCGGTCTGCTGAGTGAGGATGAGGCGCGGGCCATCACGCAGGGCCTGCGCGAAATCGCCCGCGACATCGAGAGCGGGGCGTTCGTCTTCGACCCGGCCCTGGAAGACGTGCACATGAACATCGAGGTGGAGCTCACCAAAAGGATCGGCGAGCCGGGCAAGAAGCTGCACACGGCCCGGAGCCGCAACGACCAGGTGGCGACCGATTTCAGGCTCTACACCCGGGGCCGGCTCGGCGAGGTCCGGGTCATGCTCGGGAGGCTCATGGCCACCCTCGTCGAGAAGGCCTCCGGCCACGTGGACACGATCATCCCGGGCATGACGCACCTGCAGCACGCCCAGCCCGTGTCCCTGGCCCACCACCTGCTCGCCTACGTCGAGATGTTCATGCGGGATTTCGACCGCGCGGGAGATGCGGCGAGGCGGCTCAACGTCTCCCCCTTGGGGAGCGCGGCCCTTGCCGGCACCCCGCACCCCATCGACCGGTTCATGACCGCCGCGCGTTTACAGTTCGACGAGCCCGGGCGCAACTCCATCGACGGCGTGAGCGACCGGGACTTCGCGATCGAGGCCGTGTTCTGCGCGTCCGTGATCATGATGCACCTGAGCCGGCTTGCCGAGGAGATCGTCATCTGGAACTCGCAGCCCTTTTCCTGGGTCGTGCTGCCCGATGCCTTCTGCACCGGGAGCTCCATCATGCCCCAGAAAAAGAACCCGGACGTGGCCGAGCTGGTGCGGGGCAAGACCGGCGGCGTCTACGGCAGCCTGGTGGCCCTGCTCACCACGATGAAGGCGCTTCCCCTGGCGTACAACCGCGACATGCAGGAGGACAAGCCGCCCGTGATGGAGAGCCTGGACACGGTGCTCCTGTGCCTGGAGGCCATGGACGGGCTCGTGCAGGGTCTGGAGGTGAACCGCGAGGCCCTCGAGGGGTCCCTGAAGGCAGGGTTCATCACGGCCACGGACGTGGCGGACTATCTGGTGGAAAAGGGCGTGCCCTTCCGGGAGGCCCATCGCATCACCGGAGAGATCGTATCGCACCTCGCCTCGCGGGGAAAGGCGTTCGACGATCTGGGCGCAGAGGACTTCAGGAGGTTCAGCGATTCCTTCGGGCCCGACATCGTCTCCGTGATCAGGCCGGAGAGCTCGGTCGATCGCCGCAGGAGCTTCGGCGGCACGGCCCGGGCAAACGTGAAGGCCATGATCGAAGACGCGCGCGCACGGGTGGAGAGCCTTGAGGTCTAGGTGCGCGATTCCGGCGGCCTGCGTGCTCGTCCTTGCCCTGACGCTGTGCGCGGGATGCGGCAGAAAGCTTCCGCCGCTTCCCCCGGGAGCGCCCGATGCCGTCGAGCTGGTCTCGGCGGACTTCGAGGAGAATGAAGTGGTCGTGAAGGCCCGGTGCAACATGCCGGGGAGCACGGTCACCCTCCTGGGAAAGCCCAAAGGCCTCTGCCCTTCCTGCACCGACGACCTGGTGCGCAAGGACGAGACGTTCGTGGAAGAGGCGGGGATCGTCCGCCTGCGGGATGCCGACCCGGACGCGCCCTACATGGTCTACCGGCTTGCCTTTAGCAAGGGCACCCTCGTCTGGATGACCGATGCGCGGGTCGTGAGACGGTGAGGGGGCCGGAGCGCCAAGCTCACGTGGCTTAGAAAAGACAAGGAGAAAGGAATGCACGATTTCGAGTACAGGCAGGGAAAGCTCCACTGCGGTGAGGTGCCGCTGGAGGAGATCGCGGAGAAGGTGGGCACCCCCTTCTACTGCTACAGCCTCCCCACGCTCCGCCGGCACATCGATGCCTTCGAGGAGCCCCTTTCCGGCGTGGACCACCAGACCTGCTTTGCCATGAAGGCCAACGCCAATCTCGCGATCCTGAGCTACATGGCGTACCGGGGCCTGGGAGCCGACGTGGTCTCGGGCGGCGATCTCTTTCGGGCGCTCAAGGCGGGCATCCCGGGCGGGAAGATCGTGTACTCCGGCGTGGGCAAGACCCCGGCGGAGATCGACATGGCCATCGAGGCCGGGATCATGATGTTCAACATCGAGAGCGCCCAGGAGCTCGAGGTGATCAACGAGCGCGCCGGGATGCTCGGCAGGAAGGCGCCGGTCTCCATCCGGGTCAACCCCGACGTGGACCCCATGACCCACCCCTACATCTCCACCGGCCTCAAGGAGAACAAGTTCGGGATCGACGTGGAGGGCTCCCTGGCGCAGTACCTCAAGGCAAGGGACATGGAGCACATCGAGATCGTGGGCATCGACTGCCACATCGGGAGCCAGCTCACGGATTTGAGCCCCTTCATCGACGCGGTCGGGCGGCTCAAGATGCTCATAGGCAGGCTTGAGGAACACGGGATCGCGCTTGAGTATCTCGACCTGGGCGGCGGGCTCGGCATCACCTATTCGGACGAGGAGCCTCCCCATCCCCGCGACTATGCCCGGGCCGTGCTCGACGCGGTGGGGCCTCTGGGCCTGAAGGTGATATTCGAGCCCGGCAGGGTGATCGTGGGCAATGCAGGCGTGCTTGTCACCCGGGTGCTCTACCGCAAGCAGACGAAAAGCAAGACCTTCATCGTGGTGGACGCGGGGATGAGTGACCTCATCCGGCCTTCCCTGTACGGGGCCTACCACGACATCAGGCCGGTTCGGGAAAAGACCGGGGACCGGGAACAGGCGGACGTGGTGGGGCCCATCTGTGAATCCGGGGATTTTCTGGCCAAGAACCGGGACCTTCCCATGCTGGTCCGGGATGACCTGATCGCGGTCATGAGCGCGGGGGCCTACGGGTTCACCATGGCGTCAAACTACAACTCGCGGCCCAAGCCGCCCGAGGTTCTGGTGGATGGCGCTCGGTATCATGTGGTATTGAACAGGCAGACCTACGAAGACCTGGTATCCGGGGAGACGGTTCCCCGGGAGATACTTGCATAGACAGGGGGAACAGATGTTTTCAGGAGCGATCGTTGCCATCGTCACACCATTCAGAGACGGGGAGATCGACGAGAAGGCCTTCCGCGATCTGATCAATTTCCAGATCGATGCGGGCGTCTCGGGGATCGTGCCCTGCGGGACAACAGGAGAGTCTGCGACGCTCACCCATAAAGAGCACGAACGGGTGATCGACATCTGTGTGGCAGAGGTGGGGGGACGGGTCCCGGTGATCGCCGGAACCGGCTCCAACTCCACGGCCGAGGCCATCCGGCTCACCAGGCACGCCAAGGAGGCGGGGGCGGACGCGGCCCTGCTCATCACGCCCTACTATAACAAGCCCACCCAGAAAGGGCTCTTCGAGCACTACGCCGCCGTGGCGGCCGCCTGTGACATCCCGCAGGTCCTCTACAACGTTCCCGGCAGGACCGGGGTGAACATGGCGGTGGAAACCATCGTCTCGCTGGCCAAGATCGAGGTGATCGTGGGCATCAAGGAGGCCAGCGGTGATCTGGTCAAGTGCTCCTACGTGGTCCGGGACACCCGGGACGACTTCTGCCTGCTCTCGGGCGAAGACGCCCTGAACCTTCCCATCCTCTGCGCGGGAGGGACGGGCGCCATCTCGGTGACGGCCAATGTCGTGCCCGGAAAGCTCGCCGCGCTCATGAAGGCATGGTCTGCAGGCGACGTCCGGACCGCGCAGCAGATCCACTTCGAGCTGCTGGAGATGAACGACGCCATGTTCATCGAGACCAACCCCATCCCGGTCAAGACGGCGCTCGCGCTGATGGGCAAGGTCAGGGAGGAGTTCAAGCTGCCCCTGTGCACCATGGGCGGGGCGAACAGGGAGAGGCTCGCCCGGACCCTGGCGAAATACGGGTGCATCGACTGAGACCTATCGAAGAAGAATAGAAGAAGAGATATTCCGGAGGACGATCCGATGATCAGAACAGGCGTGACCGGGGCCGCGGGCAGGATGGGCTCGCTCATCATCCGCGGCGTGGTGGAGTCGGGGGACATGGAGATCGCCGGGGCGCTCGAGGCCGCCGGCCATCCCTGCATCGACTCCGATGTGGGTGTCGTCATCGGCGGAGGACAGAGGGGGGTCAGGATCAGCGACACCCTGGAAGCCGCCTTTGAAACCACGGACGTGATCATCGACTTCACCTTTCCGGAGGCCACCGTGAAGGCGGCCCGGTATGCCGCTTCCGCAGGCAAGGCCATGGTGATCGGGACCACCGGCTTCACGGATGGCGAAATCGAGGAGATCCGCTCCTGTGCGCAGGCCATCCCCATTGTCGCGGCACCGAACATGAGCATCGGCGTGAACGTCATGTTCAAGGTGGCCTCCCTGCTCGCGAGCCTCCTGGGGGAAGACTACGACGTGGAGATCGTCGAGGCCCATCACCGGCTCAAGAAGGACGCGCCCTCGGGCACGGCCATGGGGCTCGCCCGGGCCGTCGCACAGGCCAGGGGCGAGGACTTGAGGGACCTTGCCCGCTATGAGCGCCACGGGATGATCGGCCCCAGACCCAAGGGTGAGATCGGCATCCAGACCATCCGGGCAGGCGATATCGTGGGGGACCACACCGTGTACTTCGCGGGCAACAACGAGCGCATCGAGATCACCCATCGCGCGCACACCAGGCAGAACTTCGCCCAGGGAGCGATCCGCGCCGCCCGCTGGGTCCAGGGCAAGGCCCCGGGAATGTACACCATGATGGATGTGCTGGGGCTTGAGCCATGAAGATCGGAAGGGGGGTCGTGGCCGGGGGAAAGATAGTTCCCTTTGCCACCGAAGACGGACAGAGTTTTTTCGCATATGACCCGGACACCCGCGCAGTCGGGGAGGCGCTTGAGATCGAGCGCATTGCGGCGCCCGTGATCCCGGGCAAGATCATCGCCGTGGGGCTGAACTACCGGGATCATGCACAGGAAATGGCATTGGAGCTCCCGAGCGAGCCCATCCTGTTCATGAAGCCCTCGAGTAGCGTCATCGGTCCGGACGAGACGATCCGCTATCCCGCGCAGTCCTCCCGGGTGGATTACGAGGCAGAGCTCGCCGTGGTGATCGGCAGGACCTGCAGGGACGTCGATGCCGCGTCCGCACGGGATTATATCCTGGGTTACACCTGCCTCAACGACGTCACGGCCCGGGACCTCCAGGCAAAGGACGGGCAGTGGACCCGCGCGAAGTCGTTCGACACCTTCGCACCCATGGGGCCGTGGATCGTCACCGGTCTGGACGATCCCCACGATCTGGCCGTCATTGCGCGGCTCAACGGGGAGGTCCGGCAGTCGTCGAACACGGCGAACCTGATATTTACGGTGTTCGACCTCGTGGAGTTCATATCGCACATCATGACCCTTGAGCCCGGGGACGTCATCGCCACGGGCACCCCGTCGGGCGTCGGCCCCATGGCGCGCGGGGACATCGTGGAGATAGAGATCGACGGCATCGGAGTACTGAAAAATACGGTAGGATAAGCATGAGAGGGTACCTATCGCTGGGCTCCAATCTCGGAGACAGGCGGTGTCATCTCGAAACAGCGCTGGAAAAACTCCGGCAGGCGGATGTTCAGGTCACGTCCGTGTCCCGGATCTATGAAACCCGGGCCGTGGAAGTGAGCGGCCCCCAGGAGAACTACTTCAACCTGGTCGCTGCCGTCGAATATAGCGGATCGCCTCATGATCTGCTCCGGATCTGCCGGCGGATAGAAGGCGAGCTGGGAAGACAGCGGCCCTACCCCCACGCACCCAGAACCGTCGACATCGATATCCTGCTCGTGGAGGGGGTGCATCTGTCGACGCCCGATCTCGAGATCCCCCATCCGAAAATGGAGAATCGTGCGTTTGTCATATTCCCGCTTTCCGAGGTCGCGCCCGGTGTTGTATTACCCTCTGGAAGGGGTATAATAGAGGTAAAGAACAGCTTGCCCCATGACGAGATAGTAGGGGTGCTCAAAAAAACCCCATGATGGACGAAAAACAGAAAAAAACGTGGAAAATTCTGATGGCGGATGACAACCGCCAGGTCAACGATGTGGTCAGAGAGACCCTGACTGAGTACGGGTTCGAGGTGATCCAGGCCTTCGACGGCAGGCAGGCGTACGCCGCCTTCGAGGAAGGGAAGCCCGATCTGGTCTTTCTCGACTACCTCATGCCCGAGATCGACGGTCTGGGCGTGCTGAAAAAGATCAAGCACAAGGATCCCAACGCCTTCGTGGTCTTCATCACGGGCGAGGGCTCGGAGGATGTGGCGGTCCAGGCCATGAAGGCCGGGGCCAGCGACTACATCACCAAGCCCCTTTCGCCGCCCGATCTCGTTCACGTGGCGAACAAGCTCATCAGAGAGCACGAGATCCTGCTGGAGAACATCCGGCTCAAGAACCGGGGCGATGCCTACAAGGACTACATGGTGACCATCACCGAGACCATGGGTGAGGCCGTGATCACCATCGACAGCAAGGGCACGATCCAGTTCATGAACTCCATGGCCCGGAAATTCTGGGGCGGGCTGAACGAGATGAAAAACAAGCCCGTGGACGTGCTCATCCCCGACCCGAGCGTGCACATCCTCCAGGACATCATGCAGGCGTTTTCCAGCGGGATGGACCGCTTCGAGCAGGAGTATGCGTTCCGGAAGCTCGACGGAAGCATTTTCTCCGGGCTCCTGAGCGCATCACCGCTGAAAAGCGAGAAATATGCCGGGGGCACCGTGCTGGTGGTGAGGGATCTCACGGACATCGAAATGATGCGCAGGCAGATCATCAACGCGGAGAAGCTCGCCTCCCTGGGCAAGGTGGTGGAGGGGGTGGCCCACGAGATCCGGAACTCGCTCACCTCACTCGGAGGATTTTCCCGGCGGTTGAGCCGGTCCGTGGGGGAGAATTCCACGCAGAAGGTGTATGTGGACTATATCATCGAGGACGTCAAGCGGCTCGAAGCCATGATCATGGACATCGAGGAATACGTGAACTACACCAAGATCCACCGCCCCAACTTCGTGAAGACCGACATCCAGGAGGTCGTTGACGAGGCGCTCATCAAGACCTTTGGTTCGGGCAGGTTCAGCGGGGTGGCCTATGAGGTGAACATGCCCGAGCACCTCGAAGAGATCGAGGCCGACCATAACTACCTGGTCGAGGCGTTCTGGCACCTGTTTGTCAATGCGTGCGAGTCAATGCAGGGCAAGGGGGTCATGGAGATCACGGTGGGCCTGCACCCCCAGTATCTCATTGTGGACGTCATCGATTCTGGCAGGGGCATTCCCAGCGACGAGATCAAGGACATCTTCAACCCGTTCTATACCTCCAAGGTCCGGGGCGCCGGGCTCGGGCTCTCGAAGGTCTACATGATCATCGAGGAGCACGGCGGGTTCATCTCCGTGAACAGCGCCGTGGGCAAAGGCACGAGGATCCGCGTGTTTCTCTCCCGCAAACATGCGGCCAAAGGGCTGGGTATTCCGCCCGCCGAGGCGAGCAACGGGCGCTGACGCCGGCAGGGCGGGACGATGATGATCCCCCCGGACGGGCTGAAAGGCTTGTTCATCCGAATCTTCCCTCGAGTCAGCGATTTCAGGACGAGCATGAGGGGGCTCATTCACTGTGGGCTTGCGGTATAAGGCACGAGAGGAGGGGTTGTCCTTGACGGGATCATACTGTTGATGAAAAAATTCTTCATGACGATAAGAAGGTCATGATTTTCCGGAGGCATGGATTGGAAGACAAGGGCGGAACCGTCTGGAGCAGGGGCTTAAGCGTTGCGGTATTCCTGCTCGTTCTGTGCGTCTCCCCGGTCCTGGCCGACATTTACGTAAAGCGGCTGCCCGACGGCACCATGTGCTACACGAACTTTCCCACAGGCAACGACTGGGGCATATATATCAAAGAACGCACCTATGAGCCCCGTGCCGGCTGCCGCAGGTCCGACTTCGACGGCCTGATCCGGCAGATCGCCCTGAACGAGGGCGTCGATCCCCAGCTCATCAGAGGCATCGTGCAGGTGGAGTCACAGTTCAATCCCCGGGCAAGGTCTTCGAAGGGGGCGATGGGCCTCATGCAGCTCATGCCCGAGACCGCGACCCTCATGGGCATCAGGGATCCGTGGGACCCGCAGGAGAACATCACCGCAGGCACGCGGTACTTCTCCTCCCTCATGAAGAGATATAGAGGAGACGTCGCCAAGGCTCTGGCGGCCTATAACGCGGGGCCCACAGCAGTTGACAGCTATAACGGAATTCCTCCCTACCAAGAGACGCGCGAGTATGTTAAGAATGTGCTTGCCATTTTCAACGGAGGGAGGATGTGACCGAAGATGAACATCGCAAACGCACTGACCATATCGCGAATCGCCGTGGTGCCGGTCATTGCCGCACTGCTCTTCTTCGATAACCCCCCCGCATCTCTCGCTGCAGCCGTTCTCTTTACCGCGGCCACCATCACCGACTATCTCGACGGCTATTTTGCCCGGCGGATGAACATCGTCTCCGACCTGGGCAAGCTCCTGGATCCCCTGGCCGACAAGCTGCTCATCGCCACCGTGCTCATCATGCTCATCCCCTTGGGCAGGGTTCCGGCCTGGATCGTCGCCGTCATCATCGCACGCGAGCTCGCGGTGACCGGGGTGAGGGGCATGGCCTCGGACAGGCACGTGGTGATCTCGGCGAGCTGGCTGGGCAAGTACAAGACAGCGTTTCAGTGCACGGCCGTGATCCCGCTGCTGGTTCACTATCCCATCCTGGGTCTGCAGTTTCAGGAGGCGGGCGAGTTCTTCCTGTGGATCGCACTCTTCTTCACCCTCTGGTCGGGCTGGGACTATATCGCGGGATACATCAGGGAAAACATCGGATCATAAAAAGAAAGCCGGGAGAAGACCGTCAACCGGAATCCCCCGGCTCCTTGGTTCCGGGATTGGCTGCGAGCAGGCAGTATTGCGGTAAAACCCGCCTGCATCACTTCCGTACGGAGGTGACCTCCTTGGCGATCTGAAGAATCTCCATGGGCAGCTCGACCCCCATCTTGTTCGACACATCGAGGTCCACCAGGATGGTGAGGTCATCCTGAACAAGGATCGGCAGGGTTTCCGGAGCGGATCCCTCCTTGAGGATTTTTACCGCCTGGATTCCCGAAAGGGCGCCGATTCTCTTGAACTCGGAGCCGACGTAGAGGATGGCCCCGGAGAATCCCACGTGGCAATAGCAGACCAGGGGGATCTTCTGAGGCTGGATGAGAGACATGAGCTCGGTGGTCGGCTGGTAGTCCCTCAGGGCATAGTACGCGTCGATGGGAATACCAAAGGCCTGAACGCCCTGATCGATGAGCTCCTTTGCGGCGGCGACCGGGCTGTCGGACTTGCTCACCTCCTTGCTCAGGATCGTGATGCCTAAAGTCGCCGCCTTTGCCGTGGCCTCCTGGACAAAGGCGACCGCGTTGTCGTCGTCGCTGTGGACGATCCCCATCCTGGTGAGATTCGGCAGGGCAAGCTTGGTGATCTTGAAGGCGCTGACCGGGTCCAGGTAGAGCGACGCCCCGGTGAACCCCGGTCCGGCCTGGCTCACCGACGCGCACCCGATCGCCTGGGGAACTGCCACGGCGGTGAAGACCACCGGGATGCCGGCGCTGATGAGCTTGTCCTTACTGTACTTGGTGGCAGGCGAGCTGATGGTGAGCACGAGATCGGGCTTGGACGCAACGATGTCCGACACCGCGCCCTTGATCCTCATGAGGATACCGACCTTTTTCCACAGGCCCGCATCGGCGTCGGCATCGATGATGCGCCGGTTGATGACGAGGTTCTGCCCCTCGACGATGCCGTTTTTGGCCAGCTCTTCCACAAAGCCCTCGTACGCCCAGTCGAACGGGTTGATCTTCGAGACCTGAAGCACCTCAATCCGGTAGGAATCCTGAGCGCATACCGGCATGCCGGACATGAGAAACACCAATACAAAGAGCATACATCTTTTCATAAAAACCCTCCTTCTGAACCCATGGTTCATCAATGAATCTTACGCTTCTCTTCCTTTTCAGAAAGCATCATTCCATAGGGGAGCATGAGTGCGCGATAAATGGCTCAACACAAAAGAATTGTCGAATCAATATCTTCACACTACTTTAACGTTTCAGCACAGGGAGCGGTCTGCTTGATGCGAAAACCGGGCAGGGCGTGAGGGGACGTGAATATAGAGCCCTAGGAACGTTGTCTTCGGTTAATCCGGGAGAGAGGAGGTTTTTTCTCGAGCTACACCCCGCTCCCGGCCGGTTCAGATCTTTTCGCTGGTGCTGATGCCCAGGTGGGTGTACACGGCGCACGAACCGGTCGCGGCGCTTGAAATGAGTGCGCCGCTCGTGACCGTCAGCAAGGCCGTGAATCGGCTCACCTTCCGGGTTTTCACGAGCACGAAGATCAGCATGGCGGCAACCGCGAGTCTGCCGATGCGGTCAAGGGTTCCAACATTCTGGTCCATTTCATACCTCCCTTATTCACCCAAGGGATTATTCTCGGACTCGATTCGCTTGTCAATACATATTTGCAGTGCTCGGTTTTTCCGGCGGTATCTATCACGAGACGGAAAAAAAAGAGGGGAGGAGATGGGAGCAGCGGTTATTAAGCCAAAAAATACATAATATTAGAATGAATAATGGTTCAGTTTTTCATTGTGCTCGCAGGGACAATCGGGTACAATCGTGAGACGAAAAAATTCGTAACAGGGGGGTTATATGAATGTAAGTAGGAGGGGATTCCTGAAGCTTGCGGGCGGAACCCTGGCTGCTGCGGGCATCGGAGCGAGCGTGGGGGTGAAGTCCGCTCACGCGAGACCTTCGAAGATCCGGTATGCCCGGGAAGTTCCCACCGTTTGCCCTTATTGCGCAGTGGGATGCGGCATTATCGCACACGTGAGCAACGGGAAGATCATCAACACAGAGGGGGACCCCGATCATCCCATCAACAGAGGCTCGTTGTGTTCCAAGGGCAGTGCGCTGTTCCAGATTCCCAACAACGACAAGCGCCTGAGCAAGGTCCTCTACCGTGCCCCGGGCGCGGGCCAGTGGGAGGTGAAATCCTGGGACTGGGCTCTGGACAAGATCACCCGGAACATCAAGGACGCGCGCGACAAGGGCTTTGTCAGGACAAACGCGAAAGGCCAGGTGGTCAACCGGGTGGAAAACATCGCATCCCTGGGCGGAGCCGGCCTCGACAACGAGGAGGTGTACTCTCTGGTGAAGTTCAAGAGGGCGCTCGGCCTCGTATACCTTGAGCACCAGGCGCGTATTTGACACAGCTCCACCGTCGCCGGTCTGGCGAATTCATTCGGTCGCGGG
>JAHDQN010000001.1 GCA_018433775.1 Deltaproteobacteria bacterium
AGGCCTTTGAAACAAGGCCTTCACTGGATAAGATAGCACAGATTGTGGCGGATGTATGCAGGGACCATCCCAGGCAGATAAAGAAAATGAGCCTGTGGATCAGCCAGGATATCGGAGGCTATTCCTTGAGCGAGATCGGGCGGAGATATGGCATGCGGGAAAACGCGGTGAGCCAGTCGAACGGGCGATATCGGCGGGAGGTAAGTGGAGATGGCGGGATTCAGAAACGGGTGCAGGAAGTGCGGAGAAAACTCGAAATGTCAGATGTTGAGACCTGACCCCCTATCTATCAGTTGATTTTCATGCAGAGCAATAATATATGGTTCGCAATGAGAGTCGTGCAGATTCATGGGGAAACTTGCATCAATGCATACTCTTGTGTTACACATCAGAGCGTAGCGAAAAAGGAGGGAAGGTATGTCCGGCCACAATAAATGGAGCACGATCAAACATAAAAAGGGTGCTGCCGATGCAAAGCGCGGCAAGCTGTTCAGCAAGCTCATCAAGGAGATCACGGTAGCGGCCCGCATGGGAGGCGGCGATATTGAGGGAAATGCCCGTCTGCGGTCTGCGGTGGCGACGGCCAAGGCCGCCAACATGCCCAAGGACAACATCGACCGGGCCGTCAAGAAGGGCACCGGCGAGCTCGAAGGAGTCAACTTCGAGGAGACAACCTACGAGGGATACGGTCCGGGCGGCGTGGCCGTGCTCGTGAACGTGCTCACGGACAACAAAAACCGGGCGGTTGCGGATATACGGCACCTCTTCTCCAAGTTTAACGGCAACTTGGGCGAGACGGGCTGTGTGGGCTGGATGTTCGACAAAAAGGGCTTTGCCGCCGTTCCCAAAGAGGCGGTGGACGAAGAGATGCTCTATGACCTGGCGCTCGAGATCGGGGCCGAAGACATCTCGGACGAGGGAGACGAGTTTGAGATCGTGATCGCGCCCGAAGAGATCGAGAATCTCAGAGAGGCGCTTGAAGGCAAGGACATCAAATACAGCCAGCTCGAAGTGCAGATGATCCCCCAGACGAACGTCACGCTCACGGGCAAGCAGGCGCAGCAGACCCTGAAGCTTCTGGATGCGCTCGAGGATCTGGACGATGTCCAGTCCATTTCTTCGAACTTCGATATCTCAGACGAAGAGATGGCCCAGATGCAGGGATAATGATCATCTGCGGCATCGATCCCGGAACGCGCGCCACGGGCTATGGAGTGCTCGAGATCGGCAACGTGTCCCGCGGGTCGCTTGCCTATGTCGCGCACGGGGTCATCAGGCCCAGGGCCGAGGGCCTCGACTCGCGGCTCAAAGAGATCTTTCTGGAGGCAACCGGAATCTTTCGAAAATACCAACCTGCCGAGGTAGCCGTGGAGGCCACCTTCCACGCGCTCAACATCCAGTCGGCCTTCAAGCTGGGCCAGGCGCGGGGAGCGATCATTCTCGCCGCAAGCCTGCTCGACATCCCGGTGTTCGAGTATACCCCCACCGAGGTCAAGAAGGCCACCTGCGGATACGGCAGGGCGGGCAAGGAGCAGATCGCCGCCATGATCACGTCTGTTTTGCGCATCCCCAGGGATTCGGCGCTTTCGAACGACGCCACCGACGCGCTGGCAATCGGGCTTTGCCATTCCTCGTCCCGGCGCATGAAGGAGCTCGCCCGATGATCGGCATGCTCAAGGGCGAGGTGGTGCAGAGCGCGGGCGCGGAGATCACCGTGCTGGTGGGGGGCGTGGGATATCAGCTCCGAGTGCCGGTCGTGCCCGGGCAGCAGTTTTCGTGCGGCGAAGAGCACACCTTCTACACCCAGATGATCGTCCGCCAGGATGCGATCGAGCTCTACGGCTTTGCCGACCTCAGGCAGAAGGAGATCTTCTCGCTTTTGCTGAGCGTGTCCGGGGTGGGGCCCAAGACCGCACTGAACATCGTGTCAGGGGTCGACCCCAGTCGCTTTCTGGAAGAGGTGGTGAGCGAGAACATCGGATATTTGAGCAGCCTGCCCGGCATCGGCAAAAAGAGCGCCCAGCGCATCGTGCTCGAGCTCAAGGAGCGCATCGCGAAGAAGTACGGCCCGGGCAGGGCCATGCCGCACGCGGATATCTCGGAAGACGCCGTGGCCGCGCTCGTCTCGCTCGGCTATGCAGAGTCGCAGGCGCGCCGGGCAGTGGGGTGCGTCAAGGCGGACAATGTCGAAGAGATCATCCGCAGCGCGCTCAAAGAGCTGATCCGATGAGGCGAAAGGCTTCCAGGGGAAGAGCCCGTTTGCAAAAAAGAAAGCGGTGAGAAAAAATCAGGACACACGAGAATCAGTGAAGCGAGGAACTCAGACAAGCAAAAGGCCTTGAAAAAGAAGCAATCTTTGAGAAGAATAGAGATTCGATGAGCGAAGAACTGAGGGAAGGAAAGCTTTCTAATAAGATTTGAGCGGTGGTAAGATAAGAACAGGGAAAAACAACGCGATAAGAACCATGACCCGAAAAGAGTCGTGAGAAGAGAAGCTTTTTGATGAGAGAAGAACTGACCGGCATCAGAACCGACCGTGAAGAGACCGATTTCGAGGCCTCCATCAGGCCCCGGAGTCTCAAGGAATACGTGGGGCAGGACGCCCTGAAGGAGAACCTGGAGATCTTCATCAAGGCGGCCAACGCCCGGGGCGAGGCCCTGGACCACTGCCTGTTCTACGGCCCTCCGGGTCTGGGCAAGACCACGCTCGCCCACATCATCGCACATGAGAAGAACGTGGGCCTGCGGATCACGAGCGGCCCGGCCATCGAGAAGTCGGGCGATCTGGCCGCGATCCTCACCAACCTGGAAGAGGGCGACGTCCTGTTCATCGACGAGATCCACCGGCTCGGCAAGGCGGCCGAGGAGATCCTCTATCCCGCAATGGAAGACTTCAAGCTGGATATCATCATCGGCCAGGGGCCGTCGGCGCGGTCCATCCGGATCGACCTCAACCCCTTCACCCTGGTGGCGGCCACCACCCGGGCCGGGATGATCACCTCGCCGCTGCGCGACAGGTTCGGCATCATCGGGCACCTGGAGTTCTACAGCGAGGGCGAGCTGTGCACGATCCTCAAGCGCACGGCCAGGATCCTCGAAGTCTCGGCCGACGAAAAGGGCCTGGCAGAGATCGCCCGGAGGTCGCGGGGCACCCCCCGGATCGCCAACCGGCTCCTGCGCAGGGTGCGCGACTTTGCCGACGTGCTGGGAGACGGCACCGTGACGTGGGAGATCGCCGACACGGCCCTTTCCCGGCTTGATATCGACAAAACCGGGCTCGACCGGATGGACCGGAAGATCATCGCCACCATGGTGGATTCGTTTTCCGGCGGGCCGGTGGGCATCGAGTCGCTGGCCGCGTCGCTGGGCGAAGACAAAGACACCATCGAGGACATGTACGAGCCCTACCTGATCCAGAGCGGCTATCTCAAGCGCACGCCCCGGGGCAGGCAGGTATGCGCGAGCGGGTACCGGCTCCTGGGCCTGGAGCGCAAAAGGGACCGGCTCGAGATATTCGAGGATGAATGAGAGTGATTGGGGTCAGGTCTCTACATATGACACACGTGTGTCATATGTAGAGACCTGACCCCAAGAGTGACCCGACCCCATGCAAGGAGGAGCCATACGTGAAACTGATCCTTTTTGACGTTGATGATACCCTGTATCCCAAGGGTGCGGGGCCGTTCAACCTGGTGACCGGAAAAATCGACGAGTATGTCATGTCGTGGTGCAACCTCGACCTGGAGGAAACGCGGGCGCTCAGGAAGCGGTATATCGACACCTACGGCTCAACCCTGGGCGGGCTCATGAGGCATCACGGCGTTGACCCGGACGATTATCTGCAAAAGGTCCACGACGTGCCCGTGGAAGAGCTTCTGCACAAGGACGAGCGGCTGAAGAAAATCATTTCAGGCATCAGGCATGACATGGTCGTGTTCTCCAACGGGTCGGTGGACTACGTGAGGCGGGTGCTCAGGTCACTGGATGTCATCGACCTGCTGGGCGAGCTTTTCACCATCGAGTTCATGGACTATATCCCCAAGCCCCGGGTCTATCCCTACCGGAAGCTCCTCGAGCTCTACGGCGTCAGACCGCAGGACTGCGTCCTCGTAGACGACCGGCTGCCCAACATCCTCACGGCCCGGGACATGGGGATGAAGGCCGTCCTGGTGGGAGCCGACGCCTCGATGCCCGGGGTGGACGCGATACCCGACATCTATTCCGTGGCAGAGATCGCCTTTTAGAAGGATCTCGGAAAAGCATCTGTCAGATTTTGTCATAAGGGGAGGAAAACATGCACGTGTTCGTGACCGGCGCAGCCGGTTTCATCGGGTTTCATCTCGCCCGGAGACTTTTGGAAGAGGGCAGCCGGGTGTTCGGGATCGACAATCTCAATCCCTACTATGACCCGCGGCTCAAAACCGACCGGCTGAGCATCCTGGAGAAGACCCCCGGCTTTGCCTTCCAGAAGACCGACCTGGTCGACCGGCAGGGCATGGAGGCCATATTCCGCGAGCACGAGTTCGACGCGGTGGTCCACCTGGCCGCCCAGGCGGGCGTGCGCTACAGCCTGGAAAACCCGCATGCCTATATCGACTCCAACCTTACAGGCTTCATGAACATCCTCGAGGGATGCAGGTCTGCAGGCACTCCCCACCTGGTGTTCGCCTCGTCGTCCTCGGTCTACGGCGCCAATACCAAGATGCCCTTTTCCGTGCACCACAATGTCGACCACCCGGTGTCGCTCTACGCGGCCACGAAAAAGGCCAACGAGCTCATGGCCCACACCTATGCGAGCCTCTACGGGCTGCCCTGCACGGGCCTGCGCTTCTTCACCGTCTACGGCCCCTGGGGCAGGCCGGATATGGCCCTGTTCAAGTTCACCAGGGCCATACTCGAAGGCTCGGCCATCGACATCTACAACCACGGCAACATGGAGCGCGACTTCACCTATGTCGACGACATCGTCGAGGCCCTGGTGCGGGTGACGCGCGTAAAGCCTCAGCCCGACCCATCCTGGGACGGCGGCAGCCCGGATCCGGGCACGAGCTATGCGCCCTACCGGATCTACAACATCGGGGGCTCGCGCCCGGTGCGGCTCATGGACTTTATCGGCGTGCTGGAAAAGACGCTCGGCAAAGAGGCCCTGAAAAACATGCTGCCCCTGCAGAAGGGCGATGTGCCGGCCACCTGCGCCGACGCGCAGGACCTGGAAGATGCAGTGGGCTTCCGGCCGCGGGTAACGGTGGAAGAGGGCATCGGGCACTTTGTGCGCTGGTACCGGGAGTATTACCGGGTATAGCAGTCCTGGAGTCACCGCTGGGGTCAGGTCTCTACATATGACATTCCTTGTGTCATATGTAGAGACCTGACCCCGGGATTTCTAGGAGATGAGCGTCTCCGACGGGAAGTCCCTGTCGAGGATATAGCCCAGGATCTTGTCGCGGTAGTGCTTTGCCCCGCCGATAAACTCGATGCCCACCTGGGTCTTTTCGAGGACCTTCTCGCATCTGACCGAGCGGACGATGCCCGTGGCCGTGACGCCGCCCGTGGGCAGTTCGATGCTGATCTCGGGAAGGTTCATGCCCTCGATGAGAGGGGTCTTGTCCTCGTCGAGGATCTGGATCCCCATCCCCTCGATGCTGATGTCCCACACGATGGCCCCGATCTTCTCCAGGCTGATGGGGTGCACGACGGTGGCGGTCAGGGGCTCCTGTCCCGTGACGAAATATCTCAGGACGCTGCGCCTGCTGACATGCTGCATGGTCTCGGGCCAGCTGGTCTCCATGATGTTCTTGATGATATCCTGCACCTTCGCGTGAAAGAGCATGACATTGACGCCCTTGAAGAGATAGAAGGGGTAGACCGTGCCCACCTGGGGCTGAAAGGGGAGCCTGAACTCCGATATCCTCACGATCCGCAGCACCATGTTGTTGATCTGGGGCCTGAGGTAGAAGAACTCCACGGGGATGGCCTTCTGCCGGTGAATCATGAGCATGTCGCCAAACCCGCGCGACCAGCGTTTGACCTCGCTGAAGACGCGCAGGATCTCGTCTTTGTCCGTGATGAGCATTCCCGTATCGCCCCTGGTTCCGTGGAGCTTCGCGTAGGCCTCGATCGGTGTCTCAGCGGGCGAGAAATCGATCCCCGCGCGGGTGGGAACACCCGGACCGAGATAGGCGATCCGGCCGTGGATCTCGGTGGCGATCACGGTGCCCTGTTTCTCAAGGGTTTCGATATATACCTCGGTACCTTCCTGCAGCAGGGAAAACCCGTCGGTCACCAGCACCCCCATCCCGCCGATGGAGATGTCCAGGACAGGAAACTTGAGAGGGTGGCCGTCGATCTTCGCGTTCGCAAAGAGCTCGCCCCAGGAAAGGGTCTTTTGCCGTTTGGTTCGTCTCTTTTCCATGTATGCTCTTCATCGGAAAAAACCCGTGATAAACTTTAGGCCTGGGAGATCTGGTAGGAAATTGGGGACGGGTTCAGATTAGCTCGCTAATCTGAACCCGTCCCCAATTTCTACGTCCCCGATTTCTGTCCCCGATTGCGCTATTTGCCTTTGTACTTGGGGGAACGTTTTTCCATGAAGGACGCCATGGTCTCGGCGAGGTCTTCCGAGGGCAGGATCATGGCGCTGCGGGCGGCGACGTACTCCAGGCCGTCGGCGATGCTCTTGCCCCTGCAGTAGTTCAGGACCTCCTTGGCTCCCTGGACCGCCAGGGGGGCCTGCGCGGCGATCTCCGCGGCGAGGTCGGCGGCTCCCTTGAGCAGGGCCTCCTTGTCCGGGTAGATTTCGTTGACCAGGTTCACCTGAAGCGCCCGGCGGGCGGTAATGTATTTTGCCGTGAAGGCCATCTCCCGGGCGACGCCCTGGCCCACGATGTGGGGGAGCCGCTGGAGCACGCCCACGTCCGCGATGATGGCCACGGCAGCCTCGCGCAGGGATATCCGGGCGTCTTCAGATGCCAGGCGGATGTCGCAGGCCGAGCCCAGGTCGAGGGCGGCCCCGATGCAGAACCCGTGAAACGCGCAGATCACGGGCTTGGAGCATTTCTCCACGCAGGTCATGGAATCCTGCAGGGGAAAGATGTCGCGGAAGAGCTTGACCGTGGCCTTGGCGCTCATATCCCAATTTTTCAGGGTGGGGATCATGGGGGCCATGCCCATGAGATCGATTCCCGCCGAGAAGTCCTTGCCCTCGCCGGCAATGACCGCGACCCTGATTTCGTCGTCGGCTTCGATGTCCGCGAAGATGGGAACGATCTCCCTCCAGGCATCGGGCCCCATGGCGTTTTTCTTCTCAGGCCTGTTCAGAAAGACCCATGCGACATTGTCTTTTTTCTCAACCTTGTAAAAATTATATGATGTGCTCATGTAAGTCCTCCTCCTTGGTCCAGACTAAATGCAGACAGGCGGCTTGTCAATGAGAGAGAGAATAATGTTGGTCTCTTAGGGCTGTGACGATGATTGCGGCATCCCTTCGAGGAAGCCTCCGGCTCCTGCCCGGGAGGCCGCCGGTCCATCGGATCGTATGAAGGCGGTCTTACGCTATCGGGCCGGGGCAAATCTGGTGACGTCTCATTGACTTTTCGCCCGGCAGGCATTAGTAGTACGGCAAAGGGACGACCAAGGAGGAAGGAGAAGCGAATGCCCATCTATGAATATCAGTGCAAGGACTGCGGCGAGGAATTCGAACGGCTCATGCCGATTTCCGCCCAGAATCCCCCTGAGTGTCCGAAGTGCAGCGGCCGCAACGTGAAAAAGAAGATCTCCCGCCCGGCCTCCGGCAAATCGGAATGCGGATCCTGCAGCTCAAGCAGCTGCGGAAGCTGCTCGAGCAGCCGGTTTTCCTGAGGGTAACAGCGAAGGCCCCGGTCAGGGGCCCTCAAACCCGAAAAGATTCTTGAGCCCGGAAAGATTCTTGAGAAAGATACTTATCCGAACAGATCTTCCCTGATGATCGTTTCTTCCCGTTTCGGACCCACCGACACGATCGCGGCTTTTACCCCGAGATTCTCCTCGATATAGGAGATATACGCCTTGCAGCCCGCGGGCAGCTCGTCGAACGAGCGCACGGACGAGATATTTTCCTCCCAGCCCGGAAGCTCGTCATAGACCATCTCCATGCCCGGATACATCTCCAGGTCGGCCGGCATGCTCTCGATAAGGGATCCGCCGGAGCGGTAGGCGGTGGCCACCTTGATGGTCTCGAACCCGGAGAGCACGTCGAGCTTGGTGATCGCGAGATGGGAGATGCCCGAGAGCCTGATCGAGTTTCTCAACCCCACGAGGTCGAGCCAGCCGCACCTGCGGGGCCTGCCCGTGGTTGCGCCGTACTCCCCGCCGAAGGCCCTGAGCTTCTCGCCGACCTCGTCGCCCAGCTCGGTGGGGAAGGGGCCTCCGCCCACCCGGGTGGTGTAGGCCTTGCAGATGCCCAGCACCGAGTCGATCATGGTGGGGCCGACTCCTGCGCCCACGCACGCCTGTCCGGCAATGGTGTTGGACGAGGTGACATAGGGGTAGGTGCCGTGGTCCATGTCCAGATTGGCTCCCTGGGCACCCTCGAACAGGAGGTTTTTGCCCTGGCTGATAAACCGGTGCACGAGCACCGAGGTGTCGGTGACAAAGGGCCTGAGCTTTTCGCCCATGGCCTGGAACTTCTCGATCATCTCTTCTTTGTCAGGGGCTTTGACCTTGAGGATGCAGGTGAGATATTCCTGCTTCTCGTCAAAGAGGGCATCGATCTTCTTCCTGAGGAGGTCCGGATTCACCAGATCGATCATCCTGATGCCCGTCCGGTGGGCCTTGTCTTCGTAGGCCGGACCGATGCCCCTGCCCGTGGTGCCGATCTTCTGGGTGGCCTCCCGGGCATGGTCGATCATCTTGTGATACGGCATGATCACGTGGGCGCGGTCGCTGATGGCAACAGTGTCCGTGGTGACTGCATAGCCCTTTTCCCTCAGGGCGGCGATCTCCTCCAGGAGGGTCTCAGGGTCGATGACCAGCCCCGACCCGATGACGCAGAGTTTGTCTTTGTGAAGGATGCCGGAAGGGATGAGATGGAGGATAACCTTTTTGTCGCCCACCACCAGGGTATGGCCGGCATTTTTGCCCCCCTGAAACCGGATGACCAGGTCCGATCGCTCGGTGAGGAGGTCTACTACCTTGCCTTTGCCTTCGTCACCCCACTGGGTGCCTACAACGACCACGTTTGACATAATCGAGCTCTCCTGTTCTTGGTTCCTTGGTTAGACTGCGACCTCCTGGACCGACAGGGCGTTGGGAATCTGCGTGATTTTCTCGATGACGTCCCTGGGGGCCTCGGTGTCGAGATTGATGATGAGGATCGCAGTTCCCTGCTGCCTGTCACGGCCGAGGAAGAGCCGTGCGATGTTGACATTGCTCTCGCCGATGATTGACGCGATCCTGCCCACGGTGCCCGGCAGGTCCTTGTTATAGATAACCAGCATGTAGCCTTCCGGGATGACCTCGATGGAGTAGCTGTCGATGCTGACGATCCTTAAGTCTCCCGGGTTGAAGACCGACCCTTCCAGGGTCCGGGTGCCGGAATCGAATTCAAGGACGATCTTGATGGTGTTGGTGTAGACCGCCTCTTTGCTCGTCTGGGTCTCTACCAGGTCGATGCCGCGCTCCTTGAGCAGAACCGGCGCGTTCACATAGTTGACCTCGTCGGACATGATGGAGAGAAGGCCCTTGAGCCCTGCGATGGTGACCGGCCTGATATCCACGTTGGCCGCTTCGCCCGTGTATACGAAGCTCACCTTCTTCAGCCGGTCGGAGATGACCTGGCCGATGATCTGGCCGAAGAAGGTGCCCATCTTCTCCGAGAGCTCGATATAGGGCTTCACCTTGGGGAGCATCTCGGGCGCCACCGACGGGGCGTTGACCGCGTTGCGGATGAGGCCGGTCTTGAGGTAGTCCACCATCTGCTCGGCAATGGCGAGCGCCACGTTCTCCTGGGCCTCGTGAGTAGAGGCGCCCAGGTGGGGCGTGCTGACCACCTTGGGGTGCAGCGCCAAAGACCAGTTTTCCGGCGGCTCCTTTTCGTACACGTCAACCGCGGCACCGGCCACCTTGCCCGAGTCGAGCGCATCGAGGAGATCCTTCTCGTCGATGATGCCGCCCCGGGCGCAGTTGATGATCATGACGCCGTCTTTCATCTTGGCGAAGGCGTCCTTGTTGACCAGCCCGATGGTCTCCTTCGACTTGGGTGTATGCACCGTGATGTAATCGGACCGGGCATAGAGATCGTCGAGGCTCACCAGCTCGTAGCCCTGCTGCTCGGCCAGCTCCTGGGTGATGAAGGGGTCGTACACCAGAACGTTCATCTTCAGGCCCAGGGCTCGCGACGCCACCACCGATCCGACCCTGCCGAGGCCGATGATCCCGATGGTCTTGGTGAAGACCTCCCGGCCCTCGAGGGCCTTTTTCTCCCACTTCGACTGCTTCATGAGCATGTTGGCCTGCGGTATGTTGCGCGTCAGGGCCATCATCATGGCAATGGTGTGCTCGCCGGTGGTCACGGTGTTGCCGCCCGGCGTGTTCATGACCACGATGCCCTGCTTGCTGGCCGCGGGGATGTCGATGTTGTCGACACCGGCTCCGGCACGGCCGATGACCTTGAGCCTTTTGCCGGCTGAAATGATTTCCTGAGTCGCCTTGGTGGCTGAGCGGACGACCAGGCCGTCGTATTCGCCGACGATCTTCACCAGCTCTTCCGGCTTGAGGCCGGTCTTGACGTCGACATCGAGGCCGCCGTTTCTGAGTATTTCAACGCCCTTTTCAGATAATTTATCACTTACGAGTACTTTCACGACAACATCCTCCCTACAAGGTAGAATCAAAGTCCGCAGCACTTGTAACAAATGGGCAGGGGAGTGTCAATAATTTACAGGGTAATTTGTGATTCCGCCGGGTAAGCGAGCGGGTCGCGGAACCGGTCCGGGAGGTACGGCTGCGATTCCTCTCTGCATTTTTCGGGCGATCTGTGTTAAGGAATAAGGAATAAGGAAAATGAATCGTTCATAAATCATGAAAGAGGAGGATACCATGGCTGTCGTTGAATGGAAAAAGGATGAATCCGTTGCCGTCGTCACCATGACCAACACCGAGAACCGGCACAACCCGGATTTTGCCGCGGGCATGCTCGGTGTGTTCGACGAGATCGAAAAAGACCAGGAGATCTTCTCGGTGGTGCTCACCTCCAGCGATCCAAAGAGCTGGTCCCAGGGCATCGACCTGGTGTGGATCACCGGTGCCATGCAGAACAAGGACTTCGCGTCAATAAAGAAGTTTATGTACGACATGAACAGCGTGTTCAAGCGGATACTCCTCTTTCCCATGCCCGTCATCGCCGCCATGAACGGGCACACCTTCGGCAACGGCAGCATCCTGGCCTGCACCTGCGACTACCGCTTCATGAAGGCCGACAAGGGCTATTTCTGCTTCCCCGAGGTGGACGTGAACATCCCCTTCCTTCCCGCCATGCTGCAGATATTGAGGAAGGCGATTCCCTACTACAAGCTCGAAGAGCTGGTGTTCAGCGGGAGGCGGGTAGGCGCCAAAGAGCTCGAAGAGCACCACGTGGTCATGAAGGCCTGCGCCGACGCTGACGAGCTCATGCGCGAGAGCCTTGCCTATGCAAAAACCTACCGCAAGGGCAGGACCATTTTCGAACAGCACAAGCTGCGGCTGCACAAGCACATCATCGAGGTCATGGACAACGAGGATCCTGCGTACATCGAGCCGCTCAATCTCATGGTGTAGCGGGAATGCAGGTGACTTCGGGCATGAGCCTGCGGCCGGGTGTCGCACCCCCGTTTCCATGCAGGTGTCCGGGCAGCCGCGTCCGGGCGTCGCGCACCCGGGCCCGTGCCGGGACCGGCAGAAGGCTGCATCCGGATATCACGCGATCAGGTCCGTGCCGGCGCCCGGAGCGCCCGCGGCACGGAGAGGAGGAACACCGGTGAGATCAGGCAATGATTTCATTCCTCCCGCCCTTCTGCGGGCGCCCTATGTGCAGACCGTCCTGGCCAGCAGCAGGCTTCGCACCCTGGGCGCCAACCCCATGGCCGCCTGCGCCCGGGAGATGATTTTCGACACCGTAGGCGGCGTGAGGCTGCAGGGCTTTCACTCCCCCGCGCCGGGCACGGAGGCAAAGGGCCTGGTCATTCTCCTCCACGGGTGGGAGGGGAGCGCGTCATCCACCTACATCCTGCACACCGGGAGTTTTCTCCACGCCTGCGGATACGACGTGTTCCGGCTCAACCTCCGTGACCACGGCGACACCCACCATCTCAACGAGGGCCTCTTCTACGCCACGCTCGTAGACGAGGTGTTCTCCGCCGTGAAGCAGGCCGCCGCGCTCGCCCGGGGAAGCGGCGCCTACCTCGCCGGGTTTTCCCTGGGGGGCAGTTTCGCGCTGAGGATCGCCTGCAGGTGCGCACACGAGCCCATCGAGAACCTCAGGCACGTCATGGCGGTGAGCCCGGTGGTCGACCCGGCCAGGGCGACCCGGGCCATCGACGAAAGCGGGCTCTTGCGCTGGTATTTTCTCAAGAAGTGGCGAAGGTCCCTGCGCAGGAAGCAGGCCCTGTATCCCGAGCGCTACGACTTCTCCGGCCTGCTCCCCATAAAAACCATCGGCGGCCTCACGGACGCGCTCATCAGGGTCTCCGGCGTCTACGGCAGCTTGGAAGAATATTTCCGCGGATACACCATCACCGGGCCGGTCCTCGAAAAAGCCCCGGTGCCGGTGACCATCGTCATCTCGCGGGACGACCCGGCCATTCCGGCCGACGATTTCCCCGGGCTGCGTCTTGCCCCACACGGAAAGCTCATTATCCATAACTATGGCGGCCACAACGGTTTTCTCTCAGGGCTGCTCGGCGCCACCTGGTACGAAGAAAAAATGCTCGACCTGTTCTAGTGCTATTCGATAATCTCCCGTGGACAGAGGAATAAAGCACTGGGGGAAGCGGAGAATGCCAGTGAACGACACATGCTTGAAGGGCAGGGTGATACTCCGGTACACGGTTCTGCAGGTTCTCGGTCTCTTCGTGTTCGTCACGGCCCTGCTGTTTGTGAGGAACTGGCTGATCGCGTTTCCCCTGTGGCTGTTCTGGCTCCTGATCGTCCTGTGGGTGGCAAAAGACGTGGCCCTGTACCCCTTTGTCTGGAAATCCTACGATACCGGGAGCTGCCGCGAGACGGGTCCGCCCGTGGGGATGTCCGGGGTGGCGAGAGAGAGGCTCGATCCTTCCGGATATATCGAGGTAGGCGGCGAGCTCTGGAGGGCGGAGGTTCCGGAAGGAACCGGTGCAGTGGAAAAAGGGCGGAAGGTGAGAGTGACGGGCAGGACGGGGCTCACCCTGTCCGTGGAACCCGGGGACCATGAATGATCCGGCATAATGACGAGGGCGGTAGAACCGGCGGGTGCTTTCGGCAGACGCGGATTTCTCCGGAATCTGATGAGGGGGTAACACAGGCGTGCAGCAGCCGCGTGCCGGGCGTGCGGCAACGCATGCTGCATGGAGGATGAAGGAAGGAGTAAGGCGCATGACTTTCCGTGACGAAACAGAGAAACGCCCCGGCGGAACAGGGCAGGAGGCAGCGGAAGAGCATACCCTGCGGCAGGTCGATCCGGCTTCCGGCCATCCGGCTTCCGGCCATCCGGCCGGACACACGCTGGAAAGCCTTCTCGAGATATCCGAGAGCATGATCCGGCATTGCGCAGTTGCCGTGTTCGCCATCGACCGGAATCACCGCGTGATCTACTGGAACATCGCCTGCGAAGAGCTCACCGGCATCAGGGCGGAAGATGTCCTGGGCACCTCGGGGCACTGGCGGCCCTTCTATCTGCGTGAGCGGCCCTGCCTCTCCGATCTGATCATAGACGGCAGGCAGGAGACCATGCAGGAGCACTACCGGGTGTTCGGGTCGTCGATTCTCCTGCCCCACGGGCTCCACGCCGAGGGGTGGTTTGCAGAGGTCGGAGGCAGGCCCCGGTACCTTATCTTCGATGCCTCACCGGTCTACGACCGTGCGGGCGAGGTGGTGGCCGCCATCGAGACGCTGCAAGACATCACCGAGCTCAAGCGCGTCGAGGAGGAGCGGGAAAGGCTCAATACCGAGCTCCAGGACGCCATGAGCAAGATCAAGACCCTGCGCGGGCTGATACCCATCTGCGCCGGGTGCAAGAGAATCCGCGACGACAAGGGATATTGGAACCAGCTGGAGCAGTATGTTGAGGAGCATTCCGACGCATCGTTCAGCCACGGGCTGTGCCCCGAGTGTTTCCGCAGGTTTTTCCCGGATGCGACAAAACCCGAAAAGGATTAGCCTCCGCTGCGCCTCTGCCTTCCGCCATCCTCAAAAAAGGCGCTGTATTGAGGGATTGCCGGAGCGCTGTATGATAACCTTAGAAGGGGAAACCATGAACGACGCCAAACCGCCACCCTGGCTCCAGTGGGCCCGGGAGATACAGTCTATGTCTCAGACCGGTCTGGCCTACAGTCAATCGGAATACGATACCCTTCGCTACCGTCGCCTGATCGAGATCGCGGCAGAGATCGTGGCATGCCATACCGGCCTGTCATCCGGCCCGCTGGTGAAAGGCTTCTCGGCCCAGCCCGGATATGCCACGGTGAAGGTGGACGTGCGGGGCGCCGTGGTGCGCGGCGGCCGGATCCTTCTCGTGCAGGAGCGCAAGGACGGGCGGTGGACCATGCCCGGCGGCTGGGCGGACGTGGGCGAGGTCCCGTCCGAGATGGTCGCCCGCGAGGTTCTGGAGGAGAGCGGGTTTCTCGTGGAGCCCCGGAAGGTCGTCGGTGTGTATGACTCCAACCGGGCGCCGAGGCACCTGGAATTCTACCATGCCTACAAGATCGTTTTTCTCTGCGCGATAACCGGGGGCGAGGCCCGGCCGGGAGACGAGACCACCAATGTGGGATTCTTTCCCTTTGACGCGCTGCCCCCGCTCTCGGCCTATCGCACGACGGAAAGGCATCTTGAGGACGTCAAGGCGCACGCGGCAGATGCAAACCTGCCCACGGCCTTTGACTGATGATTTTCCTGGAGGAAGGGATGTCCTGCAATCCAGGCGTGCATCCTCCGTTCTGGTCAGCTTCAGGAAAATTATTCTCCACGCGAACTTTCTCTTGACTGCGCTTGCCCGATAAGTGCATTGAAGTATCATACACATCAAGACCGGGCCGGGTCGCCCTGCTGAATAGGGGCTGAACAGAACAGTTGGAGACGAATTGAGCGCTCTCGTGCCGCGCAGTGGTTGCGGAGCGCCTCGGCAGAAAGTGTCAACCGCGGTGTAGCTGCCCTTTGCGAGGAGACCCATACCTTCTCTCGTAGGGGTCCGGGAACAGCCTTTCTCGCCGAACAGGTAATTCAAGCACTATCTTATTATTCGTGGTAAAACAGACAACAGGAGGAGAAATGATTGCACCATATGGGGGCAAGAAGCCCAAGATCGGCAAAGATGTCTTTATCGCTCCGACAGCCTGCGTGATCGGCGACGTGGAGATCGGAGAGGGCGCCAGCATCTGGTACGGTGCGGTAATCAGGGCCGACCGCGCCAAGATCCGCATCGGGAAGAACACCAATATCCAGGACAATGTCACGATGCATGCAGATCCGGAGAGCCCGCTGGTGGTCGGAGACTATGTGACGATCGGGCACAATGCCGTTCTTCATGGGTGCACCATCGGAGACGACTGTCTCATCGGCATGGGCTCCGTCATCCTCAACGATGCCCACGTGCAGAGCGGTTCCGTCATCGCCTCCGGCTCACTGGTGAAGGAGGGCGGCGTGGTCGGCGCCTTCCGGTTTGCGGCAGGCTCGCCTGCCGAGGTCAAGAGAGAGCTCGGTCCGGAAAGCTCGAAAAAGAACCGGCAGAGCGCCCGCGCCTATCGTGAGCTCGCCGGAGAGCACAAGCTGCTGCATGAGGGAGGGGAAACGTCCGAGCAGGAGCGGGAGCAGGCCTGACCCTGCTCTTTTTTTCGTGATCCCGGGTTTTTCAGGCGGCCGGTATCCCTTCGGGCCGAGCCGCATTGGCAAACGGAGCGCGGGCGTGAAGGAAGACGCTCACGGCAGCCCCGCATGATATGCGACCCCTCGCACCGCCTCCCGGCGGGCGAAGAAATCAGGCAACGTCTTTCGCATTTTTTTTCAGGTGCATATTCGAGAATGTTTGTAGTATGGTGGTGACCGTTTTTTTGGTCTCGCCCTTGTCGAGGCTTTTCCCCCGGGCCGATGGTCCGGAAAGGAGACGGGCCGGTAGCGTCGAGGGCAGGGCCTCGTAGCTTCGGGAGACCGGCCGCGGGCTGCCCGGGCACGTGCCATTGGCATGAAAAGGGAACGCGACAGGAGACAAGGTATGCTGACACCAACACAACTCGAACGGTACGCCGATGTCCTCCTCTGGGGTCTTCAGACCGCCCGGACGGAGCGGTATAAAAAAGGCGATTTAATCATGATCCGGTACGACAAGGCGGCGCTGCCGCTCGCAGAGGTGCTGTACCCGCGCCTGCTGGACAAGGGATACAACACGCTCCAGCGCATGTCGCTCACGGAGAAGATGGAGCAGGATTTCTACCGGCGCTCGGACGCAAATCAACTGGTGTTCAAGGTGCCCGGCGACCAGGAGCTCTTCAGTGCGCTCAACGGCAGTATCTCGCTGAGGGCGCCCGGTTCCATCACCCATCTGAGCGCGGTCGATCCGGAAAGGATCGGCAAGGCGGCGGTCGCCAGGAAATACCTGAGCGATATTCTCGACGCCAGGGAATCCCAGGGCCTCTTCGGGTGGACCCTGTGCGTCTGCCCCACCGAAGAGCTCGCGCGTCATGCGGGCCTCACCATGGAGGAATACACGGACCAGATCGTCAAGGCCTGCTACCTGAACCGGAAAGATCCGGTATCCCACTGGAAGAATATCTACAAGGACGCCCAGGCCATCAAAAAATGGCTCAACTCGCTGAAGGTGAAGTTCTTCAAGGTCGAGTCCGAGCACATGGACCTGGAGATCTTCCCCGGAGAGTTCAGAAAGTGGATCGGGATATCCGGGCACAACATCCCCAGCTTCGAGCTTTTCCTCTCGCCCGACTGGAGGGGCACCAGCGGCGTTTACTACGCCGATCAGCCCACCTACCGCAGCGGGAACTACGCCCGGGGAATCCGGCTCGAATTCCGCAACGGCTCCGCGGTGAGCGTCGAGGCCCAGGAGGGCAGGGACTTCGTGCAGAAGCAGCTCACCATGGACGAGGGAGCCAACAAGGTCGGCGAGTTCTCCCTGACCGACAAGCGGTTCTCCAAGATCGACCGGTTCATGGCAAACACCCTCTACGACGAGAACTTTGGCGGAAAGAGCGGGAACTGCCACATCGCCCTGGGCGCCTCGTACTCGGACACCTTTGACGGCAACCCCGCGGAGCTCACCAGGGAGAAGAAGACGCGGCTCGGGTTCAACGACTCGGCCCTGCACTGGGACCTGGTGAACACCGAAGAGAAGAGGGTCGTGGCCTTTCTGGAGACAGGCGAGAAGAAGACCATCTACGAAAAGGGCATGTTCGCCTGTTAACTGCCGGGTCGATCTGGATCCTGAAGAAAGTAGCGGCAGGTCGTATGGCGAGATAGGAAGTAAAATATATCCGTCCCCTTTCCATCCTCCATCCCCTTTCCAAGATACGGGATGCACGTTTTCTCAAGTTTCTGGGCGTCTGTGCAGATAAGGACAGCACGGTCAGTGATGTTGTCAAGACAATCTCTGCAGCCATCAGAATAAAATAGGGAGGAAAAATGCGGATCACGATTTTTATTGCCCTTTCGCTGGCAGTCATTCTCACTCCCCTGTACGGGCAGACGACCGGGGAAGTCCTCGATCAGAAGATCGAATCCATGGGCAGATCTGCCGGTGCCTCGGCAGACGAGATCTCCGGCGCCCAGCAGCTCTTTCGCAATTCGGTTCCCAAGGGAGCGCTCGACGGGGGATGGACGGTCGTCTCACCCTTTGACAGCGTGCATGTCGCCAACATGGGAATCGCGCCCCCGGGACAGAATGTGACGCTCATCATCAGTCCGCAGCTGGCGGAATACATCGACACCTCGGGCCCGCGGGGAATCGGTGCGTGCCTCAGGAGCTATGCCTTCTTCCTCGGCCGCGGTCTCACCGGGACCATGGCTGCCTATCTCGAGCGCTACGTAGGGCCTGTCACGGTGATCCACGCGAACGACATTCCCGGAAAGGGGCTCGTGGTGGTTCCCGCCCTGTCAAACTTCAGCTACAAGTTCGTGCCCGCCGACCTCGTGAAACAGACGATCAGGCTGGATCTCGACCTCGACGTCAGGGTATACTGGAACGGCAGGCAGATCCACTCCACGGTCTACAAGCTCGAGAAATTCAAGGGGCCTGAACCTTTCATGCTGGTCAACAGCGACCCGGTCGCACAAAACATGGTGCTGGTCATGTCGGAGCTCGTCTCCCGCGCCATGCCGGACATCAACACGGCCGTCATTGCGCACGTGGACAGTGCGCCGATCATGCTCGACATGGACAAGGTCATGCTCGCCACGCTGAGCTGGGAGGATTATCGCAGGCTCGAAGACCGGCTGACGAAAGAGGAGCGGGGACTGGCCCATTACTTCATGGCGATCGACAAGGCGTACCGTGACCGTGACCCGGACCGGCAGGCCGAGCTCCTTGCACGACTGCGGGCCTATGTCAGGAACAACTCGATCGAGCCGACATCCAGAAGGCAGCTGATCGAGGAGATCCGGATGAGGCATGCGATGAGGGATGTGCAGCAGGGAGTGATCAACGATATTGACGACTCGTTCTACAACTTTGCCGGGGAAAACACCGAGGCCTGGCTGAACGCGGCGGAAATCGCCCCTGATGTCGCGAAGGTGGGGATCCTTGTCGTGGGATGCACCAACCCCATCACCTGCGGCGCCCTGGCCGCGACGATGCAGTCCTTCGAGACTGCGGAGCTCACCGCCAAGGTTGCGGGGGCATCATCGGCCGAATTCTTATTCGGCAGCGGAAAGGTGACCGACACCCTGCTGGCGGGGACCGAGTCCCTGGTCGTCAACTACGCGGGCGCGAAATTAGGAGACAAGCTCGGCTCCGCGGTCCTGGGAAAGATGGCAACCCGGAAGGGGACCGGGGCTGCAGGGAAGATGGCGGCATACATGGCGCACGAGGGATACAGCGACGACTTCACCCGCTACGCGGCGGACTGTGTCTATCATAATTATTCCGAGGGCCTGCTCAAAACGGGGCAAAAGGCCGCTCAGATTCTGACCGGCCCAGGGACGGCCTACTCGTGGGATGCGATCAAGAAAGCCGGGGAAGACTTCAACACGGTCAGGCACAAGTCCGTCAGCGCCGAAGCCAACCCGCCTATGCAATTGCCGGAAGACAGCACGGTACTCGCCGGAGGACAGCAATGAAAAGGATAATCACCCTCATACTGACAGCAACCCTGCTCGCGTCCTGCGCCCCGACGGTGGCGCAGCAAGCCGGCCGGCCCGTCATGGAAGTGTCCCCGGCCACGGAATCGCCTGAGAATAGAGAGCGACGGCTCGTCCTCTCCGATACCAGGACCGACATCGCGGTCGTGATCACGGCGCTCTACCAGAAGCTGGTCCTGCCGGGGGAGAGCACCGACGGCGTCGTGTTCTTCGACACCGAGCCCGCCATAACGGAGCCCCTCCCCGAAAAGGGCTTCGGCCTCGCGGACGTGCTCCTGGAAGAGGACTATGCCCCGGGCCCGGACCCCCTGGTGCGCCGGATATCCGGGGTCCTGCGGCTGAGGGACTCGCTGGGGAGGGAAGACTACCGCGCATACGCTGCGGAATACCTCGCCAAAGACGAGGGGGTCCTGGTGCTCTCGTCTGCCATGGAGCCGGTCTACAGCAGATACGACAGGATCCGGTTCTTCTTTGTCGAAAAAGACCGGCTTCCCTCGCTCTCCTACCTCGAATCCGCCGGGCATAAGGAGCTGCTCCCCCTCGTGGCGAAGAACGCCGCGAGCCCGGAGGCGATCCGCGACGGCCGGGGGCTCAAAGAACTCTACCTCTTTGTATTTGACATGACCAGGAGCCCGGAGGATTCCCGGCTGGTGCTCCACTCGGACGGCAGCATCGTGGATGCCGCGATCAAGTACAGCAAAAGCATCAACGACCGCGGGTGGCGGTTCATCATGCTCGAGGGGGCCTTCAGGCTCGGAGAGGGAGCGGACTACCACTTCTACCTGACCGAACACAATGCCCCGGGCAGGGTGATCGCGCGCATGCCCGCGTCTCTTCGGTAGAGAGCACGCCGAAAGCCTGCTCCTTGAGGTCGGGGTGAACCTCGGCAATAACGATACCGAGGTTATACCAGGGTGATCGATGCGGTCGACCGGCTCGGTCCGGCCCCCTGTGAACCGGAGCGGCCTGGCCGCGGCACACCGGGCAAGGGCGCGAGTGATGCAGGGGGGAGCAGGGGATGGGTGAAATGTGAACCCGTCCCCGATTCAGATGGATTCGGCAAGCTGGAGTATGCCCAGCGGAATCTCCACGCCCAGATATTTGATGACCTCGGGGTCGACGAGGATCGTCATGTCTTCCTGCCTGAGCACGGGGAGCTCCTCGGGCTTTTTGCTGTTGCAGAGGATCTCGACCGCGTTTTTGCCCGCGAGGCCTCCCACGGTCGTGAAGTTGCACCCCACGTACAGCAGGGTTCCCTTCAGCGTGGTGTGGGTCACAAAGGCGATGATCGGTATCCTGGTCTCATGCGAGACAGCCACCAGGTCGCGGGTGGCCTTTCCGTCGGAGAGATCGTAGTATGAATCGATGGGAATCCCGAACGCGTCGACGCCCTGGGCGATCATTTCTTCCGCAAACGCTCGGATATCGGCGGATTTTTCAACCTCTTTGGTGATCAATTCAACATTGAGCTTCGCAGCTTTTTCCTTGGTCTCCTGCGCATAGGCGATGGCGTTGTCATCGTCGCTGTGGATCATGCCCATTTTCTTCATGTTCGGAAGGGCCTGCTGCGCGATCTGGATCACGTTGTGCGGGTCGATGTAGAGCGTGGATCCCGTGATGCCGCTCCCCGGCCGGTCAAGCGACGGGCACCCCACCACGAGGGGATCGGCCACCCCGGTGAAGACCACGGGGATGCCGTTGCCGATCATTTTGTCCTTGCCGTATTTCGTGGCGGGTGTCCCGATCGTGAGCACGAGATCGGGCTTTGCCTGGACGATATCCGAGGCAGTTCTTCTGATCCTCATCAGGATTCCGACCTTTTTCCACAGCCCCGCGTCGGCCTGTGCCTCGATGATGTGCCGGTTGATGGTGAGGTTTTTGCCCTCGATAATGTCGTTTTTTGCCAGTTCGTCGATGAATCCTTGGTAGCACAGTTGGAACACCGTGATATCGCCCACCTGGAGAACCTCGACATGGAAGGCGAAACACACGGAGCTCACCAGCACCGACAACGCAATCGTAAACATACTGACTGTCTTTTTCACGGCATACTCCTTTTTGATCTCATTACACACAAAGGTTGAATGACATATCTCCACTACGCAATGGAATTCCAAAAAAATACAATACTATTTTTCTCTGATTATAGAGAATCAATGGGATTGTCAAGCGGGTCGAGGAAGCAGGGGCATAGCCCTCTTTCGTCCCCATTCTTTGAACCGTATGGGCCTGAACGGCAGGAACAGCTCTCAGTTGCCATTATCTGCAAATTCTCCACGCACTCCCGGCCAAGGGATCGAGATTGGCTTTGACTCTTGGGAGGGAGATTGCCATATATCTTATAAAGCTGATGAAAGGAGCTGACCCTGTTCGTGCAGACTGCAAAAATTGGAGACACGGTCAAGGTAAATTATACCGGGAGGTCCGAAGACGGCACGGTCTTCGAATCCTCGGTGGGCGTCTCGCCTTTGGTCTTTACCCTCGGTCATGACGAGGTGGTGACGGGATTCGAAGGCGCTGTGGTCGGCATGTCTCCCGGAGAGAAGAAGACCGTGGTCGTCGAGCCGGAAGAGGGATTCGGCGCGTATGACGAGAGCCTCGTTTTTCAGATCGGCAAAGACGAGCTCCCCGAAGGGGTGGCGCCCCAGGTGGGTATGGATTTCGAGATGGTCGACGACCAGGGCCGTGAGGTCTCCGCCACGGTGATCGATGTACTGCCCGGTTCGGTCATCATCGACGCCAACGCCCCCCTTGCAGGCAAGACGGTCGTGTACGAAATCGAGTTGCTCGAAATCGTGCCCCGGGAAGGGGAGCCGTAGCGAACGCGGCAGCAGCGGCCCGGCACACGGGGCCTCATGATGTGCGGGCGAGGATGCACTCGGGAGAGTCGAACGCCGGGTTGTTCACGAGCCGTGAAACCTCGTATGCCTCCATCATCTCCTGCGGAAAGGGGGCAATGCACTGCATGAGGGCCTCATCCCGGGGAGTGCCGGGGTCGAGCCAGAGGGGATAGTCTTCTGTCCTTAAGATGGCGGGCATCCGGTGGTGGATGGCCGCGGCCAGTTCGTTGGGAGAGGTGGTGACGATGGTGCTGGTGATGAGCTCCCCGCCGGTGCGGCCGTCTCGCCAGCAGTCCCACAGTCCCGCCATGCCGAACGGGCGGGCGTCCTTCATGCGGATAAGGTAGGGCACCTTGCTCCGGCCCTCGGACTTCCACTCATAGAACCCGTCGGAAAAGACGATGCACCGCCTCTTTCTGAACGGCCCCCGAAACGAGCTCTTCTCCCGAAGGGTTTCGCCCCGGGCGTTGATCATCCGGGCCCCAATGGAAGGGTCCTTGGCCCAGGAGGGTATGAGCCCCCACCGCGTGCAGGTGAGCGTCGGTTTCCCGGTGTTCAGCACGGTGAGGATGCTCTGCGTGGGAGCGATATTATACCGGGGCGCAAATTCCTCCTGCACTGCCGGGTCGATCAGGAGGTCGGGGATGCCCAGCCTGATGATTTCGGGATGTGAGATCTGGATAAAACGCCCGCACATGGGATTCTCCGCCGGTTTTCTCTTATGAGAAAGCCTGTCTCCTTGTCTGAGGACAGGGCAAACATAGTCACAACCGGCCGAAAACTTCAAGGCCCGAGTGCGGGCAGGGGTGCATCTCTGTCCAGTCGATCCCGGACGAAGACCGCTGCGGGGAAGCTTGCAATACGCCTCTTTCTCAGGCGGAACGGGCGAGGACTGAGGGCCTTGATCCGGCCTCCCGCCCTTGTGAAGGGGAGAGGGAACCGCATATTTGTGTTTCAACGGCACGGCTTTTTAGGATAAGGAGAACTGGTGGAGCATCCGTGTATTCATGAATAAGGGGGTGGCCGTGATGAGAAGTGTGCCCGCTGTTGTCCTGATCGTGTTTCTCTGCGCCTTTTCCGCATTCGGCGAACCGACTGAGGAGGGATGGACCCTGGCGAAGGAGGGGGAGGGCATCGAGGTGTACACCAGGCCTATTCAAGGCATGGATGCAAAGGAGTTCATGGGGATCACCGAGGTGGATGCCCCGATGGAGGTAATCCTGGAGGTGTTCCGCGATATCCCCTCGTTTCCGAAGTGGTACGGTTTCTGCCGCGATATCGAGCTGCTCGAGGATTACTCAGAGTCGCACAAGCTCGTCTATTTCGTCCTCGCCACCCAGTGGCCCACCAAAGACCGGGACATGGTGATCGATGCGGTGATCGATGTGGACAGGGCAGGGGGGAAGTCCGTCATCACCATGAAGGCCCTGGAGGAAGAAGTGGTGCCGAGGGTGAAGAAATATGTCAGGATGACCTACATGACCGGGCAGTCCACCCTCACCGAGGTAGACGGCGGAAGGACCCGCGTGGTCTACCGAGTCCGGTCGGATCCGGGCGGATACATTCCTTCGGCACTCTCCAACCTGCTCGCCAAGGACCAGCCGTACCTCACGCTCAAGGGGCTCAAGGAGATGGTCAAGGACGAGGTGTATCATGAGAGGGCGGGACTGAGGAAATGATGAGGACCCTGCCGCGCAATTCGCGGCTGTATGAGGATGCCGCATCTTTGCCGGTCCTCTTCGGCGGCGAGCGGTAAGGTCGCCGTCCGAGACTGTCTTGGAGGTATTCCTTTCATCGTTTCTCCACAGAGGAGAAGGGCGAATGGGGGAGAGAACATGCGGAGTTTTTTCACCGGGCCGCGGCAGAAAAGACGCGCGTGTTCCGGGCAGGGAGCGACTGTGAAGGATCGTCGGCAGCACCATACCGGCGGATATGCCGGGAGCACCTATCCGCAGCACGTGTTCGGATTCTGTCCCAGGTGCGGATCGGACGGCCTGTGTTCCAGGGACGGCCGGTTGTTCGTGTGCAGCAGGTGCGGATTCGAGTATTTCATTAACGCGGCGGCGGCCGTGGTGGCCCTGATCGAAGACGGCCGGCAGCGCCTGCTCATGACACGCAGAGGGCGTGAGCCGAAGCTCGGCACACTCGACCTCCCGGGCGGGTTCGTCGACGTGCGCGAGACAGCCGAGCACGCCCTGATCCGGGAGATCAGGGAAGAGCTGAACCTTGAGATAACGGATTTTACCTACTTCGGCTCGTTCCCCAACACCTATCCCTATGGAGGAATCACCTATTTCACGCTGGACCTCGCCTTCGTGTGCACGGTGAACGACCTGACCACTGTCCGGGCAGGCGATGATGCCGAGGCCTATCTCTTTGTGCCCAGGCACGAGATCCGGCCGGAGGAAATCGGGCTGGATTCCATCCGGGAGATCGTCCGGCAGTACCTCTCATCACCCGGCAACGGCTCCGGCTGAGCTCATGAGACATCCGTAAAAAGGCGGAGGCCCCGTTTTTGAGCCCCGGCGGTGACATGACGCGGGTGAAGCGGACGATGCCCGGAGTGATGATTCTGACGATGCCGCAACCGGCGCCGCGGCTGATGATGCAGGAGCTGCCCATGCCGGCGATTTTTCTTTACAAAGATGTTGTTTCAAGTAAAAGAGTCGTCTTATGAAGATCGACCTGAATGCTTATATTTCCGAATTCACCTTGAGAAGGCTTGCCGGCTCTCAGGGCTACCGGCTGGGGGTCGAGTATTTCCACGACTCGCGGGTGCGCTCGCTCAAGGAAAAGAGCGGGAGCATCACCGCTTCGGTGATGGGGTCTGAAAAATACCGCACGCAGATCAAGGTCGACAAGACCAGCATGGAGATCGAGTTCTCCTGCTCGTGCCCCGTGGGCCTTGAGGGGAAGTTCTGCAAGCATCTGGTGGCGACGGGTCTCCATTGGCTCGACAAGCAGCAGAAGGAGAGCGCGCGACACAACGGGAAACGGGGAGCGGTCCACCTGTCGGTCCCGGAGTGGCTGGCCCGGCAGAAAAAGTCGGTGCTGGTCGATCTGATCCTGGAGCATGCCGACGATGACGACGATTTCTGGAACTGGCTGGAGATGCATGCTTCCCTGTACGATGACGGCTCCATCGACGTGGACCGGCTGAAAAAGTGTCTGTCGAACGTGATCTTCATGGACGATTTCATCGACTACCACGACAGCTACGATTACTTCTGCAGGGTGGAGAACGCACTCGACATCCTGGAGAATCTGCTGGAGAACGGCCATGCCGCTGAGGTCATGGATCTGGCGGAGCACGCGCTGACGAACGTGGAGCTGGCTTTGCACTCCCTGGGCGACCCGGGCGGCTACATGGACGACATCGTCTCCGGGCTCATCGACATCCACCATCGCGCGTGCAGAAAGGCGCGGCCCAACCGCAAGGACATGGCCCGGAGGCTCTTCGAGTGGGAGCTGGGCTCGGAGCACGACATCTTTTCCGGGGCGGCCGACACCTATGCCGATGTCCTGGGCGATGAGGGCCTCGCCGAGTACCGCAGGCTCGCGGAAAAGGCATGGACCGGGGTCAAGCCGCTGGGGCCCGGGGAAAAGACCCAGTTCGACTTCTACCGGTACCGCCTCCGGAACATCATGGAGACGCTCGCCCGCCGGGAGGGGAACATCGACTTCCTCGCGGAGATCAAGAAGAGCGACCTCACCCGGCCGGTCTGTTTTCTGGAGATCGCCCAGCTCTACCAGGAGGCGGGCAGGGACGACGAGGCCCTGGCTTGGGCGGAGCGGGGGGTCCGGGCCTTTGAAAAGAACCCGGACGTGCAGCTCGTCGACTTCCTGGCGGAAGCCTACCACCGGCAGGGTTTCCACGAAAAGGCGCTGGGCCTCATCTGGCTCTCCTTTACCCTGAGCCCGGGGCTGCCGCGGTATCACAGCCTGAAAAAACATGCCAGGAGATCCAGGGTGTGGCCCGAATGGAGGGACAAGGCCATCGCCCTGATCCGTGAGCGCCTCGAGCACAAAAAGCTCACCCAGAACAGGAGCAGGGGGCCCATGAGGCTCTACAACCGCATCGACCACTCGCTTCTCGTGCAGATCCACCTTGAGGACAACGACGTCGACTCCGCATGGGAAGAGGCCAGGTCCGGCGGGTGCTCCGACGTGCTCTGGATGCAGCTCGCGCTCAGGCGGGAGAAGAGCCACCCCGAGGAGTCGCTGCAGATCTATCAGCAGCAGATCGGGGCCGTGATCAACCGGAAGAACAACGACGCCTACCAGGAGGCTGTCAGGCTGCTGGTCAGGATCAGGGATCTCATGGCCAGGCTCGACAGGGAAAAGGATTTCGGCCCCTACCTCAAGCAGCTCGGAACCGAGCACAGCAGAAAGCGCAACTTCATGAAGCTGCTGGAAAAGAAAAGGTGGATCTGACCAATTCGGGGACGGGTTCACATTTCCCCGGCAAAGACCAATTCGGAATTCGGGGACGGGAATTCGGGGACGGGTTCACATTTCCCCATTATGAATGAGAAAAGAGATGCGGCCGGTGAATGGGAAATGTGAACCCGTCCCCGAATTAGACCTGAATTGCGCGATGGGAAATGTGAACCCGTCCCCGAATTGGGGGAGCTGCTTCAGCTCAGTTTGTCCCGAAGTGCACGGCTGATGGTGTTCTTGAGTTCTCTGGTTCCGGCGGGTTTGATGAGCAGTTCCCTGATACCCAGAGATCTGGCCTCGTCCTGGCTGATGATATCGTTGTACCCCGTGCATAATACGACAGGGGTGTCAGGCCGAACAGTGAGGATTTTTCTGGAAAGCTCCAATCCCGTTATCCCGGGCATGGTCAGGTCAGTGATGACCAGATCGAACTCATGGGGCTCCTCATTGAATCGCTGAAGCGCTGCAAGGCCGTCCTGAAACGATGCCACCCGATACCCTGACTGCCTCAGTGACCGCGTAAGGCTGGAAAGGACGATCTCCTCGTCATCGACCAGGAGGATGCTCTCCTTCGCCTGGACTTCAGCCGTGCTCCCGGCAGGTGGAGCCTGTGCCCGGTGTTCCGTGCCGCATACCGGGAGATACACCGTGAAGAGAGATCCTTTTCCTTGCTCGCTTTCCACGGTGACGGCTCCCCCATGGCTTCTCACGATGCCGTGCACTACGGAAAGGCCCATGCCGGTGCCCTTGCCCACATCCTTGGTCGTAAAGAACGGCTCAAAGATCCGGTCCACTACCTCGGGTTTCATTCCGATACCGGTATCTTTGACCGTCAGTACGAGATAATCCCCTTCCCGCAAGTCCTGGTGACCGTGCAGAGACGTTATTCTGGTCTTCGCCAGCCCGACTACTATGGTGCCCTGGTGTGGCCCGTACGCGTCAGCGGCATTTTTGCAGAGGTTCATGATCACCTGCTGAAGCTGAACGGGATCGCCCATGACCGCATCCGCCCGTACACTGAAATGCTGCTGTATGCTGACGGTGCTCGGCAGCGTGGATTTCAGGAAGCTCACGGTCTCTGCCAGCAGCGGCCTGAGGTGAACGGGCTGAACCACCCGCTCGCTCTTCCTGCTGAAGGAGAGAATCTTCTTCACGAGATCTCCCTGCCTGTGTGCAGCCTTCAGGGTCTGTTCAAGAATGTCGCGTCGAGAGGATACATGCGGCTCCATATCGAGGAGCTCTTCGAGGTTGATGATGACGGGATAGAGGATATTGTTCAGGTCATGGGCAATGCCGCCGGCAAACCGGTCAAGGGCCTCGATCCGCTGAGCCTGGGCAAGCTGGAGCTCGATTTTGCGCTTTTCTCCTTCCGCTCTTTCACGCTCGGCTATCTCTTCCCGGAGCTCTTTGTTCTTCTCTTCCAGCTCTATGGTACGGATCCCGACCAGATCTTCCAGACTCTGGCGATACCTGTCCAGCTCTTCTTCCGCCTTCTTCCGTTCAGTAATATCCTGTACGATACCGATGAAATAATCCGGCTTCCCGTCGGCCAGACGTGAACACCGCACCGAGATACTGGTCCAGATGGGCTGTCCGTCTTTGCGGATATACCGTTTTTCCATGGAATACCCGTCAATCTCTCCCGAAAGCACCCGGTTGAACTGGACAACATCGGTTTCCAGGTCATCGGGGTGAGTCAGCTCGGCCCAGGTCATGTGCATGAGCTCGTCACGACTGTAGCCAAGGATTTCGCACAGGCGATCGTTTGCCTCTATCCATCCCTTCTCCAGGGAGGTAACGGTAAGCCCGAAGGCGTGCTGCTCAAAATAACTGCGAAAACGCGCCTCGCTGCTCCGCAGGTTCTCCTCCATCCTCTTGCGTTCGGTGATATCCCGGACTGTGGCCCACATGCCCGCGGGATTACCCGCCTCATCCCTGATGAGCACCGTCCTCAGGTCCACGGGAAAGACAGTGCCGTCCTTTTTCCGGTACTCTTTTTCATAAACATCCGAATATCCCCGCCTGAGCACCTGTGTCTGAACGATGGACTCCTCCATCTCATGCCATTTTTCAGGAGTGACGTCCCGATACGTGAGCGAGCTGATTTCTTCAGGGGCATATCCCAGCATGCTCAGGTAATATCTGTTGTAATCTTTGACGTTTCCTTCCATATCAGTGCTGACAAAGGCATCCCTGATGCTCTCGTGCAGTTTGCGGTATTTGTGCTCCGATATCCGGAGCGCCTCTTCGATAAGCTTGCGCTCGGTGATGTCCTGGACAGTGCCGAACGAACGGGCGGGGCGGCCCGTCTCGTCGTACTCGGTGCGGCCGATTTCGCTGACCCACTTGATGCGGCCGTCCTTCATCAGCAGCCGGTGTTCGATCTCGTATGGTGTTCCGCTCTCGACAGAGGTGCGGTACGCGTTGTCGACCATGGCGCGGTCATCCGGATGGACCATCTCCAGGAATGCCTCGTACGAGGCTGCAAAGCTCTCGCGGCTGACTCCGAACAAATCGAAGATCCCATCAGACCATACGAGACGCCCGGCGACCAGGTCGAGGTCCCATCGGCCCATGCGGGCGATTTCCTGAGCCTCCCGCAGATTCGCCTCATTTTCCCGCAGTCTTTCTTCGGTCTGCTTCTGCTGGCTGATGTCCCGCATGATAGTGGATATGGATTCGACCTCCCCGCTTTCGGAACGATGCGTCATAATCACCTGCGAGACCGGTATCTCGCGGCCGTCTCTGCTCAGGACAGCCGTTTCCCCTTCCCATATCCCGTGCCTGAGCGCGGCTGGGACGCCCTCATCCGTCACTGTCCTGAAGGCCCACTCGGGGTGCGCATCGTGTATTCTGTATCCCCGGATGTCTTCATCATCATCCAGGCCAAGCATGCGGCGACCGGCGGCATTCATGTAGGCCACCTCTCCATCCGGCCTTGTTGTGGCAATCAGGTCGCTCGTGCTTTCCAGGATTGCCGTCAGGCGAACCCGTTCATCCTCGGCCAGTTTGCGCTTGGTGGTCTCCTCGACTGCTATGCTGACGGCTTGCACCTGACCGTCGTCTGCCTTGATGGGCAATATATGCGCCATCCAGGAGCGAGCCCGGCCTGCTACGGGAGCAGGTGACTCCGAGAGCTCGATATCGTAGAGAGGCTCTCCTTTATCGACAACCGAACGGGCAAGGGATTCAATTTTGCCTGAGAAATCAAATGGAATTACTTCCCGCAGAGTTTTGCCCAGATACTCGTCGGCATGAATGCCGTCAATTCCGGCAAGGCTTTCATTGATTCTCATAATACGGAGCGATCTGTCCAGAACGCACAGCCCGATGGGCAATGAGTTATATGCCGCCTTCCACTCTTCACATTCCTTGATCAGATTCGTTCCATCCTGCTCAGGACTGTTTTGCATACGAACCGTCTTTCTGCCCGTGCTGATTTGTGTCAACCGGGAGAATCCAAGAACCCGCGATCATGTTCTCTTCATATATACAGATGCTCTTCAACCCTGTAAGATCCATGTAATGATATAATGTTCACCATCATCACATGCAAGTGCGTACCTTGAGCATTTTCTTGCTGCTTTTTGAAAACAGCCTGAAAGTCATTCCCGTGGAGAATTCGGGGGCAGGTTCTTTGAGCTCAAGCCCGAGTTCGCGCTCGAGATAGTGACAGGCTCTGCCTGCCTTGGCGGGGGCTCGGTGGGCATCGTGGCCAACCAGCCCGCTTATTTGGCAGGGATGTTCACCGTGAACAGCCCCGAGTCTTTTATCCCGGCAGAACCGGGCCCGGAGCGACTATCTGGGCGGGGAACGACGAGGGACGGCCCCGCACGGCAGGAGAAAAGGCTGGTAAGCAGTGAAGGAGGGTGAGGGGTGTTGCTATTTGTGCATAATGCATTAATATTATATCATTATCTCATCACGTTCATCTCGCCGGCATAGACCCGTGTTCATCCAGGATGCTTCCGCCGATGCCGTGAAGTCCCTGGTTGCGCACATCGGGACCATGGAGAGGAACAACGTATCCTTCGCGGCATTCGGAGTACAGCTGGCAGAGGCCCGTGGAGCGGGAAGGGAGATGTGAACCCGTCCCCGAATTCTCTTATCAGACTCAGAGGAAAATGGTATGTAAGCCGGGTGCGGCCGGGCTGCGCTTCCGGTGGAGAGAAGACCGGAAAGGGGAGAAAGAGGAAAATAGCTTGAGGGAGGTGAAGACGCCATGACGGATTTCAGGGATCTGATGAGAATACGGCGGTCGGTGCGTGACTACGAGGACAGAAAGGTGCCGGTGTCCCTGGTCAGAGAGCTCATCGCGGATGCCTGCGAGGCGCCAAGCGCGAGCAACCGCCAGCCTTGGGGGTTTGCCGTGGTGGCGGAGAAGGGAATGATGGGGCGGCTCTCCGATGAGAGCAAGAAGAACCTCCTGAACGACATGAAGACTTTGAAGTCGCCAACGTTGAGGCTGTACCGGCCCGTTCTGAAGGACGAGAATTTCAACGTGTACTACAACGCCCCCTGCCTGGTGTTCATCACGGGTCCCAAGGGCCTGCATTCGGCGGTAAAGGACTGCAGCCTCGCGGCGTCGTACTTCATGCTTTCCGCCGCGGACCGGGGACTGGGCACCTGCTGGGTGGATCTGGGCTCTGCCGTCCAAGACCCGGAGATCCTGGCAGAGCTCCATATACCCGAAGACCACCGGATCGTCGCCGCCATCGTCGTGGGCTATCCGCGGGTCATTCCCGAACGGCCGCCCAGGAACGAGCCCAGGATCCTGGCGATCATCGAATAAAGAGAATTCGGGGACGGGTTCACATTTCCCCGATAAATACCCAAACTTGGTCCTCGAATAGGAGGGAAATGGGAAATGGGAAATGTGAACCCGTCCCCGAATTCTTTTCAGGTACGGATGCTTTTCTCCCTCAGAACGGGCAGCAGCACGGTGAAGGAGGAACCGACACCCGGCTTGCTCCAGACGGTGATGGCCCCGTTATGATCGTGGACGATCCCGTGGACCACGGACAGGCCCATGCCCGTGCCCTCGCCCTGGTCCTTGGTGGTGAAGAAGGGGTCGAAGATCCGCTCCACGATCATCTCGTCCATGCCTTCCCCGGTATCGCTGACCGTGATCTCCACGTAGGGACCGGGACTGAGATCCGGGGATATCTGCGGGGCCGACTGCTCGCCGATCTCCACGCACCGCAGGCTCACCTCGAGGAGCCCGCCGTTTTTTCTCATGGCGTGCCGCGCATTGCTGCCCAGGTTCATGAGCACCTGCTTGATCCGGATGGAATCTCCCAGAACGAGTGCGTCTCCTGCTTCGAGCCTGGGGTGGATATCGATGGTGGGAGGCAGGGCAGCCCTGAGAAAGGACAGGGTCTCCCTGACCAGGGGCGTGACGGGCAGGGGCTTTTTCTCCTGGGGGGCCTGGCGGCTGAAGGTCAGGATATGGTTCACCAGATCCACCCCGAGCCGGGCGGCCTTGAGGATTTCCTCCAGGATCGGGGTTTCCGGGCCGCCTATCCCCGCGTCTTCCATGAGCGTCTCGGTATTGATGAGGATGGGGGTGAAGATGTTCTTGAGGTCGTGGGCGATGCCGCCCGCCAGCGTTCCGATGGCCTCCAGCTTCTGGGTCTGGGCGAGCTGCTGATGGAGCTTCGTCTCCCTGGTCGTGTCACGGAAAAGGGCTACATAGTTGGACACGCGCAGCGATTCATCAAAAACAGGGGTGATGGTCAGGCTGATCTCGACCTGGTCCCCCGACTTTTTCCTCCTGGAGCTCCGGCCGTTCCAGGGCTTGCCCTCTTTCTGAACCCGGGTGAGAATTTCCTCGTACATGTTGCAGGCAAGGTGGTCTTTACAGGATGTAACGCTTTTGCCCACCACATCGTGCCGTTTGTGGCCGCTGATGTTTTCGAATGCAGGGTTTGCATATTCGACCACCCAATCGGCGTCGAAGAGCACGATTCCTTCCCCGGCCTGATCGATCGCCGTGACCAGTCGACAGAGGTCCTGCTTCATCTTCATGCGCTCGCTGACATTGATCCCGATGCCGGCGCAGGAGCCGTCCGAAAGCCTGACATTGGCCCACGAGGCGGTGATGATCCCGCCCGAGCGGGTGACCATCCTGATGTCGCGCCAGCCCGGGCGTGCCTCCAGCATATATTCCCACACCTCCTGCCGATAGGACGGGTCGGGATAACAGGCGGCCATGAGGTCCATGTGCCGGATCTCTTCCCAGGACCATCCCAGCAACCTCTCCAGCTCGCGGTTGACGAGCCTGATCCTTCCCGTCGGGTCATAAAAGCAGAGCATCACCGGGACATGGTCGAACACGGTCTGGATCGTCTCTCTCTGCTCCGTGAGCTCACCACCCGGGCTCGTGTGGTCCTGCGCGCCGGGTCTCATCTCCTGCCCGGGACCTCCGGAGAACGGTTTGCCCGGGTTGATCTCCTCCAGAAAAACCGTGAGACACTCTCCCGCGGGCAGGCAGCGCAGAAACAGCCGGCGGCCGCCCGGGCCGCCGCTGGGCATCTCGAAGCCGATCACCCGGTTTTCTCGATGGGCGCGGGTAAATTCATCGCACGGCCACCCGGCCGAAGCCCCCGGCAGCAGGTCCCGGGCCTGCATGCCGCGTGCGCCGCGGACCGGGATGTTCAGCATGGCTGCCGCGGAAGGGTTGATGTAGGTGACGCAGAGATCCTTGTCGAGGTGGATCACTCCCAGGTCGAGCTTTTCGAAGATGCCCACCGCATCGATCACCGGATGGCCGGCGGCAGGACCCTGTGGAAGTGCACACGAAGAGTTCAATACAGGCGTATCATCGGTTTTCTGGTACATTCCCTGTGAGCCTCCAAAAAGTCATCGCGCCACGGAAGACGTGACTTCATAACAAACGCCCTGCCCGGGAGCCCCTGTCGACTCGTCAGGGCAAGCGGCCATCAGACTATGTCGTTATGGGATACACCAAGGCAAGTCAAGAAAAATTATTGTCAAAAAGCGGAAGGAGTATGGTGAAAACCGACCCTTTGCCCGGCGCGCTGTCGACCCTGATGACCCCTTTGTGATCCTGGACGATCCCGTGGACCACGGACAGGCCCATGCCCGTGCCCTCGCTCTTGTCCTTGGTGGTGAAGAAGGGGTCGAAGATCCGCTTGAGGGTCTCTTCGTCCATTCCCACGCCCGTATCACGGACCGTGATCTCGGCATAGGGACCGGCGGCGAGATCGGGCGCAATCTTCGTCACCGACGTTTCATCCAGGGTCACCCTGGTGAGCGTCAGCTCCATGGTCCCGCCGCTGCCTCTCATGGCGTATGCGGCGTTGGTGCCAAGATTGACGATCACCTGTTTGATCTGTGAAGAGTCGGCCATGACCTCGGCGCTCTCGTCCACGATGCGGCAGATCATCTCGATAGTGGATGGCAGTGCCGCTCTCAGGAAGCTCAGCGCATCCCTGATCACGGCGGAGATGACCACCGGTTTCTTCATCTGCAGGTCGCGCCTGCTGAAGGTGATGATCTGGTTCACCAGCTCGTTGCCGTGTTTCACCGCTTCGTAGATATCATTCAGAAGGGGAACGGCGGCGCTCTCGGACCCGGTGTCCTGAAGAAGGAGCTCGGTGTTGATCAGAATGGGGGTGAAGATGTTCTTGAGGTCGTGGGCGATGCCGCCCGCCAGCGTTCCGATGGCCTCAAGCTTCTGGGTCTGGGCGAGCTGCTGATGGAGCTTCGTCTCCCGGGTGATGTCCTTGAGCACCACGACGTAGTCGGTAACAGCGCCCTTTTCGCCAAACACCGGGGAGATGCTGGCGCCGACATCGACCTTTTCGCCCGTTTTCCGGCGGGCCGTTCTCCGGCCCGACCATGCCTTTCTCTTCGTGCTCACCCAATCAAAGATGTGCCGGTAGCTTTCAAAGACGTCATCTCCAAAGACCCGCGCCGTCCGCCCCACCAGCTCCTCGCGCCGGTACCCGCTCAACTCCTGGGACGAGGGGCTCACATACTCGATCACCCCCGCGGAGTCGAAGAGCAGGATCATCACCGGGATGTTGTCGATGATCTTGTGCAGGATGTCTGGATATACACCGGGCTCCAGCACGGTCAGACCCGGCATGGCGTTCTGGTCCTCCGGAATGCCCGACGGGTCGGCCCCTGACTCCTCAAGGGCATGGCGGGTAATCCGCTGCTCGTTCGCCTCCAGAACCAGTGCGCTCACCGCTGTCACGCGGTCCTGGTCGTCCTTCAAGGGAACGCACCTGCCGTCCATCCGAACGGCGATCTCCGGGTTCGACGCTGCAGAGCCCGAAAACCAGACCCCCTGCGCAGGTCTGCCGGTGTCGATGGCGGCACGGACGATCGGCTCTGCACGGGCGGCGATATGAGGGGCCACCTCGTGCAGTGTCCTGCCCGCATGATCCGCCGCAGGTGTCCCGTGAATTGCTGCAAGATAATCGTTGATCCGGATAATGCGCATTTCGGCATCGAACACGCACAGGCCCATGGATGTATTATGGTAGATGGCGTTCAGCTCTTCGGATGCATATCTCATGGTCTTTTTGGATCTGCGGGGGTGCTACGCCCCGTGTTTTTCGGATATTCCCTTCTCAGACAACCACCCAGGAGAAACATTCCCATGTCCGCTCTCCCCCACTGCATCGATGGCATGGAGAATCGAGGCCGTATTCCCGGCCCGGGATGTCCTTGCTACACTTCTTCGTGCCGGCCGTCCTATCATCTCCTGCAGCTCCACTGGTAAACCCCGTGTGAAAAATAGCCCATACGGGGAATAACCTCCGGCAACTGCAAATGCATACACACCATCGGAAAAAAGAGGATGAAACATTAATCCATGGGATATGTCCCTTACGATCATGTGAAAGTTACAAGGGATGGCGGCGGTTGTCAACGGGAAAAAGGATGAGAGAGTGACACGGAGATATTCACTCCCTTTAAAGGGCACGATCTCCTCAGGAAGAGGGGGTTAATGGATGCTCCGGTAAAGAGGCCCGTCATCGTCGCCCGGCCCTCCATCGAAGAAGTCGAGCTCTTCCAGCACCCTCCGGATCAGCGACAGGACAAAGGCCTTGTCCTGATACTTGCGGTTCATTTCCTTCACCCATTCGACGAGTGCCCTGGGCACCTGGATGGTCAGCAGAAAGTGTTCCCTTTCATCGGAAACCCGCATTTTTTCCACGAGCATCATCCCCCGGGGATGATACTCGTGTGCCAGCTCCCTGAGCAGGGCGATATCTTCGGTGTGGAAATCCAGATCGATATCGGGGGTGATCAATCTTCCCATTTCATTCTCCTGTTTTGGCGAGCAGACAAAAAGTACCCGTACAGCAGATGGAAGGCCCATAATGTCGATGAGAAGCGCCACTGCCTGTGAATGCTTTTCGTCGGCATGCCCGAACGATGAGCACGGTGCCGGTGAACTCGCGTCTATAGTAATATATTGGACCCTGCCGGAATAAATCAAGGCTGATTGCCAGCGCGTACGCAGAACAGAGACTTCGTGGCCGGAGAAAGAGCGGGAGGACGGACTGCATTCAGTTTGGAACCCCTCGCCCGGTGCCTATCATCATAAGAATAGAGGCATGATCGGAGTTATGGAAAACGTGCGCATGCAGCCATGGGGAGACCACCGGAGGTCATCGCCGGAGAATCCATGAAAAAGCGGGAAAGGAAGACCGACCCCGGGACCGGGGGTGATCACCGCGTTCGCGCAGGCAGCGCAAAAAAGCGGAATCCGGCTCCTGACCCGCGGGAGATCCTGGAGCGCGCGGATATCGGCATCGTGCACCTGGGCAGGGATTTCCGCATAGCGTTCGTCAACCCCCGGGCGGCGGACATGCTGAGGCAGGAGCGGGAAAACCTTCAGGGACGCAGCCTGCTGGAGGTGATCCCGGAGCAGGTATGCCCCGCGCTTTTGCAGGACCTGGAAAAGTGCCTCGGACAGAGCGTCCCCTCAGGCTTCGAGATAGTCTCCCCGGACCCGGTTCCCCGATGGCTCCACTGCAGCTGTACGTCGTCCGAACAGGGGCTCACCCTGGTCATCCAGGACGTCACCGCGCGCAGGCAGGCCGAGGCAAGCCTGCGGGAGAGCCAGGGCCGCTATCACAGCCTGTTCGAGAACAATCACGCCGTCATGCTCCTCATCAGGCCCGGCAACGGGAGGATCGTGGACGCGAACCCGGCTGCCGTAGCATTCTATGGCTATACCCGGGAACAGCTCACCTCCATGAGCATCACGGAAATCAACACCCTCGCCGGGGAGGAGGTGCTCAGGGAGATGAAGCGGGCCAGGTCGCGGCGGCAGAAGATGTTCACCTTCAGGCACCGGCTGGCGAGCGGGGAGGTCAGGGATGTCGAGGTCTACAGCGGGCCCATCGGGGTGTCAGGAGAAGCGCTCCTGTACTCCATCGTCCATGACGTAACCGCGCGCAAGAAGGCGGAGGACGAGCTGCGGAAGTCTGAGGAGCGGTATCGGGAACTGCATGAGAGCATGGCACAGGGGGTGGTGGAGTACGACGAACAGGGCAGGATCGTATCTTCCAATCCAGCGGCGCGGCGGATCACGGGCATCGATTTCGAGAGCCTCAAGGGAATGACCATAGAGAAGATCCTGAGCATGTTCTCCCGGACGGCATACCGGGAAGACGGCACTCCGATCCGGGGAGAAGAGCTTCCTTCCATGAGGCTTGCAAGGACCGGTGAGGCCGTTCCCCGCTCTGTCTTCCGGATCGAAAGGCAGCAGGGAGGAGAGAGTCAGTGGATATCGATCGAAAGCATGCCCCGCATCAGGCCCGGGAAGGATAAGCCGGAAGGATTCTTCACCATCTTCAGCGACATCACTCAGGTCAAGCGGATTCAGGAGGCCCTGGAAAAGGCCAAGGAGGGGCTCGAGCTCAAGGTGAGGGAGCGGACAGAGGCGCTGGCGCAGACCGTGGACAAGCTTCAGAAGCATCGGGAGCTTCTCCAGACCGTCATCGACAACATTCCCGTGATGCTGACCCTCTACGATCCATCCGGGCGGATGATCCTGGTCAACCGGGAGATGGAAAAGATTCTGGACTGGCCACGGGAAGAGATGCAGGGCATGAATCTCATGGCTGTGGTATATCCGGATTCCGGCTACCGCAGGGAGGTATGGAAATACATGCTGGAAGCCGGCCCTTCATGGCGGGACTTCGAGATGAAAACCCGTTCAGGAGGCACGGTGCACGCATCGTGGTTCAACGTTCGGCTCTCCGACGGTTCACTGATCGGCATCGGCATCGATCTCAGCGAACGCAGGAAAATGGAGCGGAACCTGAGGATGCTCGTAGAGGCGATCGAGCACGCGGGCGAGGGTATAGCCGTTCTCGACACCGAGTGGAGAGTGGAGTACGTCAACCCGGCCTATGAGGATATAAGCGGGTACCGGCGTGATGAGCTCACGGGCCGGAAGATCACCGGACTCGAAGAGTACCTTGATAGACAGGATATCGACGAGGTCATCGGATATGTCACCGGGCGAGGCAGAAAATGGAGCGGCAGGCAGAAGAGGGTGAGAAAGGGCACCAAAGAGGCTATCGACATCAGCCTGACCGTCACCCCGGTATACGATCAGGAAGGAAGGGTCGCGAATTTCATCGAGGTGGTCCGGGACATCACCGGCGAGGTGAGAATGCAGGATCAGCTCTCGCAGAGCCAGAAGCTCGAGGCCATCGGCACGCTTGCCGGCGGCATCGCCCACGACCTGAAGAATATCCTGGCCCCGATCACGATCAATACCGAGAACGCGCTCATGGATCTCGAAAAGGATCACCCTGCCCGCGGGCTGCTCGAGGAGATCATGCATGCCGCCAGGATGGGCACCGACCTGGTGAAACAGATCGTGACCTTCAGCCGTCAGGAAACCCAGGAGAAGAGGCCGGTGATAATCGAACCGGTGATCGACGAGGCGGTGGCCTTCCTGAGGTCCGCGCTTCCCTCGACCATTGACATCGATCGCCGACTGGCGGCCGGGGATGCGGTGGTAATGGCCGACCCGACCAGGATCAAGCAGGTGATGATCAATTTGGGCACCAATGCGGGCCATGCAATGAGAGAAAAGGGCGGTCTGCTGGTGGTGAGGCTGACAGAGGAGGATTTGAACGGAGAGGAAGCATCCGAATTGTCTCCGGATCTTCGCGCGGGATCATATGTGCACATCATGGTCAGCGATACGGGTGAAGGTATGGACGAGCAGACCCTTCAGCGGATATTCGAGCCGTTTTTTACCACCAAGAAGCACGGAGAGGGCACCGGCATGGGGCTTGCGGTGGTGCATGGGATCGTCAAGGACCACCAGGGTGCTGTCACGGTCTGGAGCAGGCCGGGAAAGGGTTCGACCTTCTCCGTGTTGCTCCCGACCGTACAAACGGGCGGTAAGCCGGGAGCACCGGGTTCATGATCCATCTCCTGGGTCCGTTTCTTTAAGCACCGAGACGGGTCGAAGGATCTCGCCCTGAAAGGTTCCTGCCATCGGCCGCGTCCCGTGACCTCACCCGTTCGTCCCGGGCGCATTTGATCACGGACTCATGGACGATATTTTCTTCTTATGGGGGAACAAAGCATGGCGCGTGACCGCGGACCGAAACACAAAAAATCCAGAAGGGAAGGGGTGGACCTGTACGGAACGGGGGGAGAGAGCCTTCAGAGACGCCTGCAGCAGCCGCCGGGCATGCACGGCAGAAAGACCCGGAGACGGGAGAGCGAATACAGCAGGCACCTGCGGGAAAAGCAGAAAGTCAAGCGCATGTACGGCCTGCAGGAAAAGCAGTTTCTGAGGTTTTTTGAAAAGGCGAGGCGCGCATCCGGTGATACCGGCATCGCATTTCTGAAGCTTCTGGAGAAGAGGCTCGACAATGTGGTCTACCGTTTGGGCTTTGCCCGTACGCGGCTCCAGTCCAGGCAGTTCGTATCGCACGGGCACGTGCTGGTGGGCGGGGACCGCCTGAACATCCCCTCGGCACTGGTGGAGCCGGGATATGTGATCACCCTGGATCAGGACATCCTGAAGATGCCCGATGTCCAGGCATTGTCGCAGAACCCTCCTCAGGTGCCCGCATGGCTCAGGCGCAGTGACAACGGCGGCGAGGTGGTCAGGGAGCCGGACCGCAGCGAGATCGACCAGGACATCAACGAGCAGCTCATCGTGGAGTTCTACTCGCGGTAACCTGCCTGACCCTGCAAGCCGAACCGCTCGGCCCATCTTCTGTCGGCCATGATCTCCTGAATGTCCTTGAGGCTCGAACGGGACAGGAGAACCTCTGCATATTCCCGGGCGTCGCCGAGGCTGATACGGGAGATGCTCTCCTGGAGCTGCGGCAGGAATTGCGGGTCCACGCTGAACCGGCGGATGCCGATGCCCAGGAGGAAGGGCAGGTGGATCGTCTCGTGGGCCATCTCGCCGCAGATGGAGATGTCCTTTCCCTTGTTCCGGGCGATCTCCACGATGCGCTTCAGGCCCCTGAGCACGGAGGGATGGTGTGAGGCATAGTATCCGGACACCCGCTGGTTGGCCCGGTCCACGGCCAGCATATACTGCACGAAGTCGTTGGTGCCGATTGAGAAGAAATCGGCCGCGTCCGCCAGCTCTTCCATGATCTCGACCACGGACGGCAGCTCGACCATCATGCCGATGGAAGGCTTTTCGCAGACAGTGACCTGCTCGCGGGAGAGCTCGTCCAGAGATGCGAAGACGACCTGCCTGGCCTCGAGGAACTCATCGAGTGAAGAGATCATGGGGAACATGATGTGCACGTCGCGGGAGCCGGCCGCCGCCCTGAGGATGGCCCTGATCTGGGCGGCGAAGATGTCCCTGCGGCTCAGCAGAAAGCGGATGGACCGCAGGCCCAGCTCCGGGTTGGTCTCGGGTGGGGCGTCCAGGTAGGGGAGCACCTTTTCGCCGCCCACATCGAGGGTGCGGATGATGACCGGCCGGCCTTTCATCTCGTCGAACAGACGCTTGTAGATCAGGTATTGCTCGGTCTCCGAAGGGAAGGACGGCCGGATGAGAAAGGGAAACTCGGTCCGGTAGAGTCCCACTCCTTCCGCCTTGAGGTCCCGGGCAAGAGGCACCTCGCTGAGCAGATTGATGTTTGCCAGGAGCCTCACCCGCTCGCCGTCTTTCGTCCTGGTCTGCGCGGAGACATCCGCGGATTTCCGGACGGCAGTGTGGCGGGCCTTTTCGCGCTCCCGGAACTGCCTGACGATCTTCTGGGGAGGGTTCACGTAGATGTCTCCCGCATAGGCGTCCATGAGCACCTGCGTATCCTCGGGCAGGAGCAGGAGCTCCTCCCGCTCCGTCATGAGCAGGGGGATCTTCAGGGAGCGCGAGAGAATGGACACGTGGGCCGTGGTGCCGCCCCCCACCAGGATGATGCCTTGGACATCGTCGGCAGCGAGCCTGAGGATATCCGAGGGATAGAGCCGGTCCGCAACCACGATGCGTCTGCCGCCGGACGAGGCGTCGTGATGGCCCGCCTTTCGCAGGTTGCGCATGATCCTGAAGACCAGGTCCTCGATGTCGTTGACCTTTTCGCGGATATACTCGTGAGGGCTGGACAGAAGCAGGGCGGTGTAGTTCGACGCAACCTGGGCGAGCGCATGGGCGGGATGCGTGCCCTCTTCGATCAGCCGGATCATCCGGCCCGTGAAGCTCTCGTCCTTGAGCATCATGAAGTGGGTGGTGAAAATCAGCGAGGCGCTTTCGGGAAGCCGCCTGGCGAAGCTCGACTGCAGGGATTGAAGCTGCTCGGCGGTAGCCTCGAGCGCCATGTGGAAATCCTCCGGAGTCAGAGCGGCGTCATCGGGCAGCGGTTCCAGCAGATGCGGTGCGCCCCCTTTCCGGTAAACGGAGGCAGGCGCGCAGGCATAGCCTTCGGACGCTATCGCGGCCCGGAACACCGTGCCCGGCGGGATGTCCCGCGGTGCGGGCCCGGCACCCCCCATACGGTGCATCTCGATTATCATCCGGGCGTTCTCAATGGCCGTGCCCAGCTGCGAGGATGCGGCGAGCAGGGCCATGATGTCGGACTCGTCAAAGGCATCGGGCTTCTCGTGCCGGACCTCCAGGGCGCCGATCCGCACCGGCCCCCGATGGATGGGCACCACCAGCGAAGACTGATACACGTTCTCGGGGTCAGGCTCGAAGTGCACGAGCGAGGGGCTCCTGCCGGCGACGCCTTCGCACACGGGTTTGAGCTGGCTGACGCAATGTCCCACCAGACCCTCCCCGATGCGAACCCTGCCCGGGGTTTCGCTTCCGGTGCTTGCAGCGAGGTACAGCTCGCCGGAAGATTCATCATAGAGATATATGGAGCACACGCGGGCGCCCAGGTGGCGGGCCACCATCTCTGCCGAGTGTTTCAGGAAATCGTCGACCGTGAGTGTGCTCACCAGCAGGCCGGTCAACTCGTTCATGTCGGAGAGCAGGTGCAGGTGGTTGTGTTTTCCCCGATTCTTTGTTCCGGTCATGGGTTTTTCCGCTCCCTGTTGAATAATCTATGCATACTTATAGATAATGAAAAAAGGAAAAGGATGTAAGAGGGGGCGATGCATCATGATGCCGTTGCGCACGTCGGCGCCCGGTGCAGGTGCGCTCCGCCTATGCGGTGGGGTGAAAAAAGTCCTTTCGGAGCCGGTCCCCAGTGTGCAAGGATGGGGGCGGGTATGCGGGCCTGGGGGCATCCCGCCTGCCGGTCAAAGAGAAAGGGGCAGGGAGCAGGGGGCGGAAACCGGGCAGAGAGCGCCCCTGGGGCAGGAGGAAACATGGCAGCGGTAGAGGATGTTATTTTTCTCGGAGCAGGGGCATCGGCGTCGGAAGGAGCACCGGTGCAGAAGGATCTCTTTCGCGAGTTTTTCCGGACCGACCGGACACGCCGCAGTCATCCCGCCGGCATCGGCAGGCTCGAACGGTTTTTCCGGGATTTCTTCGGCATCGACGTGAGAGGTGCCTCGTCCGACACGATGTTTCCCTCGTTCGAAGAGACACTGGGCATTCTGGAGATTGCCATGGACCGCGGCGAGAGTTTCAAGGGATATTCGGTCGCATCGGGCACCCCGGATGTCCAGACCATCCGGGAGGACCTGATCTTCCTCATCGCCCTGGTACTCAACCGGACGCTCCAGAGCCCCAGGGGCCACCACCGGGAGCTGGTGAACAGGCTGGACGCGGAAGGGAGAATGCTCCGCACCGCATTCATATCGCTGAATTACGACATCCTCATCGACAATGCGCTGACCGAGATGCACCCGGACATCGACATCGACTATGGCGTGGAGTTCACGAACTATCACCGGGAGCGCGACTGGAAGGTTCCCAGAAAGGATCGGTCGGTGTTTCTTCTCAAGATCCACGGCTCGCTCAACTGGCTCTACTGCCCCACCTGTATCTCTCTTACGCTCACCCCGCACGAGCGCGAAATGACCCGGCTCGTCGAGCATGCTGTCCCGTGCGAGCAGTGCGGCATGCCCATGACGCCCATCATCACTCCGCCCACCTATCTCAAGGGTCTGACGAACTATTTTCTGCACCAGATCATGCACGCATCGTCCGAGGTTCTCCGAAACGCCCGGAGGATCATTTTCTGCGGGTATTCGTTTCCCGATGCGGATTTGCTCGTCAGGTACATGCTCAAACGTTTGGAGCTGAACTATGACCCCAGGCCGGATATCCTGGTGCTCAACAGCTACGAGGGAAAGAGGCAGACGAGCAAGGTCATGGAAGAACAGCGGTACAAACGCTTTTTCCGCCACAAGGAGCAGGTGCGTTATCTTGACATGACCTTCTCCGACTTCTGCCGCAACGGTGTGGGGTGAAGCCGGGGAAGAAGCAACGATTGAACATATGAGCACGCAAACGTATGAGAATCAAGGTTCGAGACCTGTCCTCGTGACCTCGCATCCCTGGGTGGAGACGCCGCCGTCCTTGAGTGGATCGAGCGCGGGAACCTGAGATTGCGGGCTTTTCCTGCCACCTCTGGAACATCGAGCGCAGCCTCAGGCTGTGCAGGAGTATCAGGCAGCGGATCGAGAGAACACGGATCGCCCCTGGCGAGCCCGAGGTGAGCCCGGACAACGGCCTGCTCGCGCTGTGGAAGACCGGATCTGCTCGGCCGTGGTCAGGGTATGAGCCAGGCCCCGCCCGGGAACACCGGCGTGATTCCCGGCTGCATGAGAAAGCGAACGGGGGAGTTTTCGCCATTCGAATCGATCTTGACAAGCCCGTGATGTCGCTTATCATACGATGCATTGCAACCGGTTCCGGCACTGAAGTGATGTGGTGAAGGAGGGTGTCATGAAGGAACTCAAGGGCAGGGTTGCGGCCATAACCGGCGCGGCGTCGGGCATCGGCAGGATGCTGGCGAAGAACCTCGCGGAACAGGGATGCCATCTGGCTGTTGCGGACATCGACGAGGCGGGCCTCAGGGAGACCGCGGACATGGTTTCCCGGTCGGGGGTGCGGGTGTCGGCGCATACCGTGGACGTGTCCCGGCAGTACCAGGTGTACCGGTTCGCCGAGAAGGCCGTGAGCACCCACGGCGGGGTGCAGCTCCTCATCAACAACGCCGGAGTCACCCTCTCAGAGACCCTCGAGGACGTGACCTTCGACGACTTCGAGTGGATCATGGGCATCAACTTCTGGGGAGTGGTCTACGGGTGCAAGGCCTTTCTGCCGCATCTCAGGAAGGAGCCCGAGGCCCACATCGTCAACCTTTCGAGCGTGTTCGGGATCTTCACCGTTCCCAACAACGGCACCTACTGCGCCACCAAGTTTGCGGTGCGGGGGTTCACGGAGACCCTGTGCCAGGAGCTCAGGCACACGAATATCCGCGTCTCCTGCGTTCATCCGGGCGGCATCAGGACAAACATCGCCAGGAACGGACGGTTCTACAAGGCCGCGGAGCCCTCGCTCACCCGTGAGGAGGTCAGCGCCCTGTTCGAGAATGTCCTCGCCCGCACCTCGGCGGACAAGGCCGCGCGCACCATCATCGAGGGCATCAGGAAGAACCGGCCCCGGATCATGGTGGGGCCGGACGCCCACGCATACGACATGCTCAAGCGCCTCTTCCCGGTGACCCTGCAGCGCCTCGCCGCCTTCACACCTCCCGCCCGGTGGCTGAGGTCGAGGCTCTAAGAGGTCAGGTTCGCAGGCATCTTTCTCTTTGAGGGTTTTCCCCCGCCATACTAGAAGAAGAATTTCATTGCCTTGCACGGATGTATTTGATAAATGGCTTTTTAAGTTTATTTATTCATAATAGTCCAGCAATCAATCCTTCTGGAATCCATGCCTTGACCCGACAGGATTGATCGCGAAAAAAGGGGAGGAAAAGATATGAAGAGAAGAGTGTTTTCCGGTTTACTGGCACTGGGCGTTGCAGCTGTTCTGATTACCGGAGTAGGGATTTCCCATGCCCAGGACAAGGGAACCCTGCTCATGGCGACCACCACGAGCACGGACAACACCGGTCTGCTCGAGTATCTCGCGCCCAAGTTCAAGGAGGACACCGGCATCGAGCTCCTGTGGGTCGCGGTCGGGACCGGTGCGGCGCTGGCCCTGGGGGAAAACTGCGACGTGAGCGTTCTCCTGGTCCACGCACCGGACGCCGAGAAGAAGTATATCGAAAAGGGGTATGGCACGGAGCGCACCCAGATCATGTACAACGACTACGTGATCCTGGGGCCAAAGGACGATCCTGCCAAGGTCAAGGGCAAGAGCGTGACGGAAGCGCTCCAGACCATCCGGCAGCAGAAGGTCCGTTTCGCAAGCCGGGGCGACAATTCAGGAACCCACAAGGCCGAGCTTAATCTCTGGAAACGGGCCGGCATCAAGACTCCCGACCGTGAGTCATGGTATCTGGCGACTGGGCAGGGCATGATCAACACCATCAACATCGCTGCCGAGCAGAACGCCTACACCCTGGCCGACCGCGGCACCTTCATCAAGTACGAGGACAACTTTAAAGGCAACCCGCCGCTGGTGATCCTGGTCGAGGGCGAGAAGGAGCTGAGAAACCAGTACAGCGTGATCCCGGTCAACCCCGAAAGGTGCCCTAACGCAAAGTACGACCTCGCCAGGGAGTTCGCCCAGTGGATGGCCTCCGACAAGACACAGAAGCTCATCGCCGATTTCAAGCTTCTGGACAAACAGCTCTTCTATCCCAACGCAGGAGAGTAGCGCCTTAAGAAATCATGGATTATATATGGCAGGGCCTGCAGCAGGCAGCGGTTCTTCTTTTCACGCTCGACCAGGAAACCTACTCGGCGGTCATCACCACGCTGAAGGTCACCTTCCTGTCAATCACCCTGAGCGTCATCATCGGGGTCCCCCTGGGCTTTCTGCTCGGGTACTTCCATTTCCCGGGCAAGAGGCAGCTGCGGATGGTCGTGGACACCCTCCTCGCCCTTCCCACCGTGGTGGTGGGGCTGCTGGTCTATGCCTTCATCTCGCAAAGGGGGCCCCTGGGATGGACGAACCTCCTGTACACCGTTCCGGGCATTGCCATCGCAGAGGTGTTTCTGATCCTCCCCATCGTGATCTCGCTCACGGCCACGGCCATCGAAGGGCTTGACCGCAGGCTCCGGGCCACCCTGAGATCCCTGGGCGCCGGCAGGGTGCAGCTCGCCATGACCTCCCTGCACGAGGCGAGGTTCGCCGTGCTCATCGCCGGGATCACGGCATACGGCAGGGCCATCTCCGAGGTGGGGATCGCGATGATGATCGGCGGGAACATCAAGTGGTACACGAGGACCATGACCACGGCCATCACCCTGGAAACCGGCAAGGGGCAGTTCTCCATGGGAATCGCGCTGGGAGTGGTCCTGCTCCTCATCGTGTTCGCACTAAACGGCGCGCTCGTGCTCCTGAGAAGGAGAACGAGATGAACGCGCCGCTCTACCGGGTGGAAAATCTCAAGTACTCGTACGGGATGCATTTCGACCTGGATGTCCAGGAGCTCGTCATCCAGCACGGCGAGTCCCTGGGGATCGTGGGCCCCAACGGCAGCGGGAAGAGCACCCTGCTCAACCTGCTGGCATTCATCGATGCCCCCGATACCGGGACGATCTATTTCGAAGGGGTTCCGGCCGGACCGGACAGCCTTGAGGCCAGAAGAAGCGTGACCATGCTGCTCCAGGTGTCGTACCTGCTCAAGCGCACGGTTTTCGAGAATGTGGCCTACGGGTTGAGGCTCAGGGGAGAAATGCGGGATGCGGGCGAGCGTGTCCGTGAGGCCTTGAGCTGGGTGGGCCTGGCGCCGGACAAGTTCGCCCGGCGGATGTGGCACCAGCTCTCCGGGGGCGAGGCGCAGCGGGTCGCTCTTGCCTCCAGGCTCGTGCTCAGGCCCAAGGTCCTGGTTCTGGACGAGCCCACCGCGAGCGTGGACCGCCAGAGCTCCTACCTCATCAAGGAAGCGATCGACAGAAGCCGCCGGATGTTCAATACCTCGCTCATTATCGTGAGCCACGATTATCTCTGGCTCAACACGGTGGCCGATAAGCTCGTGAGGATGGAAGAGGGCCGGCTCATAGAGTATGTGGCCGGCAACGTCATTCACGGCCCCTGGGAAGAAACCGAGGAAAGACTTTTCGCAAAACGCCTCTCCGACGGGCAGGTCGTCCAGAGCGCCCGGGGGACCAGTCTGGAATCCAGCGCGGTCCTGAATCCTTCCACCATCACCATCGCGTTGGAGCCTCCGCAGAGGGAGTCCGCGCTGAACATTCTCAAGGGGAAGATCAGCAACATGAGCGACGAGGCTAACACCGAGAATGTCCTCGTGGAGGTGGTGGTGGCGAAGATCCACCTCAATGTCCGGATCACCAAGGGCTCGGCCGTACGGCTTCAGCTCGTGCCCGGCAAGGAGGTGTGGGTGGTTTTCAAGGCGACATCTCTCCAGTGGGTCTGACAGGCCCTGATCCCGGCTGCCGTCTTCACCGGGGAGCATGATTTCCGCGATGCCGGAAGAATGTCCCGGCACTGGATTTTTCTGGTGTTATTATTATATTCTATGATAACGGGTCAGGCTGATCAGGGAACAGGACCTTCTCACCGGCGGCTTCTCAGGCACTCTTTCGACATTTCTCGTCACTGACCTTTTTGCATACGAGTGTTTTGCCTTATATGGGGTCTGCAATGAGATCGGGTGTTATCCGGCATGCGTTTGGGAGGAGGTTATGGCATACTCACGGAAATATCTGTGGAAGGGCGGCGTGCCTGCGGCGTGCCTGCTCGCGCTCGTCATTCTGTGGGCCTGCAGCGGCGGTTCCTCGGGGGGCGGCGCCCAGGCCGAAACGGCCTTCGGCAGGGTCGGCGTTCTGATCACTGACGCCCCTTCCCATGAGTACGAGCATATCTGGGTCACCATCACCGAGGTATCCCTGCTGTCGGCAGACTGCGGCGGGCATCGTGCCTGTGCGGGGAAGGAGCGCGGTGAGGATGAGATCATCTGCGACGACGAGGAGCGCCGCGACCGGGAAGAGCGCCGCCGGGAAGAATGCCGGGACGATGACGAATGCGGGCGTGAATGCGGCGAAGGGCGTGAGTGCGGGGCCCAATGCGACGGGAGCGAATCCGACGATCAGGAATGCGGAGACCAGGAATGCAGCTTGCCAGGCGATGATGACGATTGCGACCCCGACGAATGCGGCTACGATTCGTCCGGCCGTGAAAAGGTCGTCACCATTTTCAGCTCCGAGGAGGGCTACACGCTGGACCTCCTGCAGTACCGGGACGACGACTTTCTTCTCCTGATCAACGAAGAGGTTCCTGCAGGCAGATACTGCAAGATACGCATGAGGATCTCCGAGGTCCGGGCCGAGGGAGGGCCGTGCGAATATCTGGATATCAAGCTGCCCGGCGGCAAGATCGATCTCAACCCCCGGGGGCCTTTCGAGCTCGGCGAGAACGAGCTCATCTACCTGAAGCTCGATATCGATGTGGACAAATCCATCCATCTCCATACCACCGGATCCGACAAGTGCATATTCCGGCCCGTGGTCTTCGTGGACATTCTGGGCGGTGAAGAGCTGTCTCCATGCCCGAGATTCATCAGGGGGCAGATCGAGGAGCTTCACGATGAATGCAGAGACCCGCTTCCCGAATCGTTCACGATGAAGCGGCTTGAGAAAGACGGTGGAGACTGCCTGGGAGAGATCCGTGTATGTCTGCCGGATGACACCCTGGTATTCGTCGGAGGCCTGGGATTCGGCTCTCTTTCGGATCTTGAGGAAGGCGAGTACGTCACGGTCTGGGGAGCCATGAGCGAGGGTTGCTTTACCGCCTCGCTCGTCATCCTGGGCGATTGTCTGGCCGTGAAGGGCACCATCGAGGAGGTGAGCGGCGGCGACGAGTTTCTGCTGAAGCCCGATCCCTGCGAAGAGATCGCGGGCTCGGTCCGGGTCGTCCTGCAGGAGGATACCCCCGTGTTTGCCGGGTGCGGCACTCCCGAGGAGCACGACGTCCTGGATGTGGGAATGCGGGTGCTGGTTGCGGGCGTTTTCGATGCGGACGATCAGGCGCTCTACGCAGGCCTCGTCCTGGTGCAGGCGGACGAGCTGTCCGGTGTGCTCGGTGCGGTGGAGTGCACGGCAGGCGGGTGCACGTTCGTCATTGAAGCCGAGGCAGGCCGAATCCTGGAGGCGGTCCTGCCGGCAGGAGCCCGGATCACCCTGGAAGGCGATATCCCGATTCCCGGTAACATGATCCCGCTTCTTGCCTGCAACGCATATCATATCAGAATGGTAACCGGTCGCGACAGCGCCTCGGTCCAAGTGCGCGTCACCCCGGAGTCTCTCGCCGGAACCGTGGAAAAGGTCTACCCGTACAGCAGGACATTGCAGGTCGACGGCCTGTCGGTCAGGATGATGCCCCATGCCACGGGGGTACACGTCGACGATCAAGGGGATACCCTGGTCTCGCTCGATATCCTCAAGCCGGGCGACAGGATCACCTGCTTCGGGCTTAAGTCCTGCAGCGAGGACCTGGAGGATTTCCACACCTTCGTCTTCCTGGTGAATCAATAAACAGAAACAGGGGACGTCCGTGAAATTTGGACATTTGGCCTTTCCCCCTCCACGATCGGTAAAGACGAGCACGGTTAATGGACATCCAGGAATACATGTACCTTTCTCTTCCGGATCGGTCAATGAACTGGTTTGTGGTGAATGGCATGTCCTTTTCTTTCATATTTTACGCCGTGGTTGTCTGAACGCATTCCTGTCTTGCAGATAGCCGACGAGGAGGAACATTCCAGACAAATTCCATTTGTGGGAGCCGAATGTCAATATTTCACGGACGTCCCCTGTTTTAATGTCAATATTTCACGGACGTCCCCTGTTTTTAGAAGTAGGTGTAGACTGCCAGGTAGTGGGCGGCTGTTCCACCGAGAACAAAGAGATGGAAGATCTCGTGGAAGCCGAAGCGCTTTCCGACGGGGCGTTTCAGGACATAGAAGATCGCTCCGGTGGTATAACATATGCCGCCTGCAAAGACCCAGAAGAGGGCGGCCGGGCTCAGGCTTTCGACAAGGGCCTTGATGCCGACGGCCGCTACCCAGCCCATCATGAGGTAGAGTCCGGTTGAAAGCCAACGGGGGGCGTTTATCCAGAAGGTTTTGAACAGCAGTCCCAGAAGAGCCATGCTCCAGATGGCCGCAAAGATACCCCAGCCCCAGGGCCCGCGCATGGGGATCAGACAAAAGGGCGTGTAGGTGGCTGCGATGAGGATAAAGATCATCATGTGATCGAACCTTCGCAAACAAAGATTGCCTCTCTCGGAGAAATCAAGCCAGTGATAGAGCGTGCTGGCCGTGTAGAGCATGATCATTCCCGATCCAAACACGATCCCGGACAGCAATTGCCATGGTCTCACGGGATTTAGGGATCTCACGACCAGCACTGTCAACCCGATGACCGATAGTATGATGCCGAAGAAATGAGTCAGCCCGCTCATCGGATCTTTGAATCTCGACAATAACTCCCGCATTGCAACCTCCCCTGCATTTCATGATCCGGAGAATAGCACTGTCGAGCGATTGTTATAAGTGAATCAAATGTAAACGTTCTATCAAGGAAACGTGAAGATGAAGGGAGGCTCAAAAAACGGGACTATCTCATGGTACTATAGTAGTGGGCGCCCTATGTTAGCGGGCCTCAGACGGGCCCTGCTGGTAGGAAAGGGCACGCTGCCGACCATATCTGAGGACATGTGTGACAAGGTATGCAGGCTAAAATGAACCCGTCCCGGGAGAATGAAGGTCAATATCTTCCGGTTATCCTCCTATTTCCCTGTTTTCTTAAAAAGGAGATCGAATGTCCAAATTTCACGGACGTCCCCTGTTTGACTGTTTGAGGATCAGCAGACCTTGCAGGTGCTGCAGGTGACGACCTGGTCTGGCCTGCTTTGGTCGCGGTAGATGGTGATGCCTTTGCAGCCGAGATCATAGGCGAGCTGGAAGGTATCCTTCATGCCCTGGATGGTGATGTTCGAGGGAAAGTTGATGGTCTTGGATACGGCGCTGTCCGTATGGCGCTGAAAGGCCGCCTGGATTCTGACGTGCTGCGAGGGCGGGATGTCCAGCGCCGTGACGAAGAGATCGCGCAGTTCCGGGGCAAGAAGGGAAACGTCGGGAGACGGGCCACGGGAAGTCCGGGCGCCTTCACTCTCCGGGTCTTTCATGGCATGCTCCGCGGCAAATCTCCGGAAGACCGGGTCGATCTCGTGCAGCTCGATTCCGCCTGCGGCTCTTCTCGTGGTGCTGATGCCGAAGATCGGCTCGATTCCCGAAGAGCAGCCGGCAATGATGCTCAGGCTTCCGGTGGGCGCAATGGTGGTGACCAGGGCGTTCCGCAGGGGAGCCTCGTTTCGCATAGCATAGACGCTCCTGCTGAAGTTCGGGAACGGGCCCCGCCGCCCGGCAAGCTCTCGGGAGGCCTCGCGGGCCTGCTGCGTGATGTAGGCCATGATCTCTTCGGCGATCCTGACGCTCTCGTCCGATCCGTAGCGCATACCCATCAGGATGAGAAAATGCGCGAATCCCATAACCCCCAGGCCGATCTTCCTGTTTGCACGGGTGATTTTTTCGATCTCGGGCAGGGGGAAGTGATTCACGTCGATCACGTCGTCGAGGAACCTGACCCCGAGCTTTACGGTCTCCCCGAGTTTTTTCCAGTCGACCTCGGGCCCCCGTGCGCCCGGGCGGACCATCTTTACCATATTGACCGAGCCCAGGTTGCACGACTCGTAGGGCAGAAGCGGCTGCTCGCCGCAAGGGTTGGTGGCCTCGATGCCACCCAGGGAGGGTGTCGGATTGTCCCGGTTGATCCGGTCGAGGAAGAGCACGCCCGGCTCGCCGCTCTTCCATGCGGACCCGACCATCAGATCGAAGAGTTCGCGTGCATTCACCCGGGCTTCGGGCATCCGGGTCCGGGGGTTGACGAGCTCGATCTCGCGGTTTGCCTTCACGGCATGCATGAAATCATCCGTGATGCCCACGGAGAGGTTGAAGCTCCGGAGCTCCTCCGGGTCTCCCTTGACCTCGATGAACTCCCGGATATCGGGATGATCCACCCTCAGCACCCCCATATTCGCCCCGCGCCTCGTTCCTCCCTGCTTGATGATCTCGGTGGCGGCGTTGAAGATCTTCATGAAGGAGACCGGGCCGCTCGCGATGCCGCTGGTGGCGGCCACGATGTCGTTCTTCGGCCGCAGGCGGCTGAAGGAAAACCCGGTCCCACCACCGCTCTGGTGGATCAGGGCCGTTTCCTTGAGCGTTTCGAAGATAGACTCCAGGTTGTCCTGAAGGGGGAGAACGAAACACGCGGAGAGCTGGCCCAGATCTCTTCCTGCATTCATGAGGGTAGGGGAGTTCGGCAGAAACTCCAGAGAGCTCATGAGCTCGAAGAAGCGCTCTTCGTGCCGGGAAGACCTGGTGTTCCAATCATATACCTTCTCGGCGGCAGCCACATGGCGGGCCACCCGGCGGAACATGTCAACCGGCGTCTCCACCATCTCTCCGTGCTCGTCCTTTTTCAGGTACCTGGCTTGAAGTATCCTGTACGCATTCTCCGACAGCTCTGCCATCCCGGACCGTCCCTCCTTTTCCGTAGTAATAACGATGACGCCTGTTCCGGGGAAGACCCTTCAATGAACCTGCTTGAAATACGCTCTCTTTTGGAGATAGTATATTCTTAAAGAAATCGCCGGAGCTTCCGCGCTCATCAGGGATGGTGAAGAAAAGGGAGACGGCTGACGGGACCGGCCGGGAAAGCTCTCAAGAGTCCCTTCGATAGTGAGTACTTCTTTAAGGGGAGGGTGAAATGAGGAAGAGGTGGCGGACAGTGGGCGTGTGCATGGCCGTCGTGGCGCTGGTGTCAGTGGCTTCGGTCGCCGTGGCGCAGCGGACCACCGTGGTGGGCATAGCCTACGGCACCTATGAGATCGTTGCCGACAGCGGAGACGTCTATGAGGTGGTGGCCGATGAAAAGGGCAGCGAGCTTGCCGGCCTGGACGGTATGAGGGTGAGCGCCAGCGGTCTGCTCGACATCGACAGCGGGCGCATGATCCTCCAGGTGATGTCGTACAAGGTGCTGGAGGACCAGCTCCTGGACCAGGATGAGATCATCGGGCAGGAACCCCTCGAACCCATGATGGAAGACGATTATCCGCCGGAAGAAGATCCCTTTCCCGAGGAAGTGCCCTACTTCGAAGAAGAGCCCCTGGCCGAGCGGGAATATCTGGACGGAGAGCCGCCCGAAGACATGCTCCCGGAATAGGCGTGGATGATCTGATTCCCCCTGCTCCCGGACCGCGAGCACACGGCTGCGGATGAATCGATCCCGGGTGTGCGGCGCTAGTGGTGATGCTCTCCGCAGCCCTCATGGGCCGCGCATGACGTGCCGGAGTCGTTCAGCGATCCGTTGAGCCATTCCTCGACCACCTGCGTCACGTTGCCGCTGCATCCGCGGACGACCTCGATCCCGTGAGAGGCCAGCACATTGACCGCACCGGCGCCCATATTGCCCGCGAGCATGACCTTTACCCCCATGCCCGCCAGGACGCCCACGATATTCGACTTGCAGCCGCAGCCTGCAGGCGGCTGAACGATCTCCCGGTCTACGATCTTTCCCTGATCGTCCACCGTCATCACGGTAAAGTGCTCGCAGTGTCCGAAATGGCTGTCCACCCTGTCTCCGGTCGAAGGAAGTGCAATCTTCATCTCATGTTCTCCATTCTGCAGGTAATTGTCCCTCCAACGATGCTTTGACCACCATCTCACGCATCTTTGCCGGGTCAGGCAGGATGCATGGACGGTGCCACGCAAACGTATCCGGAACGAAGTGTTTCATAATCACAAAATGCGTTCTCCAATCAACCCCCTTTTGAATGGGGAACTCTCGAGACCCTTTTGCCGGGAAGGCAATGGGAAGCCGTTTATGTGTACTTTGCAGGCCCGGTGATATCCCGGTAGTACAGGTTCCTGACCACCATGGTGAGCGGTACGGCCAGAATCGTGCCCACCGATCCCAGCACCCACGACCAGAAAATGAGCGAGAGGATGATGAGCAGGAACGGGATATCGAGAGTCTTTTCCATGAACCTCGGCTTGAGGACGTTGTCCCACAGGAGATTGTTGATCGTGAACAGGACCAGGACCGCCACGGCGGTCACAGCACCGGATTCCAGAAAACCCAGCACCACGGGCGGCACGACAGCGACAAAACCGCCGATAACCGGGATGAAATTCATGAAAAAGAAAAGGATTCCCCAGGTCACGGCGAAGTCTATGCCCAGGGCAAGGTACAGGATGATATTGATAACGGCCTGGACTGCGCCGGTGGCGCTCGTGACGGCCACGTAGGCCTGGACGTCTCTGCTTGCATCCTGAAAAATCGATATGAGCGGTCTATTTCCTCGGTCTTGCGAATTTTTCCTGTCCTCTCCCAGAAACTCAAACAGCAGAATGGCTATGAGAATGACGAGCAGCAGGGTATTGCCGAGCAGGTTGCCAATCTGCCCCAGAATCATGCGGGCATATCCCATCACGCGTGAGGGTGTGAGACCCTCCAAAGGTCTGACCTGGGAGAGGTCGATGTCCCGGGCCGCCAGATAATCGATAATGGTGGCATAGGTGCCTGCCAGGTTGGTCTCGTAGGCGGGCAGCCTCTGGGTCAAGCCAACGATGGAATAGCTCATGAACACGGCGAGCGCGATGCCGCCGAAGATCACGATCAGGAGCGTGGCGAGCACTGCCGGCGCCTCGGGCACACGGTTGCGCATCATCCAGTTGGGCAGGGGCAGGATGGCATATGCAAGAAGCCATGCAAGGAAAATGATGTTCAGCACATTGGCCATGGCCTGCATGCCCGCAACGATGATGACCAGGCACGCCCCGCCGATGAGGATGCGCATCAAAAGAGAATCGGCTTGTGAGTTTCTCATGCCCCTGCCTCCACGGGAACGGGACCCTGGAAATGAGGATACGGGCAAGGAGCCCGACTCTCAAGTTCGCAAGTTAGGGGACGTCCGGTTAGGGGACGTCCGTGAAATTTGGAAATTTATTTACTTTATCCTGATCACAACATCACGGTACGGAAACCGGGCATCAGGGGACTCGAAGGCCTTTTATGCCAACGTGAAGAGAACATGACAGGGTTTCCGATCCCGGCATGTGTTTATGCCGCGAGACAGACACCCGTGCAAAAGTGGCCGTTCTGTGGCGACTGCCAAAGGCAGGTGCAGGGTTTCCTTTAAGGGCCTATAAGGCATGGATGTCTTGGGGTCATATCGGAGAGCGGCCTACAGGGAACATGCGTCGCCGGTCTGCCTCCCGCTGATGAAATCCGGCCGCGCATAGTCCGGGTTGGGGTACGAATAAAAGCCTTTTTTTGTCTTATGCCCCAGCTCGTCCCGGTCCACATAGGCCTTGAGGAAAACGGCGTTCGCCTTTGCCTGGGGGTCATTGTTCTTCTGCGCCCAGTAGTCGGTGATGGTCCATACGGTCTTGAGCCCGATCTGGTCCATGATGCCAAAGGGGCCAATGGGCGTGTGCATGATGCCCATCCATGCCCGGTCGATGTCCTCGACGCTCGCTATGCGCCGTGATGCAAGTGTGAGGGCGGTCTGGATGAGGTTCGAGATCATGGCGTTGAACACATAACCGTGGTTTTCCCGGTGCAGCATGATGGGAATCTGCCCGATGCTCAGCGCGAAATCGTGTACGAGCCGTGTTACCTCTGGATCAGTGCCCGGATGCGGCATGACATCCACCACATTCGTGGTCCGGACATCGTGGAAGTGAAGCGCCGCCAGCCTTTCGGGCCTGCCTGCGGCATGGGCGAACTTCGACGGCAAGAGCAGGGATGTGTTGGTGGTGAAGACGGTGTGCTCCGGGCAGAGCTCGTGAAACCGGGCAAAGATCTCTGCTTTGATCTCCGGTATCTCGGGAACGGATTCGCTGACGATGTCGGCCCCTGATGCAGCCTCTCGGGGATCGGTGGTTGCGGTGATGCGGGCCATGGTTTCCGCCAGCTCGTCACCGGTGATCCTCCCCGCGGGGACAAACCAGGAATTCCCGAGCTTTTCCATGGATCTCAATGCTTGGGCGAGGATCTCCCCTGAGATGTCGTACATGACCACCTCGTAGCCGTGCATGGCGCAGACAAAGCCGATCTGCCGGCCCATGGTCCCGGCGCCGAGAATGAGCACCTTTCGTATGGAATCGATGTTCATGGATTTTCCTCCCATTTTCGCAGATATGTCGCGTGTCCGAACTTTTTGTGAAGTGTCCTGTGCCGTGAACACTCACGGTTTTTCCCCAAAGGCCTTATGCCAGTGCCCCTCCGTCCACCACGAAACACGCACCGGTAGTGAAACTGGCGGCATCGGACACGAGATAGAGCACTGCGCCGGAGATCTCGCGCGGCTGGGCGTGCCGTGCCAGAGGGATCATCTTAACCGCGAGGTCGTGGATGTCCCGGTTTTCCATGATGGCCTTGGAGAAGTGCGTGTCCACCAGTCCGGGAAGCAGGGCGTTGACCCGGATGTTCTTGCCGGCGAGCTCCTTGGCGAAGGCCCTGGTCATGGAGATCATCCCTGCCTTGGTGATGGAATAGATGCCCTGAAAGGGTGCCGGCCTGACTCCGTTGACGGATGACACGTTCACGATGGAGCCGCCCCCTGCATCGGCCATGAGCCGCGCGGCATGACTGATCATGAAGAAGGGCCCTTTCAGGTTCACGTCAAAGGTCTTGTCCCAGATTTTTTCGTCCGCGCCCAGCATCTCGCCGAAATAGGGATTGGTGGCCGCGTTGTTGACCAGGATGTCGAGTCTGCCGAACAGCATCCGTATGTCATCGAAGAGCTGCTCTATCTGCCCCGGGTCACCCATGTGACAGGGCATCACCTCGGCCTTTCCTCCCCGTGCGCTGATCTTCTCAGCCACGCTCTTCAGTGCTTCCGCCTTTCTGCTCACGAGAATGCACTGAGCCCCGTAATCCGCGAGGGTGACCGCCACGGCCTCTCCGATTCCCCTGCTGGCTCCGGTGATCAGTGCCAGCTTTCCGTTCAGTGAAAAGCTCACCTTCTCCATTTCGTGCTCCTTGTTCATCACGTTGTCTCCCCAAGGATTCTTCCTGAGGAATATCCGTATCCACCGATTGTTCCACCTCACCCTTAAAACAGACCATAACTATGAAAAAAACAATCATAACAAAGACCGACTATGATAATAAAACAATAAACCGGCTCAAGCAAAATAAAAACTAGTCGAAAAGAAAGACAAAGTCAATTAAAACTTGACAAAAACAAAGAAGGAGACTACTTAACTCATATGAGACAGAGATCGACCATGAAAATATGCTTCGCAATCAGAGCATTGCTTTTCGTTTTCGCCTGTGGATACCCTTCCACTTGGAAAATACCAAAGAGGTAAGGAGGAAAAGACATGGCGAGATCGAGCCCGAAGGAACAGCGGAGAGAGCGGATCATCGAAAGCGCGCTGAAGATCTTTGCGGAAAAAGGCTTTCAGGATGCGACCATCTCGGAGATCAGCAAGGCGGCAGGGGTTTCCGATGCCACGGTGTACGAGTATTTCAAGACCAAAGAGGACCTGCTTTTCGTGATCCCCGAGGAGATCACCGAGAGATCCATCCGTGAGATCCGGGGCGTCATGCCCTTTCTGCGGGGTGCCGAGTCAAAGCTCAGGACCATCGTGCAGGGGTATGTCACCACTTATGAGAACAACCCGGAATACGCGAACCTGATCATGCTCCAGCTCAAGACCAACCGCAACTTCCTGAAGACCCCGGCGTTCGAGGTGGTCCGCGAGGCCGCGCAGGTGCTGCTTTCCTGCATCCAGGAGGGCATCGACGAAGGTGCGTTCAGGAAGGACACCGACCCGTACCTGGTGAGGGCAATGATCCTGGGGACCATCGAGCACCTCTTCACGCGCAGGCATCTGCAGGGGACACCGGGCAGTTTCATGGACCGGGTCGACCCCCTGGTCGATCTGATACTCGACGGCATACGGGCCAGGAAAAAGTCCGGAGATGTCTCTCTCCATCTGCATATCGCCGGACAGGACATCCTGCCGGTCGAAGACACCGGTATCACGGAGGAGAAAAAGACATGACCATTGAAGCGGTGAAGGAACCGGCCGGGCTTGAGGCCCGGGAGCGAAGGAGGCACAGTATGAGGACACGGGAGCAGTATATCGAGGGGCTGCGCAAGCTGCGCAGGAACCTTTACTACAACGGGTCGCGCATCGACCGCGACGACGAGCTGCAGCAGCCCACGCTCAACGTGATGGGGACCACCTTCGACGCGGTCAGAGATCCCGAGCTCAAGGATCTGTGCACCGCCACCTCTCACCTGACCGGCCAGACCATCAACCGCTTCTGCCATATCCATCAGAACCCGGACGATCTCCATAAGAAGCAGAACATGACCCGCGCCCTGTGCCGCAAGGTGGGTTTCTGCATCCAGCGCTGCATGGGCATCGATGCGGTCAATGCCGTCAACGCCGTCTCGTTCGAGGCGGACAGGCTCAACGGCGGCCACACCGAATACCACAAGAATTTTCTGAAGTGGCTCGAATACTTCCAGGCCGGCGACCTGGTAGGTGCCTGCGCCCAGACCGACGTCAAGGGCGAGCGGCTGAAAAGGCCCATCCAGCAGGCGGACCCGGACATGTACCTGCACGTGGTGGAAAAGAAGAGCGACGGCATCGTGGTGAGGGGATGCAAGCTGCACATATCCGAGGCATCCATTGCGGACGAGATCATGGTCATTCCCACCCGGGCGCTCGGCCCGGACGAGAAGGAGTATGCCGTGGCCTTCGCGGTTCCGGCAGACCACGAGGGAGTCAAGCAGGTCCTGTCCATCCACAACTTCCGGGGGCGCAGGCATTATAAAAAAGGATTTGTGGGCGGATATACAGACTCCTACCTCATCTTCGACAATGTCTTCGTGCCCTGGGAGCGGGTGTTCCTCTGCGGCGAAAACGACCACGGCGGCGTGTGTGCCCTGCTGTTCGCCCTGTTCCACCGGCACAGCTACTCGGGCTGCAAGCCCGCCATCGGCGATGTCCTTACCGGCATGGCGTCGCTGGCCGCACGGCACAACGGGATCCGGAAGACCTCGCATGTCCGGGAGATGCTTTCGGAGTTCATCAAGATCACCGAGCTGGGCTATGCAGCGGGCTACACGGCTTCAGCCCTGGGCAGGCCCGAGGTGTACATACCGGGAATGGGCTCGGTGCCCTATGGCCCGGGAAGCTGCATCCCCAACTCGATCTATGCAAACGTCGGAAGGTGCCTCACGGGCGAGGCGGTGTTCAAGGAGCAGGAGATGCTCTGCAGCATCGCGGGCGGCCTGCCCGCGACCTTCCCCAACGAGGGCGACCTCACGGACCCCGAGCTCAAGCCCCTGCTGGAGAAATACCTCAGGCGCAACCCGGACATCCCGATCGAGGACCAGATCAAGTTCTGGATGCTCTACATCGACTACTCGTGCTCGGGATTCGCCGGGCCCATGAACTACGGCAACTATCACGGCGGGGGCTCCCCCATCATGGAGCAGATCGCCATCACCTCGCAGTACGACATCCGGCTCAGGGAAAATATCGTGAACAGCATTGCCGGCATTGAAGAGCTGAAGCTCGGTACTCTCACCAGCTTATGATGGTCGCAATCCGGGTAATGGGTACGCCTTTTTTACGAAAAGGCGTACCCGGTTTTTTTGAAATCCTTCATGCACTCACCCGCGCAGATGCCCGGTTGTTCTAACACTACAGTGGCGGAGTTTGGTACAGGATCGGGGTCAGATCGGGGTCAGGTCTCAACATATGACACTGGGAGTGTCATATGTTGAGACCTGACCCCATGACTTTGACCCCATGACTGATTACCACTGTAGTACTAAGCAGAGGACTCGATACGCATGGGACCATTCCCCGAATACGATCACTATGACGCGCTTGGGCTTGCCGAGCTCGTCAGGAACGGGCACGTCACTCCGGGGGAAATCTGTGACGAGGCCATAGGCTGCATCGAGAGGATGAACCCGAAAATCAATGCCGTGATCCTCCATGCCTTTGAATCGGCCCGGAAGACTGCCCGGGATACCCGGCTGAAAGGCCCCTTTGCCGGGGTGCCCTTCCTCACCCGGGACCTGCTCACGAGCTATACGGGTGTTCCTCTGAACACCATGGACACGGCCGGCGGACAATTTCTCTCCAGATGTGAGAGCGAGCTGACCAGGCGGTTGAAGGCCGCCGGAGTGGTGATCCTCGGCGAGACCAACACCCCCGGTTCATGCCTGTCGGTCTGCAATAGTGCACGGTTTCCCGGTCCTGCGCGCAACCCGTGGAACCTTGCATGCGAGCCGGGAGGATCCGGCGGAGGTTCGGCTGCAGCGGTGTGCAGCGGCATGGTGCCCATGGCATCCGGCGGGGATGCCTGCGGGTCGATCCGCATCCCTGCATCATGCTGCGGCCTGTTCGGGCTGAAGCCCACCCGGGGACGCACGCCCACCGGCCCGCACCAGGGAGAGATCTGGCAGGGCGCATACGCGGAGCACGTCATCACACGCTCGGTGCGCGACAGCGCAGCCATGCTCGATGCCATACAGGGCGCGGACCTGGGCGCGCCCTATGTCATCCCGGAACCCGAGCGGCCCTATCTGGAGGAAATCGGGCGCGATCCCGGGATCCTGAACATTGGATTCACCCGGTTCTCGCCGCTTGACACCGAGGTTCATCCCGAATGTGTCCGGGCAGTGGAGCAGGCCGCGCTGCTCCTGATGTCGCTCGGTCACCGGGTCGAGGAGGCATGGCCCTCCATCGATGGCCCGGCCATGGCGAAGAGCTTCTTCACCGTGCATTTTTCCGAGACCTCGGCGGACATCTCCGAGGCCAGAGCCGTGCTGGGCAGAAAGCCCGCGGCATCTGATTTCCAGGATCCGGTCTGGTTGTTCAAGCTGCTCGGCGACGTGTTTTCCGCAAGCGACCTCGTGCGTTCCTTAAGGCAGTGGAATACGATATCCCGCCAGATGGGGGTTTTCTTCCAGAGATTCGATCTGTTCCTCACCCCGACATGTGCCTTTGGGCCTTCCAGGTATGGGAAAAAAGGGGCAAACCCCTTGGAAAAACTGCTCGGGAAGGTAGTAGACCAGTTCAGCCGGGGCGATTTTCTGTCCGTGAAGAGTGTGATCGATGATCTGGCAGTGGAGAGCATGGCCGAGAACCCGTTCACCCCGGTGGCGAACATTGCCGGGCTCCCTGCCATGTCGGTGCCTCTTCACTGGACGGCAGAGGGTCTGCCCTGCGGCGTGCAGTTCACGGGCCGCTTCGGAGACGAGGCAACGCTCCTGAGTCTCGCGGCCCAGCTCGAAAAGGCCCAGCCATGGTTCCATAGACGGCCGCCGGTCGATTTGCAACCCGGAACCTCTCCCGAGTGCATCCAGGAGGCAGGGAGTATATGAACGCACACCCGGACGAGGATTCGATCACTGATGCGGTGGAGCGTTCGAGCTCATGCTCTCCCGGTCGATGACGGAATCAGGCGTGATGGTCCTTCCCGATTTGTCCGGCCCTTTTATGTGTCTGCGCCGTGAATGTCCGGCTTATGATACCGTGCTCGTATCGTCATTCTCATGCACTGCATAACCTGCCAAAAACAGAGGCTGTTGACATGGGCTCCCTTGAGGATTATTTTCTAAGAGTTTGAATGGTGGGTAAAATTCTTGAAGGAGGAAGCGTATGATCACGTCAATGAGGTGCTTTATCTGTGCCGTATGCATCACGCTAGCCGCATCTTGTGTATTCGCCCAGGATCTCAAAGGGAAAAAAATTCTTTTCATCGATTCGTATCACGAGGGTTATGCCTGGAGCGACGGACTCACCTCAGGCATACGGGAAACCATCGAGGGCAGGGGGATAGACCTCAAGATCTTCCGGATGGACACCAAGAGAAACGCATCCACCGAATTCAAGGAAAACAAGGCCCTGGAGGCAAAGGCCCTGATAGAGAAATACAAGCCGGACGTGGTCATTGCCGCGGATGACAATGCATCGCTCTTTATCGTGGCACCCTACTACAAGAACTCCCCCATACCGGTCGTGTTCTGCGGGGTGAACTGGGACTGCTCGAACTACGGATATCCCTATGAGAATACCACGGGTATGATCGAGATATCGGGTATCAGGCAGATCCTGGAGAAACTGAATACCATCACCAGCGGCCGGAGAATAGGATATCTCTCCGCCAGTGAATACACCGATCAGAAAGAGGTGGAGGTATACCGGAAGATATTCCAGCTGGATATCAAGACGTATTTTGCAAAAGATTTTACGGAATGGAAGGATCGTTTCCTTCAGCTCCAGTCCGAGGTGGACATGTTTATCGTGGGGAACAACGCCGGGATAAAGGGATGGGACGATGCGCAGGCCGAGGAATTCGTGCTGAAGAACACCCGGATCCCCACCGGTGCACTCTATGAGTGGGTGGCGCCCTATGCCCTCCTGAGCGCCTCCAACGTTCCCGAGGAGCAGGGACGATGGAGCGCCCTGGCAGCCATGAAGATCATCGAGGGCACGCCGCCTTCCTCCATCGAGATGGCAACGAACAAGGAGATCAAGCTCATTGTGAACAAGCGGATGGAAAAGGCGTCGGGCATTACGATTCCATCCGAGATCACAGCAGCCGCAGACGTGATCATCGAATAAGCTCCTTTCGGGAAGGCACCGGATGGCATGACGGCTGACCGTGCCTCGCAGGGCCGGGAGGCGCGATCTTCCTGCCGGCTTCGCCGCCTTGCTCAAGCGGCGCGGACGACGCGGGAAAGCGCCGGCGGCGGAATGTACGCCCCTGTTTACCGGTACGGGCGGGCCGCCGTCCGGCCGTGCGCCGGAGGGGACAGTGCTTCGGCGGAAGGCGGAAGCCTGTCAGTACAGCTCGTACTCGACGAGCCTGCCGTCCAGGGGGCCGTTTTTCAGAGCACGCTTCCAGGAGGTGTGCAGCCCCACCGACTTGATGAGACCGCGGTCGCCGAAATAGATATAGGCCTTCGATCCGGTGCACTTCTTTTTGAGGAAGTCTCCGAATTCCTTCATGAACGCTGCCATGTCCTGTTTCCTGCTCAGGCGTATGCCGTAGGGCGGGTTGGTGACGATGGTCGTGTTCCGAAGCCCGGGGATGTCCTGAAAACGTTTTTTGTGGAGCACGATGTTTCTTCCGCCCGGAAGCCTGCCCGAGTTGACCCTGGCCGCGGCGACCGACTCGCCTGACGAGTCGCTGCCCGATATGAGGCCCGGGGGAAGCTCCCTGATCTCGCGGTCGGCCTGCTTTCTGATCCTGGTCCATAAGCCGCGGTCGAAATCCGGGAGGAACTCGAAGCCGAAGGCGGTGCGCAGGTATCCTGCCGGTACCCTGCAATAGCGCATCAGTGCCTCGCACAAGAGCGTCCCGGAGCCGCACATGGGGTCGTACAGGGGTGTTTCGCCCTGCCAGCCGCTGAGCCGGATGATGGCTGCGGCGAGGGTCTCCTGCATGGGTGCGTCCATGGCGTGCTTTCGGTAGCCTCTGCGGTGCAGCGAGCCCCCGGAGGTGTCCAGATAGATGGTGGCCTTGTTGTTGGCGATGTGGAGGTTGAAGACCACGTCGGGTTTGATCCTTTCCACATTGGGCCTGCGGGTGCACCATTCGTTGAAGGTGTCCACGATGGCGTCTTTCAGCACCAGGGCGGCGTACTGGGAGTGGGTGATCCGGCTGTGCGAGACATTGGAGTTCACCATGAAGGTCTTGTCCAGGCCGAAGATCTCGGGCCACGGGACGCAGCGCGCCATCTTGTAGAGATACTTGGTGTCGTGGCAGTCGAAGCTGATGAGCGGGGCCAGCACCCGCGTGATGATCCGCGAGAGATAATTGACGCGGTACAGGCCCGCCTTGTCGGCATTGAAGTAGAGCCCCCGGAAGGTGGTTTTCACCTCGCTTGTCCCCAGGGAGGCTATTTCCTGCGCGCCGAGGTCCTCGATACCGTCCGCGACCTGGGCGAAGAACCGGTATCCCTTGAGATAGTCATACATCCTGGTATCCATGGTAAGCCCTCATTCCCGAATTCACAAGGCATACAGCACGGGCATGGGAGATGTAAAGGGCCTTGGTGAGGTCGCCTTGCCTTTGAAGATACATTCAATATTCTATTATTATATCAACCCGTTTTTTTGAGTCGATTCTTTCATGCCCGGGTGATTGTGTCCGGAGCGGCCGGTCCTGTCTTTTCCTTAAAAAAGGGCGGCGCCCGGCAGCGGAAAAAACGGGATGAAGGAGGGAGGAAGAGATGGTTGAAGCATTATCACCGGAAAAACTCAAGACAAGCTGCGATCCGGGAATATTCGGGTGTGCGGACAGCACGGGCATTGCGCCCCTTCAAACGATCATCGGCCAGTCCAAGGCGCTCAAGGCACTGCAGTTTGGGCTGGACATCTCGAACAAGGGGTTCAACATCTACGTGTCAGGAGCACCGGGCACGGGGAAAAAAACCGCAGTGAAACGGTATCTGGAAGAGATAGCGAAAGACAAGCCAACGCCTCCCGACTGGTGCTATGTCAACAACTTTCAGGAGAGCTACCGCCCCAGGGCCGTCTCTCTGCCTGCGGGCCGGGGGAGGGTGTTCAAGAAGCAGGTCGACCGGTTCGTCGACGCCGCGAGGGAAGACATCAAAAAGGCGTTTGAGAGCGAGGAATACATAACCAGGAGAGGCGATACGATCAAGGAGATTCAGCAGCGCAAGGAAAACCTGATCACCAAAATCAACGAGCGGGCACAGAAGCAGGGGTTTGTCATCCAGCCCACCCCCATGGGACTGGTGACCATCCCCATGATGGATAACCGGCCACTCACCGAGGAGGAGTTCCGGTCACTGGAGAAAAAGGAGCAGAACGCCATCAGGCGCAAGCAGAAAACCCTCAACGAGAGGATGAAGGAAACCGGCCGCCAGATGATATCCATGGAGAGACAGACCCAGGACATGGTGGACAGCCTCGACCGCGAGATCGCGTCATACACTCTGGACAATCTCCTGGAAGAACTGAAGGAGAACTTCGACGATATCCCGGAGGTGCTGCGCTATCTCGACGACATGCGCACCGACATGCTGGACAACCTGTCCCTGTTCCGCTCTGAGGAGGAAAAGCAGGCCATGCCGCCGGGGATGCCGACAGGGCTTCCCCTGCTCCCCAGAGACGACATCCGGTTCCGGAAATACCGGGTGAACGTGGTGGTGGACAACACGGATCTGAAAGGCGTGCCCATCATCATGGAGCTCAATCCGTCATACTACAATCTCTTCGGCAGGATCGAGAAAGAGGCCATGCTGGGCGCGCTGTTCACGGACTTCACCATGATCAGGGCCGGCTCGATCCACCGGGCGAACGGCGGCTACCTGATCCTGCCGGTCGAGGACGTGCTCAGGAATTATTTTTCCTGGGAGAGCCTGAAGCGCTCCATCCGCAATCGCGAGATCACCATTGAAGAGCTGGCCGAGCGACTGGGTTACATGACCACCCGGTGGCTCATGCCCGAGCCCATCCCCTGGCGGGTCAAGGTTGTGCTCATCGGCGAGCCGTGGCTCTATTACCGGCTCTTCGAGCTCGACCCCGACTTCCGGGACCTGTTCAAGGTCAAGGCGGACTTCGATAACGTGATGGAGCGAAGCGAAGAAAACATGAAGCATTATGGATCGTTTGTCTGCAGCATCTGCAACGAGGAACATCTGAAGCATCTCGACAAAGACGCCATTGCCAAGGTGGTGGAGCATAGCAGCCGGCTCGCCTCCGATCAGCAAAAGCTCTCCACGCGCTTCGGCGATATCTCGGACGTCGTGCGCGAGGCAAGTTTCTATGCCACATCCGAGGACGCCCCTTTGGTGAGTGTGTCGCACGTGAGAGAGGCCATCGAGCAGCGCTTCACCCGTTCGAGCCTCCTGCTGGAAAAGCTCCGGGAGATGATCAGCCTGGGCACGATCAAGATCGACATCGATGGTGAAAAGCCGGGGCAGGTCAACGGCCTCTCCATCATCGACCTGGGCGATATCATGTTCGGCAGGCCGAACAAGATCACGGCGAGCATCGGGCTCGGGAGAGAAGGGCTTATCGACATCGAGCGCGAGGCCAAGCTGGGCGGCCCGATCCATACCAAGGCCGTGCTCATCCTGTCGGGATATCTCGCCCATCGCTATGCCCAGGACAAGCCCTTGAGCCTCTCCGCACGGCTCGTGTTCGAGCAGAGCTACTCGGGCATTGAGGGCGACTCGGCCTCGTGCGCAGAGCTGTACGCGCTTCTCTCGGGTCTTTCGGGGGTGCCCATCAAGCAGGGCATCGCAGTCACCGGCTCGGTCAACCAGAAGGGCGAGGTCCAGGCCATCGGCGGGGTCAATGAAAAGATCGAGGGATTCTTCGGGGTGTGCAAGGAAAAGGGCTTCAACGGCGAGCAGGGGGTCATGATCCCGGCGAGCAACGTGAGGAACCTCGTGCTCAAGGACGAGGTGGTGGACGCGGTGAAGAGAGGGGACTTCAAGATATGGAGCGTCAGCACGATCGACGAGGGCATCGAGATCCTCACCGGCAGGAAGGCGGGCCAAAGGCAGGCGGACGGCAGCTTTGGGAAAGGGACGATCAATCAGCTCGTGGACGCGCAACTCAAGGATCTGTCCGAGAAATGGATGAGCTTCGCAAACGGCGATTCGGGAAAAGAGCAGTGACCCGTTACCTGGACCCCGGTAAGCCGGGGTCCCGCGGGGCGCTGCTCAAGCGGGCGGCAGGCCCGCGGTATGCAGGCGCAGGCGGCAAAGGCCCTGCGGGGGGGATTGGTTGTACTCCGGGATCTGTCCTCGATGGGAATTGCCGGAGATAACCCTGCCGGAGATCCTGGTCTGGGGCGTACGGCGCGACAGGTGTCGTGCCGTCTGACGAGACGCGAAGGGCATGATACTGCCGAACCCGAAAACAAAGGGCGATATCTCCGTGGAACAGGCCATCCAGAGCCGCAGGTCCTTCAGGTCGTTTTCCGCGGAGGCGGTGGGCCTTGTTCATCTGTCACAGCTGCTCTGGGCCGCGCAGGGCATTACAGAAGACAGCGGGGGCCTGAGGTCGGTCCCATCGGCAGGAGCGCTCTATCCCACCGAGATCTATGCGGTCTCCGGCCGGGATACGGTGGAGGGGCTTGAGCCGGGGATCCATCAATACCGGCCTGCAATCCACGGCGTCGACCGGATCAGCGGGAGGGATATCAGGCAGGACCTCGGCAGGGCGTCGCTCTCCCAGATGTGGATGGCGAACGCCCCGGTCGTGCTCGTAATCTGCTCCGAGTACGAGCGGGTGACCGGCAAGTACGGCCAGAGGGGTGTGCGCTACGCCATGATCGAGGCAGGGCACGTGGCGGAAAACATCTTTCTCCAGGCCCGTGCATCAGGGTTGGCGGCCGGGATCGTGGGCGCGTTCATGGACGACGAGGTGGTGAAGGTCATGGATATCCCGGCAACGCACGAGCCGCTGCTGATCATGCCGGCCGGGTACCCTGCCTGAGGGCTGCCGGTATCCGGTGGACAGGGGATGACGCAGGTTTCCTTTTCTTGAGGGCAGCGCTCCTGCAGGCCTTTCGTGAGAGCTTCTTCCCGGTGCTTTTTTTCATGCGGACCTTCAGGACGATGAGCCGGATCTCTCCTCACTCCATGCCCGGGAGACTTGCGGCCAGCCCGGCAAACAGGTTCGCGCCTACGGCCAGGGCGGACTCGTCGAAATCGAACTCAGAGCTGTGCAGGGGTCTGATGAGCCCCTTTTCCGCATTGCCCGCCCCCAGAAAGAAGAAGCATCCGGGCACTTCCTGAAGATAAAACGCCATGTCTTCGCTCGCCATAAGCGGCGGCAGCTCCAGAAGCCCGTCGACCCCGGGCACGTCGCCGGCCACCCGGCAGAGGAGGTCGGTCATTTCCCCGTCGTTGACCACCGGGGGGTATCCCTCCCGGTAGTCCAGGTCAAAGCCCGCCCCGAAATCACCGGTGACCCTGCCCACGATCCTGCGCATTGCGTCCTGCATGGAGACCCTCTCTTCCGGGCTCAGGGTCCGCACGGTTCCGGTGAGCTCCACCTCCTCGGCAATGACATTGGCGGCCTCGCCCCCTCTGATGGTGCCGATGTTGATCAGCGATGAGGCGCCCGACTCGCTGTTTACCGTGTTCAGCGCATGGAGATCTCCGATGATGCGTGCGCTTGCCCTGATGGCGTCCACACCGGCATCGGGCATGGATGAATGCCCGCTTCTGCCGGTGACCTTCAGGACAAACGAGTCCATGGCGGCCATGATCGTGCCCTTGCCCCAGCCGATGGTTCCGCAGGGAAGGGCGGTGATGAGGTGGAGCCCGAAGGCGGCATCCACCCCGGGGTCTTCCAGGACACCGTCCTTGATCATCTCCTTCGCTCCGCCGGCCCCCTCTTCAGCGGGCTGGAACACGAATTTTATCTGCCCGCTCAGGCGCTTCCTCATGCCGGAGAGGATGGAAGCCGCGCCCAGGAGGATAGCCATGTGCCCATCGTGTCCGCATGCGTGCATAACTCCGGGGTTTGTCGAACGGTAGGGTGATGAGGACTTTTCCTGGATGGGCAGGGCGTCCATGTCCGCCCTGAGCATCAGGGTCCTGCCCGGGGCATTTCCCCGGAGCACGCCCACCACACCGGTTCTGCCGACACCCTCCCGCACCTCCATGCCCAGGTTGCACAGATAGTCCGCGATGATGCCCGCTGTACGGCTCTCGCGAAAGCCCGGCTCGGGATGCCGGTGAAAATCACGCCTGAGCCGGATCATCTCGTCCCTGACCCCGGATACCCTCTGCTCGATCTCGACCATGACATTCATGGTTTCATTATAACAAGATTTTTTCTCACCGGGGAGCCATGGTTTTTTTCTGCCAATTTTATTGATTGGTGTTCCTTAAGACCGCATGAAACTATAGGGATCCTTTTATCCTCGAAACCGGGTGCCTCACATACTCCGCAACACAGCCTTTTCCCCTGTACCCTGCGGCACCTCTCGAACCAGACCTGGAACGATGCCCATGACCCTGCTTGATTATTTCCGGGAGCCTGGTATACTGAATGTAAAAGAAATGTAAAAAAAAGATTGTCATGTCCCGGACCACGGAGAAAGGCCGGGTACGGCCTTTGTCCGGCATGGCTGTTTGAAAACGGGGAATGTGGAGGAAAAGCAATGAAAAAGACCATCATCGGCATCGATGTGGGCTCTGTGTCCGTGGGTCTGGCAGTGCTCGGTCCTGAAGGGAGTATTGCCGGCATTGATTATCGCATTCATCGGGGGAGGATTCGGGAAACCCTTGCCGAAATGCTCGGATCGATCGATCCGCAGGCAGGGTTTCTCGTCGCGGTAACCTCATCGACCCCGCCCTCGGTCCGTTTCAGCGAACGGGTGGACAACCAGGTGGCCGTCGTCGCTGCGGCGCGGTATCTGCATCCGGAGGCGCGCTCCGTCCTCCAGGTGGGTGCGGAGAAGTTCTCGCTTATTTTCTTCGACGGCCAGGGCAACTATCTCTCAAGCAGGACGAATACCTCGTGCGCGGCCGGGACCGGGAGCTTCCTCGACCAGCAGGCCGTGAGGCTGAGCCTGGAGGGCACTTCGGAGCTGAGCCGGATGGCCCTGGAAAACCACGGCCCCATTCCCAAGATTGCATCCCGCTGCGCCGTATTCGCCAAGACCGATATCATCCACGCGCAGCAAGAGGGATATTCGCTGCCGGAGATCTGCGACGGCCTGTGCCAGGGGCTTGCCAGAAACATTGCGGACACCCTGTTCGCGGGCGCGGATGCAGGCGATCCGGTCGTCTTCTGCGGAGGTGTGTCGAGGAACAGGGCAGTGGAAAGGCATATCAGCGATCTGGTGGGGAAAGAGCTGGTGGTGGACGGGTATTCGCATGTCTACGGCGCCCTGGGAGCGGCCGTCAGGCTGCGGGAAAAAACCGGAGAGCCGGGCGAGACGTTTACCCGGCCCGGAGACGTCATTCTCTCCAGGGACGGCTCGCGGGCATACGCCTTTGACGCCCTTGGCCTCACCGGTTCGTCATATCCCGACTTCTCGGCACATGAGCGCTGCGATTACCGGGTGCGCACGAGAAGCGTTCCGGACACGGTGGAGGTGGACATATATGAAGACCTTTCCGGTGGACGTGCCGCCGGGGTTTATCTCGGAATCGATATCGGCTCCACCAGCACCAAGGCGGTCCTCATGGAGGGGTCAGGGACCGTGCTGGCGGGCCTGTACACCAGGACCGCGGGCAGGCCCGTGGATGCGGTGTGCGCGGTGCTCGAGGCCATCGACGATTTCGAGGCCCGATACGGATTCTCGCCCGTCATTCTCGGCAGCGGGACCACGGGCTCGGGCAGGAAGCTGATCGGCGGGATCATCGGCGCCGATATGGTGGTCGATGAGATATCCGCCCATGCACGGGCCGCCTGTGATCTGAATCCCGAGGTCGACACCATCATCGAGATCGGCGGCCAGGATTCCAAGTTCACCACGCTGAAACACGGACAGGTGAACTTCTCGATCATGAACACGGTCTGCGCGGCAGGAACGGGCAGCTTCATCGAGGAGCAGGCACGGAAGATGAGCTGCCCGCTCGACGAGTATGCGGATCGCACCCTGGGCGTGAAGGCCCCTCTCGCGAGCGACCGGTGCACCGTGTTCATGGAGCGGGACATGAACTACTGCCTCTCGGAGGGGTATTCGCCCGACGAGGTTCTGGCCTCGGCCCTGCACTCGGTGTGCGAGAACTACCTCACCAAGGTGGCGGTTGAGGGCATGATCGGCCGGACCATCCTGTTCCAGGGCGCCACCGCGAAAAACGCGGCACTGGTGGCGGCATTCGAGCACCGGCTGGGCAGGCCCGTCATGGTCTCGAAGTTCTGCCATCTGACAGGCGCCATGGGCGTGGCCCTCATGGTGGCCGAAAAGGGAGTCGAGCAGACATCCTTTGCCGGGCTCGGCCTGTACCGGTGCCGTATCCCCGTTCGCACCGAGGTGTGCACGCTCTGTGCGAACTGCTGCAAGATCACGGTGGCAGATATCGACGGCAGGAGCGTCGCCTGCGGGTTCCTGTGCGGCAGGGACTACGAGACCGGGAAGCGGGCGGATCCGGACCGTTCGGGGTTCGATCTGCTCAGGCAGCGCAAGAGAGCCCATGCCTATCCGTTTCAGGGCCGCCCTGAGCGGGGTATCACCATCGGTATCCCGGCAGCGCTCCACCTGTTCGACGATCTGGAGTTCTGGCAGTATTTCTTCGACCTGCTCTCCATCCACACCGTCACGAGCCGGGGCTTTCGCGGTGCGCTCAAGGAGGGACGGCATCTGGCAGGGGCCGAGTTCTGTGCCCCTCTGACCGCCCTGCACGGCCACATCGCATATCTCATGGACAAATGCGACTATGTGTTCGCGCCGTTCTATTTCGAGGAGCGCTCCCAGGACACCCCGGCCCGCAGGCAGTACTGCTACTATACCCAGTACGCGGCGAGCCTGGCCGTCGCCGCGGCGGGAGATCAGGGTCACCGGGTCCTCTCCCCCCTGGTGCGTTACCTCTACAGCAGCCTCCGCACCAAGTTCGAGCTCTTCACCATGCTCAAGAAGATCACGGGCAGGGGGATCTCCTATCGGGAGGTCTCGCACGCCTATGACAGTGCCATTGCCTGCCGCGGGCAATGCCGGAAGGCCCGGATCGAGCTCTGCACGCAAGAGAGGGCAAAGGCCCGGGGCATACAGGTGGTGTTGCTGGGCAGGCCCTATACCGTGCTCGACCCAGCCATGAACAAGGGCATCATCGATATTTTCGCCTCCCAGGGCGTGCCGGTCTATTTTCAGGACATGATCCCCGAGCATGAGATCACCGACCCATCCCTGAAAGAGCTGCTGGACGATCTTCCCTGGAAGCACGCAGCCGACATCCTGCGCACTGCCGACGCTGTGGCCGGGATGGACGGAGTATACCCCGTGTTCGTCACCTCGTTCCGCTGCTCACCGGACTCCTTTGCCGCAGAGTACTTCAAGAACCTCATGAACTCGCGCCACAAGCCCTACCTGATCCTCCAGCTTGACGAGCACGACTCGAACGTGGGCTACGAGACCAGGATCGAGGCGGGTTTAAGGTCGTTCTCGAATCATTTCTCCCGCAGGCGCTCCATGCCCCCGGCCATACTCCCGTCCATCTCGCCGGTGAAGAGGATCGAGGACAAGACCATCGTCATTCCCGACTGGGACCGTTTCTCCTGCAGCCTGCTGGCAGCTTCCCTGCGCAGGGAGGGGCTCGACGTCAGGCTCATGGACCAGACCGGGACAGGGCTGCAGAGGAGCCTCAGGCACAACACCGGGGAGTGCATTCCCATCAACATCATGGCGCAGGAGTTCATGGATTACCTCACCCAGAACGATCTGGACCCGGCCCGGTGCGTGCTGTGGATCGGAAACGGGGAAATCCCCTGCAACCTGAAGGTGATCCCCCATCACATCAAAAACATCCTGAACAGGAGCGGCCCGGCCATGAGCAGGGCCCGAGTCTACCGGGGGGACATATCGTTTCTGGACGTTTCGCTCAAGGCCGGGGTGAACGCATACTTCGCCTTCATGTTCGGGGGCATGCTCAGGAGGGCCGCCTGCAGGCTGCGGCCGTATGAAATACATGCGGGCAGCGTGGACGAGGTAATCGAGGACGGGCTCAAGCTGTTCGTCGATGCATTCGAGGGCTCGTCTTCCCGCGAAGATGCCCTCAAGGCAGTGGTCGACCGTCTCGGGGCAGTATCTTTGCGGTCCGAGCCCCGGCCCCGCGTGGCTATCTTCGGAGACCTGTACGTGCGGGATAACGACGCCATGAACCAGGGCCTTATCCCGTTTGTCGAAGCCTGCGGGGGAGAGGTGATCACCACCCCGTACAGCAGCTATGCCAAAATGGTGTCCCGCCCTTATTTCAAAAAATGGTTCAACGAGGGCAAATACATGCGGAGTTTTTCCTGCCGGGCCGTGCTCACGGCGCTCTCTGCACTGGAAAAGAAGTATTACCGGCATTTTCAGCAGGTGCTCTGCGAGCCCGACCACGAGTTCAACGATCCGGTCGAGCATATCCTGGCTCCCTACCGCATCAGGAGCGAGCACAGCGGGGAGACCATGGACAACATCCTCAAGACCTATTACATCAAGAAGTACTACCCGGACGTGTCGCTCTTCATCCAGGCCAACCCCGCGTTCTGCTGCGCCGGGCTGGTGACCGAGGCAATGGCCGGCAGGATCGAGCGCCTCACCGGGGTGCCGGTGGTCAACGTGACCTACGACGGCACCTTCGGCGAGAAGAACAGTATTATCGTGCCCTATCTGGCCTTTCCCCGGAAACCGGGGCAGGCTGAATCCGTGCAGGACGCCATCAGCAGGGCGGGGGGTTCCTGAAGCGGCTTTGTCGATTCGTGAGAGAAAGGCACTGGTTTTTCCCGGTCATCGACGGTATTCTGTTGTCTACAGAGAGGAGGAAACCGTATGAAACCCGTGGTGCTGTCTCTGGCTCCGCTTCCCGCGGAGCTGGTCAGGGCGCTGATCATGCAGACACCCGGTCTGCCGGACTTCGATGTGGTCTCAGGCGGCGGGATGAGCCGCGAGGAGCTCTCGGACGCCTTCTCGCGCGCCGACGTGGTCATGGGCGACTACACCTTCCAGTGCCCGATATCGTCCGATGTCCTCGACAGGGCGCTCTCGCTCAAGCTCATCCAGCAGCCGAGCGTGGGCTATCAGCATATCGACGTCGATGCGTGCGCCGAGCGCCGGATACCGGTCGCCAACACGCCCGGCGCCAACACCGCTAGCGTTGCCGAGCACACCCTGGCCTGCGGCCTGAGCCTGCTGAGAAAACTGTCCGCTGCCGACCAGGGCATGCGGGAAGGCAGGTGGGAGCAGTTGTCGCTCAATCCCGCAGAACTCGCCGGAAAGACCTGGGGCCTCATCGGTTTCGGCAGGATCGGGCGGGCCGTGAGCCTGCGGCTGAGGCCCTTTGCACCGGCCCGGGTGCTCTATCATGATGTCGTCAGGCCTTCCGCAGAGGAGGAGGACGAGTATGGGGTGTCCTATGCCCCGCTCAGCGACCTTCTGGGAGCATCGGACATCGTGAGCCTGCACGCGCCCCTGACCGCGACCACCCTGCACATGATCGGTGATGAGGAGCTCGGGCGTATGAAGCCGAGTGCGTATCTCATCAACGTGGCCCGCGGGGAGCTTGTTGACGAGGACGCCCTGGCCCGTGCCCTCAAGGAGGGACGGATCGCCGGGGCCGCGGTAGACGTATTCTCCCGCGAGCCGGTCACCGCGGAGAACCCTTTGCTGGAAGCAGCCGGGAACAATCTCCTGCTCTCGCCCCACGTGGCCGGGGTGTCCACCGAGGCGGCAGGCAGGATCATCACCATGGCGGCGGGCAATATCGCCCGGGTGCTCAAAGGTCTGGAGCCGCTGTATGTCGTGAACGACACGGTCGTCACGCCTGCGGGATGGAGGAGCACGGAATGAAGGGAGCCCATATTCTGGTCAAGACGGCGGTGCAGCTCGGTGTCGATGTGTGCTTTGCCAACCCCGGCACCACCGAGATGCCCCTGGTGGCGGCCATGGATGCCATCGAGGGGATCAGGCCGGTTTTGGGTGTGTTCGAAGGGGTGTGCACGGGCGCGGCCGACGGGTTCGGACGCATGGCCGGAAGGCCCGCCATGGTGCTCCTGCACCTGGGGCCGGGGCTGGCAAACGGCATAGCCAACCTCCACAATGCGCGCAGGGCCCGAACGCCCATGTTCGTGGTTGTTGGCGAGCACGCCACCTGGCACCGGGGGTACGATCCCCCGCTTGCCATGGACATCGAGGCCCTGGCCGGGACCTTCTCCGGCTGGCAGAGAACAACGGTGCGATCAGGCGACATTGTCCGGGACGTGACGGAAGCCGTCTCCCTGGCCGGGCAGGGGCAGATATCAACCCTGATCCTCCCCTACGATCTCCAGCTGGAAGAGACGCACGAAGGTCGCGCAGATGCCGGTTCTCCCGCGTGCGCACCTGTGGATGCCGGGACGATCGAGAGGGCGGCCGCAAGGCTCATGAAGGCGAAGCGGCCCGTGCTCGTGCTCGGGGGCAGGGCCTTGCAGAGAGAAGGGCTTCTGACGGCGGCCCGGATCAGGGCGGCCTCAGGGTGCGACCTGCTGGCCGAGACCTTCCCCGCCCGCATGGAGCGGGGGGCGGGTTTGCCCGATGTGCCCAGGATTCAGTACCTGCCGGAGATGGCCATGGACCAGCTCTCCCGGTACGACCTGCTGGTCTTCGCGGGTGCGGTGAGGCCGGTTTCCTTTTTCGGCTACCAGAACGTGCCCGCTCAACTCGTGGACGAAAGCAGCGAGACCCTCATGCTCACAGAGGATGGACAGGACGCCGGCGAGGTTCTGGAGGCCCTGGCAGGAGAGCTCAAGGCGCCGTCTTCAGTCCCGGAGGACTCCCTGGCCCGGCCGGTGCGCATGGATCTGCCCTCGGGCCCGCTCAGCGGGGACAAGATTTGCGCGATCCTGGCAACGCTCCAGCCCGAGGGGTGCATCGTGGTGGAAGAGGCGATCACGAACAGCCTGCTGTATCACCCGCTGACCGCCGGCTCACGGCCGTTCACCCTCCTCACGCTGACCGGGGGGTCCTTGGGGCAGGGGCCGCCCTGCGCCGCGGGTGCGGCCATCGCCTGCCCGGACAGGCAGGTGATCAGCTTCCAGGCGGACGGAGCCGCGCTGTATACCATGCAGGCCCTGTGGACCCAGGCGCGGGAGCTGCTGAATGTGATCACGCTCATCTGCTCCAACCGCAGCTACGATATCCTCAGGCTCGAGCTCACGAGGCTGGGGGTGTTCCAGCCCGGGCCTGCGGCCACGAGGCTCTCGGACCTGTCCGGGGTGGACTGGGTGAAGGCGGGGGAGGCCATGGGCATACCCTCGGTATCGGTGTGCACCGCGGAGGACCTGGCAAGGGAGCTTTCCCGGGCGCTGGGCGAAAAAGGCCCCTGCCTCATCGAGATGGTTCTGTGAGACGAGTCGCTTCCCTCCCTGGCCCCCGGGATCTGAAAGGGCAGGTCAGCCTTTTTGAGGGTCCAGGGAGGAACTCTCCTGTTGAGAGCAGTTCCAGGCCGGCTTCCATCCAATGACAGCTCAGCCGGGCCGGTGCCCTGGATCCTGGCCCGCCTGGAAAGAGCGATCGTCACGGGTGCTCATTTTTTCTTTGCCGCCTTTTTTTCCTTCTCTTTTTCCTTCTCTTTTTCCTTTGCCTTCTTCTCCTGCTTTTCTCTCAGGTGGTCCAGGGGGATATGCATTCCCTGCTGGAAGAGGTAGTTGACGAGCGGGAAGGAGAGGTTTTCCGGGCCGTAGAGGATGAACTGGACGCTCGGCAGGAAAAAGTACGTCACCGGCCGCCTCACGAGCAGAATGCGCGAGAGCTCCCGGGCCACGGGGTGCACGCCGCCGATCTCGAGCTCGACGTCTTTCGGGTTCAGTGACATGCCGAGCCTGCGGGCATTCATCTTGAACTCCGTGAACTGGGGCTGCCTGAACTGGTAGAGCCGGATGAGGAATTTCATCACCTTGTTCATGGGGGTGGGGATCTTCCGGCCCCTGAGGCGGCAGATCAGCTCGTCGCCTTCCTTGAGCTCGCAGCTCAGCCGGTCGTCCGAGTCCGTGAAATCGATGGACGCCAGGAACTTCGGAAAGCCCGAAAAATCGATTCCCCACCTCAGGGCCGCCTCGGTGGTCACGGGAAGGTGGAAGATATAGGGATAGAAGTTGAACTGGATGAGCTGACGCAGGAGGTTGTAGCCCGGCAGGGGCATGATGTGGGGGTTGTTGAGCACCACGGTGAAGGCGAACTCGTTGTAGGGCCCCACGTCGGTGTCATGGTACTCGAAGCATGCCAGGCCCACGGCCCCCACACCCGGGAAGATCTGTGCGGGCGTGAACCGGGGGTCGGGAAGCAGCTTTTTCAGGGCAAGGAGATTGGCCGGGAACACGGCCAGAAACGCCCTGGCGTCACGATAGAAGATGGGCAGCTTGACCTTCTGCCCGGCGGCCCACACATCGACCTGTTCCACACCGGCAAAGAAATCGTGCTTTTGTTCATCCCTCATTGAATCCTCCTCTTTGATAATGCATGACTGTATGATAATATTATAAAATAACATGTGATGATTACAAGGACGAATGGAGCTCCACGCATCTCTGCCTTAAAAACGGGCCGGGCCTGCTTTGCGGAACGGTTTAGCCAAGGGGATGGGTGGTGTTTTTCGTCAAATGCCTTTTTAAGGGATGTGAAACGGGGAGGTTTCTATGGATCTTTCTCTGTATGCCCGGGAAGGGGAGCAAGAGTTTGTGGAGCTCACCCGGTCGTTTGTCCGGAAATCCGTGCAGCCCATGTTCGGAGGCGACGCTCCTGACGGCAACCTCGACATGGTGCCATCCATCCTGGACACAGCCTTCGAGGTGGGGCTCGCGGCATCGCCCTGCTCCGGGATGCCGGGCTTCGAATACGGCATCTGGGGAACCTCTGCAGACAACCCAACGGGGGTGAGGATCTCGGCCACGCTCCTGTGGGCCGTGGCCGAGGCATGCGCGGGAATCGCCATGAATCTCCATGTGCAGGGTCTTGCCTCGCGCGTCATCACCTCATCGAAGGGCGGCCTTCCCGATCCTCCGGCACGGGTGGCGATCGCGCTCCAGGAAGGGCACGCTCTTCCGGGTTACCGGACCCTCCTCGGGAAGGGCGGCGGACCCGATGAGGGCATCGGCACCCGTGCCCTCTCCGCAAAGACTGGATGGGTGATCACCGGGAGCAAGTCCTTTGTCTATGGTATGGAAGGGCCGGACGCCTTCCTGGTTTTCTGCAGGATCGCGGGAAACCAGGGAGGTGAGAAGCTTGGATGCCTGCTGGTTCCTGCCGGCGCAACAGGACTCGAGGTCCGGGACGTCGGCGGGAGGACGGGCATACGGGCCTGCGGGCTCAGTCACCTTGTCTTGAATGAGGTGAAGGTTGCTTCTGAACACCATCTCTCAAGCCGTGACGCCTTTCCCCTGATGGGACAGGCGGTGTGCCTCCATTGGCTCGGCATCTCGGCTATGGCCGCAGGGAACGCCTCGGGAGCCCTGAAAGCGGCGCGCGAGTATGCGGCCACCCGCTACCAGGGAGGAGCCATGATAGGGGAGCACCCGGCGGTCAGGAAGCTTCTGGCCCTGTCTGAGGCCAGGGTCGAGGCCGCCTTGGCGCTTCTTCTCCAGACAGCCGGCTTTGCTTGCGGAAACACTGATTTCCTGCGCCGGTGTGCCATTGCCAAGCTCATGACGACAGACTGGGCATTCTCCGCTGTCACCGATGCCCTGCAGGTTTTCGGGGGCTATGGGTATATGGAGGACTACGGCATGGAAAAGAGGCTGCGCGATGCAGTCGTGCTCAAGACCGCGGCAGGCTCGCGGAATTATCTGGAGACCTTTATCTCCGATGCGGGAAGGGAGGATATCCGATGAAGCCCGAAGCGCTCGATCTGCAGGCAAGGATGGATGCCCTGCGCCCCGGGAATGCGTCGAAACATCTCGATTTCTTCGGGAAGCTGCTCGTGGACAACCGGGAGATGACCATCTGGGACCACGATACCAGGCTATTGCCCGCGGGTGCCCGGATCTGGAGAAGGCGGGCCAGGGATTTTGCCCGCAGATACATCAGACCCGACGCTCTCCGGGCCGACTCACAGCCACGCGAATACGACCCCGGGCCCATTGTCTCGCAGGCGGCCCGCAAGGGGTTTCAGACCCTTCTGCTCGCCCTGCCACTGGGGACCGCCTTTCCCGGCAGCTACTTCCTCAAGTCGGCCTCCTTCCAGGTGGCCGTGGTGGCGGAGGAATTCGCGGTGGAATCCGGGGGAATCGCCCTGCTGCTAATGGCCCATCACCTGGGGTGCGCGCCTCTGCTCATGAGCGGGCACGTGCCGACGATCCTTCGCCACCTGCTGCCGCTGTATGCAAGGACACTGCGGGGAAGGCCCGAGATCATGGCCTTTGCCATCACCGAACCGGGGGCCGGCTCGGATGTGGAGGAAACCGAAGGAGGGGCTGAGGCCAGGCTGGTCACGACGGCGCGGCAGGTCGACGGGGGTTTCGTGATCAACGGCCGGAAGTGCTTCATATCTGACGGAGCCATTGCAGACAAGGTGACCCTGTTTGCGAAGCTCCAGGGCGAAGGCCTGGAGTCCTGGACCTGCTTTCTCATTGAAAAGGGAATGGAGGGATACTCCATCGGCAGGCAGGAGCACAAGCTGGGCCAGCGGGCGGCCGATGCGTCAGAGCTGATCCTCGATGACGTGCGGGTGCCGCAGAGAAACGTCGTGGGACGTTTGAGGAGCGGATGGGCCAACAACCGCAATGTCCTCAACTATTCCCGGCCCGTGGTTGGGGCCATGGCCCTCGGCCATGCCCGGGGCGCCTTCGAGCGCGCCCTGGAGTTCTGCCGGAGCACCGTGCTCGGCGGGAAGCGGCTCATCGATTACCAGGATGTCCAGATCGAGCTCGCCGACATGATCGTCAAGCTCTGGTCGGCACGGGCACTGATCTGGCACAGCTGCAGCCAGTTCCGGTGCTACCAGTCGGCGTCTGCTGCGGCCAAGGTGGCTGCCTCGGACATCTCGTTCGAGGTGTGCACAAGGGCCATGGAGATCATGGGCGACTACGGATACCTGGAAAACCACGGGGCCGAGAGCCTCTGGCGGGATTCCCGCCTCACCCAGATCTATGAGGGGACCAATCAGATCAACCGTCTCGCCGTGATCGAGCACCAGTGGGCAGAGATATCCGGAAGGTGTGGCGGCTAGGACGCTGTGTGCAGGCGGGCCCTTCCTTCAACGGTATGGCCGGCGGCCGGTTGCGACTTGGTGATCAGTCAATGAACAAGGAGGGGCGAAAGAGGGGAGGTTTCAGCAGGCAGAAGCCGGGAAAGGCCCCTGCAGAGAAGACGGAACCCCCTATCTGCTGTTGGCCGGTGAGGTTTGGGCGATTTTTTTGGAGGCGAAGCGGAGTATGATGGCAGCGAAGGCGGCGGTGCCGATGATGATGAAGGAGATAGTCATGCGCGTTTTTTCCTTTCGATCACGACCTCTTTGATAAAGCCTTTGAAGC